>JAZQFV010000117.1:0-40161 GCA_045539715.1 Ruminococcus sp. | reverse complement strand
AAACACCTGTTGACCTTTATCTTGAAGGTGCTGACCAGTACAGAGGTTGGTTCCAGTCTTCACTTCTTACATCTGCTGCAACAGTTGGTAAATCACCATATAAGGCAGTTTGTACTCACGGTTGGGTAGTTGACGGTGAAGGTAAGGCAATGCATAAGTCCCTCGGCAACGGTGTTGCTCCAAATGAAGTAACTGACGTTTACGGCGCAGATATTCTTCGTCTTTGGGCAGCTTCTTCCGATTATCACTCTGATGTAAGAATTTCCAAGGAAATCCTCAAACAGCTTTCCGACACATATAAGAAAATCAGAAATACTGCAAGATATATTCTCGGAAACCTCGGCAACGGCGAGGGCTTCAAGCCTGATACCGACTGCGTTTCCTATGACAAGCTTACAGAGCTTGACAAGTGGGCAATGATGAAGCTTGACGCTCTCATTGATACCGTAAAGGACGGCTATGAGAAGTACGATTTCCACATTGCATTCCACGCAATCCACAACTTCTGTGTTGTTGATATGTCAAACTTCTACCTTGACATTATCAAGGACAGACTTTACTGCGAAAAGGAAAATGCTGAAATCCGCCGTGCAGCACAGACAGTTATGTATCGCATTTTAAGTGCTCTTACAAGACTTATGGCTCCTATCATCACATACACAGCCGAGGAAATCTGGCAGTTTATGCCCCACGGCTCAGAGGACGATACACAGAGCGTATTCCTCAACGATATGCCCGAAAAGTCAGGCATTGAGTACAGCGATGAATTCGTTGAAAAGTGGAACTTCATCTACAATACTCGTGAGGCTGCAAATAAGGCTCTTGAAGAAGCTCGTAATGCAAAGACAATCGGTAAATCTCTTGAAGCTAAGATTATTATTAAGGCTGACGAGGATTATGACCGTTACGCTGAGCTTGCACAGCAGCTTACAGAGGCACTTATCGTGTCAGATGTAGTTGTTGAAAAGGCTGAGGGCGAAACAGCATTTGTTGTTGAAACAGCAGAGGGCGAGAAGTGTGAGAGATGCTGGTGCTACTCCACAACAGTAGGCACAGACTGCAATCACCCCACACTCTGCAAGAGATGTGCTGTTGCTATTGAATTATAATTAGCACTATATTGCCTGCTGTGTAAATGCAGCAGGCAATATTTATGAAAGGAAAAAAGATGATTATTCTGCTTATTGCGGCGATTATCCTTTTAATCGGAGCTGACCAGCTTGTAAAATTCTGGGCGGTGGAAAATCTCAAACCCGTGGGAAATATGGATTTTCTCCGTATCGGGGATTTTGAAATTATGGACCTCACCTATCTTGAAAACAGAGGTGCGATTTTCGGCAGTATGTCGGGGCAGAGGTGGTTTCTTGTGGGAATTACCTCGGTTCTTGTAATCGGTGCATTTATTGCCATGTTCCATTTTGTGAAGAAATCCCGATTTTTCGCCACTATTGCCGCATTATTCGTGGCAGGCGGCATCGGAAATCTCATTGACCGCATAAGACTTGGCTATGTCGTGGATATGTTCGATATCCGTCTTTTTGAATTTGCAATTTTCAATGTGGCTGACATATGCGTTACAGTTGCGGAATTTATGATGATTGGCTATCTGCTTGTTGAAATTGTAAGGGATTTCAAGAAGAAAAAGGCTGAAAAATCCCCTGCGGAGGTAAAGGAAAATGAGTGAGCTGCTCACCCTCCTGTGTACCGCTGAGGACTGCGGAAAGCGTATTGACAAGTTTATTTCGGATAATGCGGAAATGCTTACACGTTCTGCGGTTCAGGGGTTAATCGGCAAAAATGCCGTAACTGCTGACGGAAAAGCGGTCAGCAAGAATTATAAAATCAAGGGAACTGAAACTATTGAAGTGGAAATTCCCGATGCAGAGCCAATGGATGCAGTTCCCGAAAATATTCCCTTGGATATTGTTTACGAGGACGAGGATTTGCTGGTAGTCAACAAGCCGAAAGGTATGGTTGTTCACCCCGCCCACGGAAATTATCACGGAACTCTTGTAAATGCTCTGCTGTATCACTGCGGCGATAGTCTTTCGGGAATTAACGGAGTAATCCGCCCCGGAATTGTCCACCGCATTGATAAAAATACAAGCGGACTTCTCATTGTTGCCAAAAATGACAAGGCTCATCTGCACCTTGCGGAGCAGATTAAGGCACACAGCTTCACCCGTGAATACGAGGCAATCGTAAGCGGCAGCCTTAAACAGGAGTCGGGAACAGTTGACGCTCCCATTGGCAGACATAAGACAGACCGCAAAAAAATGTGTGTTACTGCGGAAAATTCCAGAAATGCCGTTACTCATTATTCGCTTATACGACAGTTTGGCGGATATGCTCATATAAAATGCCGCCTTGAAACAGGGCGGACACATCAGATTCGTGTTCATATGGCGTATATCGGCAATGCGGTGCTTGGCGATGATGTTTACGGAAAAGCCTATAAGGGCATTGAGGGGCAATGCCTCCACGCACGTAAAATCGGCTTTATTCACCCCACAACCGAGGAATATATGGAATTTTCAAGCGATTTGCCCGACTATTTCACAGCTATTCTGAATAAGCTTGAAAAGCAGTAGGAGGTTAGTTTTGGACATCAGAAAAGTTATAATTTTAAGCGATATGGACGGAACGCTCCTCAATTCCAAAAAAGAAATAAGCGACACCGACAGGGTGGCAATTGAAAAATTCACCCAATTGGGCGGAAAATTCACCGTTGCTACGGGACGTACGCTCCAATCTTTTGAGCAGTACCGCAATATGCTTGACCTGCCAATGCCTGTTGTGATGTACAATGGCGGCGGAATTTACGACTATGTGAACGAAAAAATGGTTTACAGCCGATTTCTTCCCTGTTCCGCAAGAAATATTGCAGCGGAACTGCTCCGACTTATGCCCGAAGTTGGCGGAGAAGTGCTGACAACTGACGGTACATACGTTTTCAGCAACACGGACTATATGCAATATCACACGAAAATCTGCGGTATTACGCCGAATTTTGAGGATATAGACAAAATCCCCGACAACGGCTGGTTCAAGGTGCTGTTTACAATTGCTCCCGAGGATATTCCAAATCTTGAAATTCTCGTCCGTCATCTCGGCTATGACAAGGAAGCGGATTTCGTGAAATCCTCCGATATTTTCCTTGAAATGCTGCCAAAGGGCAGCAGTAAAGGCTCGGCATTGACGGAATACCGCCGTTTGGAGGGTATGGAGGATATGACATTTGTGGCTATAGGCGATTTCAATAACGACATTGAAATGCTGAAAGCGGCGGATATAGGAGCTTGCCCTGCCAATGCAGAGGAAGATGTCAAGCAGGCGGCTGATATTATCCTCGAAAACACCAATGACCAAGGGGCAGTTGCGGAACTCATAAACTACATAATCAGCAAAATTGAATAAAGGGAACCTCTAAAAACCTCCCTCACGGCAGACTTCCTATGACAAATATCATTTACTGCGTTGTCAAACCTTGCAATACATCAAGTATTACTGCGGTTTGTCGCCTTGAAAATGATATATGTCATATACGGAATTCTGCTCGTGTTCCGGTTTTTAGAGAACCCCTAAAGCAATTTCTGCATACAAGAAAGGCAAATTGTGAGTTGACATAAAGCGAAAATAATGATATAATCATAAAGGAATAATATCTCAATGATATAATTTTTAACGGAGGTTATTTATGGACGTTACAATCAAAAAGAATTTGCAGAAAACAGCCTGCAAGGTGAGAATGGGCGTTATTGAGGGAACTTTTAACGCAAAATCGGGACATCCCGGCGGTTCTCTTTCAATCAGCGATACCCTCACATATCTCTACTTCAACAAGATGAATGTAAACCCTGCTGATGCAGAAAATCCCGACAGAGACAGACTTGTTCTTTCAAAGGGACATACTGCACCTGCACTTTACTCCGTTCTTGCACAGAAGGGCTATTTTGCAGAGGATGAACTCAAATCTCTCCGCCACATCGGTGCACTCTTACAGGGACACCCATGTATTCATATCCCTGGCGTTGATATGTCAAGCGGCTCTCTCGGACAGGGCATTTCTGCTGCGGCAGGTATGGCTCTTGCAGGAAAGCTTGACGGCAAGTCATACAAGGTATATTCAATTTTAGGTGACGGCGAAATCGAAGAAGGTCAGGTTTGGGAGGCTGCTATGTTTGCGGCTCACTATAAGCTTGACAACCTCGTTGCTATCGTTGATAACAACGGACTCCAGATTGACGGACCTATCACAGAGGTTTGCTCACCTGAGCCAATTACAGATAAATTCGCAGCATTCGGCTGGCACGTAATTACAATGGACGCTCACGATTTCGACAGCATTGATGCGGCTTTTGCTGAGGCTGAAACAGTTACAGGCAAGCCTGTTGCTATTATTCAGAAGTCCACCAAGGGCAAGGGCGTTTCCTTTATGGAAAATCAGGTAAGCTGGCACGGAACAGCCCCCAATAAGGAGCAGTACGATACAGCAATGGCAGAGCTTAACGCACAGTTAAAGGAATTGGAGGACTAATAGGATGGCAGATGTAATCAAAAAGGCTACAAGAGAAAGCTATGGCGAGGCTCTCAGAGATCTTGCAGGGGAATACAAGGATTTAATCGTTCTTGACGCTGACCTTGCGGCAGCTACAAAGACAGGCGTATTCAAGAAGGCTTGTCCCGAAAGATTTTTTGACTGCGGTATTGCAGAGGCAAATATGATGGGTGTTGCAGCTGGTCTTGCAGCTTGCGGAAAAATCCCATTTGCAAGCACATTCGCAATGTTTGCGGCTGGCAGAGCATATGAAATTGTAAGAAACTCAATCGGATACCCCCACCTCAACGTAAAAATCGGTGCTACTCACGCAGGTATTTCCGTAGGCGAGGATGGTGCAACTCACCAGTGCAACGAGGATATTGCTCTTATGAGAACTATCCCGGGTATGACAATTATCAACCCCAGCGATGACGTTGAGGCTAAGGCTGCTGTAAAGGCTGCTCTTGATTTTGAGGGCCCTGTATATATGCGTTTCGGCAGACTTGCAGTTCCTGTAATCAATGACGCTGAAACATACAAGTTTGAACTTGGCAAGGGCGTTGTTCTCAAAGAGGGTAATGATGTGACAATCGTTGCGACAGGACTTCTTGTAAACGAAGCTGTTGAGGCTGCAAAGGTACTTGAGGCTGAGGGAATTTCTGCAAGAGTTGTAAATATCCACACAATCAAGCCTCTTGATAAGGAGCTTATCTGCAAGTGTGCAAAGGAAACAGGCGTAATTGTAACAGCTGAGGAACACAGCGTAATCGGCGGACTTGGTTCTGCTGTAGCTGAGGCAGTTACAGAGTGCTGTCCTGTACCTGTTGTAAAGATTGGTGTAAACGATGAGTTCGGTCATTCAGGCCCTGCCGTTGACCTCCTTAAAGAATTCGGACTTTGTGCTGATAACATTGTTGCTAAGGTTAAGGACGCTGTAAAGCTTAAATAAGTTAAAAAGTGTAAAAGTAAAAGCCCTCGGTTTACGGGGGCTTTTGTTGTAACGGAAAATAAGCTTAGCTTTTGGTTATAATGCGTATTGACAAAATGCTATACGGCGAGTACAATTAGTATAAGAAATGAATTATTTCACATTTAAGGTGATAAAATGAAGATTACGAGAATAAAAACAGCCGAAAGCAAATCGGCAGAAATACTTGGAAAGGCGATACAAGACCATTGCCTGTACTTTTTCAGAAGTCCTGTTATACTGACTCTGGGCGGTCAGGAAAAGGTTTACCCCGAGGGGACGGCATTGCTCTATGAGGGCGGTATGAGCCGTTATTTCCGTGGGGCAAACAGCAGAGAACTGAAATATGACTTGGTGCAATTTCGCCCCTCCTCCGCTGATAAGCTGTATATCGAGGGACTTGATTTCCCATTGAATAAGCCTGTTGATGTGGCAGATGAATACATTCTTGCCACGACAATTAAAAATTTTTCCTTTCATCTTAAATCCGCAGGAAAACGCCGCAGCGAATTAGGTGAACTTTATATGCGTCTTATTTTCATTGCATTGGAAGATGCCTACAACGGCATACGTGCGGAAATCAGCGATATTCCACGACTTAACGAGCTGAGAGAAATACGGGGGGAGATTTACGAAAATCCCACAATTCAGCTTTCGGTGGATATTTTATGCAAGCGGCTTGGTGTTGGAAAGACATATTTTCATCAGATTTATTTTGCGGCATTCGGCATAACTTTCCGACAGGATGTCATAAAAAGCCGCATATCTCATGCCTGTCGGCTTTTGGATGAAACTAAGCTTTCCGTAAGCCTTGTGGCGGAAAAGTGCGGATATGAAAACGAGTCGTATTTTATGAAGCAGTTCCGCCAGCATATGAACTGCACTCCAAGCCAGTACAGGAATAGGATTTATTAATACCTCTTTAAGGACATTCCACAGCGGAATGTCCTTTAAAATTCTTTGGATTTTTTCAAGAAAATCCCGAAAAATCTCTTTACATACGGTATTAATTATGATATAATTAAAAAGTGGTAAATTTGCCACATGATACCAATCCCTAAAACAACAGCAGATAAAGGGCATCTCTAAAAACCCCCTTTTGAGAAAAAACATCTATGCACGACATCTGCTGCGTCAACCTCCCTTGGAGTGCAAAAGCACGCCTTCGGAAGCTTTCCTTGCAGCTGCCGCACCTATCTGTTTTTTCTTTAATCAAACGAGTTTTTAGAGATGCCCTAAATCTAATGGCATAAATGCCGTATGTCATCGTTGGACTTCCTCACCATACAGACGGTATGCTTTCGTCGTACGCCTTGACATACAGCATTTCTGTCATCATCTTTGTCTGCTAACATTTTAGAAATTGGTATAAAAAAAGAAAAGATTAAGGAGATAAAATTATGGCAAAGGGCGACAGCAGACGAGGACGAAAAAAATATCGTGTGAGATATGACAGATTAGTCGTATTTCTGCTTATAATTGTTACAATTGCAGTTCTTGCATCTTCCTGTGTAAACAAAATCAGAGGCAAGGACAACAGGGCAAATGCACCTGAAGTTCCCAAGATTACAACAACTGCACCAAATAAAGAACAGCAGACAACCACTCCAAAGACTGAGAGTACAACTACTCCCACATTGGAAGCTGCTACATCGGCAAATTCTGATTTTACAACAGTTTCCTACGCTTCCGAAGAAGCATACAAGGGCGATTTAGTCCTTGTCAACCACGATTATGAGTATTTCTTCCCCGAGGGCGATATCGAGCCTATCACAATTGTGGGCAACAGAAACGACTATTATCAGGCAGGCGATTACGTTACACAGCTTGATAAGGAAGTTCTCGTTCAGCTCAATGCTCTTATGGAGGATTACGCAAAGGCTCAGAATAAAACAACTACCGATGTTTTCGTTCAGGACGGTTTCAGAACTTATGACGAACAGGTTCGCCGCCACAGCAACGGAAAATCAAAGACATTCTCTGCCGGTCATACCGATTATCATACAGGCAGAACTTTTGATATGTTCCTTATGGACAGCGATAGCAGCACAGGTTATGCGTATTTCACAGCTGATGAATGGTTCAGCGAGAACTGCGGCAAATACGGATTTATTCTCCGTTACCCCGAGGGCAAGAAGGAGGAAACAGGCGAAAATCCAAGAACATACACATATCGTTACGTTGGAATTCCCCACGCTATATATATCAATGAGCAGCAGATTTGCCTTGAGGAGTATATCGAAAAGGTTAAGGGACATACTAACGAAGAACCTCTTGAAATTACCGCAGACGGTCAGAAATATAACGTGTACTATGTTCCGGCAGCTGAAAACGGCGGAACTGAAATTCCTGTTCCAACTGTAAAGCCATACACCGTTTCAGGCTGTAATGCAGGCGGATTTATTGTAACAGTTGCCGTTGAATGATAGTGGGGGTAGCGTGAAAAAAACAGCATTATTTTTGAGTTTACTTATGTGTTCCGCAATTCTCACTTCCTGCGGAAATGACGATAAAGAGGACGGTTCAGGGCATATGTATGACCTGTCCCTCAACGGAAATCCACAGAGCCTTGACCCGCAGTTTGCCAATGATTCCGCATCAAATACGGTTATAAAAAACCTGTACAGCGGTCTTATGCGTGTGGATAAATCGGGAAATGTAGTGTGCTGCAATGCGGCAAAATACGAGGTTTCCCCAAGCGGAATGGTTTATACGTTCATTTTAAAGGACGACAATTTCTGGTTTTACGATGTCAATGATGATGATGTTATAACCGAGGACGAATATTTTCCCGTTACGGCTTATGACTATGCCTTTGCACTTCGCAGAGTTCTTGACCCACGTATGAAATCACCATATCGTGAGCAGTTTTCTTGCATTGTTGGTGCATATGAGGTTATGAACGGGCTTGAACCGCTGGATTTTGCGGAAATTCATGTTGATGATGAAAAGACGCTTAAAATCGTTCTCAATGTGCCTAATGCGGAATTTTTGCAGCTTATGGCATCACCTGCGGCATATCCCTGCAACGAGGAATTTTTCAATTCCACCAAGGGCAGATACGGACTTGACGACCGTTCGGTTATGTCAAACGGAGCATTTTTTGTAAGGCAATGGTTCTATGACCCCTACGGAAACAACAATATCCTCTATATGAAGCGAAATGACGCAAACTGGAGTACCACCTATGACATTATGCCCTCATTCCTCAGCTTTTCCATTGAGGACAGCGAGGAGGATATAAGGGCGGTTTTCAAGGAGGGGGAAACAGAGTGTTTCACAACACGCAGCAAAAGCCCATATAATGAGGAAAAGTACCTTATAGAGGGAATTCCTGCCACTACGCTGGGACTTATATTCAACACAGAGGACGAAATTTTCTCCAATGTGAATATGCGTAAAGCGCTGGCACTTTCAATTGATAAGACATCATTAAGCGGCAAAATCGACAGCGATTTGCAGGTTGCAAGGGGAATTATTCCCCCTGCACTTATGGTTCACGGCAGAAGCTATCGTGAACTTGTATCTGATAAGAGCCTTGGCACATATGACGAAACACAGGCAATTGAGTGCTATGAAGCGGCGAAAAAAGAGGCTAATTTCGCATCTCTTGGCGAGCTGAAAATTCTTGTAAATGCAGAAACTGTCAATTCCTCATATCTCCACGAACTTACGAGAAAATGGCAGGATGTTTTCGGATTTTACATTGGAATTGAAGATGTATCCGAAAGAGAATTTAACAGCAGAATTGCACAGGGAGATTACAAAATTGCACTTTATCCTCTCAAAGGCGATACGGCAATGGGAAGTGCAATTATCGAAAAGTTGGGCAAAAGCGGCGTATGCGGCGAATTAGCGGGATATGATGCTGTTGTTGAGGCTATGCATTCAAGCAGTACCGTTGACCACCTTGTAGACAGTTATTCCAATGCGGAAAAGCTGATAATCGACAGTTACAGCTTTGTGCCGATTTTCTATAAAAATTCATATCTCATTGCAAATAAGGCAAACGAAGATATTATATACGACCCATTCACGGAATCCGTTGATTATCGTATAGCACAGAATTATGATTAATAAAAAAACGCAGTCCAACGGACTGCGTTTGATTTTAAGGTTTTACTTTTTTCTGATTGAAACAATTGTACCTGCGGAAACTTCTTCAAGCAGGTCAAGAACCTTGTCAATTCCATGTTCCGAGTACTTGAAAAATGTGTGGAAAGTTCCCTCAACAAGGAAAGTCATCTTCATTTTATCCTCTAAAGTCGGCGTATATTCGGGGAATCTTTCACCGATAAGAATATAAAGTTCGTCAATGAAAATGTCTGCAAAGCTGCTGCTTCTTGAACCGTTGAAAAGGGTTTTTATCATATGTTCATTTTCAATTACGGAATTGCTTAATGAACGGACAAATGCACTGACGTGTTCAAAAATGTCGTATGCATTGGGAACGCTGTTCAGACATTCACGGATAAGCTCACGCTCAAGAGTTTCCGACAAATCGTAAATATCTTTGTAATGCAGGTAAAATGTTGCTTTGTTGATGTTTGCCATTGCAGAAAGTTCTTTTACAGTAATTTTCTCAACGGGCTTTTCGGCTCGCAGTTCTAAAAAAGCGTTTTTTACTGCTGTTCTTGTTTTTGTAATTCTTAAATCCATGTTATCACCTCTAAATATTTTTTTACTCATTCAAATATGTATTGAATATTTGAATATAACGGTCGGTCGTTGTACTTAATACCTTATAATTATTATAGTATATTATTAGTCAAAAGTCAATAGAAGTTTTTGAAATTGTGGTAGCTTTTTATTAAAACTTACGTAAATTGATATTATGATTTAACTAAGGAGGGGAATATTATTAATATATCAGATTTTTTTGATGGAAATTGTTTCGACGCTTATAAATACCTCGGTGCTTTTTGCAGCGGACAGGGTACGACTTTCCGCACATATGCACCAAATGCGGAAAAAGTGTCACTTATAGGGGATTTTTTAGATTGGCAGGAATTGCCTATGACTCCCATTTGCGGCGGAAAATTCTATGAATTATTCTGTCCCGATGCAAAGGAAAATATGCGTTACAAATACCGTATATACAAGAAAAACGTGGAATTTACAGACCACAGCGACCCCTATGGGTTCGGCTGTGAGCTTCGCCCCGATGTGTGTTCTGTAATCCGCAGTATGACATATGAATTCAGCGATGATGAGTGGCTTGAAAATCGTACTGATTGCCAAAATAAGCCGCTTAATATTTATGAAGTTCATCTCGGCTCATGGCGAAAACCGAAAAATGGCGGCTGTGAGTGGTACAATTACGCAGAAATTGCCGATGAACTGATTGACTGGGTGAAAGATAACGGCTATAATTACATTGAAATTATGCCACTTGGCGAGCATCCCTGTGATGAGTCATGGGGTTATCAGGGAACGGGATTTTTTGCCCCGACTTCACGCTACGGAACAGCGGTTCAGCTTATGAATCTTGTGGACAAATGCCACCAAAAGGGCATAGGCGTTATTATGGATTTTGTGCCTGTTCATTTTGCGGTAAACGATTATGCTCTTGCAAATTATGACGGTACAGCCCTGTATGAGTACCCCTCTGATGATGTGGGATATAACGAATGGGGCAGCCGAAATTTCAATCACGCTAAAGGTGAAGTGCAGTCCTTTTTGAAATCGGCGGCGGCATATTGGCTTGACCTATATCATTTTGACGGTATACGTGTTGACGCTGTGCGAAATCTCATATACTGGCAGGGCGATGAAAGACGGGGAGAAAATAGAAACGGCATAAATTTTCTGCGTAGTATGAACACGGGGTTGAAAGAGCTTTTCCCCACAGCTATAATTGCGGCAGAGGATTCCACCTCATATCCCAATGTGACGAAATCCGCTGAAAATGGCGGTTTAGGCTTTGATTACAAGTGGGATATGGGTTGGATGAATGACACGCTGGAATTTTTCGGCACATCGGTGATGTACCGCAGCAGGGACTACCACAAGCTGACCTTTTCCATGGTTTATTTTGAAAACGAGCAATTCATTCTGCCCCTTTCCCATGACGAGGTAGTTCACGGAAAAGGCAGTATATTGCGGAAAATGAAAGGTAATGACGAGGACAGATTTTCTCAGGCAAGGGCATTATATCTGTATATGTACGCTCATTCGGGAAAAAAGCTGAATTTTATGGGTAACGAAATCGGGCAGTTTTCGGAATGGAATGAGAAAAAACAGCTTGATTGGGAATTGCTGAAAAATCCCGAAAATGCGTCATTTAACCGATTTATCAAAGCGGTAAATCATATGTATCTCAGCTGTGAGCCGCTGCACCTTGACTATGAAAAGGGAAATTTTCAATGGCTTGACAGCGACTCTGAGGAGGACTGTATTTATGCCTTTCTCCGCAGGGGGAACGGGGAAAATATTGTTGCGATGTTCAATTTCTCCGATTGGGAAAAATCGCAGTATACCGTGAAAATCGGGGATTGCACAGAAGTTGGACTGCTGATTGATACGGATATGCGGCAATATGGCGGAAACAGCGAAAACAGCGAATTTTCCTATGAAAATGGCAGGCTTACAACGGATTTAAAACCATTCAGCGGTAAAATATTCATAATAAAAGGCACTCCGTAAAAAGAGTGCCTTTGACTTATTGTTTTTCCCTGTATTCCGTAGGTGACATATCCTCGGCGGCTTTGAATTGCCGTACAAAATAATTGTATGATGAATAGCCGCATTCCCTTGAAATATCCGTAACCGTCATATCAGACGAGGTAAGCAGGATTTTTGCCTTTTCAAGGCGGAAATCAATCATATCCATAATTATGCTTTTGCCGAAATAGTGCTTGTACATCTTTTGCAGATAGCTTTTACTTAGGTAAAGTTCCGCTGCAATATCGTTAACATTCCAAGGCAATTCGGGATTTTTCATAATCCTGCCACGGAGTATGCAAAGCTTTTCATATTGCGGATTTTCGGTAGTTTCCGTCACGGTATAGCTGTGAATTCTGTTAAGTGCCGCCTTATGCAGACAAGCACCGGGGGAAACCTCAGCTGAAAGGGACTGCACATCTGTGCCGATAGTGAAATTTATGTTGCAGTTGTCATTTTCGCTGAACCGTGAATTCTTGACTTTCTCCGAAATATAGCGGAAAATCTCATCACTTCTGCCTTTTCTGTGGGTGATTACCGCAAAGGAGTAAACCGACCATATACCGCATATTTCGTCCTCTTTGATACATTCACGGATAAACCCTGCAAATGCTGCGGTAATTCTTGCGCATTTGTCGTCATCTCCCTGATATTGTGCGTCATTGAGTCCCGAAAGCTGAATTCGGATAAATTCCACCTCGCTGCTATGGCGGCGGAAATTGGCTATATTCTCGGAAAATCTCGTCTTTACGCCTGTTCTGTTGAGAAGTCCCGTGTATTCGTCATATAGCATTGCGTGGCTTGCCTTTGAAATAGTTTTGTCGAGAATTGATTTAATTCGCACCTGTTCAAGTGCTACGTTAATATATTTAATCCAATGGAGGTAGAGTTCGCTGAAACTCATAGGCAGCTTTCCATAGGAAATTGCCGCATATCCGAAAAAATTCTCGTTGAAGTGCAGGGGAGTTATGAAGTAGGCGAGGGGATATGAACGCTCCTCGTTAAAGCAGGGGAGAATATCCTCCGAGGAGAAATGCTTAGTCATATCAAATCGGCGGTGAACACCCTCTTTTGACAGTATGACTTTCATTTCGTCGCCTGTTTCAAAGGTAAGACTATCGGAGAATTTGCCGTTTTTGCAGTCGATATATTTTTTTGTAAGGCAGATGCTCAGATGCCGCATTTTGTAGAGATAGTAGGTGTAATTGTCAAGGCGGTCTGCAAATTCCTCGGGAGTTGAGGTATTTGTTATATCAAAAAGCATATCCCTGTGGAGAATGTCATTTTCATAGCTTTGCAGCATTCTCTCGGCTCTTGTTGCGAATTTCAAGGGCGGATTTTTACAGCCGCAGCTTCGTGATGGAATGAAATTTCCGTTGTCATTCTGCACTTTGCGGCAGATTTTTCCCGTAATCATACGGTAAATCCGTCTGAATGCCTCTGCTCCAAGCTGAAAATTAGGGCGGCGATAGGTGGCGATTGGCGGAACATTGCGTGCCGCATCATCGGAATCGTCATAGCCTGTTACAGCAATATCTTCGGGAACGCTGATTCCCCCTCGGATAAGCGCATCTGTAAGGGCAATAGCCGAAACGTCATTTCCGCACACTACAGCATCGGGGCGGTCAACTTCCCCTTTTATGATTTTAGCGGCAAGTTCCTCGGCGGCATTTTTCCAGAAATCCCCGTAAAGACAGGCATTTTTTCCTGTGGAAAGCTTATGCTTTTTCATTGAAATGAGAAATCCTCTCATACGCTCCTCGGCAACGAAAATATTTTTCGGACCTGTAAGGCAGTAGATTTTTTTATAGCCGTGAAC
Source organism: Ruminococcus sp. (assembly GCA_045539715.1). Taxonomy (GTDB): domain Bacteria; phylum Bacillota; class Clostridia; order Oscillospirales; family Ruminococcaceae; genus Ruminococcus. The sequence continues at coordinate 26,172 of JAZQFV010000117.1, read as the reverse complement.
GTCAATGAGGTGGTCGGTAATCTGTTCAAATGCGGTGCAATCGTCAATTGCGGTGGATTCAAAAACCTTATGCTCCTGACTGTCGAGAAGCATAACAGGCTTTCCCGAAGCAAGGAGAAGATTATCCGTCATAAGCTTGATGTCCTCGTCATAAATGGTGTTTCTGTCGTATAAAAAGCCGTCAAAAGATTGGGAGCTGATAAGCTTGAAAATCTCCTTTTCCGCCTGTTTATGGGGATTTACCACGTAGAAATTGTGGAGGGGAGCAAGAATTACAATATCGCTGTTTGTCTTGAAGCCTTGTGAGATAATTCCTTTCAAAATATCAAGCTGAAAATTAATCTGACATTCCGTCATAATAACGCCTATGAGCAGACGTTTTTTCATAATATCACCGCCTTATGAAGTGTATTGCACATTAGGGAATAAAAAAGACACAAAATCACTATAAAAATGACACAAAAAATCATTGAAAATAAGTAAAAAATATGTTATAATATATCTGTTAAAAGACATTTTCGTTCGATATGTATTATTATATCATATATTCAAGGGGATTGCAAGACAAAAATGCACATCTTTTCTATGTGCATAAAAAAATCCTTTAATTGAATATTATTATCCATTGCGAAAATCATGATAATTAGGTATAATAATGATGTGGAACAGATATGTCACAATCGGAAATAATGTTTTTGCGGAATCGGGCGATTCGCCTTAGTGCAGTTTTTCGCAACGGCTAAATGGAGGAAAAAGTTTATGAAGAACAATCTGAAACGTATGCTCTCATCGGCGGCGGCTCTTACAGTTGCAGCGTCAACCGCCTCAGCTGTTCCCTCAGCAGATTTCAGTCTTGAAGCTAAAGCAGCTTCAAATGTTATGCTTGAATATCTCGACAGAGGTATTTCTGCTGTCAATACAGGGAAAGGTATGCTGGTAAGCTGGCGTTATCTTGCAAATGATGACGACAATGCCGTGTATAAGCTTTATCGTGACAATACTCTGATTTTCACAAGCGAGGCAGGAAAAGCCACCTGTTACCTCGATTCACAGGGAAGCGGTTCATCAAAATATCGTGTTGATACCCTCTCATCGGACGGTACTCTGAAATCCTCGGAGGTATGCCGTCTTGCCTCAAACAACACGTATTTTGATATTCCCATGACACCTCCTACGGGTTCGGGTTGTACATACAGCCCAAATGATATGTCCGTGGGCGATATTGACGGTGACGGTCAGTATGAGCTTTTTGTGAAGTGGGACCCAAGCAACTCTCAGGATAACTCCAAAGGCGGAAAGACAGGCAATGTCTTTATCGACTGCGTTAGACTGGACGGCACACGTGTGTGGAGAATTGATTTAGGCGTCAATATCCGTGCAGGAGCGCACTATACACAGTTCTATGTAGCCGATTTCGACCTTGACGGAAAGGCTGAAATGACCTGTAAGACAGCTGACGGAACAAAGGACGGCACAGGAAAAGTTATCGGTGACGGCTCTAAGGATTACCGCAATGGTGACGGATATGTTCTGGACGGTCCCGAATACTACACCCTCTTTGACGGTGCAACAGGTGCGGCTCTTGATACTGTTGATTATGAGCCTGCAAGAGGTACAGTCAGCAGCTGGGGCGATAAGTACGGAAACCGTGTAGACCGTTTCTGGGGTTCAGTAGCTTATGTTGACGGCGTTCACCCCTGCGTAATCACAGGACGTGGCTATTATACACGTATGACAGCGACTTGCTACGGAGTTGAAAATAAGAAGCTCGTTAAAAAATGGGCGTTTGATACAGGAAACAATTCATCTGCGGCAGGATACGGCGACGGAAACCACAACAGTATGCCTGCTGACGTTGACGGTGACGGAAAACAGGAAATCATCACAGGTGCAACTTGTATTGATGATAACGGCAAGGTTTTATGGTGTACCAATTTAGGACACGGTGACGCTATGCATCTTTCCGATTTCGAACCCGACAGAGCAGGTCTGGAACTTTTTGTCTGCCACGAGGAACAATCTTCGGGTTGGGGCGTAAGTATTATTGAAGCCGCAACAGGTAAGACAATTTATCACGAAAACGGTACAAAAGATACAGGACGATGCGGTGCAGCTAACGTAACTGCCGCAAATCCGGGTTCCGAATACTGGGGACCATACACAAATGGTACTATCAACGTAAAGGGAGGACAGGTATCCTCCACAAAGGGAGCACAGAACTTCTTCATCTACTGGGACGGCGACCTTGAAAGAGAGTACCTTGACGGCGGAAATGCTGCTCCCGCCACAATTTCAAAGATGAACGCAAGCGGTAAAATTGATTCACTTCTTACAACTACAGGATTTATCACAAATAACTCCACAAAGGGAAATCCATGCCTTTCAGCTGATATCTTCGGTGACTGGCGTGAGGAACTTATCGTAAGAGCGTCTGACAATAAATCGGTGAGAATTTACTGTACACCTTATGAAACTGACTACCGCATAACAACACTTATGCACGATGCACAGTATCGTATGCAGGTTTCATCACAGAATACCGCATACAATCAGCCCCCTCATACAAGCTTTTTCCTTGGCACAGGCTATGACCTCCCTGCAAGACCTACAGACACGGTCAACACAGACGGAATTTCAGCCAATCCCTCAAAAACAGGTGCCATAATCGACACAGGATACAACTATAGAATTAAGAATAAGAAAAGCGGACTTTATCTTGAGGTAGCTGATTCACTTGCTGAAAACGGAGCAAATGTTCAGCAGGGTACAACAGGCGGAACAGTATGGAGTTTTGCTGAATCTGCCGCAAGCGGTTACTATTATATCTATTCCGCACTTGGAAACGGAAAGACATTTTTGCTTGATGTTGACTCCGCAAAGACGGAGAACGGTACAAACATCGGCATTTGGGATAATACCAATAGCGACGCACAGCTTTTCAAGCTTGTTGATAACGGTGACGGAACTTACGCAATATGCACAAAGGTCACTAAGGACGCAGGCTGTATCGGTGTAAATGCCGCATCAACAGAAGCCGGTGCAAATGTTATTGAATGGGAATGTAACGACAGTGACGACCAGAAGTGGATTCTGGAGATTAAATATAATACAATCAGCGGTGAGCTTGTAAATGAGCTTGCTGTAAAGGATACAGAGAACAATGCCGATTGGAAAATCACAGGAAATGCGGCAGTTGGCTCACTTATCTACGGTGACAGAGATTTCACCTATACAGCACTTCCCGATTCTCTCACGGGAGCTGAAATGATTCAGACAGCCTGCGATTCAAAGAACAGCAATAATGAACTTGCTGAATTTACGGCTGCAAAGGATATTAAGGTATCCGTATTGCTTGACACACGTGTTGAGGAGTCTATGGGAGCAATTCCCGAATGGCTTAACGGCTGGACAAAGACTTCACAGCAGGCAGCAAGCAGCAATGACGTGACATTTGATATTTACGAAAAGTCCGTCAAGGCAGGGGAAGTTGTACACCTCGGCACAAATACAACTTCATACAATGTTATGAACTATGCGGTACTTGTCAAGGAGCAGGCAGCTGCAACAACTACGACTACAACCGTTACTACAACAAATCCGCCTGTTACAACAACGGTGACAACTGTTGCTCCCGAAGCAGGTCTTGCAGGCGATGCGAACTGTGACGGCAAAGTTTCAATTGCAGATGCGGCAGCTATTTTCCAATGCTTAGCAAATTCCGATAAATACAGCTTATCGGAGCAGGGCAAGAAAAATGCCGATGTTTCGGGCAATGGCGACGGCATAACAGCCGCTGATGCTCTGGCAATCCAGAAGTTTGACGCCGGCATTATCACAGCTCTCCCCACAGAATAAAAGATAGTTTCAACCATTTTCATAATACCCTTTTTGAAAAGCTCTCCGGTCGGAGGGCTTTTCTAATACTAATCCCTGAAAAATCCGACCGCTCTTAAACTAATTTAATAAAAATCTGCTGAAAATTAAATGAGCATTATTAAAATTTTCTATTGAAAGAAGAAAAAAATAGTGCTATAATTATTACAACTTATTGATAAGACGATAAGTAAATAATTTCAGGAGGGAATTTTATGTCAGAAGCAATTACTCATTCAAGCAGCGTGAAAATACGGCGTATAACTGCCACAGGTCTTTTTGCCGCACTAATTTATGTTTTTACCGCCTATCTTCACATTCCCACAGGTGCAGGCTATACCCACGCAGGTGACGGACTTATTTACCTTGCGGCGTGTATTCTTCCAACTCCCTATGCAATGGCGGCAGGAGCTGTCGGCGGAGCGTTGGCTGACGGACTCACAGGCTTTATTGTGTGGATTCCTGCAACTGTTGTCATAAAAGCTGTTACAGCTGCTTTTTTCAGTAATAAAAAAGAAAAGATACTTACACTCAGAAATATTCTTGCGGTAATTCCTTCGGGAATTCTCTGCATTGTCGGCTATAGCTTTTACGAGGGAACTGTTATGGCAGGGGAATTTTCAATGGGAGCGCTGACGGCGGCATTTACACAAACTCCGTCATACCTTGTACAAATCGGAACAAGTGCGGCATTGTTTGTGGCTGTGTCACTTCTCCTTGACCGTATTGAATTCAAGAAAAAATTTAAGTTATAATATTGCTTTTTTTAAGCCTTTAGCGGTGGTGTAATTAAGAATTAAGAATTATGGACGGTAGATTATTCTTCTATCGTCCGTTTTTGTGTAATTACACAGAATGACGATATATTGATAAATTCATACATTCGGCACGGACTGCCAAAGGCAGCCCCTACAAAATATTTCAGTTGTCCAAAAAGCTAATGGCTAACGGCTGACGGCTAATGGCTTTTAAAAAAACGCATTGAACAAATCTGCCGCAGTTGACAGAAAAAAGAAAATGTGGTATCATTATAATATTAAAGAGAAAAGGAAGATTTTATGCTTGTCAGCCTTAATAACATAAATAAATTTTACAACGGTAAACAGGTGCTTTCAAATGTATCCCTCACCGTTGACGAAAACGATAAAATCGGACTTGTGGGCAATAACGGCTGTGGAAAGTCAACCCTGCTGAAAATCCTCACAGGTTCGGTTGAGCCTGACCGTTTCACCGAAAAGGACGGTGTAATTTCATTTGCACAAAAGACATCTATCGGCTATCTGGAGCAAATGGGCGGTCTTGACTCCGAAAATACCGTTATGGAGGAGATGAACAAGGTTTTTGAGCCTGTTCATAAAGCTATGGAGCGACTCCGTGACATTGAACTTGAAATTCAGCTTGGTGACAACTCCTCAGCCGACGAATATCAGCAGCTTTCATCATGGATTGAAGCCAATGACGGCTACAACACAGATGTGAAAATCCGTACCGTTCTCAATGGTATGGGCTTTTCGGGGGAGCAGCTGAACCGCAGAGTATCGGGATTCAGCGGCGGCGAAAAAACTCGTCTTTGTATTTCGAAACTTCTCCTTGAAGAACCAAATCTGCTTATTCTTGACGAGCCGACTAACCACCTTGATTTCAAGACGATTATGTGGCTTGAAGATTATCTCCGCAGCTATCGTGGAGCAGTTCTCATTGTCAGCCATGACCGATATTTCCTCGATAAGCTGTGTACTTCAATCTGCGAAATTGAAAGGGGAATTCTCACACGCTACAAGGGCAATTATTCCGCCTTTATCCGTCAGCGTGAGGAAAATACCGCCCGCCGTGAAAAGGAATATGAGCAGCAGCAAAAGCAGATTGCAAAAATGGAGGACTATGTGGCGAGAAATCTCGTCCGTGCGTCTACCACGAAAATGGCACAGAGCAGACGAAAACAGCTTGAAAAGATTGAGCGTATTGAGAAGCCTTTCCATGAGGAAAAACACGCTAAAATCAACTTTACATATGCCGTTGAACCGCCCCTTGATGTGCTGAAAGTGAAGAATACCGATATTTCTGTAGGTGAGGGAGCAAATCGCAAAACCCTCGTTGACAGCGTAAGCTTTGATGTACGCAGAGGCGAAAAAATCGGAATTATCGGCGATAATGGCATTGGAAAATCCACATTGCTGAAAATTATTCAGGGACTTCTGCCACATCAGGGAACTGTCCGCTGGAATACAAATATCAAGATTTCATATTTTGAGCAGGAAAGCACAAACCTCAACCGTGAACTGACGGTTATGGAGGAACTTCACAGCCGCTATCCTTTGCTTTCGGATTTGGAAGTGCGAAATCTCCTTGCACAGGTGCGATTTGTGGGGGAGAATGTTTTCAAGGAAACGGGAGTTATCAGCGGCGGAGAGCGAGCAAAGCTGTGTTTTGCGATTATGATGCAGGAACACGGCAATGTGCTTATCCTTGACGAACCGACCAACCACCTTGATTTAAGCTCCAAGGAGGCAATAGAAACGGCTCTGGAGGAATACACGGGAACGATAATTTTCGTATCCCACGACCGCTATCTTCTCAGCAGAATTGCCGACAGGCTTATTGAGCTGACTGACGGCTCATACCGTGAGCATAACTACGGCTTTGAGAAGTATCTGGAGGTTCTCCGAGCAGAGCAGGCGGAGGAAAAACGTGCTGCCGATGCTGAAAAATTTGCCAAGGCTGCGGAGGCTGCTAAGGAAAAGCAGGCTAAGACATACCGCAATAAGCAGCAGAGAAGTGCCGATGCCGCACGTAAGAATGAAATGCGTAGACTTGAAAAGGAAATTGACGAATTTCAGGCAATAATTGACGCACTCAGCGAGGAAATCACCAAGGAAGAAGTCTATTCCGACTATGAACTGATGAACGCAAAGTGTCGTGAAATAGACGAATTAAAGGGAAAAATCGACGAAAATTTCGAAAAGCTTATTGAATTGGACGAATAAAAATGGACGGCGGAATTTATTTCTGCCGTCCATTTTTCGGTACGATACGAATTATATCATAACGCAAAAAACGGCAGAAAAAATTCTGCCGTTTAAAAAGCTAAAGGCTAAAAGTCAACAGCTAATGGCTTATTATTAATTCATACAAAATTCTTCAAAAAGTTTCAGGGTTTCCTCAAAGCGGCTTTCATCGGTGGGACAGCCTGTAACAATGATAATATAATCCGTTGCATTTACGTAAAACTGCGATATAAGGCAATTTCCGGCATTTACCGTTGAACCTGTCTTTGTACCGACGGCATAGGGGCAGTAGTAATCGCTGTCCTCGTGAATTAGTCGGTTGGAGTTCTTCCAGTTGAAAGTTTCACCTGTAATTGCTGTTACATCTTTTTCCGCAAGAGATGTAATTTCACGGATTTCCTTGTACTTCATTGTGTGCTTTGTAAGTTTCAGCAAATCATAAACCGTTGTAAGCTGTTGGTGGTGGTCCCAGCCGTCGGGAGTTGCAAAATGTGAATTCGTCATTTCAAGTTCAGCGGCATATTCATTCATCAGCTGACAGAAATATTCAACCGCCTCATAATCAGTCATATTGCCGTTTTCTGACTGAATTCTTGCAGTATTCACGGCTATTGTATATGCCGCATCATTGCCCGAAGAAAGTAGCAATCCCGTCAGCAGGTCATACAGAGTAAACTGCTGTCCCGGCTGAATATAGCACATACTTGAATATGGGCTTACAAGTGCCAGCTCTGAACCAACGGTGAAAACCGTATCAGTCGGGATATATTTCAACGCAACGCAGGCTGTCATAAGCTTAGTCATACTTGCAGGGGATACGGAGTCGTGAACACCGTCCTCGAAAAGCAGATTGTCTTTTGCAGGGGCATAAACCGCCGCAGTTTTGTAGTATCGCACAGGCGGCTCAGTGGGAGCAGCTGTGGTAGTCGTAGTTGCTCTTGTGGTAGGCTTTGTAGTTGCCGTGGTGGCAGCTGTTGTGGTAGTGACAGGTGGTTCACTGTTATTGTAAATCATATTCGGAATAATTCCGTACCACGACCGTGGCTTTTTACGCTCAGCATTACTGCATCCTGTCAGCAAAACAAGAACACAGATGCTTATATATAGCAGAATTTTTTTCATTTCGGACTCCTTGGCATTGCCCTCTTTTTTCTTTTTACGAGAGCAAAAATTCACACATAAATTAAGTATACACTAAATTTTCCGAAAAGTCAATTATAACATATTTATCAAATTATCTGCAATTACATATTACTTGAAACAATTTAATTATTCACAAATTATTTGCAATTAGAAATAGCTCCATATATTGCAAAATTGGCGAAAATATGCTATAATCAGCTTGTATGCAGTTTTTTGCATAAGCCCTATTGCTTAGAAATACCGCACAAGCTTTGTGAGGTATTACCTTAGAAGTTTTATTGCTTTGAAATTCAAGGCATTCAGAAAAGGATGTATATAATGAAAAGAAAGTTAGCTGTTATATTTTCTGCCCTGTTTCTTGCGGCTGTGGCAACATTCAGCGGAAAGTTAATTCCCGAAAAATCGGGGAATACGAACATTGTTCCCACAGATGAAAAGGGGAATAAGACGGATAAAACAGACAGCTCCGAAACAACGGCGGATAAGGTTGAAACTGCTCCCACAGAGCCAACTACAGAGCCTCCCACAAAGCACGTTAGCCCTGTTGAAACAGTTACCGCAAATCTTGGAATACAGCAGAATGTAGATGCTGTCATAGGACGTACAAACGGCTATAATACGCTGAAACTTCCTCTTGCGGATTTCATGCGTGAGGGTGATAAAATCAACTCGTTCACCTTTGTAATATATTCCACAGACGGCTATAATATCGGGCAGTTCAAGGGTGGCTGCGGTATCTCGGTAACCGAGGATTGTCCTGTGGCTACCGGTGAGGGATGGCATCAGTCAGGTGAATTCACAGCTCCCACAGAGGGTACATACGGCGAAATTACGTGGACTCTCCCCGATGATGTTTCCGATTATGTTTCAGCTAACGGAGAGGTGCTTTTCGGTTATTGGTGGGGCGGAGCTACAGGCTTACGCATTGAAAATGTAGTATGCAATATCACACGTACAACTGAAATTCCCTGTGACGGCACAGTTGACGTTGAAGTTGGCAAAAGTGTTAATCATAACAGCGAGGACAATACAATCAGAATTCCTACAGATACGCTTCCAAAGGGAGCAGTTCCACAGTCGGTTACATATAAAATCTCATCGGGAGGCGGCTTCGGTAAATTTACAGGAGCATTCGGCTATGAGTCCTCAAAGGGAAAATATATGTCAAACGATGTGGCGGAATTCACCGACAGCTCAGAAATTTCTCTTACTTGGATTATCGAACCACAGGCGAAAAATTATGCAAATGAGGACGGTGAGCTTATTTTGGGCTACTGGTGGAGTGAGCAGGCAGAGGCTACTCTCGATTCGGTTTCAATTAAATACAGCCTTGGTGATTCCACAGAGGCAGTGCCTGCTGTCAAGGAGGAAAAACCGCAGAATAACGTGGAATCAGAGTCTTATGGCTTCAGAAGTTCAGCGGAAATTGTTAAGGATATAAAGGTGGGCTGGAATCTCGGAAACAGCCTTGAAAGCTACAATACGAACAGAACTGGACTTGCTACGGAACTTGGCTGGGGCAATCCAAAAACTACCGTGGAACTGATAAAATCCGTAAAAGATGCAGGATTTAACGCAATCCGTATCCCTGTAACCTGGGGAGAGCATATGGATGGCGATGTAATTCAGAAAGACTGGCTCGGACGTGTAAAAGAGGTTGTGGATTACGCCTATGACAATGATTTGTTTGTCATTATCAATATGCACCACGACGACTATATCTGGTTCAATCCCACAGAAGCCGAATATTCGGGGGATAGTGCGAAATACAAGAAAATCTGGACTCAGGTTGCCGACTATTTCAAGGATTACGGCGACAGGCTGATTTTCGAGGGAATGAACGAAGCCCGAACAATCGGAAGCACTAACGAATGGATGGGCGGAACTGCGGCAGAACGTGCTGTAGTGAATAAATACGTGCAGGATTTCGTTGATACTGTACGTGCAAGCGGCGGAAAAAATACCGAAAGAACGCTGATTATCTCAGCTTACGGTGCTTGTGCCGAGGAAGTTGCAATGAATGACGTTATCGTTCCAAACGACAAAAACCTCATTGTGTCGATTCATTATTATGCCCCTTGGCGATTTGCGTCGGGAGAAAGCACCACATTCGGACAGGCTGAAAAGTCTGAACTTGATGCAAAATTCGACTCTATGAAGAAAAAGTTTATTGATAAGGGAACTCCGCTTATTATCGCTGAATTTGGCTGTGTAGGCATTGCAGACGATTCCACAAGAAAGGAATACTACAATTACTACATATCATCGGCGAAAAAGCGTGGAATCAAGTGCTTTGTCTGGGATAACAATAAGGCAAAGGGCGAGGACGGTTACGGAATAATTGACAGAAAGTCAATGAAGTGGAATAATACACTCCTTGAAGGTATAATTTCAGGAGCTAAATAAAAGAGAAACACCGCAGTTGCGGTGTTCTTTTTTTCGCTATTTTACGGGGATTTCACGCTGTTCGCAAATGTCACCCTGCAATTTATACGTAACCCTCAGAGTCATTCCCTCATCGGTGATTTCCTCTTTTATGTCACGGGAAATTATTTCGCAATCCTGTAAAAAATTTTTCTCATAGAGGTAAATTTTCTCCATAAGCTGCTCTTTCAGTTTAGCTTCGGATAAAGTTGAAGTGATACGGTCTAATTCCCTGTATTTCGTGGTTTTAATGCCTATTGGCAGTTTTTTTTCAAAGAAGTAAAGGGAATTTTCAGATAACTCATTTTCAGAGTATTCATAGCTGTTTTTGCCGAAATACAGCGGAATATCAAGGTTGAAAAGTTTGAGTGAACGGCGGTTATCGGTTTTGCCTGTGGGGAGCAGCTGTTCATTTGTAAAAGTTCCCGAAAATTCGACAGTTTCTGTATATTTGCCGATTATCTCACCCATGGCGTGATGTTTAACCACAGTTCCGTTTTGGTCTGTGGTGATGCCGTTTATGAGCATATCCCCCTCAAAAACGTAGTCCCCGACCATATGCATCAGCTGACCGTCACGAACAAGAACGCTGACAATTTCAGCCTCACGGGCGGCAACCACGTTGCAGGGGACACGCTCAATGAGCATTTTCGGCTTTTCAACCACCTCTGTAACCTCCACCACAAGCCGATGCCCTGTGCGGTGCATTCCCACCCAAGCGATTTTGTCAAGCATAAGCCGAAGCTGATTTTCGCTCCAGATATAGTTAATCTGCCCGAAATTCGTCCCCTCCTCGATGCCGATTTCACCGAGGGCATTGAGAATAACTCCGTCGCTGACCGTTTCGTTGCCCTGAATGTCAATGGTGACGATTATGCTTGAAAAATAAAAAGACGCTCCGAGAATGAGGATAATTCCCAGTATTAAGCCAAATCTGCCCTTTCTGCGGCGGATATTTTCTGAAATCGTGCCGTATTCAAAGTGCGTCAGCTCAATTCCCCATTCCTCCGCTGCCTCACGAACATCATCAAGGCTGCTGTGGTAAATCTCCGCAGAGAGAACTCCACCCTTGATATATTGGCTGAAAATCGGGATTTTTCGGCTGTGGAGGGTATTTACAAAGCCATAGAGATTTTTGCCCTTTCCGTTGATTTTCACACAGCCACGGAACTGATTTTTCATTTGCGGCTCCTTTCTTCCAGCTCAATCTGGGCGATTTTTCCACGAATTACAAGCCCTCCCGTCTTGTAGTCAAAGGCACGCAGGTCATTTCCCCAGATGTGAATGAGCAATTTTCCGCAGGCAACGGACATCAGCACATCGCTGCATTCCTCGATTCTACGGCAATTTTCCAGTATTATCTCCCGATTTCCTGCAATGTGAATTCCGGCTTCTTCAAAGAATGCGGCATTGAATTTATCTGTTAATTTATTAAACATTGTCAACCTCCGAATAATCGTTTACGTTTAATAATATGATTAATCGGGTGATGTTATGAAAATTGTAAAAAAAATACTCACAGTTGTATTTGCTGTGAGTTTCGGGTTATTCTGCCTGTTTTTTCCTGTTGAGGTAAGGAATGGGGCATGGGAGGGATTAAACCGCTGTATTACGGTGATTATCCCCTCTCTGTATGCTATGATGACAGCTTCGGCAATTCTCCTTGACAGCGGTGCATTATCAACTGTGGGACGGTGGATTTCTCCTGTAACAAAGGGGCTTTTCGGCTTGAATGGGGAACTTGCAGCGGTATTTTTCTTTTCTCTCGTTGCAGGTTATCCTGTGGGAGCTAAAATGATTTACACGTTGTATATTAATGGCAGACTGCCCAAGAGAATGGCTGAAATTTTGTCGGGTTTGTGCTATGGTTCGGGAACGGCATTTATCTTTGGCTGTGTTGCTCCCACAGGGGAAATAGGCAGACTGATTTTATTATCAAATATTGCGGCGGAATTTTTAGTTCTGCTCATATTATCACCGTATTTCAGAAGAAATCCCGTAGAAGAAAAATCACGCAGTATAGCGGTTAACGGCGATATTCTCACAAAATCCGTATCATCATCGGGTAGGGCATTAGGTGAAATGTGTCTGTGTGTTATAATCTTTGCTGTATTTGCAGAAATGGCTGAATACTGCGGATTGTCACAAATTTTCGGTTGCGATTTGTATAAGGCGGTCCTTGATGTTACCGCAATAAATGATATATCAGCGGATATAGCTGTAAAATCCGCCCTTGTATCCTTTGGAGGAGTCTGCGTTTTCTTTCAGATTTCCGCTATTTTTCGGGAAAAACTGTCAATTCTTCCCCTTGTGATAATTCGTTCTTTTGCCGCAGTTTCAAGCTTTTTCATATGTCGGATACTTGAACCATATTTCATCGGTGGAGCAGTTGACGTATTCGCATCGGGAGAACGGCTTTACCGTGAAAATTCTCCTGTGCCGTCGGTTATGCTTATAATTATGACTGGAGTTGTAGTTGCGGAAATGGCGAAAATTCAGCAAAAACAGTCCGTGGAGCAACTATAGTTATGAGTGTTCGCAGTTGCAGCTGAAAATATTTTCAGAACTTAGCGATTTGTCCATTTTCTATTCACGTAATATACAAATAGGGGATAGATAATTTGTTGAAAATTGCCGAAATTATAATTATTTTGAGGAAATATTTGCAACGCTGTGCGGTTTATGGTATAATAAATAAGTGAATATATGTTGAGAAAAGGTTGTTTATATGAAAGGAAAACTGAAAGGAAATATAATCCTGCTGATTACGGCTTTAATCTGGGGTACAGCATTCGTCGCCCAAAGCGAGGGAATGAAATATGTGCAGCCATTTACGTATAATGCCGTGAGAACGCTTCTCGGAGGAATTGTTCTGCTGCCGATTATAGCCATTTTCCGCCGCAAAGAACCGCAGGAAAATGGCAATAAATCTCGGAAATCCACCATTATCGGCGGTATCGTCTGCGGAATTTTCCTCTTTATTGCAGGTTCATTCCAACAATGCGGAATTGCAATGACAACCGCAGGAAAAGCAGGCTTTATAACTGCGCTTTATGTGACTATCGTTCCACTCATCGAGGTCATACTCTATCGCAGGTCAAGCCTTAAAGTCTGGGTATGCGTTCTTCTTGCCCTTGCAGGTTTCTATTTGCTGTGCATAAAAGAGGGTTTCACCATTGGCAAGGGTGATTTGCTTGTGCTGTGCGGTGCGTTCTTCTATGCAGGTCACATTATGGTAATTGACCGATTTAACGAGAAAAATGCCGACGGAATGAAAATGTCGTGCATACAGTTTTTTACCGCAGGACTGCTTATGGCGGTTTGTATGTTTCTTTTTGAAGAACCGAAAATCAACACCATTATGGACGCTAAATTTACGATTATTTACGCAGGCGTAATGTCCTGCGGCGTGGCTTATACTTTGCAGATAATCGGGCAAAAGTACACGGACCCCACCTCTGCAACGCTGATTATGAGCCTTGAATCGGTTTTTGCGGCACTTTCAGGCTGGATAATTCTCGGCGAGGCATTTTCGCTGAAAGAATTTATCGGCTGTATTCTCGTATTTGCCGCCGTTATTATGAGCCAATTGGGAGCTTTGCCCCTCCCTGAAAAAAAGGCAAGGCAATAACTCACGTGTTAGTAACAAATTAAAAGGAGAAAATTTATGAAAAAACATTTAAGCAAAATTATTTTTGCACTTCTTGTTATTATATTTATAATAATTTGTGCAATAACCGCACCAATTACGGAATCTGCAGGTACGCTGTGGTCACTTCTTCCCCCTATAGTTGCAATCGGACTTGCCCTCATAACAAAAGAGGTCTATTCTTCCCTGTTTATCGGAATTCTCACAGGCGGAATATTGACCGCTGCAAATGCAGGGACAGGCTTTGAGGGAATGTTCAACATAATTGTTCAGGACGGATTTATTGCAAACCTCTCTGACAGCTATAACGTGGGAATTCTCATTTTCCTCGTTGTTCTCGGTTCAATTGTAGTTCTTATGAATAAGGCAGGCGGCAGCCGTGCCTATGGAGAATGGGCGGTATCCCATATCAAAAACCGTGCAGGAGCAAGCATAGCCACATTTTTCCTCGGTGTGCTTATTTTCGTTGACGATTATTTCAACTGCCTGACAGTTGGCTCGGTAATGCGTCCTGTAACCGATAAATACAAGATTTCACGTTCAAAACTTGCATATCTTATCGACTCAACAGCTGCTCCCATATGTATTATCGCTCCCATTTCGTCATGGGCGGCAGCGGTAAGCGGAACGGTTGAGGGTGTAAACGGAATTCAGCTGTTTATCAGTACAATTCCGTATAATCTGTATGCTTTGCTTACCCTTATAATGGTTATTTTCGTTTCTACAACAGGTTTGGATTTCGGCTTGATGAAGCAGCACGAGTTGAATGCAAAAAACGGCGATTTATTCACATCACGCAGCACAGTATATGCCGAAGATGACAAGCCCTCTCACACAAAGGGCAAGGTAATTGACCTTATTCTTCCCGTTATTATATTAATTTCCCTCTGCGTAATCGGTATGATTTACACAGGCGGATTTTTCAGCGGCAAGGATTTTATAAATTCATTTGCTGATTGTGACGCATCATACGGTCTTTCACTTGGCTCATTGGCGGCTCTTATAGTGATAATCGGTTATTTCCTTTGCAGAAAAGTTCTCACATTTACAGAGTGTATGGATTCAGTAGCGGCAGGTTTCAAGCAAATGGTTCCTGCTATACTCATTCTCACTTTTGCCTGGACTTTAAAGACAATGACAGGTTTCCTTGAGGCAGGCGTATTTGTTTCGGGACTTGTTGAGGGTGCAACGGTACTTGAAGTGCTTCTTCCTCTTATTCTCTTTGTAGTGGCAATCGGTCTTTCATTTGCTACAGGAACTTCATGGGGAACATTCGGTATTCTTATTCCTATTGTTACAAGTGTATTCAGCAATGAACTTGCAGAAGTTGCAAACAGCGGAGATATTCCCTCAATGGCGATAATCTGCATTTCAGCTTGTCTTGCAGGTGCTGTCTGCGGTGACCATTGCTCGCCAATTTCAGATACAACGATTATGGCATCAACAGGTGCACAATGTGACCACGTAAACCACGTATCAACACAGCTTCCCTATGCGATAACAGTTGCGGCAGTAAGTGCCTTAGGCTATCTGCTGTCAGGTTTTGTGCAGAATGTATTTGTTGTACTTGGAAGTTCAATTCTTCTTATGGTTGCTGTTCTTTTGGTGCTGAAAATGATGACAGGCAAGAAAAAGGAAGTTAAGGTAAAGAAGAAATAGCGGTGAAATTTTGTGTTAATATAACGCAATACAGCCATTTATAAAAAGAAAAAGCAGGTTTTTACAGCCTGCTTTTTTAGTGTGAATTTAATCCCAACAAGTTCTATTGGGGATTGATTATGGGGTATCTCTAAAGTTTTTCCGCAGATAAACCATATCTGTAAGAAGAACTCCATATTCATAAATAGGGTGGTCATAGTTGTCGGTGAAAAAATTTTTCACGGTATGGGAACGGACAAATCCGCATTTTTCGTAGAAAGGCACAGTCAGCGGACTATCGCCTGTTCCGACTTGCAATACAGAAAATTCCCCCTTGTATTTGCGGCAGATGAAATCAATTATTGCCCTTGCATAGCCTTTTCCCTGATACTGCGGCTCTGTGGCGATGTTCTTGATTTCAAGGATTCCCTCACCCTCGTCTGTCACTACACATTCGCATTTCACCCCGTCATCGTCAAGGACATACATTGTCCCTCTGTCGATATAGCGGTCAATCATATCTTCCTGCTCGTCAGCCAACAGCAAAAGTGAAAGATATTGCTTTTTATTTTCTTTGATTTCACGTATGTTCATAGTATTTTCTCAGCTTTCTTGGTAAATCTGAATTCTCAATAAAAATAAGAGAAAACGGCTATGCATCGGATTTTACGTAAAGAAATACATATAAATGTAACATCCGCCGACTGAAATAAAATTGCTCATTCCGTGCATTATCATGGGATAAACGACACTTTTGGATTTCAGAAAAACAAATCCATACACTAAGCCGAGAACAAAGGCATATATTATCTGAAATAATTGCGGCGGAAGCGGCATAGCTGCGTTGTAATGAGCAATTGCAAATAGAAATGATACGGCTAAGACAACACCTATGTTGAAGAATTTGCTATCTGATTTGATTACCGTTTTATACCACACGATAGGCAGAGAACGGAATAATATTTCTTCTGAAGTGCCTGATAGCAACAGTTGAAATGCCAATGTTCCGATAACATTTGTTGCTGTTAGCTCATAATCATAAATTCCGATTGTTCCTAAAAAAGAGCCTATTATGTATGCTCCCAGAAAATAAGCGAAAATTACAGCACAAAAAATAAAAGTATATTTTATTCCATTTTTATCATACTTTGGCTTTAGCTTGAAATATGTTTTATCCGATGTTTTATGAAGTATAAATATAACAACAAGTGCAAGCAGCATTTGCATAATGTGGTGAACTGACAAACGCATAAATAGACCGTCTTTATCTATTGACGAATAATCAAAAATATCTGCAATAATCCAGCCGATTTTGCTAAAAAAGTATTGTATAACAAATAAAATGACGGTTAATATTAAAAAGATTATGGATTTCGAAATTTTGTTGGACACTACGTTCACTTCCTATTTGTTATTGTTTTGACCAATGAAATTATATCATATTCAGCTGATTTTGTCAACAAAAAAGGCTGTTCCAAACGGAACAGCCTTTGAAATGTTAAGTAAAAAATTACTTGATTTCGATTGTAGCACCAGCAGCCTCGAACTTTTCCTTGAGCTCGTTAGCCTCTGCCTCTGAAACGCCTTCCTTGATAGCCTTAGGAGCAGACTCAACTACTTCCTTAGCTTCCTTAAGACCAAGACCGAGGATTTCCTTAGCAGCCTTGATAACAGCCATCTTAGCGTCACCGAAGGAAGCGAGGATTACGTCGAACTCTGTCTTAGCGTCAGCAGCAGCAGCTGCACCGCCAGCAGCAGGAGCAGCAGCAACCATTGCTGTTACACCGAATTCCTCCTGAATTGCCTCTACGAGCTCAGCAAGCTCAAGAACGGAAAGAGTCTTGATTTCTTCTACAAAATTTGTGATCTTCTCTGAAGCCATGATAATAATCTCCTTTATAATTATTTGCCGATTACGGCGATAGTATTAAGCTGACAACTTAAATAAACAAGTGAAATCAGGCAGCTTCTTCTGACTTCTTGTCTGCAACTGCCTTGAGAGTAGCTGCGAGTTTCTGCATTGGACCCTGGAGAGAGCCAACGAGCTGTGCGAGCAGAACGTCCTTTGAAGGAATCTTGGAAAGAGCAACAACTCCTGCCTTGTCGTAAACTTCACCTTCAACGTAACCTGCCTTGAGATTGAACTTTTCGTCGCCTGACTTCTCAGCGAATTTACCGAGAATACGTGCGGGAGCAGTCTGGTCGTCGTTTGAGAGAGCGATAGCTGTTGTTCCGTTAAGAACCTCCTCGAATCCCTCAATACCGCAATTCTGGAATGCACGGAGAAGCAGAGTGTTCTTCTCTACGAAGTAGTTAACTCCTGCCTCACGAAGCTCCTTTCTGAGCTTTGTGTCTTCCTCAACGGTGATGCCCTTGTAGTCAACGAGAACGCCTGATACGGAGTTCTTGATGAGGTCTGTGAGCTGTTCAACCTTAGCCTTCTTGGCTTCGAGAACTGCATTGCTTGGCATTGTGTATTCACCTCCGAATTATTTTTTATCGTATTCGGAGCAATAAAAAAATCCTTTGCCGACAGCTCGGAAAAGGACAATGATAACTCTTATCAATTGCACTCCTCGGCGGGACTTACGGGCTTTCGCCTTGCCAGCTGTCTTTAGAATACGATATTTGCTGAAATCAGCTTTTATATTATAGCACACATTTCACAGCTTGTCAACCCCTTTTTTGAAATTTTTTCGGATTTTTTTAAAATCCCTTGCTATTTGGGCGAAAACGTGATATAATGAGTTTTATAATGATTATTACGAGGTGATTATATGAAGCTTCTCGCCATTGACGGAAACAGTATTCTGAACCGTGCATTTTACGGAATAAAGCTGCTTTCCAATAAAAAAGGCGTTTTCACCAATGCCATTTTCGGCTTTATGAACATATATCTAAAAAATTTTAACGATGTGCAGCCCGATTCCGTGGCAGTTGCATTTGACCTGAAATCCCCGACTTTCCGCCATAAAAAAGTGGAAAGCTATAAGGCAAACCGCAAGGGTATGCCCCCCGAACTTGCCCAGCAGATGCCATTAATAAAGGAACTGCTAACGCTTATGGGCATTAAAATTGTGGAGTGTGAGGGCTTCGAGGCAGACGACATTCTCGGAACTTTGTCGAAAAGCTGCACAGATTGCGGCTGTGAATGTTATGTCCTCACGGGTGACAGGGATAGTTTGCAGCTGATTGACGAAAATGTCACCGTTCTCCTTGCTACAAACAAGGAAACGATTCACTATACTCCTGCCCGATTTATGGAGGATTACGGCTTTGAGCCAATCCGCCTTATCGACCTGAAAGCTCTTATGGGCGACAGCTCCGACAACATCAAGGGCGTGGCGGGAATCGGCGAAAAAACGGCGACTGCTCTTATTAAAGAGTACGGCACGATTGAAAATCTCTATGAAAATTATGCTGAATCAAACCTTACAAAGGGAGTTAAGACGAAGCTTGAAAATGGCAAAGAATCGGCAAAAGAGAGCAAATGGCTTGCTACCATTGTCCGTGATGCACCTGTGGAAAAATGCCTTGATTTTTATAAAATCGGCGAGGCTGACAAGGCTGAACTGAGCCGTTTTCTCACGGAACTGGAGATGTACAAGCTCCTCGATAAGCTTGAAATTTCAGCCTCAGCTGCTGAAAAATCCGTTGAAAAGCCTGTGGAGGAATACGTTCCTGTGGAGCTTTCATTCGGGGAACTGACAGCTGAAATAATCGACAAATTTGCGTCAACAGCCTATTTATTTGACGGCGAAAAGCTGACAATTCTTGATGATACAACGGTTTACCAAACAAATTCCGAGGAACTGATACTTCAATTTTTGGCTTCAGACTGCGAAAAAATCACTATGTCCGCTAAGCCTCATTATCGCTGGGCAATGGCACGTGGCGGAAATCTCCGCAACCTCAGAACTGACGGGGAAATCTGCGGCTATCTGCTGAATACTGCCGCATCCGACTACGGTACGGAAAAGCTGTGCGGTGAGTATGGTGTTCACTACTGTACAGAAAATGGCGATTTTGCTGAATTAGCGTCACTTCCACGACTTGTGAAGAAACTCCGTGAAGCCGTTGATGCTGAGGGAATGACCGACTTGCTGGACAATATTGAAATGCCACTTTGCGAGGTTCTTGCGTCAATGGAGCATCAGGGAATTCTCATTACAAAGCAGGGTGTTGAGGAGTTCGGTAAATATCTTACGGAAATGATTGAGGAAACTCAACAATTAATATACGACGAAGCGGGGCATACGTTTAATATCTCCTCTCCGAAACAGCTTGGAGTTGTGCTTTTTGAGGAACTCGGACTGCCTGCGAAGAAGAAAACCAAAAGCGGATATTCCACAAATGCCGAGGTTTTGGAGGAATTGCGAAGCTTTTGCCCCATTGTGGATAATGTGTTAAAATACAGACAGTATACAAAATTGAATTCCACCTATGTTACCGGACTTCTTGAAAAGGTTGCTGAGGACGGACGAATTCACACATCTTTCAAGCAGACGGAAACCCGAACAGGCAGAATTTCCTCAACTGAGCCGAATTTGCAGAATATTCCCGTCCGTACTGAGTTAGGTGCAGAGATGCGGAAATTCTTCATTGCCGATGAGGGGAAAGTGCTGATTGATGCGGATTACAGCCAGATTGAACTGCGAGTTATGGCACATCTGTGCGGCGATGAAAATATGATTTCCGCCTTTACATCGGGGGAGGATATTCACACTTCCACGGCTTCACAGGTGTTTGATATGCCTGCGATTATGGTCACTTCCGAGATGAGAAGTGCCGCAAAAGCCGTGAATTTCGGCATTATTTATGGTATGGGCCCATTCTCCTTGTCAAAGGATATCGGCACATCTGTGGCACAGGCGAAGAAGTATATTTCCGACTATCTTGCTAAGTATCCAAAGGTGCAGAAGTTTATGGATAACACCGTTGACAATGCCATGAAAACAGGAGTTGTAACGACTATGTTCGGGCGAAAAAGACTCATTCCCGAACTTCTTTCTTCCAACAAAATGTTACAGGCGGCAGGCAAGAGAATTGCCATGAATACACCTGTTCAGGGAACTGCCGCTGACCTTATAAAAATTGCAATGATTAACGTATATCGCCGTTTGAAAGCTGAAAATCTCAATGCGGAACTGATATTGCAGGTACACGATGAACTGATTATCGAGGCTGATTTATCCTGTGCTGAACGCTGTGCGGAATTGCTGAAAGAAGAAATGCTCAATGTCTGTGAGATGAAAGCACCACTTGCAGTTGATGTCCATACAGGCAGCAGCTGGTATGATGCAAAAGGCTGATATTTTGTACTATATTGCTATGATTTTGAGGTGGTACAATGGAAATAATTCGTGCCGATAAAAATACTGATTCTGAGATTTTTGCCGTCCTGTCCGACCTTGATAAAATGTGCGTGGGCAATGACGGCTGGTCTGCGGAATCTTTCAAATCCGAAGCTGAAAAGGATAACGGAGTTGTGCTGTATGCCGTTGAAAATGGCGAAATATCGGGACTTATCTGCGGCTTCCATGCGGCAGATGAGGCGGAAATCACAAGTGTTGCAGTTTCCCCGAAACATCGCCGAATGGGCATTGCAGGGCAGCTGATGAACGCATATCTCACCGTATTGCCTGGAATTACAAATAGTATATTTCTTGAAGTCCGTGAGTCAAATTCTCCTGCAATCGGCTTGTATGAAAAATTCGGATTTGAAAAAATATCAATCAGGAAAAACTTTTACAGTTTTCCTGATGAAAATGCAGTTGTAATGCAAAAAATATTATATAAAGAAGGCTGAAAATGTTAATTTTAGGAATTGAAAGCTCCTGCGATGAAACCGCCGCAAGCGTCTGCGAGGATTTCAGAAAAATCCGTTCTTCGGTGATTTCAACACAGATTGAGGAGCATAAAAAATATGGCGGAGTAGTGCCTGAAATCGCCTCCCGCCGCCATTGCGAGAATATTCTCGAAGTAACAAAACAGGCTTTGCGTGACGCAGATGTTACCCTTGCCGACATTGACGGAATTGCGGTGACATACGCTCCGGGACTTATCGGGGCACTGCTTGTAGGGGTGAATTTTGCCAAATCTTTGGCATTTGCCGCCGAAAAGCCGCTTATTCCCGTCCACCACATTTCGGGGCATATTGCCGCAAATTACATTTGCCACGAGAAGCTTGAACCGCCGTATCTCTGCATTGTTGCCAGCGGTGCTCACAGCCACCTTATTGAGGTTCTCAGCTACACGGAATTCCGTGTAATCGGCAGAACTCGTGACGATGCGGCAGGGGAGTGCTTCGACAAATGTGCAAGAGCAATGGGTTTTCCCTACCCGGGAGGTGTTCACATTGACCGCCATGCACAGGAGGGAAATCCGCTGACTTTCAAGCTTCCGCACCCTGTTGTTGCAGGAAATGAGTACGATTTCAGTTTTTCAGGACTGAAAACTTCCGTTATAAATATGCTTCACAGAGCCGACCAAAAAGGTGAGATAATCGACAAAAACGATTTATCGGCAAGTATTCAGCATACGATTTCCGAGATTATCACGGAGAAAACTATGGGAGCAGCTGAGGCTTACGGCTATAAAAAAATCGCCCTTGCAGGCGGTGTTTCGGCAAATTCGGGAGTCCGTGCGGCACTTTCAAAGGCTTGCAGTGACCGTGAATTTGAGTTTTATATGCCTGAACTGAGCCTTTGCGGCGACAATGCGGCTATGATTGCCTGTCAGGGAAGTTACAATTTTGCCGCAGGAATTATCGCTGACGAAAGCCTTAATGCGGTGGCTACAATGCCCATAGATTCCATAAAATTTTAAATTAGGAGAACTGAAATGAAAAGAATTTTAGCGACATTTACAGCGCTTTTATGTGCAATTAGTCTTTGTGCCTGCTCTGTCGGAAAAAAGACTAATAACGGCAATACGACTAATAGAGTAAGCACAGCACCCATTGACCAAAACATTATCGGCACTTGGATGAACGAGATGAGTGGCTACAGATTTGGCGAAAACCGCAAGGTTACGCTGATTATCGACTTTTCCGCCAACGCTCATTTCACCAAAGACGGACAGATGCAGACTATGAATGCCCTTATTCCAAAGGAAAATATGGATTATGACGGCAAGAAAGTTTACGTCACAAATACGGCTTACAGCGAGGAATATCAGCAGGATTTGACTTCTGTGCTTATTGATATGGAGCGTCTTGACGAGCCAAATCCCGACAGCCTTGACGGTCATTACCACATTCTTGGCGGTGTTGCTACGGATGTTCTTGCTGAACAGCTGGGAATTCCCCCTGAGAATTTCAATTTTGAGGGCGTAGTCGACGGCGAAAAGTTCATAATTTATATGGTTGATTGTTTTGACTACGAAACCATTGACGGTACAGTTGATATTTTCAGCGACTTGATTACACAGTATATTATGGGCGAAGCCAAGCCACTTTCCTACGATTATTCAATCGAACTTGACACTCTGAAAATGTCTGTAAAGGGCGTTGAGGGTGTTAATCCTGAGGTTTATTTCAAGGTTAAGGAAGATAATTCTAATTCATAAATTATATACCAATCCCTAAAACAACAGTAGACAAATCTAATGGCAGAAATGCCCTCAGATTTGTCTGCTTTTTGTCAAATGTTGCAAAAATAACGGCTGATTTTCTGCAATCAGCCGTTATTTTTTCTTTTATTACGAAGCATTTTAAAAAATTCCGTAAGCTTTTCTGAGCATTGATGTTCGCATATTCCGCCATATACCGCAGGTTTGTGGTTATAGGGCAGGCTGAACATCTTCTGCACGGATTCCGCAGAGCCGCTTTTGTAATCATAGGCTCCGAAATAGACATCATCTATGCGTGAGTTGATAATCGCTCCGCAGCACATAGGGCAGGGTTCAAGGGTAACATAAATTGCACAGTCGGGAAGCCGCCAGCCACCAAGCCGTTTGCAGGCTTCATCAATGGCAAAAAGTTCCGCATGGGCAAGGGCATTTTTGTCCGATTCACGGCGATTTCTTCCCTCGCCGATAATTTCCCCTGTGGATTTTTTCACAACAACTGCTCCCACAGGAACTTCCCCCTCGTCGAAAGCTTCCTGAGCAAGCTCTAAAGCACGTTCCATATAATCCATTACACAAGAACCCACATAATCGCACAGAGAACCGAAAGCATTGTAACAGTTGAGAATGGGAATATCTTCAAAGCCTGATAATTCCGCTGTACAAAGGACATTTCGCCGTTGTACCTTGCAAGCCTCAATGGATGTTTTTTTGTGTACAAACGGAAATAAATCAATCCCAACGTGCCTATCACGACAAGTCCTGCCATAAATAAATTACGAATTATAGGCATATTTTCGGAAGAATCCGTTTCAATAAGCACAATTGTGGTCTGATACATTTTGAAAATGATGTTGACCGCAATGGGAGTGAATATAGAGCCGCTTGTTATCATTCCGCAGCAGCCGATGAGTGCGATGATGAAAACCGCAGGCATATTGCGGAAATCCTGAGTCAGCACAGCCATTGACAGGGAAGTGATAAACATTGCGAAAACGTCGCCGAATTGCCGCAGAACGGCAAATGCCGCACCGCAGAAAAGAAGCTGGGTGAGGATTGGAATTACCAGCATATCAAAAATTGTAAAGATAATAAACTCACTCTGGTCCCAGATTGAAAGCTCTGTAGTTGCCGAGCCGAAGAAAGAGATAACCTCACGGGTTTTCGTAGAAAATGCTGAAGGCAGGGTAATTACAACGCTTAAAATAAAGGCGGCGGAAATTGAACCGATAAGTGCCGAGGGATTGTTCATACTGCTCATACAGGCGATTTTTTTCGGTGTTTTGAATTTCATATTTAGATAAATCGTTGGCAGAATGATTTTCAAGGTGTTAGTCAGAATAACCACCGAGGCAACCTCTCTGCATCCGCCGCTTATAGTTTTTGTGATAAAGCTTGTGTGAATGTTCATTCCGAGAAATTCCAGCAGGTAAATTAACAGCTTTGAGATAACGTCCTCAAAGAGAATCCACATAAGTGAGGCATAGCCCAAGGTGTGGAAAATGTTGGTGAGCGTCTTTATTTCGGCGTTTTTACAGGATTTTTCGATAAATCCTCTGCCGTCAACATATACACGTTCACGCTGGTCTTTTTTGAAATTGAATGAATATCTGTTATTTTTGCGTTTTCTCCATTCACGGAAACATTCGTTATATTTTTCATTCTGAGTTGAGTAGTCGAATTCTTCGATAACATCAATGACATTTTTTGTTGTTTCATTGCTGTTCATCAAATCAACTCCTCCCTTTAATATTAATATCTCTGAATACACAATAATCCTATTATATTATTTTAACATATTTTAAGAAAGAGAATGTTATTAATTGGATAACGTAAGATTAATTTTCTGTGAACTGATAATAATTTTGAATATAAGGAAAATTTTCCCGTTTCTCTTGACATATGGCGAAAAATGTGCTATTATAGCATTGTTGTATTGTATCTTCTTCGGAAGAATAATAACAAGGAGGAAAATTTAATATGAACAAAAATTTCAACACTAAGCAGTTGGTATTGCTTGGACTTCTGACGGCTCTTGTAGTGGTGCTTACCTACTTCAACCTGCCAATCGGACCTCTTTCAATATCAATGACGGTAATTCCCGTAGCTATTGCTGCAATTGCTCTTGGACCTATAGGCGGTGCCGTCATAGGAGCCGTATGGGGCGTGTGCAGTTTTCTCCAGTGCTTCGGCATTTTAGGAGTAAGCGGAATGGGCGTATTTACTGTTCAGATCAGCCCTGTACTCACATTCTTACAGCGTTTTGTTCCCCGTGTTCTTGAGGGATACTGTGCAGGCTGGGTATTCAGATTTGTTTCTAAGGCAACTCATCCAAAGATTTCCTGCTTTATTACAGGATTTGCAACTGCTCTGATGAATACAATTTTCTTTATGAGTGCACTTGTAATTCTCTTTGGCAATGATCAGGGATTTGTCGAAACATATATGAAGGGACAGTCTGCTATTGCGTATATTGTCGGTGCAATCAGCATTAACGCAATTCTCGAAATGGTTGCCGCAACCATATTTGCAGGCGGTGTAGGCTTTGCACTTTGTCAGGCGAAGTTTATTGAACTGCCCGATAAATTCAAGAAATCAAAGTCCGTTACGGCTTAAACAATACAATACAACACAGCCTCCCGATGATTTGTCGGGAGGTTTTTTACAAGCATAATGTATTGACAAAATATCATCAATTTGGTATAATTTTTAGGGCATCTCTAAAAACTCGTTTGATCAAAGAAAAAAACAGATAGGTATGACAGCTGCAAGGAAACCTTCCGAAGGCGTGCTGTCGCACTCCAAGGGAGGTTGACGAAGCAGATGACGTGCATAGCTGTTTTTTCTCAAAAGGGGTTTTTAGAGATGCCC
>JAZQFV010000116.1:0-29444 GCA_045539715.1 Ruminococcus sp. | reverse complement strand
GTTCTGGCACAGAAACTACAACAACAGCTGCTCCTACAGAAACAACTACAACAGCAACAGTAACAACAGGTTCTGGCACAGAAACTACAACAACAGCTGCTCCTACAGAAACAACTACAACAGCAACAGTAACAACTGGCGATCAGCCATCAACACCTCCTACAGAAACAACTACAACAGCTACAGTTTCAACAGGTTCTGATGAAACAACTACAACAACAGCAACTGAATCAACAGGTTCTGGCGAAGGTTCTACAACAACAACTGCAAGCGGTCCTGTAAGCCCTGGCGACGAAACAACAACTACTACTTCAAGAGGTGCTGTAATCTCAGGTGACTCTACAGTAACAGTTGCAGTAAGAGATGGTTACTTCTTCAGCCATGATCCAAGATCATTCCCTGCTGATA
The DNA here is from genome assembly GCA_045539715.1 of Ruminococcus sp. Taxonomy (GTDB): domain Bacteria; phylum Bacillota; class Clostridia; order Oscillospirales; family Ruminococcaceae; genus Ruminococcus. The sequence continues at coordinate 29,036 of JAZQFV010000116.1, read as the reverse complement.
TGGTAATCGCTAAGTATGTTCAGATCAACGGTGAAGTAGCTGATTTCGATCCTTCAAAGGTAACATTTGAGGATACAGTAAACGGCGGCGGCTCACCAATGGCAGCATACAGACTCTCACAGACTGACTTCACATATAAGCTCAACGTATTCTATGACGGCGAGCCTGTATACCTCGAAGACGGTACAAGAGCAGTAGTAACTGCATTCATCGGTGTTAAGGGTGACTCTAACCTCGATAACAAGGTAGACTCAATGGATGCTACAAATGTACTTGCATACTATGCAGATATTATGACTGGTGGAGATGTAAATACTTCAACAATCAATCCTGATTATGACAAGAACACAATCACAGCACAGGAGAGATATCTTGATACTCTTGGTAAGTTCCTCGCTGACGTAGATCTCGACTGCTACAGCAAGGACAACTGGAACCTCGGCTGCAACAGAGAAATCAGTTCAGGTGACGCAAGCTCAATTCTCGCATTCTATGCTAACGTAATGACAAACAGAGATCTCCCGGCTTACGACAACTGGATTATGACTCTCGGCGAAAACTATAAGGAAAGCTTTGAAGACTACCGTGATAACGGTACAATCAAATAAGATTTTCTGAACAATAAAAACAGAGCCTTCGGGCTCTGTTTTTTTGCTATAAGATAATATACAAAATGACATATACTATTAAAATATAACCAAAAGTAGTGTTAATTGTCTGAAATTTGGGTGAATTATCCTGTTGACAATTTGCCGAAAACGTGCTATAATAGTCAAAAAGAAGCATAAATACAAGAATTTAATCGTCATAATAATTAGAAATAACTTAAAATTGTGAAAAATAATGTCATATTAATATGAGATTGTGAAATACACACAAAAAAAGAGTCGATAAATTGTCAATGTTTATTCAGAAAAAATCATTGAATTATCTTGACTTATTGGCATTTGTGTGCTAAAATGATAGTATGGATTTTTGGCAGGCTTAAATATTAATCAACAAGCCTTGACAAAGATGTTTAGGACAGCCTGTGGATAGCAGACTTCCGACAAAAAAATATGATAGAGAGGTATAGAACAATGAAGAATTCATTATTCAAGAGAGCAATTGCAATTGCATCAACAGTTCCTGTTGCTCTCACACAGTGCCTTAGCGTTGCAAGTGCTGTAGCAGTAGAGAATACAGTACCCGCAGCAGTTAAGAGTGAAGGTCAGACATTAACACTTGACAGAGGCAACGAAACAAGTCTTCTTTACATTGCACCCGAGGATGATTATGCTCGTGAAGGAGATAAGTTCACAAAGGTTTCTAACTGGAACAGCAAAGTAAACGCTGCTCTCATTCAGAGTGCAGGCAAAACAGGCGTTCTTGATCTTGAGAACGTTTATGCACAGGTTATTGAAAATTCTAAGGAGTACAAGGAAGTAACAAAGAGCCTTATCGAAAAGCTCAGCGATGTTACATATACTGTTAGCGATGACGGTAAGGTTACTATCGAAGCTACACTTGATAACATTACAGACACATTCACAGCAGGTGGTGCAAACACAATCGGTGGTGCATTAAAGAAGCTTGCTGCTGACTATGGTGTAACAGATCTCGAAACTCCTGACAGTTTCTTTGAGGATTTAGTTATCGGTTGCAGCATCAAGGCTGTAGTTGATGGTTCAGCTCTCATGGACGGTACAACAGTAAGCGGTACACTTGAACTTACAGATACAGCTTCAGGCAAGGTTTACAAGGGCTCTGCTGCTCTTGACTGGGCACTTGAAAGCTTTGAGCTTCTCAAGAGCGAGGCTAAGGCTGTTTGTGATGAGTACAGCCAGTATGTAGATACAGAAGATGCTTACAAGCAGGTTGAAGATTCCGTTGCTTTCTACGTTAATAAGATTAAGGAAGCTAAGGATTATGAAGCTAAGGTTATGAATGCTAACGAGTCTATAAGCGCTGCTGACGGTTCAGAGTTTGTTAAACTCTTAGATCAGAAGGTTATCGAAGAGTTTGATAAGCATCCTATCATCATTGCAAACAATAATAAGCAGGGCATTATCAATAACTTTAATGATGCTCTTGCACAGCTTAACTCAATCGCAGATCCTTTTACTTTCGACATCACAATTGATGAGTGTGAGGAACTCGGCTTAGGTCTTTACGATATTGAGTCAACCCTTGTAAATGGTGTTGCTACATTCGACGCTAAGTTTGAAGATAAGGAAGCAGCTGACGTTGAGGCTTACATCGAGGCTGAGTACGACGTAGACGTTGTAGAAATCTACAAGACAGTTTCTATCGTTGCTGACGCTACAATGGCTGCAACAGGCTATGGTGAAGCTGATACTCAGATCGAGCGTGTAGTTATTGTTAAGGAAAAGGATATAACAACAACTACAACAACAGCAACAGTTACTGACACAGATACAACAACTACAACAACAGCTACAGTTACTGATACAGATACAGATACAACAACTACAACAACAGCTACAGTTACTGATACAGATACAACAACTACAACAACAGCTACAGTTACTGACACAGATACAGATACAACAACTACAACAACAGCAACAGTTTCTGATGATAAGACAACAACTACAACAACAGTAACAGTTTCTGATGATAAGACAACAACTACAACAACAGCAACAGTTACTGATACAGATACAGGTACAACAACTACAACAACAGCTACAGTTACTGATACAGATACAACAACTACAACTACAAATGATCCTACTGAAACAACAACAAGTGTTGAGTACAAGAAGGTTGTTAACTACTACACAGAAACAGCAGTTGGCTTCTACCTCAATACAGATGAAGAATTCGACTTTGACCGTGTTAAGTCAATCACATACACAATTGACGAAGTTAAGATCACATACGGTGAGAACGGTGTGAAGCTTTCTGAGGAAATCGTTTCTACAACAGCTCCTAAGAGCATTATGGATTCTGTAGAGTTCAAGGATGTTCCTTCTGACGTAGATACACTTGAGAAGGAGAACAGCGTTAACCAGTTCGCATTCCAGGTTCAGATTTACGCTGCTAAGGACATCGTTACAGAGGACGGCTTCGTAGTTGCTAAGGCTGGCGATAAGCTCACAAACGCTGACGGTAAGGCAGTAGCTGCTACAGCTTACATCGGTGTTAAGGGTGACGCTGACCTCAACATGATTTGTGACTCAAGAGATGCTTCTGTAGTACTTGCTTGGTACGCTAACGTACAGACAGGCGGTTCAAACAGCATGTTCTTCGAGGACGAGAGAACAAAGGAATACCCTGTTCTTGATGACTTCGCTGCATTCCTCGCTGACGTAGACAATGAGAAGGATGCTGACAACAGCATTAAGCTCAAGAATCAGAGAAAACTTACATCATCTGATGCTTCATTCATCCTCAGTTACTACGCTAAGGTTCAGACAGGTTCTGCTGCTGCTAAGGAAACATGGAAGGGTGAACTTGGCGATTACGCTAAAGACTAATTATTGACGAATGTTCGGTCTGCCGTCGAAAGGCGGCAGATAGACATAAATATTATTTTAATCAACTTGAAAGGAAAGTAACTAAAATGAAAAATTCATTAAAAAGAGCAGCTTCTCTCATCGCTCTTGGCGCAGTAGCAGCTTCTGCTTGTTCATTAAACGCATTCGCTGCTGGCAACTTCTCTCCCGACGGTGGCTACACAGCTGATCAGATCGCAGCATCTGAGGTAAAGCCTGTACTCACAGCTACAAAGAAGGTTATCACACTTGACGAGGCTAAGGAGTCACAGACAATTGAGATTTCAGTTGCTAACGCTCGTGCTAAGTATGCTTCAACAGGTATTCACATTTATTATGATAAGGGCCTCCAGATCGAGATGGACGAATTCGGTGATCCCGTTGCTTCACTCGGCGATGCAGGCGGAAAGCTTACAACAAAGGTTCCTAACATCGATCCTACAGCAGCTGACTTTGGTATGGAAGGTATCTTCGTAACAACAGCTGGTGATAAGAACTACGGTCTTGACGGCGTTCTTATCAAGCTCAATGTTAAGATTGAGAATCCTGTAGAGGGTGCTGTATATCCAATCGATATCATCTACAGATCCAACGAGACAAACGAAGACCTCTTCATCAACAAGGAAGCTGATGAGGCTGGTAAGCTCATGCAGGCTTACACATGGACACAGGGTATTTTCAACAAGGAAACAAACAACAATTTCGCAGCTGATGCAGCTGACATTGAAAAGTGTCCTGACCTTGCTGATATCGCTAAGGACATGGATGGTTACATCGCTATCGCTGGTGGTACAACAACTACAACTACAACAACTACTACAACAACTACAACAACAACTACAACTGCAACTGAGGATACAACAACAACTTCTACAACTACAACTGCAACTGCAACAGATGATACAACAACTTCTACAACTACAACAACTTCTACATCTACAACAACTACTACAAAGACAAGCACAGGTAAGACAACTACAACAGGCAAGGGCGGCGGTGCACCTGCTACAGGTGTTGCTGGTGCTGGTGTAGCTGTAGCTGGTCTTGCTGTAGCTCTTGGTACTGCATTTGTTCTTAGAAAGAAGGAAGACTAATTAATTAGTCACAATTCTTAATGAATAATATTAAAAGCTCTCCGAAAGGAGAGCTTTTTTATGGTATTAGCTATCAATCCGCCATTCGGTCAAGTCACGCTGCATTGCACCGAATATCCGCATTTTTGAGCCGTGATTTTCTCGTTCAAGCTTTGAGATGAGTTCCTTTGTGTGCTGTCGGTTTGTAGTTCCGTCAGCAGGGCAGTTCAATTTCAGAATGGGCAAGTCGAGATTTTTAGCGGCACGACGTACATCTTTTTCCGGAGCAAGTACAAGGGGACGGATTATGGAAATATTCTTGTCCTCAAGGAGCGTGACAGGAGAAAAACATCCGATTCGTCCCTCAGTTAAAAGATTCATCATAAAAGTTTCAACAGCGTCATCGAGATTATGCCCCAAAGCAAGCTTGGTAAAATAATTATTCGCAGCATAATTGTTGAGAGCACCACGCCGCATTCTTGCACAAAGGCTGCAAGGGGATTTTTCCTTGCGAATGTCAAACACGATTTCTCCGATATGAGTGGGGATAATCTGATGCTCAATGCCAAGTTCACGACAATATTCAGAAATTTCAGAAAAATCTGCCGCAGTTCCGCCAAAATTAGGATCAACGGAAACAGCTGTAATTTCGCAGTCAATGTCTAAAATTTTACTAATCTGCACAAGTGCCGTCAGCATAACAAGGCTGTCTTTTCCCCCTGAAACTCCAACTGCAACTCTATCGTCGCTGCTTAGCATATGATATTGCTGAATTGCTTTTCGCATATGACCAAGAATTTTCTGCATAAAAACCTCCGAAAAAGAATTTCTTATTAAATTATACATCATAACAAAGAAAATTGCAATAACATCTTGCAAAAAATGTCAAAATGTATTATAATAGAGTAAAGCGATAAAAACTAAAGGAGAATTAAAATGACAGAAGAATTAAAGACTTTTCTTGTTATGCTTGGTTTAATTGCAGCTGTTTTGCTGATTGCTGTGATTTTTCTCAGAAATACCGCATTTATGCAGAAGTTCATGGGACTTTTTCTAGTGGAAGTTGACGAGGAAAATAACAGGTCAAGCCGCCGTGAGGAAACGCAGAAATCTTCAAATGAACCCATTGTTGAAATGGCGAAACTTGTGCGGAAAAGTGATGACCGTCTGAGAGTTTACGAAAACGACGGAAGTATGCATATTGTCGATGAATATTTTGAACTGGAATTTCTCACACGCAAAGGTAAAAAGCTGAAAATTGGCTGTTCAGAGGCGGCATACGGAAAAATCCCCTTTAACGAGGAGGGCTCGCTGACTTATAAGCGGAATACCCTTGTGAAGTTCAAGCACTATGAGGGAATAATTTACAACGAGGAGGGCAATGATGGTTAATTTCAATAACGATTGGGACGAAATATTAGACGGTGAGTTTGATAAGGACTATTATGTTCGCCTCAGACAGTTTCTCATAAATGAGTATAAAACGTGCAAGGTTTACCCCTCTATGTACGACATTTATAACGCAATGAAGCTGACCGCTTACAATGACGTAAAATGCGTGATTATCGGTCAGGACCCATATCACGGGGAGGGGCAGGCACACGGATTGAGTTTTTCTGTCCGTCAGGGAATTGCACCGCCGCCCTCACTTGTAAATATTTTTAAGGAAATTTACAATGATGTGGGAATTGACAATTCAGGCAAACACGGCGATTTGACAAAATGGGCAGAAAATGGTGTATTACTGCTGAATTCTGTCCTTACTGTAAGGGCAAATCAGCCAAGAAGTCACCGTGGAATGGGATGGGAAAATTTCACAACGGAAATTATTACTCTGCTGAACAAGCGTGAAAAGCCTATGGTTTTCCTGCTGTGGGGCAATGACGCAAAGCAGAAAATGAGTTATATAACAAATCCCAACCACCTTGTGCTGACTTCGGCACATCCAAGCCCACTTTCGGCATACAACGGATTTTTCGGATGCAGGCATTTTTCAAAGGCAAATGAGTTCCTGCGAAAAAATGGTCTTGAAGAAATCGACTGGTCAATATAGGAGAAAAAGATGAAAGTAAAAGATTTATTCAAAAATAAAACGGTTTACTCATTTGAGGTATTTCCTCCAAAGAGTACAAGTTCAATTGATACAATATACAACGCCCTTGATAAATTGGTTGATTTAAATCCCGATTTTATCAGCGTAACTTTTAGTGCAGGGGGCAGCGGAAACAGCGGTTTAGCCCTTGATATAGCCTCAAAAGTGAAATCTATGGGAATTACTCCAGTTCTGCATTTGCCCTGTATTAACTACACAAAGGAGCAGATTGACGCAACTCTCGTTGAGGCAGCAAACAGAGGAATTGACCACATTCTCGCCCTCCGTGGTGATATAAACCCCGATATTCCGCCGGTTAAGGACTTCGCCTATGCCTGCGACCTTATCAGATATCTTCGTTCAAAGGGTGATTTCGACATTGCCGCAGCCTGCTATCCCGAGGGACATCCCGATGCGAATACCCTTGAACAGGACATTGAAAATCTGAAAATCAAGGTTGACGCAGGTGCTGACCACCTTATAACACAGCTTTTCTTTGACAATTCTTTCTTTTGGAATTTCCGTGAGGAAGTGGCTAAAAAGGGCATAAATGTGCCGATTGAAGCAGGAATTATGCCTGTTGTCAACAAAAAGCAGATTGAGCGAATGGTTACGACTTGCGGTGCAAGTCTGCCGCAGAAGTTTGTTAAAATTATGCAGAAGTATGAGCATAATCCCGAGGCACTCCGTGATGCGGGAATTGCCTATGCAATCGACCAGATAATCGACCTTGCGGCAGGAGAAGTTGACGGAATTCATCTTTACACGATGAATAATCCCTACGTTGCACAGAAAATCACCGAGGCAGTATCGGGAGTTATTTCAGTATGATTCAGCTTGGGGAAATTTCCAAAGCCGAAGCGGCAAGATATATGGGCATTCGCACCGCCCCCGATGAAAAAACGGCGGAGCTGCTTGACCGCTATGAAAAAATAGTTCGCAGCCGTCTTATGCCTGCATACGTGTGGAGAGAGTCACAGCTGACTTTTTCGACGGAGGGAGTGTATCTGTCGGGTTTATCTGTTCCCCTTACAGGAAAGAGCATAGAAAAGCTTCTGGAGGGCTGTGAGAGGGCGGTAGTCCTTGCAGCTACGGTATCGGCTGCGGCTGACAGCCTTATTCGGCAGGCGGCAGTTTCGGATATGGCAGGGGCAGTTGTGGCTGACGCACTTTGCAGTGCGGCAATCGAGCAGGTGTGCGACCTTGCGGAAACCGAGATTTTCGGGGATATGCCGAGGAAAAACCGCACATACCGTTTCAGCCCAGGATATGGGGATTTGCCCATAGAATTGCAGAAAAATCTCCTTGATTTTCTCAATGCACAGCGGCGGATAGGGTTAAGCTGCACCGACAGCCATATGCTCACCCCAACCAAATCGGTAACAGCAATCATTGGAATTAAATAGTAATCAAGACCGTCCGTGAATAAAATGCGGACGGTTTAATTTTTTTAGTTGAAACGTATAAAACATTAAAGATATTAAGAATGCATTTAAAAAAGATTACTAAATTTCGCCCTATTCTATTATGTAAAATTACTATTGACAGCAGAATAGAAAAAATGTTATAATATAAAAAAGGTATTATGCGTAAATTATTTGCCAAAAGGAGTATAAAATGAAAAAAGTTAGGGCGATTTCAGCTTTTATTTTAGCTTTGACAGCCGTTATTTCTGCAACAGGTTGCAGTAATGGCAAAGAATCATCAAATCCTTATGCCGATGTTGATGTGTCTGCCGATGTGCGAAATAAAATAAAGGAAAGTGTAATGACCACCGACCTTTTGCCTGATACAGAGCTTGAAAACAAAACTATAAAATGGCTTGCTACGTGGGATATAAACCCCGATGTTACGGGCAAAAATAAGCCTACAGAGCTTGTTGCCTTTGAGGAAAAATACGGCGGAAAAATCGAATGGATTCAATGCGAACACGGCGACCGCTATGAAAAACTTGCACAGATGATTGACAGCGGCGACGGAGTTGACTTTTTCTATGCAGGTGATAAGGACGCATTCCCGAAGGGTGCAATCAGAGGGATGTTTGTTCCTGTTGATGAATATATCGATTTCAGCTCACCTTTGTGGGAAGATGTACAGGAGATAAACGACAGTCTTGTGTGGAATGACAAACATTATTGCGTAATCACACAGACTACAGGGGACAATGTTGCCTGCGTTTACAATAAGAAAACCGTGGAGGAGGCAGGTTTGACTGACCCTGCGGAGTTGTATGCCAACGGCGAATGGACTTGGGACGCTTTCCACGATATGCTGAAAAGCTTTGTTGATGTGGAAAATGAAAAGTTCGGCATTGACAGTTGGTGGTATGAATTTGGTCTTATGGCAACAACAGGCGTTCCTGCCGTTGAGGTGCAGAATGGAAAGCTTGTGAGCAATATCAGCAACCCTGCAATTGAAAGAGTTCAGAATTTTATGTATGACCTTTACTCGTCGGGCAGTATTGCCATTGGTGTTGGCGATTACGGCTGGGACTCACATCCCGAATATATCGGTGAGGGTAAGCTGCTTTTCTATCCTGTGGGACTTTATGAGTTCTATATGGAAAAGGAAAAGTGGGTTGGCAAATACGGCGAGGACGTTGGATTTGTGCCAATGCCGAGAGATCCCGATGCTGATGAATATTATATCCCCGTTGGTATGGAGGCTTACTGCTTTGTAAAGGGCGGACAGAACCCAGAGGGAGTTGCACGTTATCTTGACTGCAAGAGATTTGCAATTCTTGATGAAACAACAAGTGAGCTGGGCGACCAGCAGTTCCGTGACGACTACGGCTGGTCCGAGGAAATGATTGAAATGAAAAACAGTATGCAGGAACTTGCAAACGACAATCCCTTTATTGACGTGTCAACAGGCGTTTCTGCTGACTGTGGAGAACTTCTTGATACTCAGCTCAGAAGTTCCACAAGAGGAATTCCATGGAATGAAACATACGACTCAATTTATGCAACTCTTGATATAATGCTTGAAGATGCAAATAATAATTCAATAGAAGATTAACAATACTACTACATACTACGAGAGGAGGGCGTGAATATGAAAAAGGTTCTTGTAACCGGAGGATGCGGTCTTATTGGTCAGCACATATGTTCAGGTCTGCTAAAAAAAGGATATGAGGTTATTGCGGTAGATGCCAAGGAGGGCTTCTACAATACGGGTAAGCTTCATTATAGCTTTATACAGAGCGAAATAACCGACAAAAACAAGTATTCGGAAATTTTTGATAATAACGAAATTAACATTGTAATTCATGCGGCTTGTACGGTGGATAACGATTTAGGCCCTATTGTTACGGAAAAAGAGGTAAACGACTCAAAGGCTTGTGATAAGTTCATTTACAGATACGCTATGACAACCGATTCTGTGGAGAAATTTGTACTTGTAAGTACAGACAGAGTGTATGAGTTTCCCAAAACCCGTGAGCCTATCCGTGAAGATGCGGATATAAAAATTACTTCAAACTATGCGGCTATGAAATACGCATCTGAAAAGGCTCTTATTTCTGAAATGAAGCACCACAAGGACGTTATGGTTTGCATTACACGTGTTGCACCTGTGTATACATTGAATTTTACTGATAATCTCGTGGCAAAGCTTACCGACCCAAAGGACGGCACAAAGTTTGTTTACGGCAAGGGACAGTATGGTTTCCAGTTCTGCTGTGTTCACAATCTTGTTGATTTCATACTTTGCTTTGTAAAGAATGCAGAGGATATGCAGTTTGCAGGAATTTACAATGTCTGCGACAAAATGGCTACAACAGCGGCAGATATAATTTCCTTTATGCGTGAACATCACTCCCTTGGAACTGTTTTGCAGAAAACTCCGGGCGGTGCATTATCAAAAATCAAGGGTATTTTCGGTGGAAATAAGGACGAAAAGACAAATTACCGCTATCTCGACCTCAGCAAGTTGGAAAATAACAATCTCCTTGACAACACAAAGGCGAAAAAGCTTGTTAATTTCCGTTGGGATATTCATAATACGAAGTAACAAAAAAGAGGACTTTTTCGAGTCCTCTTTTTCATTCTGCCACCACAACGTAGTTGTCGGCGGCATTTTCTTTTGTAGCGTGTTCGGTTACATTCAGCACCTTGACTTTAAGGGGGCGAGTTCCCATATTGATTTCGATAATATCGCCAACCTTTACATCATAAGACGCTCTTGCAACCTTGCCGTTTACCACGATTTTTTCAGCATCGCAAGCCTCATTTGCCACGGTGCGGCGTTTTATAAGTCGTGTAACTTTCAGATATTTGTCTAATCTCATAAATATTCTCCTTAATGAAAAAGGGCAGGAATACCTGCCCTATTATCATAATTAATTACTTGTTAACAGCTTCCTTGAGTGTCTTGCCGGGCTTGAAGCCGGGAGCCTTGCTGGGAGGGCATGTCATTTCTTCCTTAGTTCTTGGGTTGATGCACTTCTTCTCGCCTCTCTGACGAACTTCAAATGTACCGAAACCTGTGATAGAAACCTTATCTCCGTTTACGAGAGCCTCAGAAATAGCAGCAATTGTAGCGTCAAGAGCTGAAGCAGCGTCCTTCTTTGTGCAGTTAGCTTTATCTGCAATTGAATTGATGAGTTCTGTTTTAGTCATTTTTGTTTTCCTCCATAAATATACATTTATATTTTTTTATATAATCAGAATGTTATTCTGACATATTCTTAGCTTTGCCCCAGTATACGTCAAGCTCCTCAATGGGCAGCTCTTTCATATCAAGGGAATCATTTTTTACAAGCTCCTCCGTAACAGCGAAACGCTTTATGAATTTATCTGTAGATGCACGGAGTGCCTGTTCTGCGTCAATTCCGAGATGACGGGCAGCGTTTACACAGGAGAACAGCAAATCGCCCAGTTCTTCCTCCATATTTGCCTTGTCATTGTTTTGTATAGCCTTGTCAAGTTCAGCTTTTTCAGCGGAAATACAAGCCACAGCGTCCTCGACACAGCGGAAATCCATACCTGCTCTCATAGCACGTTTTCCCACCTTTTGTGCTCTCATAAGAGCAGGGAGGGTACTTGCCACGCTTTTGAGTGTATCGGTATAAGTTTCCTGTCCTTTGGTTTCCATTTTAATGGAATCCCAGTTTTTAAGCACCTCATCAGAGGTATCGGCAATAACTTCGCCGAAAACGTGAGGGTGGCGTATAATAAGCTTTTTGCAAACTTCGTCGCACACTTCATCGAAGTTGAAGTTATTCTGCTCCTCCTCGATACGTGTGTGGAAAACCACCTGCAAGAGAACATCGCCCAGTTCCTCACGGAGGAGAGCTGTATCTTTAAGGTCGATAGCCTCCAGCACTTCGCAGGTTTCCTCCAGAAAATCACTTCTAATGGATTCGTGAGTTTGTTCCTTATCCCAAGGACAGCCGCCCTCGGAACGGAGCAGTCTTACAATGTCCAGCAAATCTCCGATAGAATAATTGTCTTTCTGCTGATATTCAACCATAGAAAAAAAGCACTCCTTAATAATACAATATATTGCCGAAAAAAGCAAGTTATTTTTTACAATTTCGTATCAATTGCAGAATATTCGGCGATATGTAGTTTAATTTTGTACACTTTAACGAGATAACGCAGTACATTAACCTCTGTCAACAAAGCCTATCTTGCGATAAACCTTGGTGAGAGTACGCTGTGAGTAGCGGAGAGCCTTTTCGGCACCTGCTGTATAGCACTCTTTGAGGTATGCCTTATCCTGAATAAGACGTGCGAATTCATTGCGTACAGGTTCAAGGTGGTCAGCAACAGCCTCACCAACAGCAAGTTTGAAATCGCCGTAGCCCTTTCCTGCAAATTCAGCCTCGATAGCGGCGAAATCCTTGCCTGTAACGCTGGAATAAATAGTCATAAGGTTATTTATTCCGTCCTTTCCCTCACGGTATACAACTTCCGCTTCGCTGTCAGTAACAGCACGTTTGCACTTGCGGATAATTGTATCCTTATCGTCAAGAATGAGAATACAAGCATTTGGGTTTTCGTCGGATTTGGACATCTTCTTTGTAGGCTCCTGAAGTGACATAACCTTTGCACCGATTTCAGCGATATAGGGCTCGGGAACTGTGAAGAATTCGCCGTAACGCTGATTAAAACGCTGTGCGATATTTCTTGCAAGTTCAAGATGCTGTTTCTGGTCAACGCCAACAGGAACTAAATCCGCATTGTAGGCAAGAATATCCGCAGCCATAAGGGAGGGATATGTGAAAAGTCCCGCATTTATATCATCGGGGTGCTTCTGGCTCTTGTCCTTGAACTGTGTCATACGGCTCAATTCGCCGTACTGTGTATTACAGCACAGAACCCAGTTAAGCTCTGCGTGAGTTTTAACGTGGCTCTGAATGAAAAGTATGGACTTTTCAACGTCAATTCCGCACGCCATAAGAAGCGCATAGGAATAGAGAGTATTCTGGCGGAGCTTTACAGGGTCCTGACGAACGGTAATTGCGTGCATATCAACAACGCAGTAGATGCAGTTGTACTCGTCCTGGAGAGGTCCCCAGTTGCGAACAGCACCGATATAGTTACCTAAAGTGAAAGTACCTGTAGGCTGAATTCCGCTGAATATAAGCTTTTTATCTTCCATTTGTGAGAAAACTCCTTAATCAGTTGTTGCCATTGCGTTTTGCAAGCTCGTCCTTGAGCTGGCAGCTTCTCAGCTCGTTGAGAACCTTCTGATAAAGCACGTATACATTACGCTTTTCGGGCTGGTCCTCGGGGATAATTCCGGGAGCAAATTCAGTCTTGTATACACCGCTCTTTGTGAGGAGGAATACATTGTGAACTCTGCCTCTTGGGAGGTCGAACTGAGTTGTCTTTTCGCACTTAGGAAGCATTGTATTTGATACAGCTACGAGGTTGTGAGCTGCCTGAACGAGAGTTCTGTATTTCTGTGATGCACCTGTGTACTCGCCGCCGTTGTTGAAGTAGAGGTTAGCAGCACCGTTGATGAAGCAAACCATTGTGGAGAGTACATTGTTGGGCATAGGAATGTCGATTACAACGCCGTAAACGTCATTCTTTCTGAAATTTCCCTTGAAGAAGTCAATAGGGAAGTTGAGAGCCTGATTTCTTGTCATCAGGTATTTCTGTGTAACTGGGTATCTATCTACTGTAGCCATGGTAAAAAATTCCTTTCAAATATGTTTTCTTTGTTTAAGGGGTTCTCTTAATCTAAAATATCTTTTGTCATTCCTGCTAACTTTTCCATACCCTCGATAATCTGTTCGTTGGTAGGAGTTGAGTAGTTAAGGCGGAATGAGTGACTTACATCGCTTTCGGAAATGCTGAATGAATTTCCGGGAACGATAGCAACCTTGTATTCCTGAACAGCTCTTGTGCAGAATGCGTTCATATCGCAGTCATCGGGGAGAGTACACCAGATGAACAAACCGCCCTCGGGCTTAACATAAGTAATCTTCTTTGAGAAGCCGTTGTCGATATAGCTGCACATAAGTTCGCACTTTTTGCGGTAGATTTCACGGAGCTTGTTGAAATGTGCCTCACGGTCAACAGTTGTCATAAAGCGGTGTGAAACAACCTGTGCCCAGATGTTTGAATGAACATCTGAAACCTGCTTGCACACAACCATTTTCTGAATGATTGGAGCAGGTGCGGAAACGAAGCCTGTTCTGAATCCTGATGAAATAAGCTTTGAGAATGTGGAGGAGTAGATAACTCGTCCCTCTGTATCAAGGCTTTTGATTGCGGGAATATTTTCCCCTGCAAAACGGAGTTCACCGTAGGGATCATCCTCTAAGATAATGAAATCATAGCGGCAGGCAAGTTCATAAACTGCCTTACGCTTTTCCCAAGACATCGTGCGTCCTGTGGGATTCTGGAAATTGGGGATAAGGTAGAGGATTTTCACATTGGGCTGTGTTTTCAGTGCATCTTCAAGCTTGTTGAGGTCAATTCCGTCGTCTTCCATTTCAATTCCCACAAGATTTACATTGTAGGAACGGAAAGCGTTGAGTGAACCGATGAAGCTTGGTGATTCACAGAGGAGAGTATCGCCCTCGTTGAGAAGCACCTTGCAGGAAAGCTCATTAGCCTGCTGACCGCCCGATGTAACGATAAGGTCATCAAATTCCTTATGGAAACAGTTCTTCTCAGTCATCCAGCCTTTAAGGAAATCACGGAGAGGAGTATAACCCTCTGTGATATTGTACTGGAGAGCAAGAACGGGGTCATCACGGAGAAGTTCAGCTGAAAGCTCAGCGATACGCTCTGTTGGGAATGCCTCTGGAGCAGGATTTCCTGCCGCAAAAGAAATAACTCCGGGAACAGAAGTAAATTTAAGAATTTCTCTGATAGCCGATGCCTGTAATCCTGTTACTTTATCGGAAAATTTATATTCCATTGGGTATCGTCCTTTCTATAAATTGTATAATTATCATATTATGATTATGAATAAACAGACAAGCAGTATATTCAACTTATATTATAACACATAATTTCATTTTCTGCAACATATATTTTATAAAAAATGCAAAATTTTTCATTTCGGGAGCGTTGTTTATTGAAAAAGCAGAATTTTATAAAGGCATCGGTGATACTTATGGTGTCGGCGGTGGCAGCAAAAGCCCTTGGGGCGGTGTTTAAAATTCCCCTTACGAATATGCTTGGGGGAGTGGGAATGAGCTATTTCAGCTGTGCATACAGCATATTTCTGCCTGTCTATGCCTTTTCGGTAACGGGATTATCCACGGCTGTAGCGACAATGACCGCAAAGAGCCACACATTCGGAATGGAGGAAAATATCCGCAGAATAAGACGGACGTCACATATCATCTTTTCCCTTGTGGGAATTGTGGGAAGTCTGCTGATTTTTCTCCTTGCAAAGCCTTTCAGCTATATTTCATCGGGGGGAGGTGAGGCGGCACTTGCCGTTGCAATGATAGCTCCCTCGGTATTTTTCGGCTGTGTTACGGCAGTTGAACGTGGATATTACGAGGGAATGGGCAATATGTACCCCACGGCGGTTTCGCAGGTGGCAGAGGGCATAATCAGAGTTTTTGCAGGTCTTTGGCTGTGCGGATATGTATGCAGTCACGGTGAAGAATTTCTCCGATATTTCCCCGAAATAGGCGATATAAGAGCTTTGGCGGCAGCGGCAGGCATTGGGGGAGTTACCCTTTCATCGGTGGGGGGATTTCTCTTTTTTGCGGTTATGGGAATATTTTCGGGGCGGAAGAAAAAAGAGGGCGGAAAGCTTACCTGCAAATCCTCGGAAATCGCAGCGGAGCTTGTAAAAACCTCATTTCCCATAGGAGCAGGCTCACTTGTGACAAATCTTACGGCTATAATTGATATGGCAACCATAATGGGCTGTATCGCCCTTTTCGGCTATGGCGGCGAATTGCCTGTTGGAGTGGAAAACGGCGATATTCCGCAATTTGTCTATGGTTCATTTTCGGGAATTGCTCTTACGGTGTTCAATCTTGTTCCCTCGGTTACAAATATGCTTGGTAAGGGAGTTTTGCCCTGTATAGCGTCGTCGTGGGCGGCAGGGGATAAAGAGGGACTGCGGCGGAATACGGTGCAGGCGTTGCTGACAGCGGCAGTTATAGCCATTCCATCAGCGGTGGGAATGGGCGTATTATCGCCGCAGATACTTCATATACTCTTTGCACGGCAGAGCGATGAAGCGGAATTGTGCGTAGGTGCATTGCGGTGGCTTATGCCCGGAATGGTCTGCCTGTGTATGTCATTTCCTGTTTTTGCTATGCTGCAAGGTATCGGCAAAAGTTCATCGCCCTTGAAAATAATGCTTATCGGCACATTGACAAAAGCGGTGGGAAATCTCGTTTTTATCCCGTTTATGGGGATAAACGGAGCGTCCTTGTCAACTTCTCTCTGCTATGCCGTGATTTTGTGGGTATCTCTCGGAGTTTATTTCAGGGCAACAGGAATAAATCTTTCGCCGAAACCATTTTTCGGAGTGGCATATGCAGGGCTTTTATGCGGTGTATCGGCATTTCTTGGAGCTGATATATGCGGCAGATTTGCAGGAAATATTGCATCGGCAGCAGCTGCAACGGCTTTCGGCGGTGTGATATATCTTTTCTCCCTGTATCTGCTTTCAATAAAAAAACCGTCAGCGGTGGGGTAAAAATTACGGCAGCTGGAAAGCTGCCGTCGGTTTTGTATCAGAATTTCAGATTATGACGCTGTGGGGGAGTTTCCCTGTTCGTCAATAATTGTGTATGCAGTTGAAAGATAGGGGTTATTGCTCCATACACCGTCATATCTGCCCACTATGTAAATGCGGTGTTTTGCACGTGTTACCGCAACATTGACAATATTTTTGTTCACCCATTTTACTGCTGACAGGGAAGTGCTGTCACAGCCTAACAGGAAAAATACTTCCATAGCTTCTTTGCCTTGGAATTTGTGGACAGTTCCTATGCACTTTTTCGACCAATCGAAAATCCTGTAGTATAATTCATCGCTTTCCATTTTAGCCATAGCACATATAGTATTTCTCATTCCACGCACAACGCTTGTAAATGGCGATATTACGTAAATACTCGGTGCTGTATCGGATTTTCTGAAACTTTCAATAATCAGCTTTGCCACTTCCTCGCCCTGTGCCTTGACGTAATGATTTTTGTTTCCGCTTTCATTTCCGTCAATGGCAAGCCAGCAGGATTTCGAGAAAATATATTTTTCCTCATCTTGGGGTTGGGCAGGTTCGGTCTGATTTCTCATTATCTTGTACGAAAGCTCGTTTGAAATATCAAACATAGGCGAAATACAGCGTCTATGGACAACGAGAGGACATCCAACCCAAGTATCAATTGGTTCGCCATTGTCATCGGTATCTGATAAAACCGTGCCGAATTTATTAAGGTTGTCCGCAAAGGTCTGAACCGATACCAGCGAATTTTTATAGGGCTGGAGAATTTCATCATCATAGGAATCACGGATAAGTTTCAGGTCATCGGTAACAACAGGCTCCACCTGCTTAGGGTCGCCTACTATCATAGCACGTTTGCTGCGGAAAATTGCACCTACAGCACATTCTGGAGATGCCTGTCCTGCTTCGTCAATAATCAATGTGCCGATTATGTCCTGCTCTTTCACGTCACGGAGCATTGAGCCGATTGATGCAAAAGTTGAAGAAATAACAGGGACAAGCAACAGAAGGGACTGATAGAGGGCAGGGGCAAATGCGATTTTATCGTCTTTCTGGAAATTCGGGTTTTCGAACTTGCCGTTTATAACCTTTCGCACCTTTGCAAATCCCCAGTACTGACCTAAAAGCTTTAAATTTTCAAGCAGACATTCCGATGCTGAAACAAAGTATTTGTTAAGCTGCAAAGCCTGATAGAAAAGAATTTCCCTCTGACGGTCATATTCATTATCCACACGCATTCTTGCGGTATTTGCCGTTGTACAGCACTTATTTTCTTTGTCGAGGTAATCCGCAATAAATGCAGTATTTACGGCATTTACTCTTTCGCCGTTCCAAGAGTTGATGTTTGTTTCTGCAAGTTTTTTCAGCTCAGAAAATTCCTTTTTAAGCTTTTCAATTTCTTTTATGGTCTTTTCGTGAGTTTCTTTTGTTTTGGAAACGCTTTCGAGGTCTTCAACGAGTTTTTTTGTTTCTGCTATAATTTCTTCAAGGTCATTGCAGCGTTTTTGGCACTTTTCAGCTTCCGCAAGATGCTCTTTTGATTTTTTATTCCCAAAACCAAAAAGTCGTTTTTTCGAAGCCTGTTCTGTGTGGAAAAGCATCATAAGCGATATATTGTCAAGTTCATTTTTCTTCTGTATCAATTCGCTGCGATGTTTCATACAAAGCCCCTCGATTTGCTCAGCTCCGCCGTATGCCGACAGCTTTTTGCTTAATTCCGCTGCCTTTTCATTCAGTTCAGCGATAAGGGAGTTGTAATCAGTCTGTTGAAGCTTAGCTTTCGCTTCGGCAATACGTTTTTCGTTATTATGTACCTGACGTTCCGCTTCTTGCAATTCATCAAGCTGCTTTTGCAATTCAAGAACTATATTAAGCTGGTTTTTAAAATTCTTTCGTGCATTTTTGAATAATTCCAATTGCTTTTTGTGACGTTTAGCTTTATCATCTTTGTAGAATTCCTGTGTTGCATTTATAAACGGCAGGAGAACGCTTTCATAGAAATTCTTTAAATTCTTATGTTTTCCCAGAGGGGCGGCAATAAGTCCCCAAGCGTGTTTGTAGGTGCGGTTATCATTTTTGCTTTCGTCATAATTGTCCAGAAGCTGTGCCGCCGCCTTTTCGCCGTTTAACAGCGTATCGGCATAATAGCTGAAATATACGTCGTTATGCTGTATTTTATCTTTGTTGCCGTCTTTGTAATTGTGGAGAGTTTTCGGAATTTTACCCTCATTCAATACTGCGGCATACATTGTCATTTTTGATTTATTGTGAATCGGGGAGAATAAAAAGGTGTTTTTTTCATAATCCGCATTCTTTTTTTCTTTCTTATAGTAAGATGTAAATTCGTCAACGGGGAGTTCCTTTGAAATATTTTCAACCGCCGCATTATTACAGCTTGCAACGATAATACCGTAATCATTTATGGCATCGTACTGTTCTTTCAATCTGTACCAGCCATTGCTGTAAATGGCATAAGAGGTTTTTCCTCCGAATTTTACATCTCCGCTTTTAAACGGCATTTCTTCAAACAGTTTATCGGGGTCATTATTTGCGATATTTTCTGTAAAATCGTAAATTTTCCTTGCACGTTCAACTATGTTATTGACTATGATTTCCTTTAACAGGGTAGTTTTGCCTGTGCCGGGAGGGCCGTTTACAGAGAATATTTCTCCGGAATTTTCGCAATGAGTTTCAAGATTTATAGCAGCCTGCTGCATAAGGGCAGGGGAAAAAGGTGAGGGCCATTTGCCTATGGGAGTATTATTCACATCAAGGATTTCATCAAACTGCTCATACAGGCTTTGGGGAGTTCCCGTTACAAGGTCTATGCGGTTATCCGCAGAATTACCCTCTGTACAGGCGGAAAGTATGTAATCTGCCGTTTTAGCCGTTAAAGTGCCTTTTTCTGCCATTTGACGGCAATATGCAAGGTCCTCCGCATAAAATGACATACTAAGTCTTGGCGGTTCGGAATCGGCAGTATTGTCAGATGATTTGCAGGAAATATTGACTTTGACTATGAATTCCTGTGGATTTTCAAGCTGTGCGGCGGTTTGTGCGTATTGAAATTCGTCTTTGAGTTCGTTCCATATTTCGGGAATTGCAGAGGCATCATCGGTGAATTTTTTGTCTAAGCTTTTTATTTTTCCGTAATAGTCTTTGGAATTCAGAGAAGAAGCGGTTTTTGAAGATGCTTTTTCAAGAGTTGATATGCCCCACAACACAGGGGATACAGACAGAGATTCGGGAATATAGCCGCCGTTAGCGTCAATCTGAAATACTCCAAGGGAAAGGCGGCTGTCCATTTTTTCGGGACGTGATTCGGTATCGGCAGAGGGATTTAAAAGCTTCACAAGCTGCATAAGGCAGTTTTCACGCTCCACCTCGCCCACATAAAGTGAAATTTTGCCGTTGATTTCATATCTGTTTGGCTTTTTCTCATCTTCGTTCAATTGAAGTTGTTCTCCAAATCGTATCTCATTGAGTTTTGCCACTTCATCGTCAATTAATTTCAATATAACGTCACTTCGGAGCTGTTCTGCTGTTACGGCAAAAGCAACGTCGATATAATCTTCAAGTTCTGTTTTTTTGTATGTACTTTCGGCTTTTTGTTTCAGAATTGTATAATTTTTTACATCTTCGTAAGGGTGTTCGTCCTGATTGAGTATATCATTCATATACCAATAATCAAGAATTTTACATATATTATTCTTTTGCAATTCAATACCTCTTTTCAACGATTATATAGCTGTCATAACAATATAATATTAGTATATCATAAATTTGCGAATAATTCAAGGGATTGACAAAAATCTGCCAATCCCTCAGTCTGTAGAAAAAGTCATATTTTACATCGGACACGGCACAACCTATTCCTACAAGGCGGCTATATATCGTAAATCTGTGTAGGGGCTGCCTTTGGCAGTCCGCAGTTTCGGAACAAAATTTATGTAACAGCCATTAGCTATAGGCTGACGGCTAACAGCTAAAGGCTTTTACAAAATTAAAACAGTCCCCTCACATCTTCAAAGGAAAGTGCAGGCTGCAAAGCAAGATTAATTCCGCAGGCGATAAGTTCCGAGCCACGCTCAGCAAGGCGGTCAATATCCCGTGGAGTTACCATCATATTCGGCGTATTATCGGGGATATCCTCCCACAGACTACGCAAAATCGTGTGCATATCCACAACTGTGGGAATTCCCACAGCTACCACAGGCACTCCGAGAGTTGCCGCTGACAGTTCCCTCCGTGAATTTGCCACACCGCTGCCTGGGGAAATTCCGCTGTCGCTTATCTGAATTGTACATCCCAGCCGCTTTGTATCGGAGCAGGCAAGAGCGTCCACAGCCACAACTGCTGACGGCTTTATTTCACGGCATACAGCCTTTATCAGCTCCGCAGTTTCAACTCCTGTCTGCCCTAAAACTCCACCTGCAAGACAGCTGACGGAACGGAGGGAGCGAAGAAAATCATCGTCATTTTCACTAAGTTCCTCTTTGAAATGACGGGTAGCAAGGACTTTTTCAGCTGTCCAAGGTCCGATTGCGTCGGGAGTTATATCTCTGTTGCCCAACCCAGCCACAAGGATTTCGCCCTCGGGGAGCATAGATTTCAGTTCCTCAGAAAGTTCCCGTGCCATAGCCTCATAATTGGCACAATATCGGCTTAAATTGCCGCTTTCAAGGGTGATATACCGCCCCTTTCCCTTGCCTAAAGAGGCACGGTGATTGTCATTTTCGATTACGATTTCAGTAATGGAAAATGCGTTTCCACGGCGGAATTTTTTCACTCCCTCAGGCAGGTTATCCTCGTTGAATTGCTCCATTGCAAGGTCTGTTCTGATATTCATAAGCCCTCCTTTGTGAATATTGCTATATTTCAAATACAAATATTCGTTATGTTTTTCTCTTTTACCTATTGATTTTTTCAGCAAATAATGGTATAATTATTATTGTCTCAGTGGGTAGCTGTGCGTTGCAGCTGCCGCATATCGTAACTGATATGTATAAAATATGTAATATACTGCGGTTTATCCGTGGAAAAATTCGGGAGGTGCAATTATGCCAAATATTAAATCTGCAAAGAAGAGAGTTAAGGTTAACGCAACTAAGGCTGCTGCTAACAAGTCCAGAAGAACAAACCTCAAGACAGTTCTCAAGAAGGCTGATATCGCTTGTTCTACAGGTGCTGCTGATAAGGCAGAGGCTATCAAGCTCGCTGTTAAGAAGGTTGACCAGGCTTGTGCAAAGGGTCTTATGCATAAGAATAAGGCTGCAAGAAAGAAGGCACAGCTTGCTAAGAAGCTTAACGCTGCTGAATAATTGAATAAAATCAACCCCGATGTCTTGCGAATCGGGGTTTTTTGTTTGTATTTTCTAAAAATTGCATTTTGTATTGATTTTTTCGTCTGGTGTTCCGTATTCTCCATATGCAATTAAAGCAGAACGTAAATCGTCAATAAATCCTTCTTCAGTACTGTATGGAAAAGCAATGCTATTACACGCATAATGTTCAGGGATATCCCAGACAAGCGTATTTCCATCCTCAAATCTATATCTGAATTGTACAAAATATTTTTTATTTTTCCATATAAAAACAAAAAGACTTTCTTCAAAATAATCCCTGAGGTAATATATTCCAAAAAGATAAATTTTTCTTTCTTTATCGACAGTCCAGTACCAAGGATTCACAAGTATATCAGTTTTTAATATCTGTCCCATTGCACAACGAGGATAACTGATTTCCCATGAATTAACTTCTTGTTGTTGCTCAGGTGTTAATTTTTCATTTACAAAAGCCATAATATCCGCATTTCCTTTCACTCTCTGATGAAATCCTTATCCCTTTGGGGCATTGATGAATCATCTGAATATCGCTCAACTTTCATATGCAAATCGTACTTTTCCCGCAATTCAATAATTCTGCTCATCATAGGGGAACGGTGATGTTCGTCAATGGCGGTCTGATTTTCCCAGCTGTCAATCAGAAGCACCGTTTCATCATCGCCCATAGGCAGAAAATAGTCATATCTTAAATTGCCTTTTTCCCCACGGATTTGTTCCACAATTCCGCTTGAAATCATTTCCTCTGCGAATTTTCGGGCATTTCCGTTTATTCCGCTGTAATAAATATTAACTGTTATAGCCATAAATCTACCTCATATATAATTCGCCCTGCTTATTGCTCCCCCAACTAAACCTTGCCATCAAATACTCGACATAAAGAAATTTTCTCTGCGTCAGAAAAACTTGAAATGCGAGAGCATTCCTGCGTTTTTCTTCCTTGATAAATTTCCTTTCTGCCTTCGTCTTTTTGGCAAGGTATAATTGGTGGAGCAATATTCGGCAAGGCGGTATTAGTTATCTCTTACGCTTGACAATTTTAATTCGTTTCTTTTCGGGAGCTTTTGCAATCTCCGCAGTTTCGGGTTCAGCCGTAACTTCGGGGATTTTTTCTTTTTCCTCAACAGGAAATTCCATAGGCTCAGCCATTTGCTTACCCACAACTGCAACAAATTCGCCGTCCTCAATTTCACCATAGTCCTCGTATTCGCTTATACCCTCATTTTCCTCGTCAACCTCGCAGATGAACTCCGCCACTTCGCTGCCCTCGGAAAAATCGGCAAATTCAATAATCAGATTGACATTTCTGCCGAAGTCGAATACAAGTTCCACATCGGGAATACTGCCGTATGAGGGGAAAATCATTACTGCCGTGTCGCTGGCTGTCATTTCAGCCGCCGCATACAGCTTTGCAATGTCATCGGGGTTAATCTCGTTGGCAGAAGTGATATGCTGCCACTTTGCATTGCCTACACAGTAAATACTGCCGTCGCTTTCGTACAGGGAAATTGTGGGATTTAATGGGAAAAATTTGCGATCCCTGCACAGATAGCCTGCCTTGGAAAGTGCTTTCACAACCTTGCCCTCACGTGCGGCTCTGGCAAGCTTTGAAATATACACCTCAAAAAGTTCCTGCATTGAGAAAAATACCGCATTTTCCACGTATTTTCCGAAATATCCGCTGCTGTTCTTCTGGAGAACCATTCGGCAGATATTCAGAACTGCTGTATATTTCTTGGCATTTCTCGTATTGATACAAGCCGCAAAATCACGCTCCACGCTGTCGCACAGTTCCACATCATCAAGCTGAATGATAATTTTTTTCAGTTCCTGCTTATTTATGTGGCTGTCAACAAGTTTCAGAAGAACTGCCGCCGCTGTCTTTATAAGGCGATTTTCCGCACGATTTGGAGTGAAAACATCGTGGCGGACGTACAGCCTTTCACGGTGGGCGAGATTTCGCCGTATATTCTCGGAGAAAAGAATACTGCCCTGCATTGAGTTGGTATTTTCCTCAATGGAAGTATACCCCGAAAGCATACCACTTTTCATAATTTTTGAAAATTCACGAATGAACACAGCGGCGAAATATTCCATAAAAGAGCTGTCCTCGCTGTCAAGAAGTTCCGCTGTATTCTTCTCAAAGGGCATATCAAGATAAGCCGAAACCATGCGTCCCAGCAAGCCTTTAGCCTCGGTGACTGTCTTTCCCAGCCGTGGGTGAATTTCAATTGCCCTGCCGTCATTAAGACGCAGTACGCCTGCAAAATCACGGGATTTTATAACCTTTATTCCCTTTTCCATACACAGGAGCATAAGCTGTGGATTTCGCAGGGCAAAGTCCTCGATTTTCTCAAAAAGTTCCGAATTTTCCTCGTTAAACTCTATTATAACGTCATTTTCAAATCTTGCAATTATATCTTTCATCTCAAATTACCTGTAAATATTTATAAAATCCTGCTCAGTCCAGTTATCGGGATTTCCAATGCGGTAAATATTCCTGTCGGAGTCGAATGCTTTGATAAATTTCGGCTGAATTGTTTCAATAAATGTGTTTTCGTCATTGAGAATAAGGCGGATTTTCTCGTAATCGTCAAAGAAATATTCCTGCAAAAGGGGAATAATTCTGTTGTTGAAAATCTTTCTCAATGTGCCGATATCACGGATTGAGCCGTCTTTATTCATAAAATATGCGTGACCGATTGTATGCTCACGGTCATAGTAATATTCAATTCGCTGATTTATAGCCGTAAGCATTTCACAGAGGTCAATTTCTCCGCAATTTTTCAGCAATTCGGGAACAGGCATCATTTCCGTGAAGTCAAAACGTCTTCTTAAAGCCGTGTCAAGCATCGCAATTGAACGGTCAGCGGTATTCATTGTGCCGAGGATATACACGTTCTGGGGAACGATAAACTCTCTCTGTGAAAAGGGCAGAGTTACGGCAGTTCCACGCTTTGTATCTTCAATAAGGGTGATAAGTTCACCGAAAATTTTTGAAATATTACCACGATTGATTTCGTCAATTACCGCAACATAATTTACATAGGGATTTTTTGACGCTCTGTCGCAGAATGTCTTGAATACACCGTCATAAACACGGTAAATTACGTTTGTTTCGGCATGGGCAGAAGTAGACTCCTTGCCGTATTTGTCTACGATTACAGGGCGGATACCCTCAACAAAATCTTCATAGCTGAAAGACTGGTGGAATGTGGTGAATTTAATTCGTCCCTGCTCGCAGTATGCGTCAAAACGTGCCTTTACATCGGCATACGGTTCATTGTCCACATTCTCCTTATTTTCAACGAGGGCAACAGCGTGTTTAACGGTGTTGTATGTTTTACCTGTGCCGGGAGGGCCGTAGAGGATACGGTTCAGACTGCCGATATTTCTGGGCTGGTCGTCCATTTCTGGGGAATACGGCAGAATTTCCTCGGTGGGTTCTTCTTCGGTATGCTTTTCAATTTCAAGATATTCCCCGACAATTTCAAATACCTTATAGTTGCGGATTTTGAAATTAGCGTCACGGTATGCCTTGATTTTACGGCAGTTTTCCACATAGGCGGAAACTGACATAACGTTTTCAAGTTCAATTCCCACGAAATCGAAAATTGTGGGAACTTCTCCAGCACAGATAATTGGGAAAGTAAAGGGTTTAAGGCAATGGAGAATTCTCGACACAACCACAACGGAAAGCCCGGATTCCTCGAATTTTTCATTCAGCACCTGTGCGGAAAGGCTGAATATTTCCTCATCGGTTTCACGGTTCATCTGAACAATTTCAAGGCAGAGGGAAATAAAATCACGTATGCAGTTCTTATGTTCGGCAATTGAACGGTCAGCAAAGGAGTCGAAAGATGTGTCGTAAATACCTACAGTTACGGCATCATCGTCCTGATTTCCCGTATATCGTCTGCGTGAGGCAAGAAGCCATATATCCTCAATTGTCTTGATAAGGGATTTCTTATCAGCATGGAGGAGGTGGCTTTTCAGCACATTTGCTTTCTGTGTTTCCATTCCGCTTGCGGTAGTTTTTACGCAAATGGAATAAATAAGGTCAAGGTCGGTATAGTCGATAATTGATTTGTTGCGGAGGTTTTCATAGCGTCTGACAGCATTTCGCATTATTTTGTACGAACCGTCATATTCATCAGGTAGAATTTCGCTTTCGTGGGTTAGTCTTGTGATGATTTCCTGTATATTCATAACAAAATCCTCTCGATTTAGTAGATTTTTATAGTTTTATTATACTATATTTTCCCTTGCTTGTCAACGATTTTGCCGCAATGTTTATTAATAGTTTACATTTTTGGGGGATAGTCTTTAGCTTTAGAGATGTCCTTTAGGGAAACTGTAATTTATCGAGGTATCGGTTATTTTGCATAAACTGATATTTGGCAGGGTATAATTGGTGGAGCAATAGCTAAACGCACAAAAATTATGCTTGTTTTTGTGCATACTGACAGATTGTTGCCGAATATGGCTGAATTGGCGGAAAATCTATTGTAAATTTCTTTTGATTATGATATAATATATTAGAATGGCTGTGAAAAGCCAAAAACGAAAAGGGGTGTGCCTAATGGTCAGCATTGAAAACCATATCGGAAAAATTTCAGTTTCAGAAAGCTATATTACGGAGCTTGTCCGCCATACGGTCTGCGATTGTTTCGGAGTTGCCGATGTATGCAACATCAGCACTTTCCGTTCTGCTGTGTCCTCTCTCACAAAGGGCAGGCTTTTCAAGCCCAGAGGAGTTGCCGTGCGTATTGACAAAGACGGCGGTCTTTCAATTGACCTGCACATTAAAGTCACATACGGCACAAATATTGCTGCCGCTGTGAACAGCATTACCCACAAGGTTGCATTTACCGTTGAGGAAGCAACCGATATGCAGGTAAACGCTGTTAACGTCTATGTTGACGATATGAATTCATAATCAATCGGTGCCGCTGATTTTTCGGCGGTACTGTCTATTATATTTTAGGAGGTTTTACTTTGATAAACGGTGCTTTATTCAGAGACGCTGTTATTTCCGCCGCTATTACTTTAACCAACAAAAAACGTGAGGTTGACGAGCTTAACGTATATCCTGTTCCCGATGGCGATACAGGTACAAATATGTCAATGACTATAGGAAAGGCTGTGGACGAACTTAAAAGATTGCCCGATAATACGCCTATTTCCGAAGTTGCATCTGTAACTGCATCTGCTCTTTTAAGAGGTGCAAGAGGAAATTCGGGAGTTATTCTCTCTCTGCTTTTCCGTGGTATGTCAAAAGGTCTTGCAGGTCTTACAGAGGCAGGCTGCGAGGATTTCGCAAATTCCCTTGAAATGGGTGTAAAAGCCGCTTATAAGGCTGTTATGAAGCCTGTTGAGGGTACAATTCTTACTGTTTCACGTCTTGCAGCTGAAAAGGCTAAGGAGTCCGCTATTTCCACAAGCAGCGATACTCTTTTCTGGAAAGATGTATGTGACGAGGCTGAGGCTGTACTTGCACAGACAACTGAAATGCTCCCACAGCTTAAAAAGGCAGGTGTAGTTGACGCAGGCGGTATGGGATTCCTCGTTATAATCCGTGCTATGAGTGATATTTTCAATGGCGGAAAAATTGCCGAGCCAATTGAAAAGGCTGAGCGTTCAGATGATTCTTTCCGCACAGCAGTAAGCGAATATGACGATGATATTACTTATACATACTGCACAGAGTTTATGCTCCGCAAAAATCCCGATTGCCCCGATGTATTTATGCTCCGTGCGTATCTTGAAACTATCGGTGACTGCGTAGTTGTAGTTGATGACGAGAAAATTATCAAGGTTCACGTTCATACTGACAATCCCGGAAAGGCTTTGCAGAAAGGTCTTGAATTCGGCGTATTTATGAATGACCCACGTCCTAAGATTGAAAATATGCGTATTCAGCACGAGGAGAAAATCAGAGAGGCACAGGAGGCTGAGGCGACAGGTCTTGCACCGGCTGAGCCTGAAAAGGATTTCGGATTTGTGGCAGTTGCTCCAGGTCACGGAATTTCCGCACTCTTTGAGGATTTAGGCGTTGACGTTGTTGTTAAGGGCGGTCAGACTATGAACCCCTCCACAGACGATTTGCTCCGTGCAATTCTCGCAACTCCTGCAAGAACTGTATTCGTACTTCCAAACAATAAAAATATAATTATGGCGGCTGAGCAGGCTGTAAAGCTTACTGACCGCACAGTATGCGTTCTCCAGACACGTACAATTCCACAGGGAATTGCAGCTATGATGGCATTTGACGAAAGTGCTGATTTGTCTGAAAACCGTATTAATATGACAAAGGCATTTGAAAAGATTTCTACAGGTCTTGTAACATTTGCCGCACGTGATTCCGAATTTGAGGGACACGCTATCAAGGAGGGCGAAATCCTTGCTCTTGATAACGGCAAGCTTTCATTTACGGAAAAGGACATCAACAAGGCTGCATACAAGCTTACAAAGAAGCTTGTAAAGAGTGGTGCAAGCTATGTAACTGTAATTTACGGTTCTGATGTTACTGAGGAAAGCGCTGAGGCACTCCAGCAGCAGCTCCAGTCAAAGCTTTCCGATAAGATTGAAGTTATGCTTGTAAACGGCGGTCAGCCTGTTTACTACTACATTATTTCTGTTGAATAAAAATTATGGCGGTAGGATTTGAATTATCCTGCCGCTATTTTGCGTATGTGCGAGTTTCACCAGTAATTATATATGGGCATCTCTAAAAACTCGTTTGATTAAAGAAAAAACAGATAGGTATGACAGCTGCAAGGAAACCTTCCGAAGGCGTGCTGTCGCACTCCAAGGGAGGTTGACGAAGCAGATGACGTGCATAGCTGTTTTTTCTCAAAAGGGGTTT
>JAZQFV010000115.1:0-4272 GCA_045539715.1 Ruminococcus sp. | reverse complement strand
ACATTTCGAACATCTTCTTTTTGTGTGCGTAGGAACTGACTGATCAGCCTACCGACATCCTCGTCGCTTACATCGGGAGCATATCGCTCATCAGGCAATACAGCCGAAAGCTCATCCAAGGACAAAATCACATCCGCTGACCTTTTTTCACGTTTCAGATATTCCAACCGCTTCAAAGATAGATTTCTTGCGATTCTGCAAACAAAAGCCATAAGGTTGTCTGGTCTTGTAGGTGGAATGGCATTCCAAACCCCAATATATGTATCGTTGACACATTCTTCGGAATCTTCACGGTTACTCAGAATGTTGTATGCGATACTGTGACAGAGCTTGCCGTATTTCACATTGGTTTCCGTAATTGCCTGTTCGTTTCTGTCAAAGTAGAGATCTATAATTTGCTGATCTTCCATGTTGCTCACCTCCTCGTTCAGCCTGAGAGCGCTTTCATCTATTAAGTACGTTTTTGCATGCTGTTGGTCTTATGAAAATCACAATCTTTTTAAAATTATACCACTTTTCATTAGTGCTTTCAATATGTAAAGCCCGAAAATCGGGCTTTGGGTCAGATGCCTACGACGTTCCACTGTGTTGTCTGATATGGTCTGTCAATAAAGAAAAAGAGCCTCTCGGTTGAGAAGCTCTATGTATCGTATTCAGTTGCTTTTCAGAAGCTCTCGTTTCATAATGCAAAGGTCGAAAACATCAAGTCTGTCATCATTGCAGAAATTGCCTGCCTTCCAGTCGGCAAGCTTTACATCGGGAACCGCAAGCAGCCATTTCTGGAGCAATACCACGTCAGCAACATTGAATGCACCGTCAGCATTCATATCTCCAATAATATCAGGAACAACTTTTCTCATTTCGATGTTTCTGAACAGAACATCATAGCCGTGTGTATTATCTGAACCGATACGAATATGTGTTACAGAATTATTGGACATATCCCAGTCAGACAATTCAAACTCTGCTTCATAGACGGACCATTCACCGTTTACTGTAACAGCTTCCATTGGCGTTTTCTGAATCAGCTTATTCCCTTCATACCGAGTATTATGAATGCGAATCTGAACGGGATATTGTTTCCCGTCATAGCTTTTTGCCTCAAACCGAACTGTATATTTTCCGGAGCCGTTTTGTTTCAGTACATCGGTGATGCCTGTGAACATTCCCGGATTATACAGATCCTGATTAACGTCGCATCGCAGTACGACCTCTCCCTGATCAGTGTGCGGAGACAGGATCACATTCGGATACGAATATGGATTCCAGATTGATACGGCTTCCTTTTCCGTGAGCAGATTTCTTCCGCTTTGATAAACCGGCGCAAGCAGGATAGCAGAGCGGTTGCTGTCATACTGCGCATTTGCGTAATAAATGCTTGCCTGTGACAGAGATATGTACTTTATTCCGCTGATGATTTCTCCCTTTGTATCACTGTTTACTGGGAATCCCCATGCATCACAGATCTCCTGTTCTGGCAGATAGAATTCGCTTCCTTTCTGCAAAGGCTGGTTTTCAAGCGGCACAAGACAATCACCGATATACACTTTTTTGTTATATACATGATTGACAGTATGTTTCCCGACTGTCTGTGTTTCAGGTGTGCTGTCATTCTCAATCAGAAATGAGATCTCGTTTCCTTCTGTGAGCTGCGGATTCAGATGAGACGGAGATGTGATCATCTTTCCATCAATCGTGCAGTTCTGAAACTCCATCTTATAATTTGAGCAATGCAGATTGTCTTTCTTGTTGATCACAAACACAGCCTGTCCTGCGGTGCTTTCCCATGACTTGATCACAGAATCCCCGCGGATATTTGCAAAACGGCAATTCCGGAAGGTGTAATACTTCTCCGCATCACCCATATTCTTTCCGCTGAATATCCACGGCGTATCTATAACATCACTGCAATCAAGATTCTCAAATGTCATGTGTTTCATTTCCGACTGTATCTGCGCACCGTTAAACCAGTTGTTGACAATACCTTCATTGGCACGGAAAACATAATTGTCTTTGAACTCAATTTCATACGGAGAACGATGCTGTGGAAAGATCGCTGCACAGGTCGTGCCGATGATGCAGTCACTGATATGATGATATCCGGCACCGCCGCTGTATACAAACGCATTGTCCCCGACATAGAAAAAGCAGTTATGAATCTCAACATTGCCTGCGCCGACTGCAATTCCGTCAGTTGTGATCCTTGAACTCAGGCATTTGACATTTTCGATCGTATGGTCAGAACCACCTTCCAGAAAAATATTGAAATTCTGAGAGTCGATCACCTTGATATCTTTTATTATGGTATGATTTGCCTGAACACGCAGAACCATCTTGCTGTTCTCCTCTGATGTGATCGTTGTGTCATAGACATTGCTATAGGGATCAAGCAAAACGCCGTGACCGCAGACAGTTACATCTTTTGTTTTGACGAATAAGCGACTGTACAGAACAGAGCCTGGCGCAATATAGACGGTTTTGATATTCTCCGGAACAATATAGACAGCACTGCTGTCGTCCGGATCATACCATTTTTCATCCACATACAGCACAGAATCGTCATTTTTGTTGATCTCATAATCTTCCGGTGCATCTGCAAAAATGGATAGAATGCTGTCATCGTCATCATCAAGACGGAGAATAAAATGGGTATCATTTTCATTGAGCCAAACAGAGATGATGCCGTCATGGTATTCATTTCGATATTCCTTAGCAGACGGAAGAATGCTGTAGGAAGAAAAGTCTTGGTACACTTCAATGTCTACACGCACCTCGCCTGTAAATGCAAACTCACAGAATCTCCGGTTGAAATCCGGTTTGAAACAACGCAATGTCATCTGTTCACCGCTTGTATTTCTGTTGTACACCGTCAGCCTTTCGGAATGATTACCCTGATGCACAGTGACACCGTAATCGTAACATCTTGGGATTCTCTCGTCATACTGCGGATAAACAATCAGCTTGGAATCATCGGCATATCCCCGTAATACCGGCAGATGAATTGTGATTGTAAACAGCATGGCGAAGGAAGTAAGAATTGCCAGTAATTTCTTCATAATACCCTCCTGTTGTTTTCAATATATACTTGATCCTTCAAATTTGAATTCAGCAAATTCTGATTTGGACTTATGTTCAATCAAGTTCCTTGGTCATCAACATATTGTCCGCATAATAACATCCGTTTTCTTTAGGGAGTGTCGACATTAAAATAATACGCAGAGTTTCGAGCAAAAATTTTATGCAGCCAAGGCGAAAAGGTGCAGGCAGGCTGTCGCCTGTCAAACCTTTTCAACGCAGGATTCGTGAAATTTTGCCGAAAAGATGTGTTGTTAGGCTTAGTATCAACACGACCTAATCTTTGCTGAATAACTGCGGTCTGACATCCGTTTTTCGGCTTTTGTTGTACTGACTTAGCCTCTGTTTTTCAGAAGCTCTCGCTTCATAATGCAAAGGTCGAAAACGTCCAATCTGTCATCATTGCAGAAATTACCTGCTTTCCAGTCGGCAAGCTTCACATCGGGAACACCAAGCAGCCATTTCTGGAGTGCAACTACATCGGCTACGTTGAATGTGCCGTCAGCGTTGATATCACCTTTCAGAAGAAATGTATTTGATTCGACTTTTACGTTTTTGCAATGCTCGCCG
The DNA here is from genome assembly GCA_045539715.1 of Ruminococcus sp. GTDB lineage: Bacteria > Bacillota > Clostridia > Oscillospirales > Ruminococcaceae > Ruminococcus. Next base: position 627 of record JAZQFV010000115.1, on the reverse strand, counting down.
ATGATGTAGTTTTCGCTATCCCTGATAATATTGTTCTCAACCGTCAAGCCTTTGACGTTATCCGCATTGATTACTTCCTGATAACACGATATAAACTCATTGTTGCTGATATTGATTTCCGCAAGCGGTGTATTATGAACACGCTCACCATCCAGCAGACTTTCAATGGTAATTACATCGCCTCTGCCTCCGAAATTACACTCAATAAAAGTGTTATTGCTGATTTGAATATGGTCTGCCCCTGTTCCCTCGATGACTCTGTCTGTCGGAATATCTGTACGGACCTGTAATGTCTGACTGCATGTTCGGTAGAACGTGTTTCCGTCGCAGAGTCCGTTATCGCTATTCAGCAGAAATCCACGTCCTTTTGTTTCATGAACATAGTTATTTGTCAGAACATAATTCTCAGAATGTCTATTTCCGTTATATGCAACCAATCCCGCAGAAATAGTTACAGGCAATGGCTCGGTCAATGTTATTGTTGCCTCATATCCGTTTCTTGTAATGGATTCAACTGTTGCTTCACAGTCGATATTATTGAAATCAAGATCCATAAAACTCAATGTATGTCCCGGTTCAACGATTTTATTCGGAACAGTTCCCTCTAAAACCATTCTGCTTTCATCA
>JAZQFV010000114.1:0-23512 GCA_045539715.1 Ruminococcus sp. | reverse complement strand
TGTGATAAACTATTTATATCGTCTCTTGTCATGACGATACCTCCTTCGTTATTCTAATTTTGGTTGGCAGACCTCTATTATTATAACACGGGAGGTTTCATTTTTCTATCCATAGCCATAGGCTTTTTTGAACCCCCAGTTCAACTGGGGGTTTTCATAATACAATAAAACGCAAGCCTCGTCCATACCGACGAGGCTTGTTGATTATTTTATGTCCACGGTTCAACCGTGGAGAAACAAATGTAGAATTTCCAAAGTAGGAATTGGTATTATAAATCACAATTTAAATTGTAGTGAGCCGATTTTATTTTATTTCCAGTTCTTCTTCAACTTCTTTTCTGAATGGAATTGACTGAACTGCACCGTGTCTTGTAACGGCAATAGATGACGCTTTTGCACTCATTTTAAGCACATCGGGAATTGCCATTCCGTCAATTATTCCTGCAAGAAAATAGCCTGTAAAGGTATCCCCTGCCGCTGTCGTATCTACCGCCTGCACCTTGAAAATCGGCTGGGTATATCGCTCACCCTTATAAGCATATACCGCTCCGTCCTTGCCAAGAGTCAGAACAATCTGTGCTTCGGGATAAAGCTGCTGTAACTTATCAAGAATTGCATCGGGAGCTTTTTCACCCGTAACCTGTTCCCCCTCAACCTCGTTAAGCAGGAATATTCCGATTTTACTCATATCACATTCCATAAGCTTATCATTAAATGGCGAGGGATTCAAAGCAATTGTCATTCCCTTTTCATATGCCTTATCAATAATATATGGCAAAAGGTTTACTTCATTCTGTAAAAGAAGAATATCTCCCTTTTTAAAATTTCCGATTACCTCATCCACAAATTCTTCCGTAAGGCATTGATTAGCACCGCCATAGAGAAGTATACAATTCTGTGCATTCTTATCAACCTGAATAATAGTATGACCTGTTTTTTCCTCAATTTTACGGATATAATCGGAATTCACACCATACTCTTTGCAGGCATCAAGGAACATTTCACCATCGTTTCCAATAAGTCCGCAATGATACACATCAGCACCTGCCTTTGCAAGTGCCATTGACTGATTAATTCCCTTGCCGCCAAGGAACACGTTCATTCCGCCTGTAGTCTGAGTTTCCCCAGGCTGTACAATATGGTCAACGCTGTATACATAATCAATATTCATTGAACCGATTGTTAATACTTTCATTTCTAAAACCTCCATTTTGAAAAATCCCTGCCCTGCATATGCAGAGCAGGGATTTTGGTTTAATTAGCCTGCGTTTTCAGCTGTGATAAGTGTTACCTCTACGGGAATTGACTTTTCCACTGTTTCGCCATTTATAAGCTTGATTGCAGTTTCAACTGATGTAGCACCGATAAGGTCAGGCTGCTGTGCAATTGTAGCACCCATTTTGCCGTCTTTAATTGAAGAAATAGCATCATCTGTAGCGTCAAATCCAACTACGAGAATATCCTTTCTTGATGCGGAAATAGCCTCCATAGCACCAAGAGCCATTTCGTCATTTGCTGCAAATACAGCCTTAATATCGCCGTTTGCCTGGAGCATATTCTCCATAACAGTCATACCCTTTGTTCTGTCGAAATCAGCAGGCTGACTTGCAACGACTTTAAGCTTTGCATCTGCAATATTATGGAAACCTTCACCTCTGTCAATAGCAGCAGATGCACCGCTTGTTCCTTGAAGTTCAGCAACCTTTGCACCTTCGCCTATCTGGTCAACGATGTACTGTGTTGCAAGTTCTGCACCAAGCACGTTATCAGAAGCAATCTGACAGTCAATGTCAACTCCGTTTACCACACGGTCTGCGGAAATTACCTTAACACCTTTGTTTACAGCATCCTGTACAACAGATGAAACTGTATCGGAATCAACAGGATTTACAATAAGAACGCTGACATTCTTTGCAATAAGGTCCTCAATATCGCTTACCTGCTTTGCTGCGTCATCTCCGGCGTCAACGACAACAAGCTGAACATCAGCCTTTTTTGCAGCTTCCTTTGCACCTTCAACAAGAGTTACAAAGAATGGGTTATTCTGAGTTGATACGGAAAGTCCGATTGAGCCGTTTCCTGTGAAATCAGCACCGCCTCCGTTATCCTCTCCGTCAATTGTAATCAGCTTACAAGAAGTAAGACACAGCATTGTAATAAGACTTAAAAATAAAGCCAGAAATTTTTTCATAGGTTATTACCTCCCGATTTTGTAGTTTAACGCTTTCTGTCTGAAAGTACAGCAACAAGAATTACAACAGCTTTGATAACATCCTGATAGTATGTAGATACTTCAAGGAGGTTCATACCATTGTTAAGTACAGCAATGATAAGTACGCCTGCAATTGTACCTGTGATTTTACCACGGCCGCCGCTCATTGAAGTGCCGCCGAGAGCTACAGCTGCAATAGCATCAAGCTCATATCCGTCACCAAGTGTAGGCTGTGCGGAGTCAAGACGGGAAATAAGAATAAGTCCTGTAAGTGCTGACATAAAGCCTGAAATAGCGTATACTATAACCTTTGTCTTTGTAATGTTTACACCAACAAGCTTTGCACACTTGGAATTGCTTCCTGTTGCATATACCTTGCGTCCGAATGTTGTCTTATTGAGTACAAAGTAAAATACGATAAGTGCAAAAATAAGAAGAATTGCAGGAATTGGGATATTACAGAAATTTCCTTTACCAACAAGCTTGAATGCAAACTGGTTAGGTCTGTCACCGATGCTCTTTGCAATATTTGAGATTGGCTTACCGTCTGTAAGAATAAGGGCAAGTCCTCTGTAAGCTGTCATTGTGATAAGAGTTGCAATAAACGGCTGTAAACGTCCCTTCGTTACAAGAAGTCCGCTTACAACACCAAGCAATGTACCTGAAATAAGAGCTATTATCATTGCAAGAATTGCGGGAACGCCCTGCATTATAAGTTTTGCGGAAATTACTGCACTAAGAGCAAGTGTTGAACCAACTGAAAGGTCAATTCCGTCTGAAAGTATAACGCAGGTCATACCAAATGCGATAAGTCCGTTAAATGTTGCCTGTCTTAACAGATTGAGGAAGTTTCCTGCTGTTCTGAATTCAGGGCTTACTACGCTAATTACTACTACAAGGAATACGAGTGCGATAAATGCACCATATTCACCGATATACGAAGTCCAGCTCTTTTTATTAGTAGGAGCTGCAACTGCTGCTGTTTTATTTGCCATTACAAAGTACCTCCTGTTGCCAATGTCATTACTTTTTCCTGATCTGCTTCTTTAGCATCAATTATTCCTGTGATTTTGCCCTCATGAACAACCATAATTCTGTCGCTCATTCCAAGCACCTCCGGAAGTTCCGAAGAAACAAGGATAATTGCAACACCTTTAGCTGCAAGATTGTTTATTACGCTATATATTTCCTTTTTTGCACCGATATCAACGCCTCGTGTAGGTTCGTCGAGAATGAGTATCTTCGGGTCGGTGTATACCCATTTTGCAAATACAACTTTCTGCTGATTACCGCCCGAAAGATTGTTACATTCATGGTCGGGACCAAAACATTTTATGTGAAATTCCTCAATTCCCTTTTTAACAAGCTCCTCAACCTTGGATTTCTTCACAACCGATTTATCCGATATTTTTCCAAGATTTGCAAGAGCAATATTTTCAGATATACTCTTTTCAAGGAGAAGTCCCTCGGTCTTTCTGTCCTCAGTAATAAAGCCTATGCCTGCATTTATAGCTTCACGGGCATTCTTTATGGTAACTTCCTTGCCCTCAATGAAAATCTTGCCGCTTTCAAAGGGTAGATTACCAAAAATTGCGTGCATAATTTCAGTACGTCCGGCACCCATAAGTCCCGAAACTCCCAGAACTTCACCTGCCTTGACGCTGAAATGTACATCCTTGAAAGTCTTACCCTTTGTAAGTCCTTCAACCCTCAGCATTTCCTTACCGATTTTTGCATCTCGTGCCGGGAATCTCTCTCCGATTTCTCTGCCTATCATCATACGAACAATATCATCCATATTGATGTCCTTGATTTTTTCTGTACCAACATAAGTACCGTCACGAAGAATTGTAATTCTGTCGCAGAGTTCAAAAATTTCTTCCATACGGTGCGAGATATAGACGATTGAAACACCTTTTTTGCGTAGGCTCTTGATTAGCTTGAAAAGTCCCTCTGTTTCGCTCTGTGTCAAGGCAGCTGTAGGCTCGTCCATAATAAGAACTTTTGCGTCAACCATAAGTGCCTTACAGATTTCAACCATTTGCTGCTGTCCAACGGAAAGGTCTGACATTACAGCATTAATAGGTATCTTGACACCCATTTTATCCATAGCTTCCTGTGCTTTTTTACGCATAGCCTTTTTGTCGCATATGCCAAAACCTTTGGTAATTTCCTTACCCATAAAGAGATTTTCTTCAACTGTAAGGTCAAATAGTACGTTAAGTTCCTGATAAATAAATACAATTCCTGCTTTTTCGGCTTCCTGCGGCGATTTGTATACTACTTCCTTGCCGTCAACAATAACTGTTCCTGCATCTCTTGTATAAACTCCTGTCAGTATCTTCATAAGCGTAGATTTTCCGGCACCGTTTTCGCCCATGAGAGCATGAACTTCACCGTCCTCAAGAACAAATCCTGCATCCTTGAGAACCTGATTGGAGCCGAACGCTTTGTTGATACCTTTCATTTCAATTTTCATTAAATTTCATCTCCTTTGCTATGAAAAAATACAGCCTGACTGCAAAATAATATTTGCATATGGAGTAGTTTCTCCTGTTCTGATAACAGCTTTGCAGTCTTTTGTCTTTTCTTTCAGCTGACTATGGCTGACAAATTCTGTTTCAATATCGCAATTACTGAACAGATTTTCAATTTCACGCAGAATATCGGTATTTTTTTCCTTTATTTCTTCGGCAAGGATTATTTTTTCGATTTTCATATCCTTCGCCACTATCTCCAGAGTCTGCATAAATGTTGGTATCCCAAACGCAAGTGCAAGGTCTATACGCTCAGTTTCATCGGGAATAGGAAGTCCGCAGTCACCGATTGCGATACAATCTGTATGCCCCATATACGACAATACTCGTGAAATTTCGCTGTTCAAAATACCATTCTTTTTCATTTTTCTTTGATACCTCCTGTTTTTTGATGTTCAAAAAATAACATAATTTTATTAGTGTTATTTTATATAACGCAATAATTGATTAGCGTCGCACAAATTACATACATATTATACTATATCTTTTCATATTTGTCAACTACTTTTGTATATGTATAACACATCAATTTTTCAACTACAGGTAATTATTTTACACGTGTCTATTGTTAAAATGCTATATTTTAACAGAAGCCATATTGTCATATTCAACAAAAAACAAGTATTCCAATTAATTATAAAATTTGCCATTTAAAACTCTATGTGAAAAATTTACATTTAGTTCATATTTATTGTTCCCCCAACTAAACCTTACCAGCAAATACCAATTATTCTCTAAAATCATATAAATTACATAGCTGGAGATTTATAGAATAACAAGAAATACTCTTAAAACGTAAAAAAAAGGGGCTGTGCAGACAGTCCCTTAATCGCATTATATATGTTAAGGGCATCTCTAAAAACCCGTTTGATTAAAGAAAAAGCCGATAGGTACGGCAACAGATGTCGTGCTTAGCTGTTTTTTCTAAAAAGGGGTTTTTAGAGATTCCCTTTATCTACTGTTGTTTTAGGGATTAGTATTAGTATTGATATATCCCAAATCTTGATTATCAATTATTTCTCTTATCCAGCAATTTTTAGGATTTTTTTCTTCGTGATACCATTCCGGAGAATAATGAAACCAGCGAAGCAAAAACGCTCTCATTGTTATACCGTGAGAAAATACAAAAAGTGTGTCTACACCGTGCTTTTCAAAGTCACGGTAAATTGTTCCCATAAACTGATGAACTCTTATCGCTACATCAAACGGACTTTCTCCAAGAGGAAGTCTTGCATAGAATTTACCGTAATTGGAAACCTGTCGCTCATATTCTGCATTTTCAATGGGAAATTGAACTGCCCATTCCTCGTCGGGAACGCTGTCAAGCAGACCAAACTGCTGCTCTATAAGTGTAATATCTTCACGTATATCCTTGATATTCAGAAATTTATTGAATTCTTCACTTGTCTGACGGGTTCTTAAATAAGGACTTCTCCAGATTCGTGCATTTGACAGGTCAATATTTTTTTCCTTGCAGTAATTTGCGAGCCATTCGCCGTTTTCTCTTGCCTGTTGAATTCCTTCTTCTGTCAATGAAACAAGATGGTCAGGTAAACGCTGCGGATAATTTTCACCTGTGTTGGCAATTGACTGTCCATGTCTGATTAAAAAGATATGCATTTGACATTCCTCCGTTCAGCTATTTTTTACACTTATATTATAGCATATTTGGGAGAAAATTTCAAGTTGAACAAAGCTATTATTTTCTTCGTTCAATTCCCGATGCTTTATAAAATGCAGCTTTATCCGCATACATTGCCATTTCAGCCTCATGCAGAATTTCACCAAGATTTTCGCTGCTTTCTTTCTTCCAAGAAAATCCTACTGCAAGAGGAATTTTCTGTTCGGCAATGGCTTTAATGAAGTTCTCTTTCCGTCTTTCAAATTCATTAGCGTCAATGCAGGAACAAAGAGCAACAATCTCATCTCCGCCAATACGGAATACCCCATAATCCTTGTAAAATCCATTTATAAAATCACAACAATTTTTTATAAGAGTATCTCCTGCAACGTGTCCTTCGTTGTCATTCACCCTTTTAAGTCCTGTTATATCGCAATAAACAACGCCTATACTGCGAGATTTATTCATTTCCTTGACGTACTTTCGCATAGCGTGTCGGTTGCCTATTTTAGTCAACTGGTCACGATAACTCATATCGTGAAGTTCACGTATAAGGTTGCGTGCCTGAATTTGGGATACTATGAAATATCCCGTAATTTCAAGCATATTTCGCACATAGTCAATCCGGTGAATAGGCGGGTTGTCAACTCCGTAAAAGCCTATAACTCTACCCTCGTGCATAAGCGGCACAACAACAATAGAATGGATATTCTGAATTTTCAGAGTTTCATACTGCTGATAATTCACATCTTTAATATTCTCAACATCCTCGATAACAATTGGATTTCCTTCCTCAAAAGAGTTATACCAGTTTTCACAAACTTCTGGAGGGACATTTTGCAGCATTTCAATTGAAGGTGTAACTCCCTTAGCTACCCATTCATATGTATTATCATCGCAGTTATCCTCGTTTTTTCAATAACATATGTACGCTCTCCATTGAGAGTTTTTCCGAGATATTCGAGTACAATATCAATGGCTTTATCGGGATTATGAGCCTCCATAGCCGTTCTGATTGCCTTGTTTACAGTAGATTCGAGGTCCTCATACTGCCTTACAGCTTTATTATATTCCTCCTGTTCGGTAACATCAATGGAAATATTCAATCTATAAAGCTTGTCCTTATATTCTACAATTGTATCTTTTGTAAGGAGATACTTTTTTACACGGGGATTGTAATGCTTACTCTCGACGAACTCCCCTTTTTTCAGCTTGTTATTTATACAATTCTTACATCTTGTACAATTATTATGGAGAATTTCATAACATTTCTTCCCCTGCATTTCCTCACGGGATTCAAGACCGTATGTTTTTAAGGTTTTATCATTCATATAAATAAGTTCATCAGTTTCAATATCGCAAATATAGACAAACTCATTCAATGTGTTAAAAAAATTCCAGATTTTTTTCATAATGTCACCTCCAAAAAGTGATTATATATAAATTATACAGTATTCCACGTGATTTGTCAAGGTCTATGTAGAGAATATATGAAAAATGTACAATTAAATTCTGTGATTGAAACTGCAATATTTTAAGTTGAATTAATTATCAAATCCTTGTAACCTATCGAAAATTGCGGTAGTATTATCAATTATTGCTGTTTTGCAATTAGTATATTTACAAAATGTGAAAAATATTGTATATTTAATGTAGAAGTAAACTTATTGTTAAGCAAACCCTTTCATATTTAAATTAAATAGGAGGAATTAATTATGTTTATGAAAAAAGGCAGAGTATTACCCAAAGCAGTTTCTATTATGATGTCGGCAACAATGCTTTCGACAGTTGCTGCGTCTACTTCAAATCCTGTATTTGCTGACGACACAGATAACAATTCAGTCATAAAAATAATGCCATTGGGCGATTCTATAACTTTTGGCATGGCAGATGACGGCGGATACAGAAAGTATCTGGACTATTTCCTTAATGAAAAAGGAATTACTAATTTTGACTTTGTAGGCCCTGAAGGAAGCGATAATTCTACATTTACTTATAAGGGCAAAACTGTTTCCTTTGACGATAACCACGCAGGATATAGCGGATATACAATCACAGACCTGCCCGGTGGATGGTTCGGCAATCTCAACGGTATACTGGAAACAATGCAAAAAGGCGACTACATAAAAAAATATTCTCCGGATGCAATTATTCTGCAAATAGGAACAAATGATATTTCTAACGGACATCTTGACGGTTCGGAAGAAAGACTTCATTTACTGCTTGATTACCTCTTAGACAATATGAATGGTACAATTTTCATTACTACAATCCCCGATTTAGGCGGTACAATGTTTGGTGATGATGTAAACAATAACATTGCGTCATACAATAAACTCGTAAAAAAAGTAGCAGATGAATACGTTAACAATGGCGAAAAAGTGGTATTTGCTGATATTCACAGTGTAATTAATGCTTCAACTGACCTTGCGGACGGTGTTCATCCAAATTCCTCGGGATACGAAAAAATGGGTAAATACTGGGCTGATGTTATAGAAGATAACTATAGCAGCCTCAGTACATCAAAAGAAAAAGTAGAAGTATTGCTACCTTCTGACAGCACATCATCATATATTAACGACTCCTTTGAAGCAGATGAAAGCGGCTGGACGGGCAGAGGCGGAGCTACCGTTGAAAAAAGTCTGCTCGCCGCTTATGCAGGACGCTCATCTTTATATTGCAGCGGCAGAACAGCATCATGGAACGGTGCATCTAAGGAGCTTGATTCCACTACATTCAAAGCAGGAGAAAGCTACAGTTTCAGCGTTAATGCGATGTATGAAACAGGTGCTAAAACCGAGGAATTCAAGCTTACATTGCAGTATACTGACTCCGCCGGAACAACTGCTTACGATGAAATTGCTACTGCTAAGGTCTCAGCAGGTCAATGGGTACAGCTTGCAAATACTTCATATACAATCCCCGCAGGTGCAAGCAATTTAATTATGTATGTCGAAACTATTGATTCTGAAATCAGCTTTTACATTGACGAGGCTGTCATTGCTCCTGCTGATACAAAAATTGAAGGTGCAAAACCTATTGTTGTAACTCCGGGTGATGTGAATTGCAACGGAAGAATTGATATTTACGATATGATTTTAATGCGTAAGGCTGTAACTACAGGTATTGAAAATAAGTATTATCAGCAGGCGGCTGATGTTGATAAAAATGGAACAATTGAAATTGCAGATGCTGTTCAGCTCGAACAATTCCTCCTTGGAAAAATCAGTGAATTCACATTTGTAGAGCCGCCTAAGCCTGATAACAAATGGGATGATTATTCCGAAACCGCTTCACAGCAATGGATTGATTTCTATGAAAATTCAATTTACAGTATGGGCAACACATACCGCCTTACAAAGAAGCTTGAAGCTGCTGAAAATGGTGAAAAACTCACAATCGCTTATCTCGGCGGTTCAATTACCGAGGGTAAGAAATACACAACTCCATTCTCAAACTATGTAAAATCAACCTTTGCAGCAGGCGGATTTACTGAAGTTAACGCAGGTCTTTCGGGAACTTCATCCGTTGTAGGTCTTGTTCGAAGTGAAAGCAATATTGTCGAGAAAAATCCCGACATTGTATTCATGGAATTCTCTGTAAACGACCACGAAGATATAATGTACAAAAAGTGCTTCGAAAGTGCAATTAAGAAATTCCTTGATTTGCCCAATGAGCCTGCGGTTGTTATTCTCATTAACAGAGCAAAGGGCGGTTTCTCCAGTCAGAAGCAGATGATTCCTGTTGGTGAAAACTTTGATATACCGATTATCAGCATGGATAATGCCCTCACAAAGGCATTCAACAGCGGTTTACTTACCACAAATGATTACTTCTCCGACGAATATCACCCCCATGACAAGGGCGGTCAGCTTATCGCTGATTGTCTTGGCTATTTCTTCCGCAAGGCTATGAAAACTGAGAATCGTTCCGATTCATACACAGTTCCCTCAACTACCGTTTATGGCACAGAATATCAGAATTGTAAGAATGTTGACCCTAAGACGCTCACAGGCTTCAATGCAGGTTCATGGACGGCGGGCAGCGGATATGGCGGCAATTTACTCCCCTACTCCTACACTCTCAACGGCAGCAGTCCTATGAAATTCAAGGCTAACGGCAAGGGATTCATCGTTGTATTCAAGGCTAACAGTTCAGGAATGGGCAGCATTGATGTTACAGTTAACGGAAAAACTACAAAAATTAGCGGCAACAAGCAGTACTGCTGGGGCGGTCCCGATGCAGAACTTGGCTATTATCAGGACGCATCAGGAGAACTTGATGTTTCAATTTCAGGAAGCGGAAGCTTTACAATCTGGGGCATCGGTCTTATAGAATAATAATAATAATAATAATTAGCGGTCATCGTGGTGGTGACCGCTATTTTTTGTAAAAAAATGCCGTGCATATAAAATGCACGGCAGCAATACATTACATACTTTCAATATATCATTCTTAACACTTAACTAATAGAGGTATAGAAGTAACAATTAAGTGTATGGATTAAGCCATAGCAGCAAACTTATCAATAAGCTTTGCATCGTACTTCTGGATGTCAAGAGCGTCACTTCCTGTAATGCCGGCATTACCGTCAACATCACCGTTAGCAATACCCTGCTCGCTAAGCTTATACTTATCGCTGTTTGCGAGGAACTGATAAATAGCAGCAGCGTCAGCGATAGTAACAACACCGTCATTATTAGAATCTCCTAAAAGTGTAGGCTTAATTGTAGGAACTACAGGAGTTTCTGTTGTAGGTGGCTCAGTTGTGGGTGGCTCTGTTGTTGGAGGAACAACCTCACCATTATCAGCTGTTTCTGTCAGAGAAAGGAGATATGTAAGAGGTGAGTTCCAGTAAATTGTGATTTCGTTTGTAGAATAGCTCTCAGCATTATCAACCCAGCACTTAGCAGGAGGTGCATCAATACAGAATGCAAGTGCAGCGTTATCTTCAAGATTCTGGTTAACACCGCCAACGAGCATACCCTTCATACACTCGCCAACAGCCATTGAAGGTCTGTGGTGAGGAGCAACTGGAGTTGCTGTACCATAGCCTGTTACAAAGCAAGTACCAAGTGGGTTTGTTCCGAGGAGGTAGTTGAGCTGACCCTGTGCAGCAGCCATATACTTCTCATCACCTGTGAGGTCGTATGCCTGTGCAAGTACAATACCATAGTTAGCAATTGTCATGTTGCTTCCCCAGTGATAAGAGTCGGTAGCAACACCGTATGCCTGCTCAGCAGCAACCTCTGCAAGGTCATCAGCCTGTGAAACGATAATGCTCTTAGCGTTGAGGTATGCAGTTGACTCCTTGTCAATGCCATCCATTGTAAGAAGTGCGATATTGCCGTAGTCGCCTACTGTAGACCAGTCAAGTCCCTTTCTGAGCTTTGTAGAAACAGCATCAGCGTCTGCAAGATAGCTCTCCTCACCTGTTACACGATACATCTGTGCAGCAGCCCAGTAAAGCTCATCCTGAGGATTTCTATCGCCGTACTCACCTGTTACAACGTCAGCAGGGTTCTTATATGTTACTTCGGGATTTGCCTTTGCCCACTCATAAGCCTTCTTAGCAGCAGCAAGGCACTTGTCAGCAAATGCAGAATCAACATCCTTATAGAACTCATAAGCCATAGCCATTGAAGCTGCAAAGTCTGCTGTTGCAGTAGTTGACTTAGGCATTACGATAAGGGGCTTTGTTTCCTTTTCAGGCATTACATATCCGGGGAAAGTATCACAAGTTACCTTGTGGTAAACGCCACCGTCAGCTGAATCCTGCATCTTGAGCATCCACTCAAGCTCATAGCGAACTTCATCAAGTACATCAGGTGTACCGTTTCCGCTTTCAGGAATACCGATGTTATCGCTGTATGCATTAGGATCTGCCTGGTATGCATAAAGAACGTCAGCAACAGCCTTAGCAGCAGCTACGATATATCTGCCGTAGTCACCTGCATCGTGCCAACCGCCTGTAACGTCAATCTTATCGCTTGTGCCATAGATTGTAGCCTCTGTGTCGTGACAAGCAACGTGACCGAATGCATCGTCTACAACCTCAGTTCCACATCTCTGGAGATAAAGCATTCTTACTGTATCATCAAGAAGTGATGTGTATACATCTTCTTTAATTTCAAAAGCATAGGAATCGTCAAGACCCTCAGCCTTGATTACATACTTACCGGGAGTTGTCAAAGCGGAGAAATCACCGATATAGTTTGTTTCATCAGCAGACTCATTCTCGATAGGACCTGTCATTTCGCCTGTGAAAACTTCCTTATCTGTAGCTGCATCAACAACTGAGAAGCTTCCGCCCTCTGTTCCTCTGAATACAGCTGTTTTCTTAGCCTCAGGTCTGTAACCTACCTGATTGATATTGATAGGACACTCGTAAACTGCTGTATCTTCGTAGTTTACGTTGCTGTCGTCAATAAGTTCAAGAGTAACATTATCGAAATAAAGTGTATGTTCAGGAAGATCCTCGGGATCCTGCTTTTCAATACCGCAGTTGAAGCAGAGCTTGGACATAATGTCTGTTTCTTCTTCCATTACAAACTCTTTCTCAAAAGTCTGCATTTCAGTTGTAACATCACAGCCCATCCACACATATGAACGATAATCGCCGCCGTCCATCTGAATCATACCCTCGATGTAGCGGTCAACAGTTGACTTAACATCAAAGCTGAAACGGTAAACACCGCCCTGATAAAGCTTGATTGTAGGCTGATTAAGCTGTACAGCATAATTTACCTTACCACGGTCAAGAACGGTAAGAGCGAGCAAACCGTCCTCCTCAGCAAGTGTATAAGCACCGCCGCTTTCCTTGTATACACCCCAGTTCTTTGTGCCTTCATCCATACCTGGATTTCTGATGATATTGTCAGCGGCAAAAACTGGTGCAGCTGTTACAACGGGCATAGCAGAACCCATGATAACAACAGATGCAAGAGCAGCTAAACAACGCTTGAAATTGTTTTTCTTCATGATAAATCTTTCCTCTCATTTTTTTATTTTTCGATTTCGGCTTGATGAATCAGTGCAGTAATTCATCAACCTTAACACTTTTATTCTACAATAATTGTGCGGATATGTATATTATTTTAATGACAAAAATGGTAAAATAATGACATTATTAAAAAAATCTTATATAGAAATAATATATAATTAAAAGCAGCCCATATAGAGCTGCTTTTGATTCAGTACTATTCTTCCGCCAAGGCGTTTTTTCCTTTGAAAACATATTTTTCTGTTGTTTTTATGGTAAACGCTGCAACTATCATTCCCAGAATCGCACCGCCTATAATATCGGTGGGGAAATGAACATATAGGTAAAGCCTTGAAAAAGCAATCAGAATTGCAACACCAAATGACGGAATTCCCAATCGTTTGTCGTAATGGAAAAGAATGGACGCTGCACAGAAACTGGAGAGAGTATGTCCCGAGGGGAATGAAAAATCCTGCGGATTTGCTATGAGTAAATCCTGAACCTCAACTAACCAGCACGGTCTGTCACGCTGTATTGCATTTTTAACGATGAGATTGCCCACAAGCACACCTACAATAAGCCCGATAAGCATGGTAATACTGCACTTGCGGTATTTCGCCTTTGCGGAAATAACTAAAGCAACCGCTACCCAGATTATTCCCATATTTCCGCAGGCTGTGACCATTGGCATAACAGCGTCAAAAAAACCGTTTTTTACATTGTTTCTTATAAAATCAAGAATTTCAAATTCTAATTCCTGCAATTCATACCATCCTTTCCAGAAAGGAGCAATTATTTCAGAACTGACTCCTGTATCGCAAAATGCTTTGGCACTCCCTGTTCCATAATTGTATTAAGCTCACCCTGAATGAGTGGCAGGAAATAGCTGAGAGCATTATCAGTTATATTGTTACCCGACGGAGTAATAAAATCATCGGGAAGGAATTTCTCGTTGTTGGCAATATTTGCCGCACTTGTGGTTTCAATAACAATTGTATATGGCATTTCGTTGACACGGCGGAACACCATAACCTTGCCTGTTTCCCCGTCCAATGCACATTTAACCCCTGCTGAGCCGATTGCTTCCGCTTCATCAATGTCGGTTTTAGAGCATAAATGTGAAGAACATCTCTGCATAACATTAAGCTCAATTGAACGAACCTTGCAGCCGATTTCCTTACGCACGGATTCTTCAAGATACTTGCCGATACCCGAAAGATACTTATGACCAAAATTATCAACAACGCCTGACTGCACACCTTCGGGAACTTCAATTCCCTCGGAAACTGCTACAATCACAGCCTTGTGCTTAGCCATTTCCTGACGGACATCTCTCAGAAATGCTTCAAGAGAAAAACTTCTTTCGGGAACATAAATGAGATGAGGTGCAGTTTCGCCAAGAGCGTGAAGAACTGCACTTGAAGCTGTAAGCCAGCCTGCATGTCTGCCCATAACCTCAACGATAGTGACAGATGGAATACTATAAACCGAGCTGTCACGGACAATTTCACGCATTGTGGCTGCAACATATTTTGCAGCAGAGCCAAATCCCGGAGTATGGTCGGTAATACAAAGGTCATTGTCGATAGTCTTAGGAATACCGATAACCTTTATATCAATGCCCTCCTGTCGGAAATATTCGGAAAGCTTATTAACCGTGTCCATAGAATCGTTTCCGCCGATATAGAAAAAAGCACCAATCTGACGCTGTTTGAGCGTTGCGATAATTTTCTTGTAAACGCTGTCATCTTCGCTGTAATCGGGCAGCTTATATCTGCATGAACCGAGAACTGTTGACGGTGTTTGTCTGAGCAGCTCGATGTCGTCATTTGTGAGTATGAGAGTTTTAAGGTCTACAAGGTGGTTGTGGATTATTCCCTCAATACCGTTGACTGAGCCGAAAATAGCGTCAATCTGCGGTTCTTTAAGGGCTTCCTTGAATACGCCTACCAATGATGCGTTAATAGCACAGGTGGGGCCTCCTGATTGAGCAACAGCAATATTCATAATTAATTATCCTCCAAAATTTCAATGTGGCGGAATTTTCCCGCATTTCCAAAACTATATTTTTATTATACTATAAATTTCCCCTCTTGTCAATCCGTCCTTTAAATGATTTTATACCAATAAATGATTTTATACCAATCTCTAATATACATTATTAATGGCTGCTAATTTGCGGTAAAGATTTTCATTTTTTATGAAATATCAATATTTTCCGTAATTCGGGTATTGACAAATTAAAAAAAATGTTGTAAAATATATAGTATGTATAACTATACTATAAAAAAGGCGGTAAACTGACAAATGAACTTCTTAAAAAACATTTTCGGTGCAAATGCTTATTCCAATAAGGAATTAAAGCGTATTGATCCCATTAAGAATAAAGTCCTTTCACTTGATGAGGAATATTCAAAGCTCTCCGATGCTGATTTAAAGGCTAAAACTGCTGAATTCAGAGATAGACTTGAATCCGGAGAAACTCTTGACGATATTCTTCCCGAGGCACTTGCTACAGTCCGTGAGGCTGCTTGGCGTGTTCTCGAAAAGAAACCCTACCCCGTACAGATTATCGGTGCTATCGTTCTTCATCAGGGACGTATCGCTGAAATGAAAACCGGTGAAGGTAAAACTCTCGTTGCCTGCGTTGCTGCTTATCTCAACGGTCTTTCAGGCAAGGGCGTACACATTGTAACAGTTAACGATTACCTTGCTAAAACTCAGTCAGAGGAAATGGGTAAGGTTCTCCGCTGGCTCGGTCTTACTGTAGGCTGTATTCTTCACGGCCTTAATAATGACGAGCGCCGTGACGCATACAATTGTGATGTTACTTACGGTACAAATAACGAAATCGGTTTCGACTATCTCCGTGACAACATGGTTACACGTAAGGAACAGCGTGTTCAGCGTGAACCTAACTTTGCTATCGTGGATGAGGTTGACTCTATCCTCATTGATGAGGCTCGTACTCCCCTTATTATTTCAGGCAGAGGCGAAAAGTCAACCGAAATGTACACAATTGCTGATAAATTCGCAAAAACTCTTACTTCTGCAACTGTTATCGAAATTGATGACAAGCAGGATCAGGATACTATAAATGAAACAGCTGATTACATCATTGATGAAAAGGCTAAAACTGCTACTATCACTCAGAAGGGTGTTAAGAAGGCTGAACGTGCATTCCGTGTCGATAACCTTATGGATCCCGACAATATGACACTTCTTCACCATATCAATCAGGCTATCAGAGCTAACGGTATTATGAAGAACGAGATCGACTACGTTGTTCAGGACGGAGAAATTATCATCGTTGACGAATTCACAGGCCGTCTTATGCTCGGACGTCGTTTCAATGACGGTCTGCATCAGGCTATCGAAGCTAAGGAAGGCGTTAAAATCAAGAGCGAATCAAAAACTCTTGCTACTATCACTTTCCAGAATCTGTTCCGCCTTTATACAAAGCTTTCAGGTATGACAGGTACTGCTATGACTGAGGAGGACGAGTTCAAGGAAATCTACAAGCTTGACGTTATCGCTATCCCCACAAATAAGCCTGTTATCCGTATTGACCATAACGATCAGGTTTATACTTCCGAAAAAGGCAAGTACGCTGCTATTATCGAGAAAATTATCGAGTGTAACGAAAAGGGACAGCCTATCCTCGTTGGTACTGTTTCTATCGAAAAATCAGAACTTCTTTCCGCTATGCTGAAGCGTAAGGGCATTAAGCACGAAGTCCTCAATGCTAAACATCACGCAAAGGAAGCTGAAATCGTTGCACAGGCAGGTAAATACGGTGCTGTTACAATTGCCACAAATATGGCTGGTCGTGGTACTGATATTATGCTCGGCGGTAACGCTGAATTCCTCGCTCGTGCAGAGCTGAGAAAGCGTGAAATCCCCGAAGAAATCATTTCCGAGGCTATCGGTTTCGCTGATACAGACAATCAGGAAATCATCAAGGCAAGAGAACTTTATCAGGAACTTTACAATAAGTTCAATGCTGAGGTAAAGGAAAAGGCTGCAAAGGTTCGTGAGGTCGGCGGTCTGTTCATTCTCGGTACAGAAAGACATGAGTCAAGACGTATCGACAATCAGCTCCGTGGACGTTCAGGACGTCAGGGCGACGAGGGCGAAAGCTGCTTCTTCCTCTCAGTTGAAGATGACCTTATGCGTATCTTCGCAGGCGACAGACTTGAAAATATGCTCAAGGTATTCAATGTTGAAGAAACAATGCCTATCGAGAGTAAATCCCTTACAAAGATTATCGAATCTTCACAGAAGAAGGTTGAGGGACGTAACTTCTCAATCCGTAAGAATGTTCTTAACTACGACGACGTTATGAATACTCAGCGTGAGATTATTTACAAGCAGCGTTCACAGGTTCTTGACGGTGAGGATCTCCATAAGGATATTCTCAAGATGATGGAGGATCTCATTACCTCTACTGTTAATGTATATCTCTCCGATCAGGACGAGCGTGATACATGGAATATGGTTGGTCTTAAAGAATACTTCCTCGGCTGGCTCATTGACGATGAGGATCTTATCTTTACAAACGACGAACTCCGCAATGTTTCAAGAGAAGATGTTACTAACGCTCTCAATGAAAAGTGCGGCGAAATCTATCAGGCTAAGGAAGAAGAATACGGCAGCGATGTTCTCCGTGAAGTTGAGCGAGCTATCCTCCTTAAAGTTGTTGATACAAAGTGGATGGCTCACATTGACGATATGGAAGAACTCAAGAGAGGTATCGGTCTTCGTTCCTACGGTCAGAAGAACCCTGTTATCGAATACAGATACGAAGGTTTCGAAATGTTCGACGCTATGGTTGAGTCAATTCGTGAGGATACAGTCCGTGCATTGCTTACAATAAGACTCCAGAAAAACGAGCCTCCTAAGAGAGAGCAGGTAGTTGAAATCGACGCTCCTAATGCAGGTGCAGGCGATGGAAGCTTCTCCGAGCAGGCTAAATCCAGCAATATCGGTGACAATGATCCCTGTCCATGCGGAAGCGGCAAAAAGTACAAGAAGTGCTGCAAGCTTAAAGAAAATAAGTAATTCTTTTATCTCGGCTGAAAATTAAAAATAATTATGCGGCGGTTGCGGCAATGGCTTTTCTTCGGAAATTCCGCAGATTATACCAATCCCTAAAATATTATTAGACAAAGATGATGACAGAAATGCTGTATGTCAAGAAGAACCACGAAAGCATACTGTCTGTATGGTGAGTAAGTCTAACGATGACAGGCAGCATTTATGCCATTAGATTTGTCTACTGTTGTTTTGGGGATTGGTATTACTTAAAGCTCTGCCAATACCGCTGTATTTATGAAACCTATTAACAAAATGCTCTGTTTGACGGAGCTTTATTGACAAAATTTCAAGAGGTGTAATTATGAAGAAAAAGGCAATTCTCTTATTACTGTGTACTGCAATGCTTTCAGGCTGCGGTCGTGTTGATTCCGTTGAAGTTAATGACCAGATGGATCCATTTGAAGTGGAACAGGTAACTGATAACAGCGGTGAAGAAATTGAACTTGTTCCACGTACAACAGCAGCAGACGCAACTGATGGAACTAATGTTACTTCTGATACTACTACAACAGTTTCAAGAACAGTTACTGTAAACCTTGTAAAGAGAACAAATGTCACAAGCAAAACATCTACTGCCAAGAGAACAACGGCACGTGTTCCGTCAAACACACGTCCTTCAACTACTGCCACTACAACTGCTAATCCTTTGTCAACATCAACAACAACCGGTACAGGTACAGGTACTCTTACAACTACAGTAACAGGCTCAACTGTTTCTACAACTTCCGGAATTACTACTACTGCTACTGCTTCGGAAAATGAAAATCCTACAATTGTAACACGTGATGATATGAGCTGTAATATTACAGAAAGCGGTATCAATGTTATGATTAAGGGTGAGCCTGTACAGAATATTTCTTTTGACACCTCATATATGCTCAAGTCCATTGAGGAAGGAAAACTTGACGCTGAATATCGTCTGAACATTGTTGATCTGGACTTTGACGGCAATTTTGACCTGTTCATTCCAAGTTCTGATGATGAATTCAATGTATACGGCAAATTTCTTCACTACAATCCCATAACAAAAGCTTTTGAAGAATGGCATGAATTTGAAGGCGTTGAAACATATAACACTTCATCTGCGGAAAATGGTACAATTATCTCTGTAACTCGTCAGAGTGCCCTTGAATATGTGGAAATTACAAGACAATGGGTTTTAAACGAGGAAACAAATGAAAAAACACTTCGTAAAATTGCGAAAAAGGAGCAGTATATTGATACTGAATCCAACCAGAGTTATATCAAATACTGGAAATACATCGACAATGTTGAAACTCCAGATAAGCGTGAAAAAGTAACTCTTGATGAAAATGGTGAAGTTATCAGCAGAGAAGAAGTGACTTGGGCATGATGACAGGTTACAGCACTTTTGCCCGATATTACGATAACCTTACCGCTAATATAGACTATGTAAAAAGGGCTGAATACTTCCACGAAATTATAAAACGCTATAAAAATACCGAAGGTTCAATTCTCCTTGACCTTGCTTGCGGAACTGGCAGCATATCAGAGGAAATGGCTAAAATCGGCTATGATGTAATCGGCGTTGACTACTCTGACGAAATGTTGGGTATTGCCCTTGATAAGAAATTTGACAGCGGACTCAATATCCTTTATCTTTGTCAGGATATGCGAAAGCTTGATTTATACGGCTCTATGGATGTAACTATCTGTGCCCTTGACAGTATAAATCATCTTAACAGCCTTGCAGATGTTAAAAAAGTCTTTGAAAATGTGGCTCTGTTTTCAGAGCCGCAGGGGCTTTTTATTTTCGATATAAATACACTTTACAAGCACAGAAATATCCTTGCAAATAATACATTCACCTATGAAACCGACAATGTTTTCTGCGTATGGGAAAATACCCTTGTGGAAGATACCGACGAAGTTAAAATGAATTTAGAGTTTTTCGAACTTGAAGAAAATGGCTTATATTCGAGAACTTCTGACAGTTTTTCCGAAAAAGCCTATAGCGAAGAAAGTATTGAGAAACTTCTCAGGGAATGTGGATTTGAACTGCTTGCAAAATTCGGGGACGATACTTTCTCCCCTCCTGCCTGCAATTCCCAGCGTATCGTTTATGCGGCTCGCTGTGTGAACAGCGGGCAAATTCTTTGAAAGGAATAATTTATGAGTAATTTATACAGAGCAATTTCTGCCGACGGTTCTGCATTTGCCGCTGTACTTGATGCTAAGGACATTGTTTCACAAATAGAGCAGATTCATCAGTCATCTGCTGTAGTTACAGCAGGTCTTGGCAGACTTACTATTGCCGCTTCACTTATGGGCTATATGCTCAAAGGCGAAGAAAACAGCATTACTCTCCGTATTGATGCTGACGGCCCTACAGGTCAGCTTATGGCTGTTGCTGATTGCTATGGTAATGTAAAAAGCTGCGTTACTAACCCTGTGGTGGAAATTCCCCTTAACAGCGTGGGAAAACTTGATGTTGCAGGGGCTATAGGAAGAAACGGTACACTTTCAGTTGTAAAGGACCTTGGACTCCGTGAGCCTTATGTAGGAGTTATTCCTCTCGTTTCAGGCGAAGTTGCAGAGGATATTGCCAATTATTACGCTACAAGCGAACAAATTCCTACTGTATGTGCCCTTGGAGTTCTTGTTGATACTGACCTTTCCGTTAAGGCGGCAGGCGGATATCTTATTCAGCTTCTCCCCTTTGCAAGCGAGGAATGTATTTGTGCAATTGAAAAGAACATTGCCAATATTCCGCCAATTTCTGCTCTCCTTGACCAAGGTAAAACTCCTGAAGAAATTGCAAATATGCTTCTTGCAGGACTTGACCCAAATGAACTTGATACAGCTTCTCCCCAGTATAAATGCGATTGCAGCCGTAAACGCACAGAAGAAATTCTTCTCAGTATTGGTAAAGAGGAACTCAGCAATATTGCGGCTGAGGGCGAAGATACTACAGTTTCCTGCCATTTCTGCGGCAAAAATTATGTGTTTACTCCCGATGAGATTTCTGCACTTGCCGATGGAGCAGCTGAAGAATAATGAAAAGATATATTATTTCCGCTGCGGCAGTTATTTTAGCAGCTTTATCTGCTGTTTCATGTAATTCAAATAAAAACACAGCAGATTATGTTACCGAAAAAAGTTTCACTGTTTTTACAGATACAACTTATCCTCAGGTTCCTGCGGATAGTATTGATAAAGCCAACGAGGTAACGAAATTGGGGAAGCTGAGATATGCTCTCAACGGGCCTAAAGTTGAACTTTATCACGGTGATACTCTTTCAAAAATACTTGAATTCTATTACACACCCTCCCCCGAAAATTTTTCCGTTGATGATTTCAATTTTGACGGATATGAGGATATTTTCGTTCCCTTTGAATCCCCTGCCGACTATGGTACTTATTACTGCTATAATCCCGAAAAGCGTGATTTTGAGGAAAATGCGGTACTCAACAGCATTGGTCGAATTATGAAAGTTACTGATGAGGGGTATTTGCAAGAGGATAAAAGTGATGAGTATACCGAGCGTTATGTGGAATATCAATGGTCTGAGAGCAAGCTTAAACCTGTGAAAAAGACCGAATCTTTCAAATCCGATGAAAATGGTGAAATTATTACTAACGTATACGGATATGACCCTATGGGCAATGAATTTCTTGCTGGCTGAAAGGTGAGTGGCTGTTTTGTATGAAAATAAAATTGATGACGCTCCTGTAAAAGCCGTTCTCGTCTGTGTTGATACAGGTGAATTTGACGCTGAAATTTCAATTGCTGAACTTGCTGATCTTGCACGTTCTGCCAATGCGGAAGTTGTAGGGGAAATGATTCAGAAGAAAAGTTCCTATGATTCCGCAACTTGTATGGGTTCGGGACGACTTGAAGAACTTCGTGAACAACTCCCCCAACTTGAAGCGGAACTTGTAATTTTCGACCATGAACTGACAGGAGTTCAAGTGCGAAATATCGAGGAAATCCTCGATGTTCGTGTAATCGACAGAACTACCCTTATACTTGATATTTTTGCCCAGAGAGCAAGAACAAAAGAGGGTAAATTACAAGTTGAACTGGCACAGCAGAAATACCGTCTGCCACGGCTTATAGGACTTGGTACTGCCCTTTCACGACTTGGCGGCGGAATTGGTACACGTGGCCCAGGTGAAACTAAGCTTGAAACAGATAAGCGTCATATCCGAAAGAGAATTTCATATCTTGAAGATGAACTTGAAGAACTGAAAAAACACCGTAATTTTTCCCGTTCAAGAAGAAAAAAAGACGGTGTGCTGTGTGCCGCAATTGTAGGATATACAAATGTGGGTAAATCCACTTTGATGAATTCACTCACAGATGCAGGAGTTCTTGCAGAAAATAAGCTTTTTGCAACTCTTGATATAGTTTCACGTTCAATTGAACTACCAGACGGCAGAAGCGTTATGCTTATTGATACCGTTGGACTTATCAGACGACTTCCTCATAATCTCGTTGAGGCATTCAAATCTACTCTTGAAGAAGCGGCTGCGGCAGATATAATCCTCAATGTGCAGGATTTATCTTCCCCTGAATACGAGCAGCAGGCGGCTGTTACAAGAGAATTGCTTTCGGAGCTTGGCTGTGACGGTATTCCCGTTATCAACGTAATGAATAAGGCTGATGAAGCTTTAAATCTTGATACAGTTTTTGAAGATGACAAAACAGTAATTATTTCTGCAAGAAATAAGCAGGGATTTGATAAACTCCTTGATGCTGTTGTAAGAAATCTTCCCGAAACTGCAAAGCGTATGAAACTTCTTGTTCCCTATGATGCTACGGCTTTTATCAATAAAATCCGTATTGAGGGGAAAATTTTCTCCGAAGAATACACCGAAAACGGCACTCTTGTTGATGCTTTAGTTGATGTAAAGCTTATTAAAGAGGCTGAAAAATATACTTCGTGTGAATAAAAATAAAGGGCATCTCTAAAAACCCCTTTTTAGAAAAAACAGCTAAGCACGACATCTGCTGCGTCAACCTCCCTTGGAGTGCGACAGCACGCCTTCGGAAGGTTTCCTTACAGCTGCCGTACCTATCTGCTTTTTCTTTAATCAAA
>JAZQFV010000113.1:0-173519 GCA_045539715.1 Ruminococcus sp. | reverse complement strand
GTTTGATCAAAGAAAAAAACAGATAGGTATGACAGCTGCAAGGAAACCTTCCGAAGGCGTGCTGTCGCACTCCAAGGGAGGTTGACGAAGCAGATGACGTGCATAGCTGTTTTTTCTCAAAAGGGGTTTTTAGAGATGCCCTTTATACATTTAAAATATGGGGGTGTAGATATGGGATTAGGCGGATTTTTGCAGATATTGCTGATTTTTGCGGTTATCGTAACCTTATTATTCTTCAAAGGCACAAGAAAAGTAATGTTAAAAATTTCGTTGGGATTATTAATTGCGGCGGCGGTTGTTGCTGTTTTTATCCTTGTTGGTATGCGGTTTTTCAGGGATAATACTGCGATTTTTACCGTATTATCCTGTCTTACGTCATTCACGGGAGTTATGTTCGGCATTTCCTTGAAAGAACTTGTGCGGATAGTGAAAATTAAAAGAAATGGCTGCATTACCGCAGGGGAAATTTTTGATATAGGCTATGGCAGGGGAAGCGGCTACAAAATCAGATACCGTGTAAATAATCAGGAGTATACTTTCACCGCATCTACATTGTCACAAGGAGAAAAATTGAAAGTGGGCGACAGTGTGACGGTTATTTATTCGCCCCGAAATCCGCAAAAATCCTATATGAAAAAGAATGATTCCGTTGCCGCAATTGCTCTGGTGATTGGTTCGGCACTTTTGTTAATTGGTGCAATTGCTGTTGAATGTTATGTGCTGACTGCTGCGTAAATTCCAATCCCGTAGATTTTTCTATGGGATTTGTTGTCAGCTGTGTATTTGACTTATAGGAAAAATTGTGGTATAATGAAAATAATATTTGAAGGGAGTTGAGATAATGGAAGTTTTCGTTGCCCTCGTGGTAATTGTGGTCATATGCAAAATACTTGGCGTCAGCAATTTTGTGCTGATTTTAGGCTTTTTAGGCATTATTGAACTGCTCATAATCCTTATGTTTCTGTTTTTCGTTTTCCATTTCCTCAATCTCATTTTCACCAAGAAAAAAACTGCAAACTTTACTAAATTCGATACAGTTAAAAAGGCAAAGTTCAAAGTTGCCTTTTATGAAATTGACGGAGAGGAATATCCCTGCGTTTTTCCCAAGGAATCGGGATTTTCTTCCGCTTACAGTACGGAAAAGACATACAATGTCAGATACAGCAGGCATTTGAAACGGGTTTACGACAAATGGGCGGTTGCTACCTGTATTGTCGGACTGATTTTCAGCGTTACGGCTGTTGTGATTACATTCGGTATAATCAAAAACTTTGAATATATTATATAAGGAGGCTGCTATGGAGGAGAATTTATGCGGCTGCGGTGTTCATGAGGACATTGTGGAAAAGGTTGCAAAGGCTATGCCCGATGAAAATATTCTGTATGATGCGGCGGAATTGCTGAAAGTTTTCGGCGACCCCACACGTATCAGAATTATTTTTGTGCTGGGTGAGAGCGAGATGTGCGTATGCGATATTGCACGGCTGATAAATATGACGCAATCGGCTGTATCACATCAATTGCGGGTACTCAAGCAGGCTCGTTTAGTCAAAGCAAGAAGAAGCGGAAAGACCATTTTCTACTCTCTCTGCGATGACCACGTACAGGAAATAATCCATTGTGCAATGGAACACGTTATGGAGTAATATTATGCTTTTTGATTTTCATACCCATGCTTTTGTTGATGCCATAGCCGAGAGGGCAATGGCATCTCTTTTGAATACAACGAAGAATAATAAAGAAACGGAGCATATGAAAGCTTATACCGACGGTACAATTTCGGGACTCCGTTTACTTATGCAGGAAAAGGGAGTGAGCAAATCTCTGCTTCTGCCAATTGCCACAAAGCCCTCACAGCAGACGACTATCAACAACTGGGCGGCTGAATCTATGGGCGGCGGAATTTACTCCTGCGGAACAGTTCATCCCGATGCGGAAAATGCCATTGAGGAGCTTGAACGTATCAAATCTCTCGGCTTATTCGGTGTGAAATTTCACCCCGAATACCAGTTTTTCCGTCCCGATGAGGAACGGCTTTTCCCGATATATCGCAAATGTGCGGAATTGGGGCTGTTTGCGGTATTCCACGCAGGCTGGGACCCTATAGGCAAGGGAGAAATTCTTGCACCGCCGAAAAGCTTTGCTAAGATAGCGGAAAAATTCCCCGAAATGACAATTGTTGCGGCTCATATGGGCGGTATGAGGCAGTTTGACGAGGTTGAGGACTGCCTTGCAGGAAAATTCGGCAACGTCTATTTTGATACGGCAGCGGTTGCGGATTACATTTCATCAGAGCAGCTTTTTCGCATAATTTCAGCACATGGGGCAGATAAAATTCTTTTTGCCAGCGATGCACCGTGGGATGATCCGCTGAAAGAGGTTAAAATGATTGCCCAACTGCCCCTTTCTGTTGATGAAAGGGAATGGATTTTCCACAAAAATGGGGAAAGACTTTTAAAGATGTCCCAAATTAACAATTGACTTTAACGTGATAATGTGATATAATTGACTTGTGGCGGTATGCCGTAAATTATTGCCCAAATGGCAGAAAGGGAAAAATTATGGAAAAAGTTCTTGAAGTCAAGGGACTGTCCAAGCAGTATTCAAAAGTGCTTGCGGCTGATAAAGTCACCTTTGACATTGGAAAAGGCGAAATATTCGCACTTATCGGACCTAACGGTGCAGGAAAAACAACTACAATTCGTATGATTTCAACGCTGCTTATTCCCACCGACGGAGATGCAATTGTAAACGGTCACAGCGTAGTGAAAGAGCCTGAAAAGGTGCGTCAATGCATTACATACCTCCCCGATGAGGCAGGTGCATATAAAAATATGACAGGTGAAAAATATCTGCGGTTTATGGCAGGACTTTTCTCAAACGATATTGACACAATCAACGGTTATGTTGAACGTGCAAAGAATATGTGCGGTCTTGGTGAGCGTTTACAGGATAAAATCGGCACATACAGCCGTGGTATGATTCGTAAGCTGCTCCTTTCCCGTGCGGTTATGACAAAGCCTGCACTTGCAATTCTTGATGAACCTACCAGCGGACTTGATGTTCTCAACGCTATCGAAATCAGAAAAATGATTAAAAGGCTTGCTGAGGAGGAGGGAATGTCATTCCTTATCAGCTCCCATAATATGCTTGAAATTGAGTTTGTTTCCCAGCGTGTGGGAATTATTTCCAAGGGACATCTTCACGTCACAGGTACGGCTGAGGAACTGAAAACACGCTATAATGCCGCAAATCTCGAAGAAGTATTTGAAAGGGTGGTGAACGGTAATGAAGTTCTTTAATCTTCTTAAAAAGGAGCTTGCTGAACTGCTCAATGCCCAGACAATTATCAGCCTTGTGGTTGTAATGGGACTTCTTATGTTTATGGGAAACTTTATGAGTGATACCGTTGAGGAGGCTGTAAAACAGGAATACTCCGTCACTCTCGTGGACCGTGACAACACGGATTTCACAGCTGATATGAAAGAAAAGCTCAAAGCATACGGTGCAAAGCTTGTTGAAGTTACGGATTCCTCGGAGGATTATGCGGAATTGCTGGAAAATGCCGATAAACAGGCTGTTGTAATTCTTCCAAAGGGATTTTCCGAAGCTGTTGAAAACAACGAAACCCCTGAGATTATCAGCGTAGCAAGAATGAAATCCGCTTCAATGATGTCCAACGTATCGGGCGGAAATATGGGTGCGGTTACTCTAATAAACAAGTGCATTTCAGACGTTTTTGCTGAAAATGCAGGGCTTACCGTTGAGGACGTAGCACGTATAAATTCCCCTGTAAAAGTGGTTTCGCAGACTGTTGTAAGTGACAAATCCGCAGAGATTGCCTCTGAGGCGGTAATGAGCAAGATTATGATGCAGAATATGATGCTCCCAATTATCGTTTTTGTACTTATTATGATGACTTCACAGGGACTTATGAGTGGAATTTCCAATGAGAAAATCGACAAGACTCTTGAAACTCTCCTCTCCGCACCTGTATCAAGAACGGCTATTCTCGGCTCAAAAATGCTTGCAGCGGCTCTCGTTGCAATGCTCAATGCGGTGTGCTTTATGTTCGGATTTTCCTCAATGATGTCAACTGCAACGGAAGAAGCGACAGCTGACATTTCAAGTGCATTGACAGAAATTATGCCTACAGAACAGGCTTTGGAGCAGTTGGGACTTTCCCTTGGAATTGGCGATTATATCCTTGTGGGAATTCAGCTTTTCCTTACAATTATGATTTGCCTCTGTCTGTCGCTGATGCTTGGCTCATTGATAAACGACGCAAAGCAGGCACAGACAATGATTATGCCTCTTATGTTCGGTGCAATGATTCCCTACATTATATCTATGATTGGCGATATTAATGCACTTCCCATTGCGGCAAGGATTTTTGTATATGCAATTCCTTTTACACATACATTCTCCGCAATTCCAAATCTGATGTTCGGAAATTATACAATTTTCTATATCGGTCTTGCATATCAGGCAATTGTTTTCGTGATTTGTATGTATCTCGCACTCCGTCTGTTCAAGTCGGATAAAATTCTTACAACTTCTCTTAATTTCGGTCAGAAGTCAAAGTATAAAAAAGCGAAGAAAAGCTAATGGCTGAGAAAAAATAATAACCTTACCGCACAGAATACACGTTATTTTGTGCGGTATTTTTTGTGATGCAATAATTTTTTGGGGGGTATTATACTTTCTACATTAAGAATTTAATGATAAACAATAAATATTTATCGGTAATTTTTCACAAAGGAAACCCTGAAAATCTACCCTTGTATTGTGCAAACGTATAATATTTAATGTTTATCATTAAAAATCTGTTGACAAACGTAAAATAGTGTGGTATTATATAATCACAGCAAGGGGAACGGAAAAAACTTCCCCGAAAAAGGAACAAAAGAGCGCTCATATAAGTTCCGTAAATTATTATTGGAGGGTTTATTTATGAACAGCACAAAAAATATTGACTATGTAAAGAGAATCAACACACTTGGTAAGGTGGGCAAAATTATCCTTATCATAATGCGTATAATATGCATTGTGGGTATTGTTGCAATGATTGTGGGCGGTATATTCTGCATTGCAGTACTGCCGTCAGACAGCACCGCAATTACATCAAATGGCAGTGCAAGCTATGAATTCATTGTTGATACGGCAAAGCTTCCAAGTTATGTAGAAATTGAAAGCGGTGTAGATATTGGCGAGGATAATATAGATACTGAATTTGAATTTTTGGGTACAGAATTTTCCATAAAGGAAATTGCGTCAGAAGATGACGGCATTGAAAAATACACTTTTGACGCTCATTTCAATTCCAAAAACAGCACAATATTCAGATACGGTGTGGCAGGTGCTTGTTTTGCTGCGGCTATATATGCTGCATTTACCCTTATTGTGGTTATCTTTGCAGGCAAGCTTGCAAAGGCTCTTGAAAAGTGTCAGTCACCCTTTGAGGAAAGCGTTACAAAGGCTATGAAGCACTTTGCATTCTCTCTTATTCCTGCGGGATTATTCCTTATTATTGATGGACAGTCAATAAATCTTACAGTGGTGCTTGTCATTCTTGCAGTTATTATTTTCTCTTATATTTTCAGCTACGGTGCAAAATTACAGCAGGAATCAGACGAAACACTTTAATTTACGGAGGGAAATACAATGAAAAAAACAAATATAAAAAAAATAACATCAATTTCTATTTTCGCAATTATAGCATATGCCCTTGTTTTCGGATTTTTTATCTGTAAAGATATAGCAGAATCATTTGTGGCAGGTTGGAATAGTGTAGATAATCCTGTTTCAAATGAACCCGAACCAAGTTTTATAAGCACATTGTTCTCTTTCCCGTGTGTGATTTTATGGTTTGCAATAATAATTATGAGCATACGTATGCTTCTTAATATCAGAAAAAATGAATTGCCATTTACGGAGCAAAACGGTAAAAGTTTACGTAATATAGGAGTTTTTATGATGTTAATTGAGCCTTTGCATATTATCTCAATGATGTCAAACGGATATTACAATTCTAATTTTGCAGGAGTGATATTTATTGTAGGAACTTTGTTGTTTTGCTTTTCTTCTGTTTTTCGTTATGGTGTACAGTTACAGCAGGAATCAGATGAAACGCTTTAAGGAGGGGGAAATATGTCGATTATACTAAGACTTGACAGAGTAATGGCAGACAGAAAAATCAGCCTTAACGAGCTGAGTGACCGTGTGGGAGTGAGCAACGTAAACCTCTCAAAGCTTAAAACGGGCAAGGTTAGTGCAATTCGCTTTTCTACTCTCAACGCTATTTGCAAGGCACTTTCCTGTCAGCCGGGGGATATTCTCGAATTTATTGATGATGACGAGGATATGGAAAATTAAGAATTATGAATTCAGAATTAAGAATTAATTATGTGGACGGTAGATTAATTTCTGCCGTTCTTTTTTGTGTTAATATTTTTACAACGGACACGGCACAACCTGTCCCTACACATATTGACGGTATATCGGCAATTTCACACATTAGGCACGGCACAAAAATGGACGGCAATCGCTAAGACTGCCGCCCATAATTCTTAATTCTGAATTCTTAATTCTTAATTAATTCATCGCTGTTCCGCCTGTGAGAGTTCCGCCGTAAGCCGCAAGCTGTGAATCATCAACATTCTGGAAATATGTTGAACCGCTTAATTCGCCGCCTGTGTAGAATTTTCCGCTTACGTTTGAACCGCCTGCCTTGAAGTTGCTGACATTTTTGCCTGCAATAAATGAAACAATAACCTTATTGTCAGAGCCTACAAGTGAAATTCTTGTACCCTTGCTTGCTGAGCCGCTTGCACTGACAGATGCGGTAAGGCTTCCGCCTCCCATTCCGCCAAAGCCGCCGCCCATGCCGCCAGAGCCTGTATTTTCAACCCATATGCCTCCTGTACAGCTCTTTGTGCCGTCACAGTCGAAAGCCTCATTGCCGTTTGTTACGCAATATCCGCCTGAAATTGTCAATGAGCCGTTGGAGTCGAAGCCGTCATGGTCGCCGTCAGCTACATTCACAAGGGCAAATCCGCCTTTGAGATTGAGAGAATAGCTGCCGCCGCCAGTCTGCATTCCGCCAGGTCGCCAACCCATATTATTGCCGCCGCCTGAGCCGTCAGCACCGCCAGCTGCATTGAATCCGTCATCGGTTGTGTTGCAGATAACAGTTCCGCTGTTCATTGTGATATTGAGTCCCTCGATACCCTCATAGCCCTTTGATACGATAATCTGAACATCGTCAAAAGTATTGGCTGTACTCTGTCCGATTGTCACATCATGGTCGGAATGAACACCGTCATCGGCTGTGGCAAGCTTCATAATACCGCCTAAAAGATTCATAGCACCGCCGCAATGAATAGCGTCATCGGAGGAATCAACGGTAATTGTGCCGCCGTTTATGGTAATATCACCAACGCTCTGCCATGTAGTACCTGCCGCATCGTAAAGACCAACCGCTTTTATGCCCTTTGCGGAAACATCGGGAGAAGCTGTAGAAGTACTTCCTCCCCAGCCCCCTGTATTGCCAGAAACAGTGCCTGAGAAGCCGGAACCTTCGTAGGTGTAAATGTCGATAGTACCGCCGTTTATGATAACGCTCTGCTCGCCCTGAATACCGTCAGCGTGAGAGTTTATATCAAGTGTACCGCCGTTGATTGTGACATTTCCGTAAGCCTTATCAGCTGTTGAAGCGTCAGTTCCCGTGGACTTGATACCGTCACCCTGCTTGGTATTAACTGTGAGTTTAAGTGCGGAAAAGTCCGTATCTGCGGCATTTCCCACAGTTACGCTGTCCTTTCCTCTCAAACCGTCATCAACGGCATTAACTGTAATTGTTCCGTTGTAAATTTTCAAATCGTTCTTGCAAACGATTGCGTCCGACACGTTGCCGTTAACCGTGAGAGTGCCTGAACCCTTGATTTTAAGGTCATCTTTTGAGAAGATTGCACCCTCAACGGTAACGGTTTCGCCGTCACTGTTTGTATAGCTTTCGGTATGTACAGTACCGTCAGAGATTATATTTTCAGTGCCAGCCTTTGCAACTATCTGCACCTCATCACCGATAGAATTGACATAAATCGGAGCAGTTTTGCTGTTTGAAATATCAGCTCCCATAAAGTCAAGCTGAACTATGCCCTCGGGGTATGCCGTCTTGTCAACGTCAATGTAAATCTGAACGTCCTTAGCTGCACCTGATACAGCGAATGTTCCCGGCTGAGAAATTGTAAGCTTTCCGTCAGCAGATGAAGCCACAGCCGCAGGAGCGTCCGAGAGAATTGAAGCACCGTTAAGAGTTACGCTGTAGCCGTCAGCAGGTGTGGGAACCGGCTCATTATTTAGCGGAGATAAAGGATTTACCATGTCAAATACAGTAATAGTACCTGTAGGAGTAAATACAGGGGTCTGTTCTGCTCCGTGTAACACAAGATTACCTGTAGCTGTATTCTTAATGTCAAGGTCAGCACCCTGTACGAAATCACTTGAACTTACAAGAACGTATTTATACTTCTTTGTAAAGTTGCATTCAATACTGTTAAGTTCAAAAAGGAACGAATTAGCCTTTTTCCAACAGCCGTCAGTTTCAGTTGAATCAACACAGTTGAGGAGAAGCGTATTCTGGGTTGTGCCTGTCATAAGCGTGGAATCAACCTGATTATCGGTAGCAGTAGCGGCAACCATGCCCCCTGTAATATTCAAGCCGCCAACAGCAGTAAGACCTCTGTCACCGCCTGCAACAAGAGTTCCACCCGAAATATCAATGGTAGTTTCTGCCTGTATAGCGTCATTTCCAGCCTTTATGGAAACTGTACCGCCCTCAATGGCAACATCGCCCTTTGAGGATTTCAGACCATCGCCCTCAGCGTCAATATTGAGGATTGCTGTTTCCTTTACAGTTACGGACTTTTTGCCATTTACAGCGTTTGTCTTGTCAGTAGCATTGAGAGTGTCGATATTTACAGTTCCGCTTGTGAACTTAATGTCGTTGTTGCAGACGAGGGCATTCTGTGTATTTGCAGTAATTGTAAGCACACCTGTACCCTTTTCGCCGCCCTTGAATGTAATATCGTCCTTAGCCTCAATAACAGCTGCACCAAGCCAATCACCTGCATATGCTGTATCACCGTCAGAAATTGTATTTTCTGTACCGTCAATGATATTTACAGAAGTATTCTCTGCATTTGTTATGAGGAGTGCAGGTGCGGATTTACCTGTGATATTTGCACCGTTGAGGAAGATTTTTACAGTTTCAGCATCAGCCACTTCATCGGCAATATTTACGTTAATCTGACCGTCAGCAAGTGTACCGTCAACCCAGAATTCACCTGAATGGCTGATAGTGATAACGCCGCCGTTAACCTCGGCATAATCGCCCTCAACAGTAGCAGAATCGCCATTGAGATGAATGAGAGTTTTAGCTGTAACGGGATTTTCCGTACCCTGTCCGTCTTTCCAGCTTTCGGGGAGAGTGCTGATAAGTTTTGCGTCAAGTCTTTGGATAGAAATTCCGTCCACAACGGTAATACCGTCACCTCTGTTGTAGACATCGGCATTGTTCATACCTTTTTCTGAAAGGGGATACTTATCGGGATTTGCAAGATTCTGGAAAATAGCAGATGCATCGGCAATTGAAACGACTCCGTCACAATTGGCGTCACCGTAAACCACATCAGCAGCCTGTACAGCTGTAGCTGAAAGTGAAAGCGTTGCAATTATAGCAGCAGAAGAAAATCCCAATAACAATTTTTTCTTATTCATAGCAAAAAACTCCTTTTTAATTATTCTTTTTCACTATACTATTGCTATCTTTTTTTTATAATTATAGAGTAATTGCCTTAAAATAATCTTAAATCCCGTAATATTTTATGCGAAATTTTCGTTTTAAACATTGTTTTCAGCCGATGTTTATATGGGCGGAGATTATATGTCACTTTTAATCCAAAGGCTAAAAATGACACATATGAGGATTATAATTGACCAAAAATTGCTATGGCTATTTGTGTAGTATCTACAAAGTTTTGCCGTTGGTATTTACAAATTAGACGAAATGATGTATAATTATAGTATGAAAAAACGAGGAAAAATAGCTTGATTTGTGGAAAATCCAAGCAATTTTAAGATTTTGGGATGATTTATTAAAAATTGCTGACAGCAATAATTGTATACACTCTATAGAGAGGGAGTCGGCATGAAAGGAGAATGATATGATAAAGCATCTTTTGGGCGATTTCGAAACTGTTGAATACGACAGCAAACGGTCATTTCTGCTTCACGATAATCACGAGAGCGAAATGTATCCCATTCATTGGCATGAAGCCTTGGAAATAATTATGCCCCTTGAAAATCATTACGTTGTAACTGTGGGCGATACCGAATATGATATTCCCGTAAATGATGTTCTTATCATTCCGGCAGGCGAACTTCATAAAATGCCCCAGCTTATTCCGGGACGGCGACTTATTTTCCAATGCGCTTCAAACGCACTTTCGGGAGTTGCTGCAATTGAATCGGTAATGCGTGGAGTTTCTCAGCCGCTGCTCATTAACAGGGAGCTTGACAAGGAACTGCACAGCCTTGCGAAGAAAACTCTGCTTGACATTCTCAGCCTGAATTCAAAGCGTAATGAACTTGCAGATGTGAAGATTTACATTTCTCTTGTAAATCTGCTTACGGCGGTAAGGGAGCAGCAGCTTGAAAAAAGCCGTCAGCTTCTGGAGTTTGACGATATTAAGCTTGATGAGTACAGCGAGAAATTTGACGATGTTATGAAGTATATCGACGCAAATTATATGTACGACATTTCCCTTGAACGGCTTGCAAAGGTGGCAGGGTACAGCAAATATCATTTTTCACGCATTTTCAAGCAGTATAATTCCATGTCCTATCTCCAGTACATCAATGCAAGGCGAACTAAGGCGGCGGAGCATCTTCTGCTTGACCCGAATTTAAGCATCACCGATGTGGCAATGCAGGCAGGCTTTAAGAGCCTTACCACGTTTAACCGCATTTTCAAGGAGATTAAGCATTGTACTCCCACGGATTTCAAAAAGCTGTTTCTTGCACAATAATATGCAAATCGGACGCTTTTTCGAGAAAAATCAGCATACAAAAATAAGGACGGCAGCTATTCGGCTGCCGTCCAATTTATTTCGCTATATACCGTAGTTTGGTGTAGGGTGGATATTATCCGCCCGCATTTTAGATTAACCAAAATATCTCTTGAGAAGTCCCTCAAATGCCTTGCCGTGTCTTGCCTCGTCCCTAGCCATTTCGTGAACTGTATCGTGAATAGCGTCAAGGTTCAGCTCCTTAGCTCTCTTAGCAAGGTCAAGCTTGCCCTGTGTAGCACCATGCTCAGCAGCAACTCTTGCTGTGAGGTTTTCCTTTGTGGAAGAAGATACAACCTCGCCTAAAAGTTCTGCAAACTTAGCAGCGTGTTCAGCCTCCTCAAATGCAGCCTTTTCCCAGTATAAGCCGATTTCGGGATAACCCTCTCTGTGAGCTACACGAGCCATTGCAAGGTACATACCAACCTCAGTACACTCACCTGCAAAATTTGCTCTGAGTCCCTCAATGATTTCCTCGTCAGTTACAGCCTTAGCTACGCCAACTTCATGCTCGCAAGCGAATACGAGATTTCCCTCGTCCTTTTTCTCGATGAACTTCTCGCCGGGAACGCCGCACTGTGGGCATTTGTCGGGAGCAGATGTACCCTCGTGAACGTATCCGCAAACGGGGCAGACATACTTGGAAACAGCAGCTTCCTCAGCCTTTTCCTCAACGAAATCGGATGCAGGAACACCGCAGAGTGGGCAAACCTCGGGAGCAGCGTCGCCCTCGTGAACATAACCGCAAACTGAACATACATATTTAGCCATAATAAAGACCTCCGTTTAATTATTAATTTTATTTTATTGCTTTGTAAGCATATTAAACATTGTGTTTGATTCTGTCGCTTTCCTCGGCACGCTTGCCGTCGTTGAAACGATTGAGATTGCCAACAAGATAGCCTGTAATTCGGCGAATTCTGTCGAAAGGCACATCGGCAAATTCAAATTTAAGGTCGGCATAGTCACCGTCAATTGACACAGTCATTTCCTTAATAATCTTGTCGGAATATTTTTTTCTGCCGTATTCGGCATATGCGTCAATTTCCTCTTTTGGAATATTTCCGCCAATAACATTAATCTTCATAACGTAACCTCCTGATATAACTTCTTAACAAAAATTTCAAGAGATTTTACCATGGTTTTATCTCGGTGTACAAATTTCGCTTTTCGGGAAGTTTTTCCCTTGACCTTTTCTGTAATATATTGTATCATAGTATTTGAGAAAAATCTGTTGCAATTGCAACAAGGAGGAGAATTTTTTTTGCCTGAACATAATATACTTTTTAATGGAGTTGACGATTATGACTGCCACAGGATGTTTAAATGCTTCAATATGGAAGTAAAAAAATTCCGTGCAGGCAGCTGCATAAGCGACTATTCAAAGCAGGGGGATAAAATCGGAATTATCCTCAAAGGCTGTGCAGATGTAGTGAGATATGATGTCAACGGCGTGAGAACTATAATTGAAACCCTTGGAGAACAGGGAATTTTCGGGGAATATTTCACATATCCCTCATCAACGAGAAGCTATGTGGAGGTAGTGGCAGGCAGGGACTGCGAAATTCTCTATGTCCGCCGTTCAGAATTGCTGAAACGCTGCGAAAATGCCTGCGGATGCCATTCAAGGGTAGTTGAGAATATGCTGGAACTTATGACGGAAAAGGCAGTTTCATTGAGTGAGCGTGTGGAAGTTCTCAGCCAGCGGACTATTGAAAATAAGCTTATCAGCTTTTTGCAGATTACTGAGGATAAAACCGCAGAGGGAAAAACTCCTCAGATTCCGTTTTCCACAACGATGCTGTCAGACTATCTCTGTGTCAACCGAAGTGCATTGCAGAGGGAAATCGCAAAGCTGAAAAAATCGGGAGTTCTTACCATATCAAAGAGAAAATTCAAGCTGAAAATCAATCAAGAAAATGAATTTGACATATAGCGAGAAATATGGTATAATTTTTAGGTAATAAATTCAGAAAGGAAAATTTTTATGGTTTGGGAATTTATAAAATCGCTTATCCTCGGCATTGTAGAGGGAATTACTGAGTGGCTGCCTGTCAGCAGTACGGGACATCTGATACTTGTTGACGAATTTTTGAAACTGAAAGTCAGCGATGATCCGCAGATTAACGAGGATTTCCTCAGTATGTTCAACGTGGTTATTCAGCTTGGAGCGATTATGGCGGTTGTAATAATCTTCTGGAAAAAGCTGTTCCCCTTTGGCAAAAAGGACAACGCACAGCCGCTGAAAAAAGAAGGCTTCGGCGCATACGTAAAAATGGACATTATGCAGATGTGGTTCAAGGTTATTGTGGCTTGTCTGCCTGCGGCGGTTATCGGACTTCTCTTTGACGAGGTTTTCGAGAGATTATTCTATAATCCGTGGGTTATTGCTATTGCCCTTATCGTTTTCGGTATCGCATTTATCATCATCGAAAACCGCAACAAAAATGCAACTGCAAAGGTAAACAGCATAAGCGAGCTTACATATAAAACCGCCCTTATAATCGGTGCATTTCAGCTTATAGCGGCAATTTTCCCGGGAACATCACGTTCAGGCTCAACAATTGTCGGTTCACTTCTCATCGGAGTTTCAAGAACGGTTGCAGCGGAGTTCACATTCTTCCTTGCAGTTCCTGTAATGTTCGGTGCAAGCCTTTTGAAGCTTCTGAAATATGACGGCGGCTTCACAGGTACACAGATTGGCATACTTGCAATTGGTATGATTTCAGCATTTGCCGTGTCAATTTTTGTTATCAAGTTCCTTATGGATTACATCAAAAAGCACGATTTCAAGGCATTCGGCTGGTATAGAATTATCCTTGGAATTCTTGTTCTTGGATATTTCAGTATATTTGCTTAATTATTTTAAAGAGCCATTAGCTTTTAGCCTTTAGCCATTAGCTTTTGGAACGGCAGATAAATTCAGAATATATAAATATGGGCGGCAGTCTTGGCGAATGCCGTCCATTTTTTTTGTGCCGTGCCTAATGTGTGAAATTGGTGATATACCGTTAATATGTGTAGTGTCAGGTTGTGCCGTGACCGTTATACAGAATACCTTTTTTACAGACAATTTTCCTCCGATATTTTCATCGGAGGTTTTTTTATTGCAATCGTTTGCGATGCGTGGTATAATAAAATTCTGAAAAAATGTTACACATAGGACTTGTATTGCGAGTAAATATTATGAAAGCACTTGATATATTAAAAAGGAGTGATTGTTTTGACTGATACTCAATACGCACTGCTATATTCCGTTTCACCTGCAAATGCCCATACAGCGTTGTTTAACGAATATTTCAACTACGTTTATTCAATAGTTTTCAACAAGCTGAGAAGCTGCGGTACAAAAGAGGATATAGAAGAATGTGTGTCTGATGTATTTGCGGCAGTTTTTGAGAAATACGAGAAAAACGGTTTCAGCAGCGGTTCGCTGAATGGGTTGATAGGCACAATTGCAGCAAATAAGGCAATAAGCTATTTCCGTTCATTATCGTCAAAGAGCAAATACACAGCGGAAATTGATGAAACAGCCTTATCGGAAATAAGCGATGATGAATTATTAGTGGAAAATGCGGAGAAAAAGGAACTGAAAGATATTCTGCTAAGCTGTGTGAATGCCCTCGGTGAGCCTGATTCCACAATGATTATCCAGAAATATTATTACAATATGAATTCTTCACAGATAGCGGAGCAACATTCATTGACCTCGGCAGGGGTGAGAATGCGTTGTGCAAGAGCGTTGAAAAAGCTTGAAAAAATGCTCTCTGAAAAGGGATTCGGATTAAAGGAGTGCAGCTTATGAGTGACAAAAGAGAAATAAGCTTCGATATTCTTGAAAATACGGATATTGAAACCGTGGAAAAGCTTGAAAGGGATATTCCTATGGTAAGCGAAAAGGATAGAAACAGAATTCTTGAAATGAGCCTGAAAAAGTTTGAAAGCGGAATGAATAAGAGTATTGACAGCGATAATGAAAGTGAATATGTTGGGGTAGATATAAACGATGAGGAATTCATTGTAAGCGGAGTTGAAAAATACAGCAAGCCGAAAATGTCAAAGGCAGCGGCAGCATTCATCGGTGCGGCAGCGGCATTGGCAATAATTATTTCGGGAATCCGAGTATTTTCCCATAACAATAATAAGATTGACGAACCTATGCAGGACAGCACTTCAACATCTTCATACGGGGAAAAGCCCTCGAAACTTACCCTCCGTTATGCACAGGACGAAGTGTTGGGGAACATCCCTGAACAAATGTGCGGTTATAGTTTGTTTGATGTCAATAAAGATGATGTTCCCGAACTCATTGTGAACTGCAAAACCACCAAAAACAGCTATTTTTCAGACTTTTACTATTTCAACGGAATTGATTATGTTCGGGAAATAACTCTCGCCTCCGATACAGATGAAAAAATTGAGCTTCGTGGCGTAATTAAATGTAATGAGGCTGAAAATCTCATATGGTGCGAACATCACAAAGAAGGCGGCAATGCAGTCTATAAAATGAACGGAGATAATACCTTTGAAAGTATAGGCTGTTTTGAGAATGATGACGAGTTTCTTACAAGCAGGGAGTGGGTTGATTTTAGTTATGAGGGGTTAAATAATAGTAAAACGTGGACAGACGATAATAAGCCCACAAAGGCAATGCTTGATGCTGCAAGAGATA
Source organism: Ruminococcus sp. (assembly GCA_045539715.1). Lineage (GTDB taxonomy): Bacteria > Bacillota > Clostridia > Oscillospirales > Ruminococcaceae > Ruminococcus. The sequence continues at coordinate 157,718 of JAZQFV010000113.1, read as the reverse complement.
CCGTCCTTGAATCAATTTCAGGCACCAATATTGAATATGCTTACTGTGATGTAAATATGGACGGTGTAGAGGAACTTATTGTAAGTGCGGAAGATATTTCAAACAACCGTTCATCTGTATTATTTTATTTCAACGGAACGGGTTATACAAGTAAAATAAATCCCTCTAAGAGTTCAGCAGATGAAGAAATGCCGGCTGTATTAGTAGGTGAAATCTTATGTCTGCCCGACGAAAATCTTGTGTGGTGTACTAATTCCCCAATATCTGAAATTGATATAGTTCTGAAAATGCTTGATGATAACAATTTTGAAGTAGTCGCAACTGATAAAAAAGATGATGAAAGCTATAAAAATAAAAATTGGCTTGATATTAAATTCAAACCTTATAATTCTGAAACTGGAAATGCGTCTAAATTACCTGATATGATATCTGATCATCTGCCGCCTGAGGCTGCGGATGCTATGATAAGACTGCTGGAAAAGCTTTCTGTTTATATCGAGAATATCAATTTGAATTTATTTGGTGTAAATGACGACAACACGCCCGAAATTATTGTTACAAAGGCAGATGCGTATGGAAATCCTGTTTCTGACTTGTATTATTTCAACGGAACCGACTATGTTAATAAGCTGAAATTTGCTGACGATACAGAAAATATCCTCGAAACTGATATTATTCGTGGTGATATTAAAGGCAACAGTACCGAAAATCTCATATGGTGTAAAAATACCGAGGGAGAGGGAAATGCGGTCTATAAAATGCATACTGACAGTACCTTTGAAATAGTTGGTATTTTTGAGGATAACGATGAATTCCTTACAAGCAGGGAATGGGTTGATTTCAAGGAAGGGTATAGTGAAGAAGAAGCGAGCAGTATCTCCGTTCGTCCGCAGGAAATACACGACCTTGCAAGAAACAGACTCCTTGAAACTTTATCGGCTAACCAATATTGTTCCGTGGTGGAATATGCTTACTGTGATATGAATTCGGACGGCACACCTGAACTTATAATAAACTTTGAAAATATGTCAGGCAATAAATTTTCTTCTCTTTATTTTTTCAACGGAGCTGATTACCTAAATGCCGCAGGTGAAACTGAAAAAGGTGGTATTGCCAATATTACAGGCAATCTCCGTTTCTGCCCATTTGAAAGCCTTATCTGGTGCGAACATCAGAATAATGGAGAGTATTCGGTTTATAAGATGAATTATGACAACACATTTGAATTAAAGGATACCTTTGAAGAACCTGATGCTGCCAATGTTAATAATCAGCTTGGTTCTTTGTATAATCACTACAACAATAAGGAATGGATTAACATTGAATTTACGCCTTATAAGTAAAATTGTATACTCTGAAAGCCCGAAAAAATTCGGGCTTTTTTCGGGCTTTATATATTGGGCATCTCTAAAAACCCCTTTTGAGAAAAAACAGCTATGCACGTCATCTGCTTCGTCAACCTCCCTTGGAGTGCGACAGCACGCCTTCGGTAGGTTTCCTTGCAGCTGCCGCACCTATCTGTCTTTTCTTTAATCAAACGGGTTTTTAGAGATGCCCTATTGAAAAATGAGGGAAATTGTGGTATAATAAAAACAGTTTTGCAAAGTTGCAGATTAAATCAGCGAAATATTTTTCAAGGAGAAGGAAATGGAAAATAATCTATTGAGAACCACCTATTATTCAAAAGAAAAGTACCTTATGGCTTTCCTTTTGGGATTTATTGTCTTTTTAGTGTCGGTACTGCCGATTATGCTTTCTGAAAACGGCTATTTCATCTATTACGGCGACTATAACGCACAGCAGATACCTTTTTATAACCTTGCCAATGATGCTGTGAGAAGCGGTCAGTTTGGCTGGGATTGGTTTACGGATTTAGGCTCTGACTTTGTAACGTCCTATTCCTACTACCTCATTTCAAGCCCGTTTTTCTGGCTTACCGCCATTCTTCCCCGTGGACTTGTTACTCTTTCAATGCCCGTTATACTGGCATTAAAGCACGGTGTGGCATCTCTTACCGCCTATATTTATCTGCGGCGGTTTGTACGCTCAAAGGAGGCATCTCTCACAGGTGCTATGCTCTATGCCTTTTCGGGATTTCAGGTGTACAACATCTTCTTCAACAGCTTTCAGGATATAACCGCATTTTTCCCCCTTATGCTCATTGCTATGGAGGAAAATATCTGCAATCGCCGCCGTGGCTGGTTTGCCCTTATTGTGGCATTTATGGCGGCTCTCAACTACTATTTCTTTGCAGGTCAGGCTGTATTCCTTGTTCTTTACTTCCTTATGCGTATGCCCTGCAAGGATTTCCCTGTCACTTTCAAAAGATTTCTTGGACTTTTTGCGGAAGCGGTGCTTGGTACAGCTATTGCAGGTGTAATTCTCCTGCCCTCGTTAATTACAATTCTGGACAACTACCGTGTAAGTCAGCATCTTTACGGTGAAAGAAACATAGTTTACAATGTAGGCTCACGAATTTTCCGCATTGTTCAGAGCTGTTTCCTGCTTCCCGATGTTCCTGCAAGACCTAATCTTTTCAAGAGCGACGGTGCAAAATGGTCATCTATGGCTGTATATCTGCCGCTTTTCTCAATGCTTGGCGTTATTACATTTATGCGGACTCATAAAAAGCACTGGGCGGTGAAGTTGTCGTGGATTTGCATTATATGTGCATTTATCCCAATTCTCAACAGTATGTTCTATGCTTTTAATGCCGCCTATTATGCCCGCTGGTACTATATGCCGATTCTCATTTTTGCCCTTATGACAGCACGTTCCCTTGATGAGGAGGGGGCAGATTTCAAGCCTGCCATTTATATAACAATGGGAGTAATGCTGTTTTTCGGACTTGTTTCATTTATCCCCGAGGAAAAAGACGGCAAGCTCAGCTGGTTTACGCTTCCCTATGATTTCGGCTATTTCTGGCTGACTTTTGCAATTTCGGCTGTTATGCTTATCCTTGCGGTTTATATAATTTATCAGAAGAACAAGGGGTATCACTACGGCGGACTTATGGTCTATGCAACAGCATTTGCAAGCGTAGTTTGTATCCTCTCAACAGTTATTTACGGTGCAGTTACTCCGAATGTAGCGGAGGAATATGTCGCTCAGGCGGTTAAGGGCGGTGACAGCGTTTATGAGGAGGTTTCCGAGGATAATTTCTTCCGCATTGATATATCCGACGGCTGCGACAATTACCCTATGATATGGGGACTTCCTAATATGAGAGCATTTCAGACGGTTGTAAGTCCCTCTATAATGGAATTTTACAACTCAATCGGAATAAAGCGTGACGTTGCATCAAGAGTTGATGTGACACATTATACCCTCCGTGGACTATTTTCTGTGAAGTATTATTACCGTGAAAAGGACGGTATTTACAGCTATGAGGAAATTGAAGCAGGGGAAAGCCTTGATAAAGATGTTGACGTATCGGGTGCGGACGGTCTGATTGGCACTCACGTGGATATACGTAAATATCTTCCTAAATTTGAATATGTAGGGGAGAACGAGGAATTTGAGATTTACGAAAATAAACTCTATATTCCTATGGGATTCGGCTATGATACATTTGTAAGCGAAAAAACACTTGAAAGCAAAAATAAGTCGATACGTGAAAGACTTCTGCTCAGTGCCATTGTTCTCAATGATGAACAGATTGCGAAATATGGGGATATTCTTGAAGAAGCTTCATCAAAGGTTTATAATCTGACACAGAATGATTATGAACTTGCCTGCCTTGAAAAACAGCAGAATTGTTCAGATTCCTTTACATGGGATTCCTATGGATTTCAGTCGGAAATTACCCTTGAAAAGCCTGAACTTGTATTTTTCAGCGTACCCTATAACAAGGGCTGGACGGCAAAAGTCAACGGCAAGCCTGTTGATGTGGAGCGTGTTTCCTATGGATTTATGGCGGTTAAAGCTGATGAGGGCGAAAATGTTATAACATTCAGCTATCGCACTCCGGGACTTTATGAGGGTGCAGTAATTTCAATTGTTTCCGCTGTGCTGCTTGCAATCTTTGTGCTGATATGCAGAAAGGGCGATAAAAAGCAGAAATTCCGCAGAATTTCCCACTACTACGATTATAACACCTGTCAGCGATTGACAGCAGAGGAGATATACACAAGAAATTGTTCAAAGAATAAATTTTCCGAGGAGGATTAATAATGCATCTTGAAGAAAAAACATTGAAAAGCGAAACTGTCTATGAGGGATTGATTTTTAACATAACTCACGATACGGTGCTTCTTGAAAATGAAAAAACGGCATTCCGTGATGTTCTGTGGCATCATGGGGGAGTTTGTGTAATTCCTGTGACCGATGACAATGAAATTTATCTTGTAAAACAGTTCCGCTATCCATTTTCAGCGGCATTGCTGGAAGTTCCCGCAGGCAAGCTTGAAAAGGGGGAATCCCACGAAGTATGCGGCAGACGTGAGCTTTTAGAGGAAACGGGATTTACTTGTGAGGAGTTTATTTACCTTGGCGAAATGCTCCCCACACCTGCCTATAATTCGGAAATAACTCATATGTATCTTGCTAAGGGATTGAAATTCACTAAGCAGAATCTTGATGATGATGAGTTTCTTGATGTGGAGAAAATGCCCCTTTCCGAGGCGGTGGAACTTGTTATGAATGGCAAAATCCGTGACGGAAAAACCCAGATTGCCATTCTCAAAGCACAATATCTTTTGAATAATTCGTAATATAGACAGCGAGGACGGTGGAATTTTTTCCACCGTCCTTATTTAAGTCTTAATAATCTGTTGTTCCAAAATCTAATAGCTAAAAGCTAAAGGCTAATAGCTTTCATACAAAAAAGACGGCAGAAATAAAATTCCACTGTCCCAAAAAGCTAATGGCTAAAAGCTAAAGGCTAATAGCTTTTTAAAAAATTACGCATTAAGTATAACCGCTGCCGCTGAAATATTATCATTGCAGCCGTTTTGAAGTGCCATTTCCACAAGGATTTCCAGCCGCCTAAGTAATCCCTTGGGGTAATCCATAACCTCCTGAATATCAATGGAAGACAGGGAATCGGATAAACCGTCAGAGCAGATAAGGAGTACATCGCCATATTCCAATCCGCCCTCGATTTCCTCAATGTCAACTCTTGGAGTATCTTTGATATTGCCAAGAGCAGGGAAAATTATATTCCTGTGAACGTGAGTTTTCAGTTCCTCCTGTGTAATCGTTCCCTCCTCGTAAAGGAGCTGCACAAGGGACTGGTCACGGGAAAGCTGTGTGAGAACTCCCTCACGGAAGCGATAAAGCCGTGAATCCCCTACATTAAAGGCGAAAATACGCTGATTTTCGTCAACGGCAATACCGCAGAGAGTAGTCTGCATATTACGGCTTTCCTCGTCATTTCTGCTGTATTCCGCAAGTTTTTCGTGAATTTCCATAATTTCACCGTGAAGCTGTGATTTGCGGAAATCCGCAATGTCACGCAGTCCCTCAAGGCACATTACAGAAGCAAGTTCTCCTGCATTTTCGCCCGATACACCGTCGGAAACAGCCATAATAAATGGCGGTTTTAAATTCTGTTCAACCATACCTGCCGTCATAACGTGCCTGCCGATAAGCAGAGCGTCCTCGTTATGGGGCATAATTCCTTTTTCAGTAATTCCGCAGCAGTAGTACATTTTTAACCTCTTTGCCGATACGGTTGAACCGCATCATATTCCGTAAAATCTTTTTCCGTTTTCGCAGGTAATGTCAATAATCTCTTGTGTGTCAATTCCCTTGATTTCAGCCGCTGCCGCCGCAGTATAGGCAATCATTGAACTGTCGCAGCGTTTTCCTCTGAATGGAACGGGAGCCATATAGGGGCAATCCGTTTCAAGAAGAAGCTTGTCAAGGGGAACTTCTTCAAGGGCCTTCAATGCTTTTTTCGCATTTTTAAAGGTGAGAACTCCCGTAAAGCCGATGTACATTCCAAGCTTTATGATTTCCTTTGCCGTTTCAGCAGAGCCGCTGAAACAATGTACAACGCCTCTTGGACGGTGCTTTTTCAGCATATTCAGAGTATCCTCACAGGCATCACGGCTGTGGACGATAACAGGCAAATCAAGCTCCTTAGCGAGAATAAGCTGTTCCTCAAAGAGTTTAAGCTGTTTTTCACGGCTGTAACCGTCATAGTGATAGTCAAGCCCGATTTCGCCTATTGCCTTGATTTTCGGGGAACTCAAAGCCGTTTCACGAACAATGTCAAGGTAATTTTCGGGGTTTTCATCAACGCTTTCGGGGTGAACTCCCGATGCGGCATAAATGTAGCCGTATTTTTGAGCAATTGCCGCATTTTCCGCTGTATCCTCCACCGATGAGGAAGCAAGCATAATATATTTTACGCCCATTTCGGGGAGCTTTTCAAGAAGCTCATATCTGTCCTCGTCAAAGGCACGGTCGGCATAATGTGCGTGGGTATCAAAGATATTATTCATTAGTTGTCAGACTTTCCGCTTTCATCATAGCTGTAGTATTTTTTTCTCAAATCCTCGAAGAACTGTTCATCGGGAATAAAGTCCTCATAGGCATCTTCACCGCTGATAATAAGGAATGATGCAATATTAGTTCCGTTTTCCAGCATATACTTTATTGCAGTTTTACGCTTTTTGTAATCACCGGCGGTAATATCGGTATTATCAATCATATTGATGAGTGTGTTGAAGCTTGAATCGAGGTTGTCGGAAACACGTGAGCCTTTTGTCTGGTTTATCATAGCTGAGAAAACAGAACTGATAACGAAAGCACGTTCAACCTCTCCGCCGTCGTAAAGGGTATATGTAATAAGCTTTTCAACCTGTTCGGAGTTGAGATACTGTTCGGAACCGTCGCCGTTGAAACCTGTAATATCTTCGTCCACAGGATATTTGACGCCACCCAAAATATCGGAAATTTTTATAAGGGATTCGGAGTCAAGCTTCATATATCGTTCAACGTCAATGCCGAAAACCTTGTTTGTGAAGTTTACCGCACCTGATGCACCGCCTGTTTCATAGGAAGAAAGCATACTCTGCTGTTCATTGTCCACGATAGCGATAGTATTTGTGGGAATTCCTATAAATACAATCTTTTTTTCCTTGGGAATTGAACGCATAAGGAGGAATGAAGTTGAATTTCTCCTGTCGGGTTCATCGTAAATAAAGAGAATTGAGTGGTTGTCCTCGTAAGTAGCTGTGGAAATCTGTCTTTTCGGCGGTTCGGGGAGAGTATCGTCGCCGTCAATAATTCCGAAATGTCTTAATGCGAAGAATGTACCGCCGCCCACAATGATAATTCCGATGAAAATTGTAAGCAGATAGGGTACTGCTATACTTCCTGTCTTTTTCTTTTTTGCCATTACTTTGTCCTCCAAAACTATTTGTATAATTTTATATAAAATATATTCATTGTTTATGAATAAGATATTTTATTCATAAACAAATGTTAATAAAGTGTTACGCAGAATAGCCATTCAACAGAGTTTTCAACTTTTCAACAGTTGAAAAATAAATGAAAATGTTGAAAACTGTCGATTAACTGTCTGTTGAAACGCTATTTCAGCATTGCCGATTAAAATTCAATATCAGAGAAATTTCAAAAAAAACTTGCAAATTTCTGATATTGTGATATAATAAAAAGGTGGATGTTATAAATCCCGATAATTAATCTGCCTTTGGCAAATCGAGATCAAGCTTCTTCATTGCTTCACAGATAGCCATTTTATCGCCGTCTGTCCTTTCAATAAGCTCGTATATATCCTCGGAATTGAAACAGAGAATGTGCTTGTCCTGCTGTTTTGCATAGCGGATAGTCTGACCTGTTCCCGACCGTGGATTATCCTCGTTATAAAAGGCGATTACTACAGAACAATTATCAACCATATAATAATTACGTTTACGGTAAATCTGCGGGTCGGTAGAAGCTGTTGCCTTTTTTCCGTAAACCATATCAGGATTGTCGCAGGTTGATACAAGAAAATCAGCATATCGTTCAACTTCCTGCAATAACGTCCTGTTTTCTTCGCTGAAGCCGTGAAAGTGCCTGCGATAGGGCATAACTCCGATTAAATGTCTTTCATTTTCGTATCGTTTCTGACAAATGGCTATTTTTGCAGCCCATAAGTCTATCCCCTCAGCAAGCCCCGATATAATGGTAGTGTAGCCTTTTTTGAAAGTAGCCGACAGATAACCATTGAGCATTGCTTTTACAGCGAATAATGTAATATCCAGATTTGCGGGGTCATTATTATATGGAACAATTGATTTTTCACGATGACCTGTAATGCAGACGGCATTTTCTTTTTTGATATGCATTACTCTTGTCGAATATACAGGCATACCCGTTAATTCGGCACGGAAAAAGCCTTCCTTTTCGGAATTGAGCATAAATATTCCCTCCGTTACTTTCAATTATTATAATTGTAACATATATTTAAAGGTTTTGCAAGTTTTTTTTCACCTTGTAACTATTTTTTAATAACTCGAAAGGATAAAAATATGAAACCCTATCTCAAACGTGCGTGGGCAGAAGTATCTCTGCCACAGCTCAGGAAAAATTATGACATAATAAAGTCCCTCAACTCGCCCTACACAGAGATTATGGCAGTTGTAAAGGCTGACGCATACGGCCACGGTGATGAGCATATAATCCGCTGTCTTGCGGAGGATTGCGGAGTTAAATATTTTGCCGTATCAAATCTTGATGAAGCGATTGCGGTCCGCAAGCTGTGTCCCGATGCGGAAATACTTATCCTTGGCTTTACTCCCGGGGAATATGCCCACGAAATTTCAATGTACAATATCATTCAGGGCGTTGTATCTGCGGAATATGCCGAAACTCTTTCACATAACACCGCCGAGCCTATCCGCTGTCATATAAAAATTGATACGGGAATGGGACGAATCGGCTTGAAATACGACACACCGCAGGAATGTGCCGATGAAATTATGCGGATTATGGAAATTGAAAAAATCTGCGTAGAGGGAATTTACACTCACTTTGCCGCCGCAGACAGCGATTCTCCCGACAATATCGCCTATACCGACAAGCAGGAGAAATTCATTCTTGATGTCCGTGATATTCTCATAAGCCGAGGTGTAAAGCTGCCACACGTTCATTTTATGAATAGTGCGGCAACCTGCTACAGAAATTCCGCTGAAAGCACTTTGTCCCGTGCAGGAATTATTTTATACGGACTTCACCCCGATATATCCCTTGATATTCCCCAGGGGCTTGAACCTGTTATGGAGCTTAAAGCCGTTATTTCGCAGGTTAAAACCGTTGATGCAGGGCAGTGCATAAGCTACGGCAGAACATTTGTCACCGACTGTGAAATGAGAATTGCAACGGTCACAATCGGCTATGCTGACGGCTATTCACGGCTGCTTTCCTCAAAGGGAGAAATCCTCGTTCACGGCACACGCTGCCGCATAATCGGCAGAGTTTGCATGGACCAGCTTATGATTGACGTTTCCCACGTTCCACAGGCGAAATCGGGAGATATTGTAACTCTCATAGGCAGGGACGGCGACGATATGATTACAGCCGACGAACTTGCATCGGTTTACGGAACAATCGGCTATGAGGTGGTATGCGGAATTTCAAAGCGTGTACCGAGAATTTACATAGATAAGGAGAATTAAAATGAAAGCTATGACAATATCCTATGAGGTAGGAAAAAATCTTTATTTGAATTTAACAAATCAATGCCCTTGTGCTTGTACATTCTGCATAAGAAACAACGGTGACGGAGCATACGGCTCTGACCCTCTGTGGCTGGAGCATGAGCCAACAATGGAGGAAATCAAAGCTGACCTTTCAAAGCGTGATATTTCCGCATATAACGAGGTTATTTTCTGCGGATTCGGCGAGCCGACCTGCCGCCTTGACGCACTTCTTGAAACGGCAAAATGGCTGAAATCCAACTGCGAAACTGTGAAATTCCGCCTTAACACCAACGGTCTTGGCGATTTAGTTAACAATCGTCCCATTGCAGAGGAACTTTGCGAGATTATTGATACTATCTCCATAAGCCTTAATGCAGGCACTAAGGATGAGTATATGAAAGTTACCCGTCCTAAGTTTGAAAATGCGTGGGAAGCTATGCATAAATTCACCGCAGACTGCGTAAATACGGGAAAATCTCAGGTTGTTATGTCCGTAGTTGATGTTATTTCTCCCGAACAGATTGAAGCATCAAGAGAGGTTGCAGAAAGCCTTGGAGCAGTTCTCCGTGTCCGTACATATGACGAATAATACAAAAAACTGCACAAAATATCCAGTTTATTTTGTGCAGTATTTTTATTAGGATTTTATAGAAATTATGAGAAAAATGTGCTATAATTATTGTACAGACAGTTTTTGTCTGCAATCTATTTGTTAACGGAGGTATCTTTATGTCAAAAAAAGCAATTATAGCTCTTACCGTTTCCCTTTCCGCTGCGGCTCTCCTTGCAGGTGCGGCTGTTGCAGGAACAATTATTTGTAAGAAAATTTACGAAAAAAATTATTTCTCCGCAGACAAATCCCAGTTATATTGAAAAAGAGGTATAAAACAATGGAAATCAAATTTATTGAATCACAGAATTTAAAGGCAAAGCCTGCACCTGACCAGGCTCTCGGCTTCGGTCACATCTTCACAGACTATATGTTCGTTATGTCCTATGACGCAGGTCAGGGCTGGCACGATGCTGAAATCAGACCTTACGCTCCTATCGAGCTTTCTCCTGCTGCTATGTGTCTGCACTACGGTCAGACAGTTTTCGAGGGCTTAAAGGCATACCGCACAGCTGACGGCAAAATTCAGCTTTTCCGTCCCGAGGAAAACTTCAAGCGTCTTAATCAGTCCAACGAAAGACTTGTAATTCCCGAACTTCCTATTGATATGGCTATGGAAGGCCTTATGGAACTTCTCAAAGTTGAAAAGGACTGGGTTCCCTCAAAGGACGGCGAATCCCTCTACATTCGTCCATTTATCTTTGCTTGCGACCCATTCCTCGGCGTTAAGCCCGGCGACCAGTATCTCTTTATGATTATTCTCTCACCCTCAGGTGCTTACTATGCAAGCGGTCTTAACCCTGTAAATATCTATGTTGAAAATAAGTATGTCCGTGCTGTAAGAGGCGGTATGGGTTACGCTAAGACAGGCGGTAACTACGCTGCATCTCTCATCGGTCAGGACGAGGCACACAAGCAGAATTATGCACAGGTTCTCTGGCTTGACGGTGTTGAGCAGAAGTACATCGAGGAAGTTGGTGCAATGAACATCTTCTTCGTTATCGATGGCGAAGTTGTAACTCCTGCACTTCAGGGTTCAATCCTCCCCGGTATCACAAGAAAGTCAGCTATCGAGGTTTGTAAGTCAAAGGGTATCAAGGTTTCCGAAAGACGTATTTCTATTCAGGAAATCGCTGACGCTTACGATGCAGGCAAGCTTGACGAGGTATTCGGTACAGGTACAGCTGCTGTTATTTCTCCTGTTGGTCACCTCAAGTGGAATGACAAGGTTATGGAAATTAACGGCAACAAGATTGGTGCAATCTCACAGATGCTCTATGATACAATGACAGGTATTCAGTGGGGTAAAATCGAGGATACTTTCAACTGGACTGTTGAGGTTAAGTAATTGGCTGATAAAAAAAAGAAGAAAGTCAACCTCGGTGCAATTGTGTCAATGATTTTCGGCGGAGTTTTAGGATTTTTTATTGCAATGATGCTCCTAAAACCCGACGGAAATGCCGAAAAAAGCAATATTTCGTTTCTTGAATATATAATATTTCTCGCTGCTTTCTATGTTCTTTTGTACCTCGCTATGATTATTCACGAGGCAGGACATCTTGTAATGGGACTTCTCACGGGGTATAAATACCTTTCATTCAGAGTAGGTTCAATTGTTATGCAAAAGACGGAGCAGGGTTTGAAATTCAAGAAATATTCCATTGCAGGAACAGGCGGTCAATGTCTTATGGTTCCTCCCGATATGGAAAATCCCGAAGATGTGCCGTATTTCTGGTACAATTTCGGCGGCGGATTGTTCAATCTCCTGACGGCGGTTTTATGTGTTCCGTTTATGTTTGCTGACAATTCCATTGTGCGTTTGATTTCTATATTAGCCGCAGTTGTATCGGTTTATCTCGGTTTGACAAACCTTATTCCCCTTGATTTGGGTGTAACCAATGACGGAATGAATATTCTATTAATGGCGAAAAATCCCTATGCAAGAGGAGTTTTATACAAGCAGTTCAAAATCAATGCTTTGCAGACAAATGGCGGAAGATTAAAGGATATGCCTGAAAAATTGTTTGAGTATGACGAAAATCAGAAAGATAAATTATCGGCAACTATGCCTGCTCTTAGTGCGGCAAGGCTTATGGACGAAATGAAATTCGCCGAAGCTGAAAGTTTGTTTGAAAAACTTATTGATACTCCGAAACTTCCGAAATTGTATACAAATGAGTACAACTGTGAAATGCTTTTCTGTAAGCTTGTGAATGGTGCTGACAAGGCGGAAATTGACGAGATTTATGACAAGGATTTGCAGAAATACGTGAAAGCATCGGGTAAAACTATGATTACCCGCCGCAAGCTTATGTATGCATATTACCTCATTATTGAGAAAAATGCAGAACTTGCGGAAAAGGAATATCAGCTTGCCCATAAAATGGAGAAGAATTATCCGAATTTGGGTGAGGCTAAATCAGAACTTGAAATGCTTGAATATGTGAAAGCAAATTTCTCATAAAATTAAAGGGCATCTCTAAAAACCCCTTTTGAGAAAAAACAGCTATGCATGTCATCTGCTTCGTCAACCTCCCTCGGAGTGCGAAAGCACGCCTTCGGGAGGTTTCCTTGCAGCTGCCGCACCTATCTGTTTTTTCTTTAATCAAACGGGTTTTTAGAGATGCCCTGAATATAAAACTTATGGCGGTAGGAATAATTCCCACCGCCATTTTTTATAATACTTTGCAAATATCAATTAACCGAGAACTACAGCAATCTCGTTTACATCAGCAAGCTTGTCAGCAGCGATGTAATTTCCGTCAATAGCCTCGCCATTGAGAGTTACGGACTTAACGCCGCTTTCAACGTGTGCGGAGTTATCCACAACGATATTGAGTTTCTTTCCTCTGAACATCTTTGTAATCTTAAAGCTGTCCCAAGCAGAGGGGATAGAGGGAGAAATTGCAAGACCGTCAGCGTCGGGACGCATACCGCAGATACCCTCAACGCAGCCAACCATAACAGTTGAAGCTGTACCTGTGAGCCAATGAACGTGTGAACGTCCCTCGTATGGAGATGCCTTACTCTCTGTGAACTGACCATGTACATATGGCTCCATAACACGGATTTCAGCCTTGTCGTTCATAGCAGCAGGTGAGGACTCCATAAAGTACTCAAACGCACGGTTGCCGTGTCCCATAAGAGCCTCAGCAAGAATAAGCCAGCCCTGTGACTGTGAGAAGATACCGCCGTTTTCCTTAGTATCGAGGTTGAATACCTGCATTAACGCACCCTTGAAGTGGTGATACTTATAAGGTGGGTCAAGAAGCTTTGCACCGTAAGGTGTGTTGAGGATTCTGTAAACGCTGTCCATAGCCTTTTCAGCCTGTTCCTCAGATGCAAAGCGTGAAATTACGCTCCAAGACTGGGGATTGAGCCACATATTAGCTTCGGGGTCATTCTTAGCACCAACAACATCGCCGTTTTCACGGATTCCACGGATAAATCTATCCTCGTCCCAGCACTTTTCGAGAGCATCAGCAAGCTTTGCCTGTACCTCGTCAATATATGCGATATAGTCTGTATCATTTTTTAGTACAGCCATTTCCTTGATAGCTGTCATAGCGTAGTAAAGCTGGAATGCAACGAATGTTGACTCGCCCTTTGCACCAAGACGCAGACAGTCGTTCCAGTCAGCGTGAAGTCCTGCAGGCATATCGTGGTCGCCAAGACGCTCCATAGAGAAGCGGATAGCGTTCTTGAGATGCTCGTAAACAGTAGCTTCACCGCCGCCCTCCTCGGCATATGTGATAACCTCGTCAAGGAATGACTTGTTGCCGCTTTCGCCGATATACTTCATAATTGTGGGGAACAGCCAGAGAGCATCGTCCGCACGGTATGAGGGATGACCTGTTTCCTTAGCGTATACGCTGTTTTCATCGTTCTCATCGGGACAAGTTTCGTGACCTGCATCGTGAGTGAACTTTACAAGGGGAAGTCCGCCGCCGTTGCTTACCTGAGCAGAAAGCATAAAGCGGATTTTTTCAGCAGCCATTTCGGGGTCAAGGTGGATAATACCCTGAATATCCTGAACTGTATCACGGTAGCCGTAACCATTTCTAAGACCGCAGTAGATGAAAGAAGCTGCTCTTGACCAGATGAAAGTGATAAAGCACTGGTAAGCGTTCCATACGTTAATCATATTGTTGAACTCGTCTGAGGGAGTTTCAACGGAGAAGTTTGAAAGCTGACTATGCCAGTAGTCCTTCAACTGCTGAACTTCCTCGTCAACCTTGCCAGCTGTCTTGTATTCGTTGAGAATAGCAGTAGCCTCGGCATCGGTTTTCTGTCCCATAATATAGATGAATTCCTTAGTTTCGCCGGGTGCAAGAGTAATATCGCTCTGGAGTGCACCGCAGGAATTGGAGTTATAGTTCATAACACCGTCACACTTGCCGTTTTCAACAGCAATAGGATTTGAGAAAGTTCTGTAAGGTCCGATGAAGTTGCTGAGAGAGCCGTTATAGCCTGTGATAGGCTGTCCAACCATACCGAAGAATCTCTCGCTGCCGTTGTAGCCGTTTTCGTCAAAGCCTGTATTTTCATTCATATGCTGAATGATTTTGTTTTCCTCAAAGCTTGTACGTGTGATGAAAAGTGTGTACTGGAGGTTAATCTGGTCCTGTTCGTAATTAGGCTCGTTTGTGAATTCAACAAAGCCGAAAACAGAGAGTTTTCTCTCCTTGTTTGAGTTATTTGTAACCTTTGCACGCCATACCTCATATGTCTTGCCGTAGGGAACATAATATGTAACCTCTGACTTTATGTCGGTATACTCAGCAGAAATTACAGTATAAGCTGTACCGTGGCGGCACTCGGACTTATACTTATCAAGGGGCTTGCCTACAGGCTGCCATGAAGCTGACCAATAGTCGTTAGCCTCGTTATCTCTGATGTAGATATAACGTCCGGGGAGAGCCATATCTGAGTTGAAACGGAAACGTGATACACGGCCGTTTGCACCTGATTTTACAAAGCTGTAGCCTGCTGCGTTATTGGAAATCATAGCACCGTATTCGGGATCACCGAGGTAGTTTGCCCAAGGTGCAGGCGTTGCAGGGTTTGTAATGACATATTCCTTGTTCGCAAGGTCGAAATGTCCGTAATTCATATTTTTCATTCTCCTTTTGCCGTTTTGCGGCTATTTTATATATGTTCTTCTATTATATCATTTTTTCAATGATAATGCAATAGGTTTTTTATATGTTATTATATTTTATCAAGAGGAAGAAATATCCTCACCGCTTTCCTCGGCAGGTGCGGATTTTTCAATGGGCAGGGAATTGCCCTCCTCGTCAAAGAAAACTATATTGTCAATATAGAAATTGCCCTCATTCTGAGCACCCCAACGCATAATCTGAAATGTTGCTTCGTCCATTTCTTCATTCCAGCATTGACCGCCGAGAGCAAGGAGGAATTTCATTTCAACGTGAGCAGCTCCCGACATTGGGAAATTGTACTCGCCGCCCTCCCATTCTGCGAAATCATACCATTTATCCCCTGCTACGTTAGCACCGCCGCCGCCGCCAATCCAGCCGGGAGCGTTGACATTTTCGCCGTCATCGTTCTTGAATTTATCCGATGTAGCGTCGGCATAAACGTCCATTTCAATTGAGCGAACCTTTGCAAGATTTTCGGGAGAGAGCAGTTTTGCGGCATCAAGCTTGATTTTCTGAACTGTTCCGTCAGCGTAATTTGTGCCTGAATCCTTGAAACAGAGCATTTTATTTCCCTCAACGGTTTCAATTGAGAGTGTACCCTGTGCGGAGTCAACATCCTCCACAGTAGGCTGTGCAAAGCTGAAATCCTCATCATCAAAGGTAATTCCATTGGGGTCATCGCACTCAGCAGGCACAGGGGGAATCAGTTCCTCCTCGGTTACTTCTTCGGTAACTTCTTCCGTAGCTTCCTCTGTGGGAGCTTCGGTAGTTTCAGAAACTTCGGAAACGGACTCAGATGATGAAGAATTATTTTTTTCACATCCGACAAATGCAGCAGCCATAGCCATAGCGGAAAAAACCGCAAGTAATTTTTTCATTTCCATATTAATTATCTCCTCATAGAATAAATACTGCGTAAATCAATGTGTATACTTTAATTTTAACATAAAACAGCAAATTTTAAAAGAGTAATAACAAACAATATTAAAAAGAAAT
The DNA here is from genome assembly GCA_045539715.1 of Ruminococcus sp. Classification (GTDB taxonomy): domain Bacteria; phylum Bacillota; class Clostridia; order Oscillospirales; family Ruminococcaceae; genus Ruminococcus. The sequence continues at coordinate 141,294 of JAZQFV010000113.1, read as the reverse complement.
TTTTGTCATTTTGCACAAAATATGTCATTCTGCCTTATCAATTGTATCAATTACATCTTTCATAATGTCAAATACGGAGATTTTAGGCAAAATTTTTACTGATACATAGGGCTTTTCTATTCCGCCGAATGTGACTTTTCCCTTGTATGCAGAGGAAAGTGCCGCTATACGCTCGATTGTGAGAGTTTTTGTGTAGAAGTACATCTGACCGTTTTTCTGCGATATTTCGGAAATTCCCAGATGTGCCGCCTTATTTCTTATAAGGGAAACGTCAAGAAGTCCCATAACCGATTTAGGCGGTTCACCGTAGCGGTCAATCAACTCGTCCACCAGTTCATATTTGTCCTCGTCTGTCCTTATAATCATAATTCTGCGGTATATCTCAACACGCTGATTAAGGCTTGAAATGTAGCTTTCAGGGATATGTGCGTCAATCTGAATATCCACAAGACATTCGGGAGTTTTTTCGGGAATTTCACCCTTTTCCTCGCAGATAGCCTCGGATAAAAGCTGCAAATACATATCATATCCCACCGATTCCATATGACCGTGCTGACTGCCGCCGAGAATACTTCCTGCTCCTCGGATTTCAAGGTCACGGAGGGCAATGCGGAATCCGCTGCCGAATCGGGTAAATTCTTTCATTGCACTAAGCCGCTTTGAAGCAATTTCCGTGAGAACTTTGTCACGCTTGTATGTGAAATATGCGTAGCCACGGCGGCTGGAGCGTCCAACTCTGCCTCGCAGCTGATACAGCTGTGACAAGCCGAATCTGTCGGAATCCTCGATAATAAGCGTATTTACGTTGGGAACATCAACGCCCGTTTCAATAATTGTGGTGCATACGAGAATATCAATTTCGTGTTCCACAAGCTGCTCCCATATATCGGATAATTCCTCCTGACTCATCTGACCGTGAGCAACGGCAATTCGTGCTTCGGGAATCATATCCTTTAATTTTGACGCACAGGAAACGATAGTTTCAACACGGTTGTGAATGTAGTAAACCTGACCGCCACGGCGGAGTTCCCTTGTAATTGCCTGTGCAAGGACAGAGGCATTGTACTCAATAACATAAGTCTGCACAGGATAGCGATTCTGCGGCGGTTCTTCGAGAACTGACATATCACGGATACCGCTCATTGCCATATTGAGAGTACGTGGAATTGGGGTAGCCGACAGCATAAGCACATCAACTCCCGAAAAGCTTTCCTTGAACTTTTCCTTATGGGCAACGCCGAAACGCTGTTCCTCGTCAATTATTGCAAGTCCTAAGTCTTTGAAAACAACGCTTTTCTGAATGATTTTATGAGTGCCGATAAGTATGTCAATTCGTCCCTGTTTCAGCTTTTTGATAATTTCCGCCTGCTGTTTTGGATTGCGGTAACGGCTTAAAAGCTCGATATTTACGGGGAACTGGTCAAATCTGCGGAGTGCCGTCTGATAGTGCTGAAATGCAAGAACGGTGGTGGGGGCAAGGATTGCACATTGCTTTCCCGAAAGAACGCACTTCATTGCCGCACGGAATGCAACCTCGGTTTTTCCGAAACCTACGTCACCACAGAGAAGTCGCTCCATTGGGCGGATACGCTCCATATCTGACTTTATTTCCGAAATTGCAGTAAGCTGGTCATCAGTTTCAACATAGGGGAAACGGTTTTCAAAATCGTGCTGCAATTCATCATCGGGATAAAATGCAAATCCCTCGCTTTTTTCACGCTTGGCATAGAGGGCAATAAGTTCCTGTGCCATATCCTTTACGGCACGTTTGACATTGTTCTTTTTCTTCTGCCATTCTCCTGAACTAAGCTTTGTAAGCTTAACTCCCGTATCGTCACGGGGACCGATATATTTCGACACCATATCAAGCTGAGTTACGGGAATATAAAGCTTATCCGTGCCTGCATACTGAATTGTGATGTAATCCTTTGTGACACCCTCGATTTCAAGCTTGCGTATGCCGATAAATCGTCCGATACCGTGGGAACTGTGAACGATTAAATCGCCTTCGGTAATATCTGCAAGACTGCGGATTTCCTCGGATTTCGGCTTTTTCTTCTTCCTTGCTCTTGTGGATTTGCTCTCCATTGTAAGTCCCTGTGTGATAAGGACGGAATGGTTTTCGGGGAACTCAAATCCGCCGCTTAATCCCGAAGGAATAAGGCAGACTCTGCCCTGTATCATAGTGGAATTTTCGTTGGCTATGTCACAGGGGATATTCTTATTTTCGAGGTCACTTTTTATAATCGGCAGAGTTTTTTCGCTGCCTGCACAAAGGGCGATTTTATAGCCCTGTCGGATATAGTCCTCCAATTCCTCGGCAAGGTGCTGTAATTCGCCGTTCCACAGAGAATTCTGCATAGCCTCAAAGCTGATAAGTCTGCGGAAGTCAATACGCTCTCCGCCCTGCAAAAATGTGCTGATGTAGAAACATACGTTCTTTTCCGCTATATGCTGGATTTCGGGCAGTTCCACAATCAGATTGTCAAGACCTCTGCAAAGGAGTCCCTCCTCCATAAGGATTTTCACATCTTCGCTGAAACGTGTGGTTATGCCGTGGGCAGCTTCGGCGATATTTGAAAAATCGCTGAAAAGAACTGCACCGTCGATATAGTCAAAAACTGTTGAAAGCTTTTCATATGCAAGGCTGTAATACTTCATACCGTGGGGCAGAATTTCCCCCGAATTAAGGCGGTTTACATCTGCTCCGAGATGATTTCTGATAAGCTCGGTACGCTTTCCCCTCACCTTTTTAAGGAGTGCGTCAAGCCGCTCTGCCAAAAGAGTGCAGTCGCATAGAAGTTCGCTTGCAGGGGAAATTGAAAGGGTATCCACAGCTGTATCAAGTCGCCGCTGAGTTGCCGTATCAAATTCAGAGATACTTTCAATTTCATCGTCCCAAAGCTCAATACGCACAGGTTTATCCGACTGAACAGGAAAAATGTCGATAATACTTCCCCTTACGGAAAACTGTGACGCTCCCTCAACCTTTTCACATCGCTGATAACCGCATTTTGTAAGGTCAAGGCACAGCTTGTCACGGTCAATTGTATCTCCAGCGGTAATTTCAATTGCCGATGAAATGAGAATATCGGGTGGAATTACAGGCTGCATAACCGCTTCAATGCTTGCACAAATTACATCACAGTCATTGTGTGATGCCCTTGAAAGTGCGGAAATACGCATATATTCGTATTCGTGGTTAGAGCTGTCAACAGGGGTGAAAACCTGTTCACGAGAGGGGAAAAGCACAGCGGATTCCCTGCCCGTCATAATATTTATATCCTCGCAGAGTTTTTTCGACTCCGCCTCCGTACCTGTAACAACAAGATTAACCCTGTTTCCTACAAGTGAGGAAACAAGGCAGGCTCGGTGGATATGTGAAAGACCTGTTACGGAAACAGGTGAAATCTTTTTGTCAAGACATTCGAGAATACTTTTATATCCCGAAAGCTCGCTGAAAACATTACTGAAAAGCTTCATTTAACGCTCCTATGAGTTGAATTTGTTCATAGCCTCGTCTGTTTTGCCCTGCACCATAAGCTTGATGCACTCACAGGCATTTTCAGCTGCGGATTTGAATTTCTCCGTATCCTCCTTGCTGAATTTTCCCAGTACCCATTTTGCTAAATCATAGTCGGGGTGGGGCTTTTTGCCCACGCCCATTTTAATGCGTGGGAAATCATCTTTGCCTGTCAGTTCAATGATACTTCGCATACCGTTGTGACCGCCGTGGCTGCCCTTTCTGCGTATGCGGAGTTTGCCCGGTTCAAGGGAAATATCGTCATAAACCACAATAAGACGGCTTGTGTCAAGCTTGTAGAATTCAAGAGCCTGAACAATGGATTCGCCGCTGTTATTCATATATGTAGTGGGTTCAAGGAGCAGACAGCGGACGCCGTTTATGTTGACTTCGGCAGTTTTGCCCTTGAATTTAAGGCGGCTGATACTTTCGCCCATTTGTGAAGCGAGAGTTTCAAGAGTGCAGAAGCCTGCATTGTGGCGAGTTCCCTCGTACTGCATACCGGGGTTGCCCAGACCTGCTATTATATATTCTATTTTACCCTGTGGGGCGTGGGAATTTTGTGAAATCCTGTCGAACACATCAAAAATACTCATATTAATCTCTCCATACTGTTGTTTTATTCAGTTTATTATATCATATTTAAGCCGAAAAAGTCAAGGGCGGCACCCTTGACTTTTTATCAAATACGCAATTATTTCTGAGGATAATTCTTCCACATATACCCAACCTTGACTACTGTTTCTATGTGGCAGCTTGCCTTTCCCAAGGCAGCACGGAGTTTTTTAACATGAGTATCTACGGCTCTGTCATATCCCTCGTAATCCATACCCCATACGGCATCAAGTATCTTGTCCCTGCTCAACGCTATGTTATTGTTGTCAATGAAATACATCATAAGCTCATATTCCTTTGGTGCCATAACAACTTCCTTACCGTTGACAGTCACATATCTTCTTGCAGGCTCTATTTCTATTTCGTCTACTACAATCTTGCCATTTTTAGTCATAAGCCCGTGGTATCGTTTAATAAGGGCGTTAACCTTAACCAGCAGAAGTTTTGTTGAATAGGGCTTTGTCACATATTCGTCAGCACCTACTTCATAGCCGTCAACGATGTCATTTTCCTCCCCAAGTGCAGTAAGAAAAATCACAGGAACATCGTACTTTTTTCTTATGTAGCTGCAAACCTCTTTTCCGTCTTTCCCCGGCATCATTATATCAAGTATAATAGTATCATATCTGTTTTTATCAACCAACGCACAGGCTTCATCGCCGTTTATTGCTGTATCAACATCAAATCCGTTCTTGTGGAAAAACAATGCGGCTATATCACGCAATGCCGTGTCGTCCTCTGCTAAAAGAAGCTTATATTTATTTTCCATTATTACCCACCTTTTTCATTTCAAAACTGAATGTAGTTCTTCCTGCATTGCTTGTACACTTGAATTTTGCATTATGAAGTTTCAGTATGCTTTTGTTTATTGCAAGCCCCATACCGCTGCTTCCGATTCTGTCAGTTCTTGTCTTGTCTGCCTTGTAAAAAGGTTCCCATATTTTTTTGATATCTTTTTTGCTTATAGTCGTACCGTCATTTCCTATAACGAAAAGTATTGTTTTCTCATGAATGTAAAAATCCATATTAATTGAGCTTTGAGCGTACTTGACAGCATTTGTAATAAAATTATTGATAACTATTCTTATCATTTTTGGGTCGGCATATACGTAATAATCACCGTCCTCATTATCGGTATAGATTTTTACATCAAGTTCACGTTCGCTGATTATCGGCTTCATTCTCTCATATATTGCCATAGCCATGGAGTAAATATTAACTTCCTCCAGCTTTATATTTTTCTTCAAATCAAACTTAGACATATTAAGCATACTATTGATAATATACGTCATATGGTCAACTTCTGAATTAAGCTTTTCTGCATGTTCATGCCTGTCGGCTTCATCAATATATTCCCAGTTCTCGACATAAGCTTTTGTAATTGCAAGAGGTGTTTTAAGATCATGGGCAATACTTCTTGTAAGGTCCTGACGCATAATTTCATAGCCTTTACTTTTAATGTACATCTTTCTTATAAAAAATATAACTAAGGTTTCAAGTGCAATAAGCATATGCAGGCTTATAATGTATATTTTAACATTAGCTCTTAACGCAAGTTCAAGAGGATGAAAAAGATATATAACATATATGTTATCAGTATCTGAATTGATAGCGGCATGGCTTATATAAAAAGAGGTAATAATATCTTTCTGGGCATGGACTACTACATTTTTGAGGTCATATACTCCATTGCTGTATGAAAACGACGGAAATTCATCTTCGTCTGTTGAATGACCAAGAGAATAGTAATAGTAGTCATCGTTACTGTTGCTGTATTCCTTAAACCACGAATCATCTTTTGTTTCAGCAAGTGTATCTTCAAGCTTTTTCTTTGCCTCAGCACACAGTTTTTTTTCATATTCTGTTTCTGCAATTTGTTGGTACTCTAAATCAAAAATATTTTCACCACCATTCCATTCCGATGTGCTTATAGCATTTTCAGTACAAGCCATTTCGTTTTCACCTATAGTATATTCAAATTGAACATCTGAATAATCAGTGCCTGAAATAGTACCATTGAATATGAAAGTATCGTCACACATGGCATCAATTTCGACAAATTTACGCCATGAAAAATTGTATGGAAAATCAGAGTTGATTAGAATATATCTAGAATCATCAGTTTCAGTAATCAGTGATACAGCACCTACTCTCATAAGATTACCAGATTCTATTTTTTTACCGTCATCACATATATACATTTCGTAATATCCGATATCATTTAAACCAGCATTAATATCAAAATCCCAAAACAAATCGGGAATCACATCATTGTCAGAATCAATCTCAGATGTATCACGGCTGGAATCTTTCATTAAAAACGATTGGCGATTTATTACGTTTGACCATCCATTATTCATAATTGCAGTCGCTGTTTCGTATGTATACCATACCCCAACACCACCAAACAACAGAAGAATAAGTGTAGTTATTACCACCGACAATAAAATATAATGCTTTTTCATTTGAATACTTCCTTTCATATCTGAGTTTCTGATATGATTATATAATAAAGATGTGTACTCTTTATGTACCTGAAAAAATTCTTTATATGCTGTGTTTAATTATATTTTACCATAATTAAACTGAAAAGTCCAGTAATACCGCCTGAAATTGCCGAAAAGTTTGTATTTTTTTCAAATGATTTTTATTTAAGCCAGCTAAAGGCTAAAAGCTAAAGGCTTTTTATAAAAAAAAACGGCAGAAATAAATTCTACCGTTCTTATAATTACGCATTATTTTTCGTTGTCCTGCCATTTGAAACAGTCCGAAAGTAAAATTACCTCGTTCTTAGCAACATTGAGAAGTCCGCCGTCGGTATGACCGATTTTCTCGGTTTCGTCCTCTAACTCAATTTTGCAGTCACATTCCTTGACAGCTGTAATAAAGGGAATATGACCAGCCATTACAGCCAAATCGCCCTCGATACCTCTCACGGAAAGCTTTACTGCATCGCCCTGAAAAATATTACCGTCAGGGGAGGAAATTGTCAGTCTGAATTTGTTCATACGTCAATTCCCTTAGCCTTTTCAACAGCCTCGTCAATTGTTCCTACAAAGAGGAATGCAGACTCAGGCAGGTCATCGTGCTTGCCCTCGATGATTTCTTTAAAGCCTCTGATAGTTTCAGCAAGGGGTACATATGTACCAACAATACCTGTGAACTTCTCCGATACGAAGAAAGGCTGTGAAAGGAATCTCTGGATTTTTCTTGCACGCTGTACAAGAAGTTTGTCCTCATCTGAAAGCTCGTCCATACCCATAATTGCGATAATATCCATAAGCTCCTGATAACGCTGGAGAATTCTCTGTACCTCGTGGGCAACAGCATAATGCTCCTCACCGAGAATTTCAGCGGAGAGAATACGGCTTGTTGATTCAAGAGGGTCAACAGCAGGATAAATACCCTGTGAAGCGATATTTCTTGAAAGAACAGTTGTAGCGTCAAGGTGAGCGAAAGTTGTTGCAGGTGCAGGGTCAGTAAGGTCATCGGCAGGTACGTATACCGCCTGAATTGACGTAATAGAGCCTTTCTTTGTAGATGTGATACGCTCCTGCAAAGCACCCATTTCATTTGCAAGTGTAGGCTGATAACCAACGGCAGAGGGCATACGTCCCAAGAGGGCGGATACCTCTGAACCAGCCTGTGTGAAACGGAAGATGTTGTCGATAAAGAGAAGAACATCCTGTCCCTCTTTGTCACGGAAATATTCCGCCATTGTAAGTCCCGACAGAGCAACTCTCATTCTTGCTCCGGGGGGTTCGTTCATCTGTCCGTAAACGAGAGTAGTATTGCTTAAAACTCCCGATTCTTTCATTTCATTGTAGAGGTCATTTCCCTCACGGGTACGCTCTCCAACGCCTGTAAATACGGAAAGTCCGCCGTGCTGTTTTGCTACGTTGTTGATAAGCTCCATAATAAGAACCGTCTTGCCAACGCCTGCACCGCCGAAAAGTCCGATTTTACCACCCTTTGAGTAAGGGCAGATAAGGTCGATTACCTTGATTCCTGTTTCGAGGATTTCTGTTGAAGTTGAAAGCTCGTCATAGTCGGGAGCGCTTCTGTGGATATTCCACTTTTCCTCAGTCTGGGGAGCTTCAACATTATCAACGGTATCACCGAGTACGTTGAAAATACGTCCAAGAGTTTCTCGTCCAACAGGAACGCTGATTGGTGCACCTGTATCAGTTACGGGAACACCTCTTTTAAGTCCGTCTGTGGAGGACATAGCAATACATCTTGCGGTATTGTCGCCGATGTGCTGTGCAACCTCGACAGTCAGCGTTTTTTCGCCCTTTGGAATAGTCAGCGCATTGAAAATAGCAGGGAGATGACCTTCCTCAAAGCGAACGTCTACGACAGGTCCCATGACCTGTGAAACTACACCTTTTGATATTTCTGACATAATTTGTATACCACCTTTGCTGCGTCCGTAATATGATTTATTCGGAGCAGTAGTTCTGCGGATAGGGCATTACATACCGCTGCCCGCAACGATTTCGGTTATTTCCTGTGTGATTGCGCTCTGTCTTGCTCTGTTATACCGGAGCTGCAGATCGTCTATCATCTGTTTTGCATTTTTTCCTGCGGAGTCCATAGCACATCTTCTTGCCGCAACTTCGCTGGCAAAGCTTTCACGTACAGCCGCTACAATTCTGCCTGTAACATAAAGGGGAACGGCTGTGTTAAGTACAGAAAGCTGGTCGGGTTCAAAAATGATACCTGTGATGTCTGTTTTCTCCTCTGATTTTTCAAGGGGAAGAATCCAGTCAATACGTGCTTCCTGTGACATCATTGAGATATATTCCGTGCTGATTATGCCAAGACGGGTAATTTCCCCGTTGGTAAATCTTTCGCAAAGTTTCTTTGAAAGGGCAGATGCCTGCTCAAAGGAGAAATACTCCGCAGAATATTCACCGCCGTAAATATCGCAGGCACGCTTGCCTATAGCGACAAATTCAGCCTGTGGGTATTGTCTTGAAAGTCGGAAAACATTGCTGTTATAGCCGCCTGCAAGACCTCTGTCACCTGCAATTACAATAATGCAGACTTTTTCCTCGTCCTTTTTATCAATGTAAGGACTCTGTGAACATTCACGGCAGTCGGCAAGATTCTGAATAACATTTTCAATCATTTTTGAATATTCGCCGCTTTTTGACATAGCCTCCATGGCTCTGCGGATTTTTGAAGATGCCACAAGTCCCATGGCGGTTGTAAGATGAAGTGTGGAGTCAACGCTTTTTATGCGGTTTCGCAGTTTTTTTGTATCGACGCCCATTCAGCTCACCTCGTCATTCCGCTTAATACCAGTTTCAGCTCCTCAACGTCCTCATTTTCAAATGAACCCTGTTCTAAGCGGCAAAGCAGGTCATTATGCTCTGCTTCAAGCTTATCAAAGAGCTTCTGCTCGAAATTCTTGACGGATTTAACGGGAATATCATTGAGGTATCCCTTTGTAACGGCATAAACGATAGCAACCTGACAGCCAACTCTTACAGGAGAATTTCTGCCCTGTTTGAGAACTTCCACAATACGCTCACCAAGGGCAAGACGTGCCTTTGTATCAGCGTCAAGGTCACTTCCGAACTGTGAGAATGCCTGCAATTCACGATACTGTGAATAGAGAAGTTTAAGTTCACCTGCAACCTTTTTCATAGCTTTAAGCTGTGCTGAACCACCAACTCGGCTTACGGAGATACCGGGGTTGATAGCAGGAATGATACCTGAATGGAAAAGCTCAGTTTCAAGGAATATCTGACCGTCTGTAATGGAAATTACGTTTGTGGGGATATATGCTGAAACGTCGCCTGCCTGAGTTTCGATAATGGGGAGGGCTGTAATAGAACCTCCGCCGTATTCGGGAGCAACATTTGCTGCACGTTCAAGAAGTCTTGAATGGAGGTAGAATACGTCGCCTGGGTAAGCCTCACGTCCCGGAGGTCTGCGGATAAGCAGGGACAACGCACGATAAGCAACGGCGTGTTTTGAAAGGTCATCATAAATAATGAGGACATCTTTGCCCTGCTCTCTGAAATATTCAGCCATAGCACAGCCTGAATAAGGAGCGATATACTGCAAAGGAGCAGTTTCTGACGCTGAAGCGGATACAATAGTTGTATACTCCATAGCACCAGCTCTTTCAAGTTCATTTGCAAGCTGAACAACAGATGTACTTTTCTGACCGATTGCGACGTAAATACAGATAACCCCTGTATTACGCTGATTTATAATAGTATCAATGGCGATTTCGGTTTTACCGGTCTGACGGTCGCCGATGATAAGCTCACGTTGACCTCTGCCGATAGGAATCATACTGTCGATAGCCTTGATACCTGTCTGGAGAGGAACGTCAACGCTCTTTCTCTCGATAATTCCGGGAGCCTCATTTTCAACGGGACGGGTTCCGCTTGCAGGAATTGGTCCTTTTCCGTCAATAGGCTCACCGAGGGCATTTACAACTCTGCCGAGGAATGCCTCACCTACAGGAACGGATACAACTCTGCCTGTTCTGTGAACAGCAGTACCCTCCTTGATGTTGTTCTTGTCTGACAAAAGAGCAACGGAAACGGTTTCATCTTCAAGGTTCTGAGCCATACCAAAGCTGCCGTCCTCGAATTCAAGAAGCTCGCTTGCCATACATTCTCTGATGCCGTAAACTCGTGCGATACCGTCACCTACAAGGATAACCGTACCTGTTTCACGCATTTCAATACGTGATTTATAATTTTTAATCTGAGCTTTAATAATTCCGCTTATTTCTTCGGGTTTTCCACTCATCTGCCAATCACTTCCTTTACTTCGTGCAGGGATTTGCGTAAGCTGCCGTCAATAATCCTGCCCTCTGTTTCGATAATTATTCCGCCCATAATAGCGGGGTCAACAACACATTCTGTTACAACTCCCTTTTTAAGGGATTTTTCCAGCTTTTTGCGTATGCTGTCCTTTTCTTCCTGTGTAAGTGCAACTGCACTTGTGATTTTCGCAATGGCAACATTATGCGATGCGTCCAGAAGCTTGAAGAATTCTCCTGCACATTGGCTGAACAGCTTTATTCTGCCCTTTTCGCAGAGCAGCTGGAGAAACATAACGATATACTGCGGAAAAGCCTTTGAAAAAGCCTCCTCAACAGCCGCCAGTCTTTCCGAAAGAGGTACGCCCGGGCATATGAGAAATTCCATATATTCGGGATTTTCATTGAAAACTTCCAGAATATTTCTGAGATGTTCTGCATATTCGTCCCTTGCATTTTCTTCACAGGCAATTTCAAAAAGGGCTTCTGCATATTCTCTACTTATTTCCGTCATTCTTCGTCACCTATTCCTGCAATAAAGGAGTTTATCATCTCGTGGTGATCCTGCATATTGATTTCTCTGCCGAGAATTTTCTCGGTAAGAGCAGCAGATACATCAACGATTTCACGCTTGATATCTTCCTCAGCGCTGCGGCGTTCAAGTTCTGCGGCATTCTGTGCCTGACGGATAATACTTTCTGCATTGCTTCTTGCCTCGGCAACAATTCTGTTGCTGTGGTTTTTAGCGTCCTCAGATGCCTCTTTGATGATATTGTCGGCAGTTTCCTCGGCATTGCGGAGTTTTTCCTCCCATGCCAGCTTGTTTTCTTCTGCCTCAGCCACAGATTTATCAGCGGCTTCATATTTGCTGTCAAGAGTTTTCTGACGCTGTTCAAGAACATTCTGAACAGGTTTGAACAAAAGCTTTTTCAATATCAGAAAGAGAATAGTGAGGTTTGCAAGGGAGATTACAATTTGCCAGAAATTGACTGAAATTACATCTAATGACTGCATTTAATCAACCTCAAATTCTATTACTTTATAGTTTCCATAAGAATATCAACAAGTCTGCCGGGAGCAACGAAGATAAGCAGAATTGCGATAACGAGGGCATAAAGACCTGTTGTTTCCGCAACAGCACAACCCATGAGCATAGTTGTAGTTACAGAGCCTTTACATTCGGGCTGTCTGCCGATAGCTTCACAAGCCTTAGCTACAGCGTTACCTTCACCGATTCCGGGTCCGATACCTGCGATCATAGCCACACCTGCACCGAGTGCGCAGCTTCCGAGAATAATACCAATTGCCAGTTCTAACATTTTAAATTCCTCCAATTATATAGTTGATTTTTTTGCTTTGCGTCTGAAATACTCATCAGCAGGGAAAGCACCTGCAACATAGAGCATAGTCAGCATTGCAAAGATATAAGCCTGAAGCACTCCGCTGAAAACATCGAAATAAATCGAAAGCACAGCAGGAATACCTATCTGAAAGAGTGGAAATTCGCCCAGAAAACCGGGGAGCTTTCCTAATACCATTGATGAGAGTCCTTGTAATCCCACCGCAAGCAGTACAGAAATTACAGAGCCTGAAAGGACATTTCCGTAGTGACGGAATGCCATAGATACAGGTGTTGCAAATTCGCTTATGATGTTGAGAGGTGCGAGAAACGGCACAGGTTCGCCGAAGCTCTTTGCATACACCACGGGACCGCATTTCATCTTATAATAAGTTATAAGGAAAAATACGAGTATTGCCCAGCCAGCGGTAACATTTACGTCCGATGTCGGAGCATAAAGTCCGAACAATGCCAGTAAACTTGAAAAAGCGGAAAGTGAAAGTATTGCCGCTATAAATGGGGCGAAATCGCTGAAATAGTCGCCCATATTATCAATGACGAGTTTCTGTGCGTTTTCCACAATCCATTCAGCTATGTGCTGACGCTTTGTATCAGCTTTTTCTTTCAAGCCGTGAGTGAGGAAAAGACACAATCCCGTAATTGCAATCATAACAAGCCACGAGTGAATCTGTGATTCCGTAATGGGCAGGTTTTGTATCGGCAAATTTATGGTGAAAAATATTTTCGCACCTGAAATTGCAATACCTTCGCTTTGGGGCGTTGTCAGAATTTTCAGCACAATGCCAAACACAATCGGGACAATCATCATCAAGATATAGAGGGTATCCAGAAGCCTGAATTTCTGTTTGTCATTCTCCATTGCTATTCTCCTTTCCGTTTGATATTTTTCTATCACGGACAGGAATAAGTAATATGGCTATCCGTGGAAAAAACAGGGGGATAATAGCTGCCGCAGGGTTTATAAAGGGCAGTAAAAAGGCAAGCAGAGCCGTTATAAGCAGCATAAGATTTCTCAGCATCTGCGACACTTTCATTAAAGATGCAGCGTCTTTTTCATCTTTCTGCACAGCATTCTGAACGGTAATTCCCATAAGCAGGAAGTTTGCCACAGCCACACCGGCACCTAAAATATTGCCGATGAGGACTTTATAGCTCCACATACCGATTATGAGGAAAACAGCTTCCATTAAAATGCTTAGTATTATGGTAATGCCTGCGATATATCGGGTTTCTTTTGCAACAACCCCGTCAATTTTCGCCATAGGCTATCAATATCCTTTCTTTTTTATCACTATTTACTGAAATTTTTTCAGCATACGTTCTTATAATTATATCATTGATTATAGTATTTTGTCAAGTTATTTCACGCCATTTTTAACTTGTTCTCAAAATTTGCTATTGACAATTGAAAAATGATGTGGTATAATAAAAAAGCAATTGCATAATCTGTTAGTTATATAACAGATAATTGATAATCTATATTCGCTGTGATAATCAGCTGTTATCGTAAAATAAACAAGGTAACAGCTTTGTTTATGGTTTTGCTATAACTAAATACTTATAGCAAATATAACCTAAAACGTGATAAACGGAGGTAAAAAATGAATATCACCGATAATTTTCTCAACGAACTGGACAAAGTTTATAACGCTACTGTGCCGCCCGCGGTACTGGCAAAGGCTAAACGCTCATTGCAGGATTATTTATGCGTTGCCCTTGCAGGTGCAAATGCCCAGCGTGATAAGCTTTCCGCCTATTTTGAATTTGCCGAACCCGAAAAAGGAGAGTATGTCCCAATCGGCTGTAATTGCCGTGTATCGCTGAAAGAGGCGGTTTTCCTCAACGGCTTGAACGGTCACGCCCTTGACTACGACGACGGCACAAATGCAGGAATTATCCACCTCGGCTCGCCTCTTTTTTCCGTACTTCTGCCCCTTGCACAGAAGTATAAATGCTCCTATGATAAACTGATAAAAGCGGCTGTAATCGGCTATGAAACGTCATTTACAATGGCTCTTTCAATTCAGCCGATGCACAAGGCTATGGGCTATCACGCAACGGGAACTTGCGGAACTCTTGGAATTGCCGTTGCTGTGTCATATTTGCTGGATTTTACCCCTAAGCAGCGGAAAGAGGCATTTGCAGCCGCCTGTGTATCCGCATCGGGAATGTTAAAAGTTCTTGACGACGGTTCGGAGTTAAAGCCCTATAATGTGGGAAAAACCGCATTAATGGGACTTGTGGCGGTTCAAATGGCAAAGGCAGGATTTCACGGTCACGATGACCCCCTTGCAGGTGAACGTGGATTTCTGAAAATGATGACAGGCAGAGATGATATTGAGCTGAAAAAGCCAATTCACAACGGCACATATGCCATAGAAAAGACCTATACGAAGCCATATGCTGCCTGCCGCTATCTCCACCCTGCCATTGAGGGAGCAATTATGCTGAGAAATCAGCACAATCTCACGGCTGAGGAAATTGAAAGCGTTCACGTTGACACTTATTTCTGGGCGGTCAATAAGCACGACCACTGTGAAATCCCCTGTTCCGCATCGGCAAAAATGAGTATTCCCTACAGCGTTGCGGCGGCGGTAGTTTACGGAAAGGCCGGCTTGCAGGAATATGACGAGGAAATTATCCGTGATGACCGCCTGCTTGACCTTGCGAAAAAGGTTACAGTTGCCGATGATGAGGAATTGACGAGGATTTTCCCCGAAATCACATCTGCAATTATTACGGTGAAAACCCTTGACGGCAGACAGCTTCAATGCCGTGTCGACCATCCAAAGGGCGAGCCTGAAAATCCGCTGACTGACAGGGAGTTTTACGAGCGATTCTGTGAACTTGTGAAATTCAGCGGAAAATCCGCAGAAACCGCAGATGAAATATTCAATTTTGTGCAGAACGGCTGTTCTGATTGGAACAAGCTGTCAGAACTTGTGAGGTGAAATTATGAATAAACCAAATTTTGTACTGGGAACTATGACCTTCGGTGAGTCGGTTTTCGGAAATGATGCAGCTGAAATGATTGGAAAATTCGGGGAATTCGGCTACAAAGAGCTTGACACGGCTTATGTCTACAATAAGGGGCAGAGTGAAATTTTAATCGGCGAGGCATTAAAAAATTCCGCTGAAAATTTCAGAATTGCCACAAAGGTAAATCCCCGAATTACAGGCAGACTTGACGGCGATTCCGTAAATATGCAGTTTATGGAATCCCTCGGCAGATTGCAGATGGACAGCGTTGATACGCTTTATCTTCACTTTCCCGATAAGGATACGCCCGTAGAATCGGCACTTGAAGCCTGTGCAAAGCTTCACAGCGAGGGGCGTTTTAAAAATCTCGGACTCAGCAATTTCCCTGCATGGCTTGTGGTTGATGTCTACTATAAATGTAAGCAGAATGGCTGGATGCTCCCTGTTGTGTATGAGGGGCTGTACAATCCCCTGAGCCGCCGTGCCGAAACGGAGCTTTCAATGGTGCTTGACAGATTCGGACTTCGCTTTTATGCCTATAATCCCCTTGCAGGCGGAATTCTCACAAATAAGTATAATTCCCTCGATGATGTACCCTCGGAGGGCAGATTTACAAATCGCCCCAACTACAAAAACCGTTACTGGAAAAAGTCCTATTTTGACGCTGTTGGGGAACTGAAAAAAATCTGCGAAAATTACGGTATATCCATAATTGAAGCGACTTACCGCTGGATGATGTACCATTCAATGCTCAATACTGAGCGTGGTGACGCAATAATTATCGGTGCGTCAAAGCTTTCACAGGTGGAGCAGAATATAGCCGCTGTAAACAGCGGTGAACTGCCCGATGAACTCATTTCAGCCTTTGAAAAAGCATGGGAAACCACAAAAGCCGATGCACCGCAGTATTTCCGTTTCTATGATGCCAATGCCAATAACTAAGGAGTGATATTTTGCTTAATCAGGAAAAATTTTATAATACGCTGAAAAACAGCGGAGTTGATTTCTTCACAGGCGTTCCCGATTCCTATCTCAACGGATTCTGCAATTATCTTGTGGATAATGCAGGTGAAAAGGAGCATATTATAGCCGCCAATGAGGGAAATGCGGTGGGAATTGCCGCAGGTCATTACTTTTCAACAGGCAGACTTCCCCTTGTGTATATGCAGAATTCGGGTATGGGAAATGCCGTAAATCCCCTTGCATCTCTTGCAGATAAAAATGTGTATTCCGTTCCCATGATATGGCTTATTGGCTGGAGAGGTCAGCCAAATACAGGAGATTGGGCACAGCACCAGTTGCAGGGAGAAATTACAGAAAAGCTCCCCGAAATTATGAATATCCCCGTTATGATTTTGTCAGATGATGAAAAAGCCGCAGAGGAACTTGTGAAAAATGCCTGTGAAATGGCAATGGAAAACCGTTGTCCTGTAGCTGTAATTGCTCCAAAGGGAGTGCTTGCAGGGGAGAAAAAGGCGAATATCCCCGATACATCATACCCCCTCAGCCGTGAGGAGGCAATTGAAATTCTCCTTGACCTTCTGCCGAAAAATACCATTTATTCCGCTACAACAGGCAGAGCAACGAGAGAAATCTATTTCCTCCGTGAAAGGAGAAACGAGAGCCACAGCTGTGATTTCCTCAATGTAGGCTCAATGGGTCACGCATCTTCCGTTGCATTGGGAATTGCCCTTGAAAATCCCGAAAGATACGTTGTAACCCTTGACGGCGACTGCTCTTGTATGATGCACATGGGAGCAATGACAATGGTCAGCAAGACTAATGTTCCAAATTTCATACACGTAGTCCTCAACAACGGTGCTCATGAATCCGTAGGCGGTCAGAAATCCGCAGGCTATATGGTGGATTTTACGGCAATTGCAAAGGCTTGCGGATATGCCACAGTTGACGGCTATGCCGTGACAAGAGAGGATATTGAAAAGGCTGTGGAAAAACTCCTTGCAGAGAAAAAGGCAGCATTTCTTGAAATCCGCATACACAAGGGACTTCGTGGCAAACTGCCGCCCCTTGATATATCCCACGAGGGACTTATTTCAGAATTAATGAATGAATTGGCTTGAAAGGAAAGTGATTGATATGAACAGTATGGAAAAAACAAGAGAATTTTTAGAGAAAATCGGTCTGCCAAAGGGTGACGCATATGATCTTCCCACATCTGAAAAACGCTTTTCGGACGGAGCGCAGTTCCGCCTTGAAGTACCGGGAATTCAGGGCCCTTCAACTATGAAAACACTTCTTGAAGAACTTGATAAATACGGCATCAGTATTCACCGTGTAACTCAGACAAAGGGCATATGGACTCTCCTTGACGAGGAAATTGAGCAAATGGTGGAATATGCAAAAAAGTGGCAGGTGGAATTAATTCTTGCCATTGGACCACGTGCCACAACTGATACTTCTGCCTCTGTGAATACTCCCGAGGGTGTGCGTATGGGTTACAGACTTCGTGGACAGGAGCAGGTTATCCGTGCAATTGAAGAGGTGAAACGTGCCGTAAGACTTGGTGTACGCTCATTTCTTGTATACGACGAGGGCTGTCTGTATGCGTTGAATAAATTCCGTGAGGCTGGGGAAATCCCTGCTGACTGCCGTTTCAAGATGTCTGCTCACACAGGTCACGGCAACCCTTGTGCCGCAAAGCTCCTTGAAAGCATTGGTGCAAACTCAATTAATCCCGTCCGTGATATTCAGTTACAGATGCTTGCAGCTATGCGTCAGGCAATTGATATTCCGATTGATATTCACACGGAAAATCCCAAGTCAACAGGCGGCTTTATCCGTCACTATGAAGTACCCGAAATGATAAGAGTTGCCGCACCTATTTACCTTAAAACAGGCGGTGCTGTGGCAAAAACTCACAGCTGGGATACCACCAATGAGGACGCAAAGAAACGTGCAAAGCAGATTGCTCTCGTTATGCGTGTAATCAAGGAGTATTACCCCGAAGCAATTATTTCAGAGAAAGGCAGTATAGGCGAATGAAACACCACAGATATAACCCCTCTTTTGAATTTGTAAAAAGCCCCGAAAGCTTTGATAAATATTCCGATAAGGAATTTTTACAGTATTGTGCAGGAGCAACTATGTATATGCCGGGAACTAAAGATTTCCTGCCGAAAATTCTTAGTTGTGCAATGCCGGGACTTACCACAATGGTATTCTGCTTTGAGGACGCCTGTGCGGAAAGTGATGTACCTGCGGCTGAGGAAAATGTTCTCCGCACCCTTGACGCAATTAGCACAGCGGTGGAAAAGGGCGAACTTGACCGTGATAATGTGCCGCTGATTTTCTGCCGTGTGCGAAATCAGGAGCAGTTTGAGGGATTTGCAAAAAGGCTTACCCCGCATATGGCGAAATCCCTTACAGGTATAAATTTCCCAAAATTCAACTCCGAAAACGGCGAGGCATATTTTGCATATCTGAAAACTTTATGTGCTGATTTAGGGGAAATCCTCTACGGTATGCCCATTATCGAGGACCCCAGAGTTGCATTCAAGGAAAGCCGTATGCAGGAACTTTCAAGTATCCGTGCAATTCTCAATAAATATTACGACTATGTTTTGCAGGTGCGTGTAGGCGGAACTGATTTTTCTTCCTGTTTCGGAGTTCGCCGTGGTGTTGATTATTCAATTTACGATATTATGACAGTTCGTGAATGTCTGTCGGATATTCTCAACGTATTCACAAGAAATAATGAATTTGTAGTATCAGGCCCTGTTTGGGAATATTTCCGTGCAAGCAAGCGAATGATGTTTGAGGAACTGCCTAAACATACCCTTGACGATTATCTTATGAAGCGTAAACCCTTGGTAAATCACGAAATTGACGGTCTTATGCGTGAAGTTATTCTCGACAAGGCAAACGGATTTGTGGGCAGAACAGTAATTCACCCCACACATATCAAATTTGTAAACGGCTTGCAGGCTGTAACTCGTGAGGAGTACGAGGACGCAAAACAAATTCTCGAAAGTACTGACGGCGGAGTTCATAAGGGACAGAGTGCCAATAAAATGAACGAAATCAAGCCCCATACAAACTGGGCGAAAAAGGTTATGATGCGTTCCCGTGCCTTTGGAGTTATCGAAAACGAAAACAGCTATCTGAAACTTTTCAGCGAAAGTGAGTGATAATATGACAAAGGAGATTACAACGCCATTTTCCGAGGAAGTCATTTCGTCTTTGAATGTAGGAGATATGGTCTATATTTCGGGAGAAATCATATGCGGACGTGATGCGGTTCTCCCTAAAGTTGTGGATATGCTGAAAAAGGGAACAGTTTCACAGCTGGGCATTGATTTGCAGGGGGGAGTTATTTTCCACACGGCAGTTAGTCCTGCGGGAGTTGGCCCCACATCAAGCAATAAGCTTGAAATCGAAAGCAGTATTGCTCCTCTTTCCGCAGGCGGAATAAAGCTTCATCTTGGAAAAGGCGAACTTCATCCCGAAACAATCAAGGCTTTGGCGGAAAATAATTCAGTATATGCGGTAATTCCTCCCGTAACGGCATTGCTTGGACAGCAGACAATTTCACAGCGGGTTGCGGCATTCCCTGAACTTGGAATGGAAGCCTTACATATATTAAAGGTAGAGAAATTCCCTGCCATAATTGCCGCCGCAAAGGGAAGGAGTATTTACGATGCTGACAAATGAACAGATAATTGAAAAGGTTAGCAATGCCCTTGTGGAGGCAGGTTCAACCTTTCGTGAGGACAAAAAAAGTGCCTACCGCAGGGCAATTGAAGCTGAAACAAATCCCCAGGCAAAGTGGGTTATGGAAACAATTCTCGACAACGCAGATGCGGCAGAGAATAATAAAAGTCCCCTTTGCGATGATTCGGGAATTCCCCATATAATCCTTGAAATCGGTGAAAATACGGCAATAACAGGCGGTATTCTTGACGCTGTAAAAGAGGGAATTTCACAGGGATTGCGGAAACTCCCGGGCAGACCAATGGGCATAATGGGCGGCGACTGCGAGAGAATTGACCAGTCGGGAGGACTTAACCCTGATTCCGCAGGAGTTGAGCCTGCACCATTTCTCATTCGCAGATGTAAGGAAGATACAATCCGCCTGCATATAATGATGTTCGGCGGCGGCCCTGCAATCCGTGGAAAGACGTACAGAATTTTCCACAAGCATAATGTTGATACGGTGCTGAATGAAATTGTTGAATGGGCAAAAGAAGCGGTTGCACAGCTTGGCTGTACCCCTTGTACCCTCGGCGTAGGTGTGGGACGTTCCCATTTTGAAGCGGCATCAATGATGATTGAGGCACTTGCAGACGGCACATATGACGAGCAGAGCGATATGGAGCGATATATTACCGCTGAGGTAAATAAATCAAATGTGGGAGCATTGGGACTTCACGGCGACACATCGGTGCTTGCCACCTTTATGAAAGTCGGTCCCCAGAGAGCAAGCGGAGTTCGTGTAGTATGCCTAAGACCTTGCTGCTGCTTTGAGCCGAGAATTTCAACGGTTGAAATTGTGTAAAACTATAGCGGTGGGAATTTTCCTGCCGCTTTTCTTATTGCTTAAAGAAACATTGCAGTTGTACATAATGCACAAAAGTGCGGGTTTATTATTTATGCTAAAATGACTTGCTATATTGACAAAAATATGTTATAATGATAGAAGTTGTGAGTGTAATTTCTCACGGTATAAATAATTTAACAATAATAGGGGTAAAAATATGAATGGAAAAATCAGACTTCTTGCCGATTCTATAGGAAAAGTTATTGTCGGTAAAGAGGATACTGTTATACGGCTTATTTCAGCTATGCTCTGCGAGGGACACGTTCTTTTAGAAGATGTTCCCGGAGTTGGAAAAACACAACTTATCACAGCTCTTTCCCGTTCAGTTGGAGGAAAATTCAACAGAATACAGCTTACTCCCGATGTTATGCCTTCGGATATTGCAGGTTTTACAATGCCCGATGCAAATACAGGGGAATTCACATACCGTGAGGGTGCTGCAATGTGCAACTTCCTTCTTGCCGATGAAATCAACCGTGCCTCACCAAAGGTGCAGTCAGCACTTCTTGAAGCTATGGAGGAACGTCAGATTTCAATGGACGGCAAGACATACCCCCTTCCTAAGCCGTTTCTCGTAATGGCTACACAGAACCCCGTTGAAACATACGGTACATTCCACCTCCCCGAGGCACAGATGGACAGATTTTTTATGAAGCTGTCAATGGGTTATCCCGATGCTGACGAGGAGATGAGAATTCTTGAAAGAACAGAACTGTACAACCCCATAAACAATATCACAGAGCCTGCAATGACCATTGACGAAATACTGGCAATGCAGGAGGAAGTACGCAATATCCGTGTTACCGACGAAGTGAAAAAGTATGTGGTGGACATCGTAAGATTTACACGAAGCGACAGAAATGCCGCTCTCGGCGTAAGTCCAAGAGGAAGTATCGCCCTTTATAAGGCGGCTAAGGCTTATGCTTATATCTACGAGCGTAACTATGTAACTCCCGATGATGTAAAGAAAACGGCAGCTTCTGTACTTGCCCACAGAATTATTCTTTCACCGCAGGGCAGAACGGAATTCAATACAACAGAGGCTTATATTGAGGCAATTCTGAGTACGCTTGCCGTTCCGTCTATGGGAATCTGATATGGGAACAATAATATCCATAATTTCAGTTATTGTCACACTTCTTGTATTTACCTTTTATATTGACGGCGACATTGGCATTGTAATTATAGCCTTTATGATATTTGCACCTCTTGTTTCGGGATTTTTTGCTTGGTATGGCAGAAAAAGAACCGTTGTAACCTTTGATTGTGACGGCTTTGTAAAAAAGGGCAGCAAGCTTAAAGTCAATATAAATGTTGGGAAAATCGGATTTTTCCCCTTGGGTATAATTGAAATCCGACTTGCAGCAAGCGAAGTTTTCGGCAGAATTGACACACTCTACAAGCTTTCTCTTATAAAAGGAAACAGCAAGAGTTTTTCCGTTGAAATTGATGCAAATACGGGAGGAAACGGTCAGATTTTCGTTTCATCTGTTCGCTCCTGCGGATTTCTCGGATTTGTTGGCTTTAATGTAAAAAGCCAGCTGCCGCCGCCAAAAAGTGTTGGCGTAATTCCTGAAATTCCCGAAGTTAAAACAGCGTCAAAGCTTTTCAGAAGTATTGCCGATTCCGTTATGACTTCCGATGATGAGGAGAAAAACGATTCAGCACAGTTGTTTTCCGCAAATACAACTCCCGGATATGAGCATCGTGAATACGAGGACGGTGACCCTTTGAAGCGTGTCAACTGGAAACTTTCCGCCAAGAAAAATCAGCTTATGGTTCGTCTTGACGAGGCGACATCAGCAGTTCAGCCTGTAATTGCCCTCGATTTATTCAGAGCAAAGGGCGAAAAAGCGGAAAATGCCATAATTCGTGAAGAACGGATTATCTGTTCGGCATTCGGACTTTTATCGGCACTTATTAAAAACGGCATTGCCTCCACATTTGTCTATTATGGGGCAGAGGGTGATATTATGGCTGAAAGCGTTGACAATCCCGAATATCCGTCACAGCTTCTTCTGAAAGTCCTTGCGGCAAGAGTTGAAAGCGACAGGCGAATAAAGATTGATACAACAGCATTTTGTGCCTGTGTTATAGCCTCCACCGATTGTTCGGCAGGCTTAAACAGCGTAATATCGGCTTTTGAAGATAAGGAGGCTGTAAGCCTTATCGGTGTTTCAAACCGTGAAAAGAACGAAACGGATTGCAAAATGTGGTATCTTGACGGTGACAATAATTTTAAGTTGGTATAAATAAATGACTGAAAGAAAAGAAGATTTAAAGGCATTTCTGATAAGAACTCTTGCAGACCCTGTTTTACTGTATGTTGTGATTGCAATGATGTCAATTATGAATCACTACCGCAGTATTGATATGTGGAAATATGCCATTGTGTCATACGTGGCAGGGTGGTTTATTTTCCGTCTGTTTGATTTTATAAATAAGCATCATTTTATTGGTACATTTGCCTATATACTGCTGCTTTCGGGATTTATCGCAGGTTCTTCCGCAGCAATTGAGCTGGGCAGCCTCAGATATCCCGTTTCATGGGGAATCTGGTTTCTCACCCCCGTAAATGCAATGCAGTACAACAAATGGTACACCATAGCGATTTTTGCCCTTTTCCTGATATTTATGCTCTCGGTAATCTATTATTTTACCCGTGTGCGGTACAGGATTTTTATGAATTTCCTCATACTTATTATTCCCTTTTCCATTTACGGTAAGGAAAATGAGGAAATGGAAATCGGCTTTATTATCGCTTTATGCGTGGGATTTTTCGTAGTACTTGCCAATTTCCGCCAGATGTCCGATACAAAGGAAGCAAAGGCGGTTGACAGACCTGAAATGTTCCGTTCAGCGACGGTATTTACGGTGCTTTTCGCCCTGTTATCGGCATTTGTTCCAAAGCCTCACATTGAAGCCGACAGAACAATGATTGATACAATGATTAACGCCGAAGCACTTACGGATAAATTTCTGAATATGCTTGGTATATTTCAGGATGATTCCGACGGTGAGCAGTTCCGCCGAAATATGGGAAATATTCCTATGTATTACGCTTGGTCGGCACAGCCTTTACAGCTGAAAACCGCAACTTTTACTTCATATAGCTTCAACGATGACAAGTGGACCTATTCTAAGGCTGACAGCCGCTATTGGTACAGGGAGGAATTGCCTTTCTCCATTTACTATGACGGCGGAGTTGCTGAGGCTGTAATGTGTGCGGCTGAAAATAACAGCCTATTTGCTGAGAAATACGGTCTTACGGAGTTTATGGAACTTGAAATGGTGCCAAGCCGTGAGCTTATGGTGAGATTAACTGTTGCAAGCAAGGGTACTACATCCGCCCCTGTTCCCGCAGGTGCGGTATCTATGGAACATTCAACCTTTGACGGTACTCTCGGACTTACAAACTCAGGTGTTGTATGTGCCCATGACGCTAAGTTCGAAGTGGACGAAGTATTCAGCTTTAAATATGTTCCACCTGCTTTCTTTGGCTGGGAAACTAATAAGAAAATAGCAGACCATCTTGCCGCAGTTGAGGACTATGACAGACTTCTGTATGATGCCTTTTGTGCATTGCCTGCAACTGAGGAAGAAGATGTTCTGAAATATCAGACGATTTTATCTGAAAATATGGAGTTCTATGATTTTGCCGAGGAAAATTACCTTGACTACGGCGGAAGTGAGAAGATTTATAATCTTGCACAGGAGCTTACGGCAGGGGTAGATTCTCCCTATGAAAAGGCAAAAATCTTGGAAATGTACTTCATAGAAAATGACTACATCTATGACCTTACATACCGTAAGACAATGGGTGAAAACGTGGAGGATTTCCTCTTTGATACAAAGAGAGGAGTCTGCTACGAATATGCAACGGCTATGACGCTTCTTGCACGAGCCGCAGGAATACCTGCTAGATACTGCGAGGGCTTCAATATGCAGACAGAATATTTAGACAACTATGGCAACAACTATTTAGTAACGGCAAATGACGCTCACGGCTATCCCGAACTTTACATCAAAGGCTATGGCTGGATGAGTTTTGAGCCTACAAGAACATTGGACGAAATCGAAAAGGAAAAGGAGAATGTATCGTCACTTCTTATGAAGTCGGGATTATTTATTCTCGGCGGTTCTGCGATAGTTCTGATACTTATATTCTTTGCTCCGGGTATGGCACATAGAATTTTCCTTTTGCTTATCAGAAGAAAGTCACCAAATGAAGCGACAGCATCTGTTATGCGACGTATATGCAAGGTGTATGGAATTTCCCGTACATCAACGGCACACGAGGCTGAAAATGCAGTTTACAAAAAATCCTCTGCGGATATTTCTGCTGTAACTCTGCTCTTTGAAAAAGCTGAATACGGCGGTTGCGAACTTACAGAGGACGATAAGACAAAGGCGATAATGACATATAAGGATGCGTACAAGGCATACGGCGAAGCTGTAAAGGCTGAGCGTAAGGCTAAAAAAATAAATAAAAAACGCATGACATAATTTTGCTTACCAAGAAAAAAGAGAAATTGGCGAAGCGATATGTATGGGGGCTGAGGGAATCATATTTTTCACGAGAGGGAAAAAATTTACCCTTATAAATGAAAAGGAGTGATACCGATGCAGTACAAAAAAATTATGAGTATATTTGCGGCAGTTCTTACTGCGGCATATTGTGCAGTACCCTCTGCTATGGCAGTTGAGGCGGTTTCCGAGGAAACTAACCTTACAGAGGAATTTGCCGATACAGAGTTTTCAACTGTATCTGTTTTTGATGAGTACCGTGACTGGAGTCAGATGGACCCACGCTGGAGTGAAACTCCCATGGGCGGTACAACAATAAGAAGTTCAGGCTGTCTGCTGACTTCCCTTGCCATTATGGCAATGCATTCGGGTTCAATCGACAGTACAGCTATGACAAATATGGGCATTACAAGTATTGAACAGTTTAACCCTGCTGTTCTTGCCAATGCCTATACAAATGCAAATGGTTTCAGCTATGACGGAGCAATTGCAAGCTGGGGAACAATCAATACAATTATCCCCAATATTACTTTCGGAGCTGACAGATATTTTCAGAATACTGAGAAATCAGCCGTTGCCGAGGAGCTGAACGCTCTTATGGCGGAGGACTGGCATATCATTGCAAGGGTGAACAATGGCGGCTACCATTGGGTATACATCGAAAGCGTAGGTGAGGACGGTTCAATTACAATGTGCGACCCTGCTTTTGATACCCACGATTTATACGAAGCTTATCCCAATGGCTTACAGGGAGAATACTGGATGCTGAAAGGCACAAACGCTCCCCACGCATCCGTTGAAGATAACGCTCCTCTTAAAATTGAAATAGCTTCAATGCCCGACAGAACAATTTTCCAGTACGGCGAGGAACTTGACCTTACAGGGGGAACTGTTACTGTAAGCGGAAAAGATGAGGAAAATGGCAGCTGGTCTGAAACCTTTGATATGATTGCTTCCGATATGATTTCCGTTGACGCATCAGCTTATGACGCTCTTACACCGGGTAAATACGAAATCGTAGTTACTGCCGAAGTGGGCGAAAATAAGACTGAGGTATCCTTTGAAGCGGAAGTTCTCCACAGCATAGGCGAGCATTATGTTTCAACGGAAAACACTCTGGCTGTTTATGCGGAGCAGGGGACAGATGAGATTATTTATAATCTGCGAAACGGCGATGTAATCAATATCGCTAAGGTTGTAGACGGTTACGGCTTCCTTGCTTCCGTTGATATAAGCGGCTGGGTTGATATGAAATATCTGAAAAAGACTGAAGCTCATCTGCATGAAAAGGGTGACATAAACAATGACGGAAATGTGGATAAATATGATTTATCGCTGCTGAATTCATTTTTACAGCAGAAAGAACAACTCCCCAACGGCGTATCTGTTCTCACCGCAGTTCAGCTTTATGCTGCTGACGTAAACGGTGACGGAATGACCGACCTTAATGACATAAGGGAGTATCTGACAATAGTATAATACAGGAGGATTTTTCAATGGAATGGACAGAGGTAAATATTTATACCTCCGCCGATGGAATTGAGCTGCTCTGTGCAAAGCTTATGGATATCGGTGTAAAGGGGTTTGTTATTAAGGATTCCGAAGATTTCAAGGAATTTCTTGATAACAAGAACGGACAATGGGACTATATTGACGATGACCTTATGGGGCTTGCAAACTGCGAAACCTGCGTGACGGTATATCTCCCGGGCAATGAACAGGGTGCAGATATGCTTATGTCGGTAAAGTCAATGCTGGCTGATATGAAAGCCGCTGATACGGAAAATATCTACGGCAGACTTGAAGCGGAGCTTTCCGATATACGTGAGGAGGACTGGGCAAATAACTGGAAACAGTATTTCAAGCCCTTTACCGTAGGTGATAAGCTTGCCGTGAAGCCCTCATGGGAGGAATATTCCGATGACAGCAGAATTATTTTAGAAATTGACCCTGCGTCAAGTTTCGGAACAGGTCAGCATCATACCACAAGACTCTGTCTTGAAATTATTGAAAAATCCGTTAATAAAGGCGATAAGGTTCTTGACCTTGGCTGCGGAAGCGGTATACTTTCAATTGCGGCTATACTTATAGGTGCTGAAAGTGCCGTGGCGGTTGATATTGAAGAAAATGCCGCTGCAACAGCTATGGAAAACGCTGAGAAAAACAATATCACATCTGAGCAGTACAAGACATATTTCGGAAATATTCTTTCCGATGAGGCTCTTGCCGATGAAATCGACGGAAAATACGATATGATTACGGCGAATATTGTTGCCGATGTGCTTATTGCAATGAAGGATTTCTTCCTCCGCTATATCAAAAAGGGCGGAACGCTCATTATTTCGGGTATAATCGAGGAGCGTATGGAAGAAGTTCTTACAGCCGTTGAAAGCGTTGGCTTTATCAGAAAACAGGTCAGCGTTAAGGAAGGCTGGGCAGCTGCTGAATACACAATTTAAGCGGAATTTCACAATCCGCAAAGGAGCATCGCTCCGTTAATCAAGGTTAAATCGGTAGGATTACCGTTTTAAAACTCCGCAAAGTCAGCAGGCACTGTATGACAGCGGAGGAATACATAAAATGACAAGGAGAATGATTGAAGTGGCATTATTTAAGAAGAAAAATCAGACTGAGGAGAAGAAAACAGAAACAACAGCTGCAAAGGAGGATACTTCGGCTTACGTTGATCTCGTACTTGCGGCTCTTGATAAAAAATTGGAAAAGGGCAATGTCTATGACGGCTGTATCATTATGCCAAGAGGTTACACGGTTGATGTAAAGGTTGGCAATGTTCAGGATAAGGAAGATGTTAAGCTTTTACAGGTTATGTTCGTTATAAATCATGATGATTTCGACGAGCCTCTTATGGACCCCGTTGACGCACAGGGCAAGACTTTCGAGGAAGCTGCAAAAATGGCTGTAGATATTTTCTACGGAGCAACATGGCATCCCCTTGACCAGTCAATGCAGAAGAAGAACCCTATGACAGTTCCCGCAGGCTATCTCGGCAACCGTTACAGCTTTGATATGTATGCACAGTCTATCGTAAGAATTGGTGCTGCCGAAAAGGGCGAACCCGTAATGATTATTAACTATATTCTCAATGAAATGCCTAAGTACCTCGGTTCAAAAAAGTACTACTGGCTGAGAATTTACCTTGCAAAGCACAAGGACAGACAGATTATTGAGGTAAGAATCAATGGTTCTGTATGCGTTGAGCTTTCAAAGTTCTTTGAGGAATATGTAGGTTCATGGGATGCTGATAATACATTCAGATGCGAAAAACAGTGTGCTATTTTCATTAATAAGGCTGAGGACAACTGCCCATTCAAGAAGGAAACAGTAGTTGACGGTGCAGCATATGTTCTCGGAAAGCTTGCTGTAATCAAGAGTCAGGATGAATACAATGCAATGGTTAAGGAGCTTGAGGAAAAGACAGGCAATGCTGACCTTGCTTCTGAAATCAGAATTTTCGTTCCCGAAATTATGGCAAAGCTTACTCTTGGCTATCAGGAGGGCGACAGCCTGTTCTTCATTGACGGAGAAAACAATATCGAGTTCAAGAAAACTCAGCTCCGTTCATATTTCTACATTCAGCAGACAGTTATTGAATACCTCAGCACAATGCCTCCACAGGAGCATGTACAGAACATTGTAAGAGGTTCTGTTGCTTACAGAGAACTGAGAAATGTAGTTCTTTCCGCTAAGGAAAAGGCTGAGCAGGAGGGCAAGACATCTGAACTTTCACCAAAGGATATGTACGTTCCCGGAACAGCTTACAGAGTAACTTCACAGGGCTACAGAGCTTGGTAATTGTAATTTATAAATAATAACAAGGGCTTTTTGGAAATTCTGCGGAAAAATCTCAAAAAGCCCTTGACAAATCGGGAAAAGTATGATAAAATAATATTTGCCGCATACTGACAGGCTTTAAAGCTGTGCAAACACGCCTGTAGTAGCGAGTTTTATGAAAAGGCAGGTGCCGAAAATGTACGCAGTTATTGAAACAGGCGGAAAGCAGTATCAGGTAAATGAGGGAGATATCATCTTCATCGAAAAGCTCGCAGTTGAGGCTGACGAAACAGTTACTTTCGATAAGGTTGTTGCTCTCGGTGCTGAGGACGGTATCAAGGTAGGTGCTCCCTATGTTGATGGCGCAGCTGTTGAAGCTAAGGTTCTTAAGAACGGCAAGGCTAAGAAGGTTACTGTATTCACTTACAAGCCTAAGAAGGGCGAGAAGAAGAAGCAGGGCCACAGACAGCCTTACACACAGGTTAAGATTGAAGCAATCAAGGCTTAATCATGATTCGTGCTGAGTTTTATGACTCAAAAGGACTTCTGAATGGTTTCAGTATAAGCGGTCATGCGGGTTATGCCGACAGGGGACATGATGTGGTTTGTGCATCGGTTTCCTCGGCGGTTCAGCTTATTGTAAATCTGCTGAATGAGTTTGACTGCGAACCTAAAGTGAATGTTGGCGATGATGTTATTGAATGTCGGACAACCGCTTCAATAAATACAGCTTCTGCTATGTTGGAGCAGCTTAAACTTCATTTTGAAGCTATTCTCGAAGAATTTCCAAAAACAATTAAAATCACTATCTCGGAGGTGTAAGTATGTTTAAGATTAGTATGCAGTTCTTCGCTCATAAAAAGGGTGTTGGTTCTACAAAGAACGGCCGTGACTCTGAGTCCAAAAGACTTGGTGTAAAGCGTGCTGACGGACAGTTCGTTAAGGCTGGCAATATCCTCGTTCGCCAGAGAGGTACACATATTCATCCCGGCGTTGGCGTAGGTATTGGTTCTGACGATACAATTTTCGCTACAGTTAGCGGAAGAGTAAAGTTCGAGCGTCTTGGCAAGGACCGTAAGAAGGTTTCTGTTTACACAGAGCAGTAATCATTTTTGATTGCCTATAAATCCCGAGCTTTTGCTTGGGATTTTTCATTATTAAATAAGGAAACCCTTATTGAAATAAGCATCAGATATATGTATTCTCCCGACTTTCAAGGAGGTAAAAAATGTTCGTTGATAAGGCGAAAATTAAAATAAAGGCAGGGGACGGCGGCGACGGTGCTGTTTCCTTCCACAGAGAAAAATATGTTGCCTCAGGCGGTCCCGACGGCGGTGACGGCGGTAAGGGCGGCGATGTTGTATTCGTTGTCGATGACAACTTCTCAACTCTTATTGATTTCCGCTATAAGAGAAAATATGTGGCTGAAAGAGGTCAGAACGGTTCATCCCGTAACTGCACAGGTAAAAGTGCTGAGCCTCTTATTATAAAAGTGCCGAGAGGTACGCTTATCCGTGAGGCTAATTCGGGACGTATTATGGCGGATATGTCAACGGACGAGCCGAAAATCCTTGCAAAGGGAGGAAATGGCGGAAAGGGAAATGCCCGTTTTGCCACTTCCACAAGACAAATCCCCAGATTTTCAAAACCCGGCTTCCCCGGTGAGGAGTTCGAGGTTACTCTTGAACTGAAACTGCTTGCCGATGTGGGACTTGTAGGATTCCCCAATGTGGGTAAATCCACGCTGATTTCCGTTGTAAGTGCCGCAAAGCCGAAGATTGCCAATTACCACTTCACAACCCTTACCCCTGTTCTCGGCGTTGTCAAGACAGGTGAGGAGCGTTCCTTTGTTATGGCGGATATTCCCGGACTTATCGAGGGTGCAGGTGACGGAGTAGGTCTTGGCCATGAGTTCCTCCGCCACGTTGAAAGATGCCGTCTGATTGTCCATGTTGTGGACGTTTCGGGCATTGAGGGACGTGACCCAAAGGATGATTTCCGCATAATCAATCAGGAGCTTGCAAAGTTCGATGAGGAACTTGCAACCCGTCCGCAAATCGTTGCCGCTAATAAATCTGATATGGCAACTGAGGAGCAGATTGAGGAATTCCGCAGCTTTATTGAAGAACAGGGAATGGATTTCTTCTGCATTTCAGCGGCTACAACACAGGGTACTCACGAGCTTGTTATGAAAATTGCCGAGGTACTTGAAACTCTGCCGCCTATAAAGGAATACGAAGCAGAGCCTATTCCGCAGGAAGAACTTGACGATATGCTTGGCGTTGGCAAGAAGTTTGAAATTACCGAGGAGGACGGCGTTTACTACGTTGAAGCACCTTGGATGCAGCCAATTATGCGTACTGTTGACCCCGAGGATTACTCATCACTCCAGTACTTCCAGCGGGTTCTCATAAATTGCGGAATTATTGCAAAGCTTGAAGAAATGGGCATTCAGGACGGCGATACCGTAAATCTTGAAGGCTTTGAGTTTGACTTCATATACTAAGAGGGACATATGACAGAACGTGATGTAAATATGTACAGCCCCCTTACCCTTGCGTTTTTAGGGGACAGCGTATATGATACCCTTGTGAGGGAAAAGCTGTTGAGAAGTGCAAATATGCCTGCTTCAAAGCTTCATTCCGCAAAGATTAAGCTTGTCTGTGCGGAATTTCAGTCAAAGGCATATGACGTGATTTCCGAGGTTTTAACCGAAAAGGAAATGGCGGTGCTTAAAAGGGGCAGAAATGCCACGGGAAACAATGTTCCCAAACACGCAGAGGCGGCGGAATACCGCAGAGCAACTGCTGTTGAATGTCTTTTTGGATATTTATACCTGCTGAGCGATATGGATCGAATTGCTGAATTATTCGACATTGCTATGCAGGATGTTGATATAAACGAAATAATCGGTAACTGATACCGAGAGATAAAGGAGAGCTGAAAAATGTCAGGTCATTCAAAATGGAATAATATTAAGCGTAAGAAAGAAGCTACCGACGCTGCAAAGGGTAAAATCTTTACAAAAATCGGCAGAGAAATTACTGTTGTTGTAAGAGAGGGCGGCCCTGACCCAAACAATAACAGCAAGCTCCGTGACCTTATCGCTAAGGCAAAGGCAAATAACGTGCCAAACGATAACATTGAGCGAGTTATCAAGAAAGCGGCAGGCGGCGAGGATAAGAACAACTACGAAAATATGGTATACGAGGGCTACGGTCCAAACGGAGTTGCTGTAATCGTTGAGTGCCTTACTGATAACAAGAACCGTACAGCAGGCGATGTCCGCCACTATTTCGACAAATTCGGCGGAAATCTCGGCACAACAGGCTGTGTATCCTTTATGTTCACAACAAAGGGCATTGTTATTCTTGAAAATAACGGTCTTGACGAGGATGCAGTTATGGAAGATGTATTTGAGTGCGGCGGTGATGATTTCGATATCACAGAGGAAACAGTTGAAATCGAGTGTGCTCCCGAGGCTCTCCACGAGGTGAGAGAGGGACTTACAGCAAAGGGTTACAACGTACTTTCCGCTGAAACAGACCGTATTCCTGCAAATTATACAGCACTTACAGATGAGGAGCATATCAAGAAGATGAATCTTCTCCTTGAACATCTTGAAGATAACGACGATGTTCAGAATGTTTACCACAACTGGGAGATGCCTGAGGAAGAATAATCAGGATTATTAAGCGGACATTGCAATATTGCTCTGTCCGCTTTTCATTGAGGTGAACTATGGCTATTACTCTTGAAAAATTTACGAAATCAGATAATAAATTGCTGAAAAAGCTCTATATATCGGCATTTCCTATAGAGGAACGGTGTCCCTATTTCATAATGATGAACAGGGAAAAAAGAGGAAAATCCGAAATGCTTGTGGCAAGGGATAAGGGCGAATTTATCGGTTTTGCCTATATGGTATGCGATGAAAAGCTTGCGTATATCTTTTACCTTGCCGTTGAGGGTTCAAAAAGAGGTCAGGGTTACGGCACGAAAATAATTGACGCCCTCAAAGAAAAATACAGGGGCAGACGGCTTTTTCTCGCAAGGGAGCAGCTTGACAAATCCGCTGAAAACTATGAGCAGAGGGTTAACAGGCATAATTTTTATCTCCATTGCGGCTTTGAGGACTTGCCCTGCTGCATAAAAGAGGGTCCTGTTGTATATGATGTAATGGGCATTGGCGGAAATGTCACAGCTGAGGAATACCACAGCCTTATTAAGGATTGGGCAGGAATATTGCTGAAAATCGTTGATATGAAGATTATTGAAAAGCAGGTGTAAGAATGAGCGTTGAAATCAAAAAAATCAAATCCTATCCTGAACTCCGAAAAATAGCGGTTCTTGCTGATGAGATATGGCACGAATGCTATGGGGAATTGCTGGGACAGGGGCAGGTTGACTATATGGTGGAAAAATTTCAGTCCCTTGACGCAATGACGGAGCAGATTGAGTTTCAGAAGTATACGTATCTGTCAGTTTGTGAAAACGGGGAACTTTGCGGATATTTGGGCATAAAACCCGAAGATGACGACAGACTTTTCCTCAGCAAATTTTACCTGCACAAGGACTATCGGGGCAGGGGAATTGCCACCGCAATGATGAATTACATCTTTGATGAGGCACGTAAAATCGGGAAAAAACGTGTGTATCTCACGGTAAATAAGCATAATGACCACGCAATAGATGTATATAAGAAAATCGGTTATTCCGTTGCGGATACAGCTGTTACAGACATTGGCGGCGGCTATGTAATGGACGACTACATTATGGAGCGTGAGGTTAAGGAGTAAATATGGGAATTACAGAACTTTTGCTTTTATCTCTCGGACTTGCAATGGACGCATTTTCCGTGTCCGTGTGCAAGGGACTTAGTATGAAGAAAATCGACTATAAGGGAGCAGCAGTTACAGCCTTATTTTTCGGCGTATTTCAGGGACTTATGCCCCTTATCGGCTATTTCCTCGGCAGCCGCTTTGAGAAATTCATAAGTACATACAGCCATTGGATAGCCTTTATACTTCTGGGATTTATCGGCGGAAAAATGATATACGAGGTTATAAAGGGCGGCGATGAGGACAGCGTAAGCGGCGAATATAAGCTTGATTTAAAGGAACTTTTTGTCCTTGCCATTGCCACAAGTATTGATGCTCTTGCAGTGGGAGTTATCTTTGCGGCACAGAAAACCAACCTTATCCTTTCCGTGTCGGTAATTGCCGCAATTACTTTTGTGGTATGCCTTGCAGGTGTTGCAATCGGCAACCGTTTCGGCAGCAAATATCAGAAAAAAGCGGAACTTGCAGGTGGTATCGTCCTTGTGATTATCGGCATAAAATTACTTATTGACGGACTGGTAAAATAATGAAAAATAAAGGGAATTTAAAAAAGCGGCTTATAATTTGTGCTGTAATTACCGTTGTTCTTGTGCTTTTCAGCAGTTGGCAGAACAATATGCTGACAGTTTCGGAATACACCTATAAATCGGACAAAATTTCCGAGGGATTCACTATTGTTCAGATTTCAGATTTGCACAATAAAAACTACGGCAAAAAGCAAAAGCGGCTTATAGAAAAAATATCCGCCCTTGAACCTGATATAATCGTAATTACGGGAGATATTGCTGATTCAAGGCATACCAATATTCCAAAGGCAATTGAATTTGGCGAGGAAGCTGCGAAAATTACGAAAACATACTATGTGACGGGAAATCATGAACACCGTTTAAGCCGGCAGGAGTTTGAAAGTCTGATGAATGGTTTGAAGCAGGCAGGAGTTGTCCGACTTGTTGGTGATTGCCGTGATATTTCGTTAAATGGCGAAGATTTCAGGCTGACGGGATTTAACGGTAAAACCATTGCTGATATTGAGAATACCTGCCCGAAGCTTGAGGGAGATAAACTCAATGTGGTGCTTGCCCACGAACCGCAGTATATAGAGGATTACAGCACACATGGGAATATTGACCTTGTGCTGACAGGTCATGCCCACGGCGGACAGTTCCGACTGCCTTTTATCGGTGGAGTTTATGCTCCGGGGCAAGGGTTTAATCCCGAATATACCGAGGGTATGCACAAAATGGGCGATACAACGATGATAGTCAGCCGAGGAGTTGGCAATAGTGCTTTTCCTCTGCGGCTTTTCAACTATCCCGAAATTGTGAAAATTAATATAGAAAGGGAAAAGGCGGACAATTGATGTCCGCCTTTGATATTATTGAATATATCCGCCGTCCAAAATAGCTGATGGCTTTTGGCTTTATGCTGCCGGTGCTGCATCAGTTGCAGGTGGAGTTACAGGATAATAATTTTGGTCAGCTGTTGTAGGTTCAGCTGTTTGATTTGTAATTATAGTATTCTGACAAAGCCATTCGCACCACTGCTTGTAATATGCCGCAAGAGGGTGAACACCGTCAGATGTGTAAGCAGCTGTAAGTGCACCGTTTTCATCGTCATAAAGCTCATTTATGTCGATATAGAACACTTTTTTGTTATCTGCAAGACTTGCAAAAAGGCTGTTGAGATAGTTGATGTTTGCGTTGTTGATAACATTTGATTCGGAATATGAAGCTACGTGGAGATTAGCCTGTATGTAGATAATAGCGTCAGGCTGATGTGTTTTCAGTCGCTCGATAATCGCTCTGTACTTTGTCAGCGTAAACTGGAAATCGTTGCCAACCTCGTTAATACCAAGCATTACATATACTTTGCCGTATTTGTTATTCTTTATAAGGTCATCAAAGCTTGAACCGTCAATAACCTCGTTGTCAATGTTGGAAGAGGACATGCCGATTGAGCAGAAGAATTTGGAATTGTTGAAAATTCCGTAATCCTGAATACCAACAGTACGTGAATCGCCGATGAAAAGAGCGTCGTTGAAATACGAAATATCACTCTGACCGAAAACAGGTGCGGCATCTACAGGGGGAGTACTTCCCTGCTGCTGATTTGATATTTCATCGTTGTTTCCGCTGTTTTCAGCTGAATTGGAATTGCCGCCGTTATCGCTGTCTGTGTCGACATTTGCGGAACTGCTTACTGTAGGCGGTGGGAGTTCAACCTTCTTTTTAGCCTCTGCACTTTCCTTCCAGATTTTGTGGAAAATGAAAGGGGACGCAATAAAGCAGGTGAAAATAAGCAGTATGGTATATAAATTCTGTTTAGATTTTTTCATTTACGAATTTTCTCCTTTGACTTTGCGGAATATCTGAAAATCATTCCGCCGTTTTGTTCACACATAAAATTTCAATACGGATTTATTTCGGGGTTCTCTTTTCTTAATCCGCATATCAGAAACGGAAATACATAAACACATCGTCCATTCCCATGTACATACAGTAAACCGCTGCCCAGAATACAGCGAGAAGCAGAATTGCACAGAATGGCGTGTTCTTTATCTTTTTATATATCATTTCGGGCAATCTTGTGGAGAAAATCACTCCTGCAATGAAGTATTTTCCGTAGATGCCCCAGTATTTCACGTAGTCATTTTCGTTGATAATAACATCGCTTTCCATTGAAATGCAGAAAAGCTTGTTGAAGTATACTCCCAAATCCCCGAAATCTTCAATGGCGAAAAGCAGCCATGTAAGGGGAATTGCGAGGAACATATAGAGATGACCGATAAGCTTGAATTCGTTGAGGAATTTGCCGATGAAAAATCGCTCAATCATAATGAGGGCGAAAAGCACAAGTCCCCAGAGAATGAAATTCCAGCTTGCACCGTGCCATACACCTGTGAAAAGCCATACAACAAAGAAGTTGCGGACGATTTTTGCCTTGCTGTCACAGCGGCTGCCGCCAAGGGGGAAGTAGATGTACTCTCTGAACCAGCTGCCGAGAGTGATATGCCATCTACGCCAGAATTCGGACATTGTGACGGATAAGTATGGATAATCGAAGTTTTTGGGGATATTGAAGCCCATAACTTCGCCAAGTCCCATAGCCATAAAGGAATATCCCATAAAGTCGAAGTAAAGCTGGAAAGAGTAGGCAATAATACCCATCCACGCAAGCCCCGATGAAATACTCTCATAGCCTATCATTGAAAGTTCGCTCCACAATCCGCCAATCTGATTGGCAAGGAGAACCTTATAGCCAAGACCGATAGTGAAAGTTTTCAAGCCGTTTTCGACCTTGCTTATTGTGTGGGTACGGGATTTAAGTTCCTTTGCAACGGTGGAATATGTAACGATAGGGCCTGCAATAAGCTGCGGAAACATACTGATATACGCACCGTAGTTGATGAAACTTTTTTCGCTTTCCACATCTTTTCGGTAAACGTCAATGATATACGACACATTCTGAAAAGTGTAGAAACTTATACCGATTGGCAGGATAATATTTTTTACAAGTAAATCCGCACCAAAGAGATTATTTATATTTTCAAGTAAAAATCCTGTATATTTAAAGAAAATCAGCAGGGAGAAGTTATAGATTATTCCGACGACAAGCCAGAATTTTGAGGCTTTTCGGAAATTTTGTATAAACTCTCCAATGATGAAATTGAACAGGATAGTTAGCAGGAAAAGCGAGGTTTTAATGAGCTGATTTTCAAGCCCCTCACCACGGAAGCCCATACTGTAGAAAAATACGCTTCCTAAGAAAATTACCGAGTTTTTATATTTTTTTGAAGCAGTTCCGTACAACAGCAAAAATGCAGGCAGGAACAGGAATATAAATTCCAGACTGCTGAAAACCATTAATTTATCACCCTTTTCGGGAAATCAGGCAGACAGCGAAAAACCCCCTTTGCCATAATCGGTAAAGGGCGTGTAGCTTATGCTTTTCCGTCTGATTTCGTTTTGTTGTCTTATTTTCCGCTATATTTTTCTTTGCGGATAATTTTGGGCGCAAAGGTTACAAAAAGGTTACAAGAAATTTTGTACAACCCCTGTCCTTATAAAAACGCCTACTTATATTTTACACAATAATTACATAAAATGCAAGGGATTTCAATAATTGTAACAATTTGTAATATTTTGACGGAAGATGTTTTTTGCAGGGGCGGATAGAACGCAAAAAAGCTGAGGGCTGACGGCTTTTTTATAAAAAAACTTGCATTTTTTTCTGTAATGTGGTAAAATAGTAATAGTTGCTTTTTTTGAGCAGCATCATTTCACAAACAGGGTAAACCCCACAGCCAATGACATAATAGGTGAATTTATGATAAATGCAGGATTAAAAGATTTAAGTTTTATATCGGATTTTGACGGATTGAATATATCCGCCGTTGCCGCAGTTCCCTCGGGCAACATCTACGGCGTTGTTCAGATTCTTCACGGTATGAACGAATATAAGGAACGCTACTACGACTTTATGGACTATCTCGCCGAACAGGGTTTTATCTCCGTTATTCACGACCACCGTGGCCACGGTCACAGTATCCGTGAGGAGGGTGATTTAGGCTTTATGTATGAAAACGGCGGCGAGGGCTTAGTTTCAGATATTGCACAGCTTAACAGGATTATTCACGAGGAATATATCGTGCTGCCCTGCTTTATGATTGGTCATAGTATGGGTTCTATCGGTGCAAGATGTTTCCTTAAAGAAAATGACAATGCAATTGACGGACTTATTCTCCTTGGAACTCCGCCATACAGCTCACTCAGTGCTCCCGTCCGTGCAATCGGTTCGGCAATTTCAAAGGGCGGAGATTTGAGAAATAAAATCGACAAGGTTGAAGCTGCCGCAGAAAAGCTTTTCAATAAAGGATTCGGCACAACTCCACGTTCATGGCTTACAAGCCGCAAGGAAATTGTAGAGGAACTTAATGCTAATCCCCTTTCAAATTATGTGTACACTTTAAGTGCCTACGAATCATTTATGTATATGCTGAAAGAGGCATACAGCAGACGTGGCTGGAAAGTCACTTCCCCACAGCTGCCTATACGCTTTTTATCGGGCAAAAAAGACCCCGTTATGCTGTCGGAAAAGAAATTCTACAAGGCTGTTGACAAACTCCGCAAAATGGGATATGACAGCATTTCTCACCGACTTTTTGACAATATGCGGCACGAAATTCTCAATGAGAAAAATAATATTACAGTTTACAGGGACATTGCAAAGACCATGTTTTCTTGGGTAGACAGAATAAATCAATCATCGGATAATCAGATAAAGGAAGGATAAATTATGGATATTAACAAAACCTTAGCACAGGAATTTTCACTCAGACAAGAGCAGGTTGACAACACGGTAAACCTCATTGACGAGGGTGCTACAATCCCATTTATTGCCCGTTACCGTAAGGAAGTTACAGGCTCTCTTGATGACCAGATTCTCCGTGAACTTTCCGACAGACTCACATACCTCCGCAACCTTGAAAAGCGTAAGGAGGAAGTTCGCACAGCTATTACTGAGCAGGAGAAAATGACTCCCGAAATTGAAAATGCAATTTCCGCCGCTGTTACTCTCGTTGAGGTGGAGGATATTTACCGCCCATTCAAGCCGAAAAGACGTACAAGAGCAAGCATTGCCCGTGAAAAGGGACTTGAACCTCTTGCAGTTATTATTATGGCACAGGATAACTCCACAAATCCCGAGGACGAGGCTGCTGCTTTTGTAAATGAGGAAAAGGAAGTTCCCGACGCTGCCGCTGCTATTCAGGGTGCAATGGATATTATTGCTGAGGATATTTCAGATGATGCGGAACTCCGTAAAAAGCTCCGTTCAGCCGCAAATGACAAGGGAACTATGGTTTCAAAGGCTGCTGATGCCGAGGCTGAAAGCGTTTACACAAACTATTACGACTATTCCGAAGCCGTTTCAAGTGTGGCAAATCACCGTGTACTTGCCCTTGACAGAGGCGAAAAAGAGGGCTTCTTAAAGGTGTCAATTGTTCTTGACGAAACAGTTGCAACTGATATAATTTTAGCTAAATACGTAAAGGCTAACAATGCCTGCGGTGAGCTTGTACGTGCTGCCGCTGAGGACGGCTATAAGCGTCTGATTTTCCCCTCAATTGAGCGTGAAATCCGTTCAGAAATGACAGCAAATGCCGCTGAAGAATCAATCAAGGTATTTGCATCAAATCTCCGTCAGCTTCTTCTCCAGCCGCCGCTTAAAAACAGCGTAATTCTCGGACTTGACCCAGGTTATCGTACAGGCTGTAAGGTTGCTGTAATTGACGCTACAGGTAAAGTTCTTGATACAAATGTTGTATACTGCACACCGGGTCCAAAGACAAATATCGCCCTTTCAAAGAAGATTATCAAGGAACTTATCGAAAAGCACGGCGTTACTACAATTTCTATCGGAAACGGTACTGCATCCCGTGAAACAGAGCAGTTTGCCGCTGAGGTTATCAGCGAAATTCCGCAGAAAGTCAGCTATATCGTTGTAAGCGAGGCAGGTGCGTCTGTTTATTCCGCATCAAAGCTTGCGGCTGAGGAATTCCCCGACTATGACGTTTCCCTCAGAAGTGCGGTTTCAATTGCAAGACGTTTGCAGGACCCTCTTGCAGAGCTTGTTAAAATTGAGCCAAAGGCAATTGGTGTCGGTCAGTATCAGCACGATATGCCTCAGGCACGTATGAGCGACGCTCTTTCGGGAGTTGTTGAGGACTGCGTTAACTCTGTAGGTGTTGACCTTAATACAGCTTCACATTCACTTCTTTCATACGTTGCAGGTATCAATTCCGCAGTTGCGAAGAATATCGTTGCATACCGTGAAGAAAACGGCAGATTTACCGACAGAAAGGAACTTATGAAAGTTCCGAAGCTTGGTAAAAAGGCATTTGAGCAGTGTGCAGGCTTCCTCCGTGTACGTGACGGAAAAAATCCTCTTGACAATACAGCAGTTCATCCCGAAAGCTACAAGGCAGCTGAGGCTCTTATCAGCGAAAGCGGATTTACCCTTGCCGATGTTGCAGGCGGCGGAATTGCAGTTTCAGATTCTCTGAATATGGACGGAATCAGCGAAAAACTGGGCATTGGTGTGCCTACTCTCACGGATATTATCGGTGAACTTAAAAAGCCGGGACGTGACCTCCGTGATGAACTTCCCCCTCCACTTCTCAGAAGCGGCGATGTTATGGAAATCAAGGATTTAAAGCCGGGTATGGAACTTGTGGGAACTGTCCGCAATATCATTGACTTCGGTGCATTTGTTGACATCGGCGTTCACGAGGACGGTCTTGTTCATATTTCACAGCTTTGCAGCAGATACATAAAGCATCCACTTGAAGCTGTAAAGGTAGGCGAAATCGTAAAGGTAAGAGTTCTCGAAGTTGACGTAAAGAGAAACAGAATTGCCCTTACAATGCGTCTTGACGATGAAGCTGAGAAGAAAGAGCAGCAGAAAAAGGAGCAGAGAAAGCAGAATAAGCCTCGCCGTGAAAAGCGTGAGAAGAAAGGCTTTGACGCTTCAAAGATAACAAACAGTGCATTTAAAATCAAGCAGAAGTGAGCAAAGAATACTTTGTATACATCATAAAATGCCGTGATGAACGGCTTTACACGGGAATTACCACGGATATGAAACGGCGGTTTGCGGAACATTCGGGAATTTCGGGGAATTCCAAAGGAGCGAAATTCACCAGAGCAAATCCCCCTGTGGAGATTATGGCTGTGTGGAGCTGCAACGGCAGAAGTGAGGCTTCAAGGCTTGAATATGCCATAAAACAGCTGAAACGGATACAGAAGTTACAGCTGATTGAAAAGGAAAAGTCCCTGTCGGATTTATTCGGAGATGACTTTTCGGCAATTCGTAATGCGTAATTAAATTAAGAATTAAGAATTAAGAATTAAGAATTGATAAGGACGGTGGAATTTTTCTGCCGTCTTTTCTTATGTGTGCTGATTTATTTTGTAGGGGCGGATATTATCCGCCAGCTAACGGCTAAAAGCTAAAAGCTTTTAATTAAACTAATTAAAAATATCTGAAACGTATGGTAATTTTACATTTTTTATGTTATAATATAATGTGGTTATCTATATGTAATCCCAATATAAAGGAGTGCGATATAAATATGAATTATACAAGAACGGAGATTGGCAGTAATATCGGCTTTACTTCCGTTGTGGATAAGAAATTCAACAGCTGCTCTCTACAGCTTATGATGATTGTCCCAATGGGTGAAAATGCCTCTGATAATTCCGTTGCGGTGAATTGTATCAGCGATGCAAATTCAAAGCTTAACAGCATAGCAGCTATGAATGAGCGGCTTTCAGAACTTTACGGTGCAGGCTTTTCATCATCGTCGGCTATCCGTGGCGATATGCAGGTGCTGAGCCTTTCCGCAAACTGGCTTTGCAGCCGTTTTGCCATTGACGGGGAGGATATAACTGCTGAAATGACGGAGCTTATTACTGACAGTCTTTTCAGTCCATTTGCCGATGAAAACGGCTTTAACGAGAGCGTTTTCAGATTGAGCAAAAAGGAAATCCTCGATATTATCGACTCACGTTTCAACAACAAGCGTGAATATACCCTTGTAAAAGCACGTGAAATAGCCTTTGAGGGCGAGCCTATCCGATATGGCGGATACGGTCCTCGTGAACAGGTGGAGGCAGTTACTCCGAAATCCGCATATGAAGCCTATAAAAAACTTCTCAGCACGGCACAGATTGAAATTTGCTTTGTATCTCCCGATGCTGACAACCGTGTGCAGGAGGTTTTCCGTGAAAAATTCGGAGAAATTGAGAGAAATTCTGCTTCCCACACTTTCTATTCTCCAAGTCCCATAAAGCCTGAGCCTGTGTTGGTACAGGAAGAATTTGACGTAAGACAGGCAAAAATGGCGATGACCTTTAAATTCGATACAGACGATATAGACGCTGTTCATCTTATGTGCATCATTTTCGGCGGAAGTCCAGTTTCAAAGCTTTTCGTCAATGTCCGTGAAAAGCTGAGTCTGTGCTATTATTGTGCCTGCTCCATGAGCGAATACAAGAAAACCATTACAGCTGATTGCGGAGTTGAGCGTGAAAATATTGAAAAGGCAACTGC
Organism: Ruminococcus sp.; assembly: GCA_045539715.1. Taxonomy (GTDB): domain Bacteria; phylum Bacillota; class Clostridia; order Oscillospirales; family Ruminococcaceae; genus Ruminococcus. The sequence goes on along the minus strand of JAZQFV010000113.1, from coordinate 98,199 downwards.
TGAAATCCACAATCAGCTTGATGAAATCCGCAAGGGCAATATCACAGACGAGGAGCTTCAGAGTGCATTTCTTGCCCTTGAAAATGCCTATACTTCATTCGGCGATACTCACAGTTCCTATATTTCGTGGTATACCGACTGCTTTTTCAGAAATGAATACACCTCTCCGAATGAATACCTTGAAAGGCTTTTTGCCGTTACAAAGGAGCGTATTGCCGCTGCTGCTGTTAATGTCAGACTTGACAGCACTTACCATATGCTGAATAAGGAGGCTGAATAAATGAGCAGAGAAATTATCACAAGCAAACGCACAGGCGACAGCTGCGTACACGTAAAGCACAAAAGCGGACTTGATATATATATCCGTGAAATGCCCGGATTCAGCACAGTTTATGCGCTTTTCGGCACAAAATACGGCTCTGTGAATACAACATTCAAGCTTGCAGCCGATGAAAATTACACGGAAGTTCCCAACGGCATTGCCCATTTCTTAGAGCATAAACTCTTTGAAAATGAGGATTGCGGCGTATTTGAGCTTTTTGCCGCTACAGGTGCACAATGCAATGCCTACACTTCCTTTGACAAGACCTGCTATCTTTTCAGCTGCACACAGAATTACACGGAAAATCTCCGCATACTTCTGGATTTCGTGCAGAAACCCTATTTCACCAAGGAAAATGTGGATAAGGAACAGGGCATAATCGGGCAGGAAATCTGTATGACAAATGATAATCCCGAATGGCGGGTATTCTTCAATATGCTGAAATCAATGTATCACAGCCACCCCATTCAGATTGACATTGCAGGCACACAGGAGAGCATTGCGAAAATTGATGCGGATTTGCTTTACAAATGCTACGACACTTTCTATAATCTCAACAATATGACTTTGTCAATTGCGGGAAATATCAGCGAGGAAGAAGTTCTTGCAATATGCGATGAACTGCTCCGTCCCTGTGAGGATAAGGGGCTTGAAACCGTATTCCCCGATGAACCCGACACAATTGTGCAGGCTGAAATTACAGAGAAAAATGATATTGGTGCATCTATTTTCCATTTGGGATTTAAATGCCGCCCCGACAGCGAAAATTTCCTCAGAAAGGAAATGATTGCAACTCTTGCAGTTTCTTACCTTACAGATGCCTCAACTGAAATGTATAACCGACTTCTTTCAGAAGAAATCATAAACAACAGCTTTGGCGGTGAGGTATTCGCAGGAGAGGGTTATTTCTCCGTGATTTTCAGCGGTGAATCGGAATATCCCCACAAGGTAAGAGAGGCTCTGTTTGAAGAAATTCAGCGTATATCCGCAGAGGGAATTGACGAAAAGATGTTCAGCAGAATTAAAAAGGCTGCCTATGGTGATTTGGTAAGACAGCTTTGCAATGTAACTGCTATGGCTTCGGCTATGATTAGTTCCCATATGGCAGGATTTAAGCCTTTTGATGTAGTTGATACAGTTTCCGAACTTACGGCGGAGGACGTTCTTCAATTCATAAAATCGGAACTTCTTTCCGAGAAAACCGTATTGTCGGTAATAGAGAAAATATGAAAGGACGTTAAAAGATGACATTATCACAAATGATTTCAAACCCAAATGAAATACAATTCCCGAAATTGGGCTGGGAATTTGAGATTAAGCCCACAGCCTTTTCAATCGGCGGAATTGATATTCAATGGTACGGCATATTTATTGCCTTGGGACTTGCCCTTGCGGTGCTTTACTGTTTCCCGAGAATGAAACGCTTCGGAATTGATGCCGACAGGGCAATTGATGCAGTTCTGGGCGGAGTAATCGGCGGAATTGTCGGTGCAAGACTTTACTATGTAATATTCAACTGGAGCGAATACAAAAGCGACAGTTTCAAGGACACACTTCTTGCCATAATTAACACCCGAAACGGCGGATTAGGCATATACGGCGGACTTATCGGTGCATTGATTGTGGGACTTCTCATATGCAAAATCAAGAAAATCAAGATGCTACCCATGCTTGATGTTGCGGTTATGGGATTTCTCATCGGTCAGGGTATCGGACGCTGGGGCAACTTTGTTAATCAGGAGGCTTTCGGCGTAAATACAAATTCATTCTTAGGTATGACAGGCGGAAGAATTCAGCAGGTTATCAACGCTGAAATGCAGGTTGGCGGTTCAATGTACGAAAACGGACTTGAAATGGTATGGAGCGACCCTGTTCACCCCTGTTTCCTCTATGAGTCAATCTGGTGTCTGCTGGGATTTGCTCTCCTTGCCTTCTGGTCAAAGAGAAGACGCTATGACGGACAGTTACTCCTTATGTATATGGCTTGGTACGGACTTGAAAGAGCCGTTGTAGAGGGACTCCGCACAGACAGCCTTATGATTGGAAGTATCAGAGTTTCACAGGCACTTTCAATTGTTATTTTCATTGCATCTGTTTTATTGCAGATTATCATTGGATTCAAAGTCAAGCGTGACCCCGAAAGCTTTGTGCTTTATGCCTCAACAGAGGAATCCCGTATGCTCATTGAGGAAACAAGAAGAAAGAGTATGAAAGGTATGGGCATTCCCGATGACGATGACGACGATGAAATCGGCATACTTGATGATGAAGATGATGATGACGAAATAGGCATACTTGACGATGAAGATGATGACGATAATTCAGATGACGAGGGAACTGATGATGATTCGGAGGATTCCGACGATTCCGATGATTCCGACAGCGATTCTGATTCAGATGATGATTAATAAGCAAATATAAGCTAATATATCAAGGAGGAAAATTTAAAATGGCACAGATTATTGATGGAAAGGCTGTATCAGCCGCAGTTAAGCAGGAGGTTGCAGACGAGGCTGCAAAGCTCAGAGATGAAAAGGGACTTAAAGTAGGTCTTGCAGTTGTAATCGTTGGCAACGATTCCGCATCAAGAGTTTACGTTAACAACAAGAAAAAGGCTTGTGAGGCTGTAGGTTTCCAGTCCTTTGAGTATGCTCTCGACGAAAACACAACACAGGAACAGCTTCTTGACCTTGTAAATGTTCTCAACCGTGACGACAGAGTTAACGGAATTCTCGTTCAGCTCCCTCTGCCTAAGCACATTGACGAAAAGGCAATTATTAATGCAATTTCCCCTGAAAAGGACGTTGACGCATTCCACCCCGAAAATGTTGGTAAAATTATGATTGGCGAATATTCATTCCTGCCCTGCACACCTGCGGGAGTTATGCGTCTTATCGAAAGCACAGGAGTTGACATTTCAGGCAAGAAGTGCGTAGTTGTTGGACGTTCAAACATCGTAGGCAAGCCACAGGCAATGCTTCTTTTACAGAAGAACGGCACAGTTACAATCTGCCATTCCAGAACGCAGAACCTCAAAGAGGAGTGCAAGGCTGCTGATATTCTCGTTGTGGCAATCGGCAAGGCTAAGTTTATTACAGGTGATATGATTAAGGAGGGTGCTGTAGTAATTGACGTTGGTATGGACAGAGATGAAAACGGTAAACTCTGCGGTGACGTTGATTTCGAGTCAGCTGAAAAGGTTGCAGGCTACATAACACCTGTTCCCGGCGGCGTAGGTCCTATGACAATAGCTATGCTTATGAAGAACACTCTCACAGCTGCAAAACAGCAGGCAGGTATTGAATAATTCGTAATTCGTAATGCGTAATTATAATGGCGGTGGAATTTATTTCTGCCGCCTTTTTTATTGGCATTTCCTATATTAATACAATAAAATAAGCGGTAGTCGTAAAAACTACCGCTTAATAAAGACTGCAAAAATTCATTATTCAACAACTGTCAGATTTTCAAGGTCAATTGTCATTTCGTGAATAAAGGCAGGTTCTCCGTTTTCGTCAGGATGATATACGTCATAATATTTAATATTGATTATATCAGATGTGGGCGGCTGACGGAATGACGCAAAAGTGCCGTCCTCACGCTTTTTTGGTTCACGCATACCGATAGATTCAAGTTCCTTGCCGTTTCCGTCAGTAAATACGGAAATAACTTTGCTGTCGCTATGATTTTTAATGTAAGGAATACGCTCCGCAATTTCCTCATTTGTTTCAAAGCATTGCAATTCCATTGCCACAGGTGATATATCAAAAATTGTTACGGAATAGCCTTCGCTGTCGGTAAAGGTATGATTTATATGACGGATTTGGCTTTCATCGGGAGTAACGGTGAAACGTACTGAAAATTCATCTTTAAGCTTTGCGGAATTTTCCGTAGGAACACCGTAAATTTCGCTGTTGGGAACAAAATCCTTTAAGCTGAATGTCATACTTTCAGGCTCGGTTATTTTATGTTTTTCGTCCAATGTTATTTGAAAATGTCCAACAAAGCTGTTTGTCGTTCCCTCGGCAAGATAGAATTTGCCCCTTGCCATCATAACTTCTCTGTAAATGTCGGAATTATCGCTGTAAACCTTGTCATTTATTTTCAGAACAGGTCTGAACTTGATGTACTCAAAGCCATTGGGATTTCCATTGTTAAGACTGCCCGTAAGTCCCAGCATTACAGTATTTCCGTCACAGTATACGCTTTCGATTGAAATTGAAAACTCCTCGCCCTCAAAGCTGATTGGCTCAGTAAATACCTGTGCAGAATCGGAAATTTGGTTGTAATCAAGTTCTGCAAGTTTATCCTTTTCAAGTTCCGTTCCGTCAGAAAGAACAATCGTTTCTTCAAGTGTTTTGTTCACTCTGTCAAAAGCACCAAGCTTTTCAGCCGCATAAACCGCCGTACCACCGCAGGCGGCAACTGCCGCAGCTGTAATTACCGCAATTCCCTTTTTGTTAAGCTTTTTATTTTTCCTTTGTTTTTTCATATTAAGAACCTCATTTCTGCATTCCGCACTTGGTGAAAGGCGGTCAATCACCTTATTATAGTCGTTGATATTCATACGCACACATCCTCTCCGAGAGATTTTTTCAGCAGATTTCGCCCACGGTACAGCCGTGTCTGTACCGCAGTTTCGGATATACCGATAATTTTTGCCGTTTCTGCCGTTGAGTATCCCTCATAGTAATACAGATGAATAACAATGCGATATTTCGGAGGGAGTCCCATAACGGCATGATAAACTGCACTTTCCTGTGGTGTTTCATATATCAGGTCAGCGTCCTCAAGTGCAACGGAATGGTGAAAACATTTATAAGCAAGGGAACGGAGCATATCACGGCATTTGTTGGCAGTTACCGTCATAATCCATGCCTTTTCGGAGCGTTCATCGGGGAAATCCATATCCGCAGAAAAAAGCTTCATAAAGACTTCTTGAACAATATCCTCCGCATCAGCGGTATTTTTGCAATAGCTGACAGCAAGGCGATACACCGAACCGCTGTACTTATCATACAACAATTCCATATCATTTTTCGTCATGGGCAGCCTCCTTTCTGAACCGGTTCTATATATAAAACGAATTTGCATAGGAAAATATCACACAAATTTAAGGGCATCTCTAAAAAAAAGCGGCAGGAAAAATTTCCCGCCGCTGTATGATTATGTATATCCGCCGCTGATTATAGCGGATATATTATTCTTCTGTCTTTTTTTCAGATTCATCGCTTTTTGCGGGGCGGTTCATATCCTTTGAAATAAAAAAGTCAATGGCAAGCATTCCCACAAATATTAATACACATACAATTATAAGCACAATTTTAAACATTTTATTTTCCTCCGTAATATTGTAATTTTAATTAATCAATAAAACGAAGGTCTGTTTTTGTATCCGTCCTGATTATGTATATACTTGATTATAAATTTTCGGCTGCTGCATATCCTACAGGCGATGTAAAACAACGCAATATACAATATGGCAGCGGCATATAAAAGAAAATTATTCCTTTTAATAAAGTAGTCAACGTATTTCAGCTGAATTTGTCTGCCTGATGAATCGCATCGGGCAATTCTTGTGGTATTCTGCGGCAGTATTTTTTCGGCTTGAATTAAAGCTGTCAAGCCCGAAAAATCGCTGCTTGTAACCTGCTGAGAAAAATCGTTTAATTGCTTATTGTCCGTTTCTGCAATCTGACTGCACGACAAAAGCAACGGGATAATTGTCAGGACAAGAAACAAAGCCACTATACGCCGCACTAAGGTTACACGCTTCATTTCTCGCCCCCTTTTGTGCATTAAATGTACGTTTTTATCTGAAAAATCAAAATATAGGACACGGTACAAACTTCCACTACAGATTGGCTATATATCGTAATCCTATGTAGGGGTGGATATTATCCGCCCGCAATTTCGGTTTGTTTTTGGGTATTAGTTAATCTTAACAAATCTTATCATAGTGCCGTCGCTGGATTTTCCGCAGAAAATAGCCTTTGGTCTTGCCCATATTCTCTCATCTGAAAGGCTCTTGTAAATTACAAGCTCCTCATTAGTTTCAGTATGATTTGCAACAGCGATTACCTCGTATTCGTTGCCCTTGTAGTGGTGATATATACCGCCCACAACAACTTCCGTTTCCTCGAAAGCGTCCTCCTTATAAGCAGGAGCAGCCTCGGGTTGATTATTCACAATATCATCAGCAACGATAATCATTGCTGTAAATGGCTGCATAGAAATATGCGCATTGCCGTTGTTTACATCAATTGGCTTACCGCTTAAAACGTCAACGAGGGCAGGGAGATGTGTGCCAAAATTGAGGTCATACTGATAATCCGCAAGGTTGAGAGCTACATAAACTGTCTGGTCACCGAGAACCTTTTTGAAAAGAAGCTGCTGATTTGTAATCTGCATTTTCTCATAGCCGCCTGTGCGGAGTGCAGGATATGCCTTGTAAACTCTGCCAAGCTTTACAATGTGCTTGTAAAGGTCGATATTTTCACGCTCCATATCTGCAAGGTGGAGGCAGGGGCGGAGATTATCGTCGGAATTATTCTCCTTGCGTCCCTGTATGCCGTACTCACTACCATAGTAAATTGACGGAATACCGGGCATTGTATACATAAGAGTATAGATAAGGGGGAGATGTGCAGGGTTGTTTACGGTACTTGCAAGACGGTTTACATCGTGGTTATCCGCAAAGGTGTAAAGGTTGATATTCTTGTAAATACCGCCGTTTGCACCTGACTGACGATTGATTGAATAGTCAATTTCAAAGTAGTTCTTGTCATTGTGAGATGACCACAAACCCTTGTAGCACTCGTAGTTTGTAACGCTGTCCAGCATATCGGGATTTGCCCAACGGTTGTAATCGCCGTGGATAATTTCGCCCATAAGCCAGAAATCAGGCTTTTTGCCCTTGCAGAAATCACGGATTCTCTTGAAGAAATTGAAGTCGATACAATCAGCGGCATCAAAGCGGATACCGTCAATTCCAAAGGATTCAATCCAGTAATTGACAGCGTCAATGATATGGTCGCATACCCCTACATTCTGCAAATTCAGCTTTACAAGGTTATAATGACCGTTCCAGCCCTCATACCAGAATGGGTCGCCGCAGGGTGACTGACCGCCGAAATTTAAATTCTGGAACCAGCCGCAATAGCCCGAACCCTGTCCTTTTTCCTGTATATCAACAAACTGTGGGAATTTTCTTCCAACGTGGTTGAAAACACCGTCAAGGATAACTCTGATACCTGCCTCGTGAAGCTTATCGCAGATGAAGCGGAAAGAGTTGTTATCGCCAAGACGGCGGTCAATTTTCTTGTAATCTACCGTGTCATAGCCGTGTTCAACGGACTCAAAAACAGGTCCGAAGTAAACAGCGTCTACGTTCATTTCTTTAAGGTGGGGAATCCAGTCAATCACCTTGTCAAGGCGATAGGAAACCTCGCTGCCGAAGTCGTTGAACTTAGGTGCACCGCAGAAACCAAGCGGATAAATGTGATAAATTATGGCGTTATCATACCAATTCATAATTAAATACCCCTTTCAGATATGTTTGTGTGTATATTATTTGTTAGAACCCTCGATAAAATATGAAGCCTCCATATCAGCAACGTGTAGAGCAAAAGCAAGAGGATACATTTCAAGAGCCTTGCCGATTGTGTTTTTATCCTCAATTCCCGAAAATCCCATATGCCAGCGGATTGCACAGGCTTCATCACGGGTGAGCCGTCCCTCACCGTAGAGATAGCCTGAAATGATGTACACGGATTTTTCGCCGTGACCATAGGGCAATGTGTCATTTATAGCGTAGAATGGCACCTGTTCCCACTTTCCTGTTACCTCGTTTTTCTTATTGCGAAGCTCGGTGGTATAGAAATTTATCTTGCACAAATCGTGGAGCAGGGCAACAATTGCGATGCTTTCCTCGGAGTAATTCATACCATAAGTTTCTTTAACTCTTGGGCGTGAGAGGTAATCTTTAAGGCAATGGTAGACATTTACGCTGTGTTCCACCAATCCGCCCTCATATGAGCCGTGGTAGCGGGTACTGCTCGGAGCTGTGAAAAAGTCCGATTTTTCCAGATATTCCAGCAATTTGTCTGCACCTTTTCGCTTGATGTTTTCGGTATAGATTTTTATGAATTCTTCTTTAGCGGTCATAACTCAACCCCCATATAAAAATATAATATGCACTATTATTATAACACATTTTCGCAATAATTTCAAGGGAATACGACTGATTGTTCTTATAAAATTTGCTGTTTAATTTGTGCGTTATGACGATTTTTAGAGATGCCCTTAAATTAGTCTTTACTTTTATTGTGTTCGTACCTGCATACAATCACGGAACATAGGCAATTGCATAGGTACGTATTAGCCGCCGGCTAATGGCTGACGGCTAAAGGCTAACAGCTTTATGCAAAAATAAGCATTAATCTCTGAACAAGTGAATATAATGGTACAAAGCTTTTAAGGAGGTTAATTATGACTTTAAAAATCAGCAGAGAAACAATCCCAACGGAGGAAATCATTTACAACGGCTTGCAGGAGCAGGGGGTGGAGCTTGACTACATTCTCCCCGACTACTTCCCCGATATTTTCCGTCTTGTGCGGTGCGAAATTATCCCGACAGTCGTTGACTATTCCATTAACGGCAGCACTCTTTCCTATGAGCTTAGCTGTGAAATCCGCCTTATCTACTGCGGCGAAAACAGTTCTGCTCTCCAATGCATAAGCCAGAAGCAGACCTACACAAAGTCCGTAGAACTGGGGAAATCTCCCGATTGCCCCGATGTGCTTATCACTCCCAAGGCTGACCACGTGAACTTCCGTGCGGTGAATAAACGCCGTCTTGATGTCCGTGGTGCGGTATCGGTGAAAATTACCGTAATTGGCGAAAAAAAGCAGGAAATCATCTGTGATGCCACAGGTATGAATATTCAGCTGAAAAAATCCCCGATGAAGTATATTTCACAGAAAATCTGCGGAGATAAGACAATTCAGCTTTCGGAGGAAATGGAAATCCCCTCAACTCAGCCCCCTGTAATCAGCATAATCCGCTGTGATACGAGGATTTCCCCAATCGAAAAGAAAATCATTTCGGGTAAACTTCTTGCCAAGGGTGAGATTTTTCTCAAAATTTTATATGCCGCAGAAGCTGCTCCCGAACCCCTTGAATTAACCCTGCCATTCAGCCAGATTGTGGATATGGAGGGCATTGATGAAGCCTTTATCTGCAATGTTTCCGCCAAGACCACAGGCTGTAATATTACCCTTATAGCCGATAAAAACGGCGAAAACCGCACATTGAAAATTGAGCCTGAAATAAAGCTTATGTGCCGCTGTGTGAAAATATCCGAGGTTATGGCAGTATGTGACGCATATTCGACAATTTATCCCTGCGAGTCGGAATTTTCGGAAATCCGCACAAATAATCCCCCTGTAATTTATGCAGAAAGCCTAAGACATACGGCACAGCTTGCACAGGGCGAGGGAGTTCCTGAGCGTATTTTTTCAATGTGGTGTTCACCGAAAAATATCAATACAAGAGTGGGAAATGACGGAAAATCCGTGATTATTTCGGGTATGCTCACCTATTCAATGGCGGCAGCTGACAGCAGCGGAGCTATTACAATGCCCGACCGTGACGAGGCATTTGAGGAAACCGTCAGCATCGGCGACGATATGACAAAAGGAGCAGTATCGGCTGAAATCAGCGATATATCGGTATCCTACAATATCTCCGACACGGGAGTTCTCACCGCAAGAGCCGATATTTCGGTAAATATTACCCTTTCGGATTCATCGGGATTCAACGCACTTACCGCCCTTTCCGTTGATGATTCCGCAAAGAAACAGCGTGACGGCGACTATGCTGTGAAGCTTTATTTCGGCACGGATAAGGAAAATATCTGGGATATTGCAAAGCGATTCAGCACCGAAGTTGAGGCGATTATGGAGGAAAATGACCTCTCCGATACAACCCTCGAAAACGGCAGAATGCTGCTTATACCCATTAAAGAATAAAGGAGCAGAATATGACTAAAGATATTTACACAAGCATTGCACAGCGTACAGGGGGAGATATTTATATCGGCGTTGTCGGCCCTGTCCGCACAGGAAAATCAACATTTATCAAGCGTTTTATGGAATCCCTTGTAATTCCCAATATCAAGAGCGAATTTATGCGTGAAAGGGCATTGGACGAATTGCCCCAGTCCGCCGCAGGAAAGACAATTATGACAACTGAGCCGAAATTTATCCCCGAAGAAGCTGTTGAAATAAGCATCGGTGACGGTGCAGTTTTCAACGTCCGTCTTATTGACTGCGTGGGATATATCGTGCCCAGTTCAATCGGCTATATCGAAAATGAACAGCCGAGAATGGTGATGACATCGTGGTTTGACGAGGAAATTCCCTTTAATATGGCGGCTGAAATCGGCACACAAAAAGTCATAACCGACCATTCCACCATAGGACTTGTTGTAACTACTGACGGCTCGGTTACTGACATTCCCCGTGAGGAATACGAGGAGTGTGAGGAGCGTGTTATCCGTGAACTCCGTGATTTAGGGAAACCCTTTGTAGTTGTGATGAATACCGTCAATCCCTCTGCTCCCGAGGCAAAGGCACTTGCGGCACAGCTTTCGGAGAAATACGACACAACGGTTATTCCTGTCAATTGTCTTAGCCTTGACGAGGAGGATATAAGGGAAATTATAAGCGAAATTCTCTACTCTTTCCCCGTCCGTGAAATCAATATCCGAATGGCTCGCTGGATTAATACCCTTGAAAAAGGTCATTGGCTGAAATCGGAAATTCTCGGCTGTATCCGTGAATCCGCAAAGGATATTCACCTTGTCCGTGATGCGAAATATGCGGCAGAAGCTATGGAGCAATGCCCTCATATTATAAGTGCGGTAACTACGGGAATTGACCTTGGCAGGGGAGTTGTTACCATAACAGCCGACCTTGACAGCAGCCTTTTTTATAAAATTCTCGGTGAAGCTACAGGGATTCAGATTGAAAGCGAAAGCGACCTTATGCCCCTGCTTATGGAGCTGAACGACATCAAGAAGAAGTACAGCCGAATTGCTCCTGCATTAGAGGAAGTTGAGGCAACAGGCTATGGAATTGTAATGCCTGAACTGGAGGAACTGACGCTGGAAGAACCGAAAATTATCAAGCAGGGCGGCAAATACGGGGTTAAGCTGAAAGCTTCCGCACCGTCAATACATATGATGAAAGCCAATATAAACACGGCTGTTGCCCCCATTGTCGGCACGGAAAAGCAGTCTGAGGAACTTGTTATGTACCTCCTTGACGGCTTTGATGACGACCCGACGAAGATATGGGAGAGCAATATTTTCGGCAAATCTCTCCACGAACTTGTCAACGAGGGACTTCACAGCAAGCTTTATAAAATGCCTATTGACGCACGAATGAAGTTGCAGGAAACCCTTGAACGCATTATAAATGACGGCTGCGGCGGACTTATTTGTTTTATTTTATAGCCTTTTAAAGCCTTTAGCTTTTAGCCATTAGCTTTTTTAGGACGGTAGATTAATTTCTGCCGTCTTTTCTTATGTATGCTGATATATTTTGTAGGGTTTGCCTTTGGCTGAGTAAAAAAATGGCGGCAGAAAAATCCACCGCCGCAATTTTATTCCATTCCTCTTTTTTTGAATGCAGCGACAAATAAAACCACCGCAATAAGTAAATTTATCGCAGGTATAAGGAGATTTTTCGCTTCAATTGAAGCAGTTCCCAATCCGTTGATTAAAACGCTGAGATGTTGCGTATACGTCAGATTTGCAACTTTCTCTATTTTATCGTTGAACATCGACAGCATAGGCAAAAATGAGAAAATCATCATTACAGGGACGGTTACGGAGGTTGCGGACATCTGATTTTTGCTGAAAATGCCGATTACTCCGCCAATCAGTTCCGACAAAATCACTCCTGCCGCCATTACTGCCACGAATTTCACAAGGCTCACACCGTTAAAACCACCGCATACAGCGAAAACTGCCGTGCCAGCCATACACATCAGCCACACATAGCCGCCAATTCCGCAGAGATATTCAAGGGGTTTCACATTGCTCATCATCAGCGTCCGCAGGGTATTTTTCTCCTTTTCCTCGGAGATTATGGCGGAAATGCAGGTGAGGGGAGCCATTCCCACGAACATCACGGAGAAAAGCTTCACGAAGAATTTTTCGGGCATATCCTCGAATTTTACCGTATTTTCCATAATTACAGCCATAAGAGGGAACATCACGAACTGTATCAGAATGGCTTTATTTTTAAGAGTATCTTTTAACTGTTTCAGGAAAATTACTGAAATATTTTTCATTGCGAAAGCTCCTTTCCCGTAAGTTCCATAAACACATCTTTCAAAGTCGGCTCGGAAGTGTGAATTGTTTCCAAATCGCCATTTTTCATCATTTTCGCTATGATTTCGGCGGATTTTTCATTGTGGGGCAATTCCATATCCTCGCCGTTTTTCAGGTGGATTTTCAGCATTTTTTTGTGGTCGTATCGGCGGCAGATTTCTCTCGGATTGCCGTATTCCACGATTTTTCCGCCGTCAAGCAGGGCGATATTGTCGCAGAGCAGTTCAGCCTCCGCCATATCATGAGTTGTGAGGAAAATCGTTTTGCCCTTGGATTTTTCCGCAAGAATCAGCTTTTGAATTTCCTCCGCAGCAGCAGGGTCAAGACCGCTTGCAGGCTCGTCAAGAAACAAAATTTCGGGATTGTGCAGGAGAACTCTCGCAAGCCGCAGACGGCTGCTCATTCCCTTTGAAAGTGCCGATGCGGATTTTTTAGCGGAATCCGCCAGTCCCACCGCTTCAAGGACTTCATAAATTCGCTCCTTGCCGATGCCGTAAATCCCTGCGAAAATTTTGAGATTATCATAGCAGCTAAGGCGATCATATAAGCCGAAATTGTCCATCATTATGCCGAATTTACGACATTCCGCACCTGTGAGAGCGTTGGAATTTATGCCGTTTACAATGGAAGTTCCGCTGTCGGCATTAAGCTGTCCTGTTAAAATTTTTATAAGGGTAGTTTTACCTGCACCTGAGGGGGCTAAAAGTCCGAATATCTCGCCTTTTTCGATATTCAAGCCGATACCGTCAAGAACTTTTTTCTCCCCGAAAGACTTGCGGATTTCCTTGATTTCAATTGCTTTTTTCATTTTCCTCACCCTTAAATCGCTTCAAAGCCTCGTCAAGCTTTTTATTCTCCTGTTTTTCTGAATAGGCTGTAATAATTGTGCTTACGGCGGAGCTGATTGCAAAGCAGATAATGAACATAATCCACGGCAGAGCCAAATCTGTGGGGAACCAGCCGAATACCGCCACAAACAGCGATATAACGGCAAAAATGCTCACAAATACAAGGCAAATTCTCATGGGAAGTTTCATTTTTTTAATGAGAATATCCGTAGTGAAAAGGGTTTCAATCAGAACCAATATAACCACCGCAAGGAGAAATTGCATAGCCGTTTTTACTCCTAAAGCCTCATTGCCAAAGCTGAAAATAGTTGACATTTCCTTTGCAGCGTCGCCGAAAATCAGCGTAAAAATGTTCAGAATCAAAGTTGTAATTCCGTAAATCACAAAAACTCTTTGTAAAAACTTTAAAATAGTAGGTCTGTTTTCCATTTATTTTACCCCCAGTCTGCGTTTCAGTTCCTCGGCATATTGCCGTGAAGCTATGATTTGTTCGCCGTTTTCCAGCGTAATTCTGATTTTGCGGTTCAATTCCGATTTCAGGGAACGGACAAATTTCAGCTGAACAAGGCAGGATTTGCTCACTCGGAAAAATCCGCAATGGCACAGCTGTTCCTCGATTTCGTATAACCGCTGTTTTAGTTCATAGCAGTCGTCAGCGGTATAGATGAAAGTTTTTCTGTCCACGGATTCCACGTAAATTATGCGGTTTACGTCTAAAATGTGGGCTTCATCGTCCTTGACGGCGGCAATCTGCCTGTCGAAAATCCGCAATGTACCGATGATTTTTTCCAGTTCGGGAGTTATGCTTCTTGTGTTTATGATAATTTCCGTATCGGTAAATTTTTCATCGGTGTTAATAATTATTTTCACGTTATCACCTCTCGTTTTTCTATGATTTTATTCTATCATAATAACAGTTAATTTTCAATAGCTATTGCATAACCTGCCATTTTTAAAAACTGAAATGCCCGATCAATGCCTATATTGCGGAATTTCCTTAATTTCTGTTAGTTTGTGATAACAAAAAGGTGTTGACATTTCTGTGCTAACTGTGTATACTGTATATATACAGTAAAGAGAGGTGATACAGTGAACATCTTTATAGATAACAGAAGCGGCACTCCGATTTACGACCAAATATACAAGCAAGTCAAAAATCTGATTATAAGCGGAGAGGTCAAGGAAAATGACCCATTGCCCTCAATCAGAGCCCTTGCTAAGGATTTGCGAATAAGCGTGGTGACTACGAAACGAGCCTATGACGAGCTGGAACGTGAGGGATTTATCTATACACTTCCTGCAAAGGGTTGTTTTGTTGCCCCGAAAAATACGGAAATGCTCCGTGAGGAAAATCTGAAAAAAATTGAGGAACTGATTGAGCAGATAAAACAGCTCGGAGCGTCCTGCAATCTGACTACAGATGATATAATTGATATGATAAAATATAATGAATAGGAGATTAAATTATGAACGCTATTGAAATTACAAATTTAACCAAAAAATACAAGGGATTTACTCTTGAAAATCTCTGCCTTAACCTGCCAAAAGGCTGTATTATGGGACTTATCGGCGAAAACGGTGCAGGCAAATCCACAACTATAAAAATGCTCCTTGATATTGTTCGTCCAGACGGCGGCGATATTAAGATTTTCGGTGAGAAACCAACTGCAATACAGAAAAATGACATCGGTGTTGTTCTCGATGAAGTTGGAATTCCCGAAAGCTTTACTATAAAAGATATCAACGCTGTAATGAAACACAGTTTCAACAACTGGAATGAGCAGACTTTTTTCCAGTATATGGCGAAATTCAGACTCCCCGAAAAGAAGAATTTCAAGACCTTTTCAAAGGGTATGAAAATGAAAATGGGTATTGCTATTGCCCTTTCTCACGATGCAAAACTGCTCATTCTTGATGAGCCTACAAGCGGACTTGACCCTGTTGTCCGTGACGAAATTGTGGAAATTCTCAACGATTTCACAAGAGATGAAAGCCATTCAATCCTCATTTCCTCACATATTGTAAGCGACCTTGAAAAAATCTGCGACTATATCGCATTTATCCACAACGGCAAGCTTATGCTTTGCGAAGAAAAGGACAGACTTTTAGAGCAGTTCTGCTTTATCAACACAACAGAGGATATGCTCAGAGAGCTTGACAAATCCGCTATTATCGGCAAAAAGGCTAATAAATTCGGCGTTGAGGCTATCGTAGACAGGGACAAAATCCCACACTCATTCAACACACAACCAGTTACAATCGAAGAATTATTTATATTTATGGTTAAGGAGGCAAAGTAAATGAAAGGTTTATTATTAAAAGAATTTTTAATGCTGAAAAAAGGCTGGGTTACATTAGTTATATTCTTTATAGCATTCGGAATTGGCGGTGTAGGTAATGACTTTATGTCTTTTATGCTTCCGCTGTTTGTAGCTATCCTTTTATATGGTCATATCAATTATGATGAGCAGAGCAAGTGGCAGCAGTATTCCATTGCCTTGCCTTATGGACGAAAGATGATAGTTTCCGCAAAATATGCGGTTATGGCAATAGGTGCGGCTGTATCGACTGTATTGGTTGTACTCATTTACGGTGTTACTGTAGCTATAGGAAAAGCTGAGTTTTCCTTGAAAGACCTTGTAGGCTATGCTATATTATCTCTTGCAATAGGAATTATATATCCGACATTTTTTCTCCCTCTCGCTTACAAATTCAATTCTGAAAAAGGCAGATTAATCATGCTGTTTCTCAACGGTGCAGCCGGTGCTTGTTCGGTATTCCTTTTATCTGCAATTGAAGCCACAGGCATACTTGCAAAATTATCCAACTACACCAATATTCTTCCTTATATTGCAATTGCCGCTGTACTTGTTCTTTTCGCTCTCTCATGGCTTATATCCGTAAAAATCTATGAGAAAAGGGATTTGTAAAATAAGGAGAAGTCAAAATGAAAGGTTTGTTGTTAAAAGAGTTTCTTATGTATAAAAAAAGTAAGGCTCTCTTTATCTCTATTATATTATTTTTCGGCTTATTTGGATTGTTATTACCCATACTTTTAGTTTTTATTCCATTATATATTTCAATAGTAATCCTTTCAAGTTATGGTGCTGATGAAAAAAGCGAATGGTCCATATATTCACAATCTCTGCCTTTTGAACGAAAACTGTATATAAATGCAAAATATGATGTCGCATTAATCATAGCTATAGCAACAAGCATATTCAATACCGTGATATATCTTATTTCATCATTAATCGGAACATCACATTTTAATATCAGAGCATTGATTTTACTGTGGGCTGTAGGTTTTGGAATTTCCCTTCTTCCATTTTCCATATCTATGCCTTTTGGATACAGATTTGACTCAAAAATAAGCACTATTGTCATAATAATTGCGTTTCTCGTACCTGTGCTTGTTGTACCTATGGGTTCTCGTGTAGACTTGATAAATAAACTTGTCAGCCCCTTTCCTGCGGTATCAACATCATTAATTGCCATGGCTGTTATTATTGCAGTTTTCCTGCTTTCGTGGTTTATCTCTGTGAAGATTTATGAGAAAAAGGATTTATAATAATGCGTAATTTTTAAATGAGCCGTTAGCTATTAGCTGTTAGCCATTAGCTTTTTTAGGACAGTAGAATTTATTTCTGCTGTCCATTTTTTGTGAAGCTAACGGTTGAAGGCTTTTTTAAACTAAGCGGATATTATCCGCCCCTACACAGATTGACGGTATATCGCAATATTCACAGCACCAATTGGCTAACGGCTAAAGGCTGATAGCTAACGGCTTTAATACAGCTAACGGCTAAAGGCTTTTTTAAACTAACACAAAAAGAAACGCCCCATTTTCATGGGACGCTTCATAATGAAAATCAAACATAAAATGTGGATTATTCAGCCTTGTTGGAATCGTCGCAATCAAGCTTCTTTTCAAGCTTTTCAAGCTGATTTGCAGCAAAGCCCTTGCCGCCGAAACCGAAAGAAACAGCGAATGCAAAGCAAAGTGATGCAATAATGAGAATGAATGTGCTTTCAACAATCTTGTTGGCAATTCCGAGCTGGCTCATGCAGATGAAACCAAGAACTACATAAATTACAGCCTTAGCAATAAATGCACCTGCCTTTGCCTTGGGGAACTTTGATGTGATAACCTTTTCTGCTGTGTTTGCAGCGAAAATGCCAAGACCAAGGATAAGAACAATGCTGATAGCTGTAGGAACATAGCTGAGAATAAGCTCGCCAACTCCTGCAAGAACAGGAAGTCTGAGAACATTAATGCCCTGTACGAGGAAAATGATAACCATTAAATACTTAACGATTGTGCTGATAACCTTTGAAAGCTGAACTTTCTTTGCAGGTGAGCCTGTAATCTTTTCGATGAGAGAATCTGTGCCGATACCTGCGAGAAGGCTTCCGAGAAGATTAGCAACAAGATTTGAAATGAATACGCCGAGAGCAATAATGATAATTGCACCGAGAACATTGGGAATAGCTGCGAAAATAGCTGATACAATTGCATTTGTAGGAGCAGAAATTGCAGCAACTCCAAGCTGATCCAAAGCTGATGTAATAACGATTAGCAGAATAAAGCCGTAAACAACATTTGTAAGGATATTGGAGAAAGAAGTTTTCTCTGTTGCCTGAATACCTGTCTTTTCCTGAAGCTTGTCAACTTTAGTTGCCTTGAGAACAGGGAGGAGAAGATCCTTGACAATGTTAGCAACGAAAATACCGATTGCAAGAATCAGACCTGCTGCAACAAGCTTAGGCAGGAATGAAAGGAAGCTGTTTGTAAGATTTACAATTGGTGTGGAAACGCTGTGCATACCAAGCTTATCCAGAACACCGGGGAGGAAAAGGAGGAATGTTACAAAGTATACAAGCTTTGCAATGAATTCCTTAGCGTTCTTTGCTGCGTCATCTTTTATTCCGACTTTTGCAAGAAGTGCGTCTGCCTTAATGATACCGAAAAGCTTGATAACGAGCTTTTTTACGATTTTTGCAGCATAAAATGCAACAATCAGCAGAATGATAGCGAACAGAATGTCCGGAATCATATTAAGGATAGAGTTGAGAAAAGATTTGAATGTTCCCATGATAAATAATTCTCCTTTTGATATATTTGCCGTTTGTAATGATGGCGATTCACCGCAGGCAAACGGCAGCTGCGGATTAGCGGCAGCTACGCACAAAATCCGTTTGGGGACTTTACACGTTGCAGCCTGAGTTTGATTTTCATTTTGTGCAAATGTTTCAAAAATTCGCCACATTTTATGATAATTTTATTATATCACCTTTATATAAAAGTGTCAAGTAGAGAAATTACCAAAAAAATGTAGCAATATGCACAAAAATAGGCTCAGCAATTAAGTTTTTCGGCTTAGAGTTCACCCTTGACAAATACCTTATAATATGGTATAATCTAAAAATGAAAATGATTATCAATTTTGCATTGGGGATTGAAAGCCATTCCCACGAGGTGAATTATGTTTAAAAAGTTAGTTTCTGCGGTATCCGCCCTGATTTTGCCGATTTCGGCATTTTGCTCCTGCAATGCCGCACCAAATTCCGATGACGGAAAAATAAATGTAGTCTGCACCGTTTTCCCCTGCTATGACTGGACGAGGGAAATCGCAGGGGACAGCGAAAATATCGACATTACATATCTCCTTGACGACGGCTCTGATTTACACAGTTTTCAGCCTACAGCCGATGATATGATTCGCATTTCTGACTGTGATGTTTTCGTGTATGTGGGCGGCGTGTCTGACCAGTGGGTTGACAAAGCACTTGAAAATGCCGTGAACAAGGATATGAAAGTTGTCAGACTTATGGACAGCCTTTCCGAATTTTTAGAGGCAGGGGAGCATCACCACGATGAACACGAGGCCGAAGAACACGAGGGCGAAGAACACGAGGGCGAAGAACATCACGAGGAATCCGCCTATGATGAGCATATCTGGCTTTCACTCAACAACGCACAGTTATGCGTAAACGATATTGCAGCGGCTCTTTCAGCCGTTGACAGCGAAAATTCACAGACATATTCAGACAGGGCAAATGCCTATAATACGGACTTGCAGCTTCTCGACAGAAGTTTTCAT
Source organism: Ruminococcus sp. (assembly GCA_045539715.1). Taxonomy (GTDB): domain Bacteria; phylum Bacillota; class Clostridia; order Oscillospirales; family Ruminococcaceae; genus Ruminococcus. The sequence continues at coordinate 78,524 of JAZQFV010000113.1, read as the reverse complement.
ATGATGTTTGACGAAAAGCATCAGACAATGATTTTCGGCGACCAGTTCCCCTTTGTCTATTTTACAGAGGATTACGGAATTGACCATTTTGCCGCATTTTCAAGCTGTTCCGCCGATACGGAAGCAAGCTTCAAGACTATAACTCAGCTTGCGGAAAAGGTGGACGAGCTTAATGCCGATACAATTTTTGCAATTGAAAATTCCGACTGCAATATTGCAGAGGCGATTGTATCAAATACAGCGGATAAATCCCAGAAAATAGCCATTCTTGACTCAATCCAATCCGTGAATAAAAAGCAGATTGAGGAGGGCTATTCCTACAAATCCGCCATGGAAAACAACTACAACATTCTGAAAGAGGTATATTCTTCGTGAGTGAACAAATTATATGCTCCGATGTTGCCCTCGGCTACGAGGACGGCATTGTTACCGAGGGGCTGAATTTTACCGTAAGCAGCGGCGATTACCTCTGCATACTGGGTGAAAACGGTTCGGGAAAAAGTACTCTGATAAAGGCTTTACTCGGACTTAAACCGCAAATCAGCGGCGAAATAAAATGGGGAAAGGACTTTTCCGCAAGGGACATCGGCTATCTGCCTCAGCAGACTCCTGTGCAGAGAGATTTCCCTGCATCTGTGCAGGAAATCGTCATTTCAGGCTGCATTTCAAAGCTTGGATTTCGCCCTTTTTACAGCAAAAAAGAAAAAGAGCTTGCCATGGAAAAAATGGTTCAGCTTAAAGTTGATGACATAAAAAACCGCTGTTACCGTGAACTTTCGGGCGGTCAGCAGCAGCGAGTTCTCCTTGCCCGTGCATTGTGTGCGGCAAATAAAATGCTGCTCCTTGACGAGCCTGTGACGGGACTTGACCCAATTGCACAAACTGACCTCTATGAGCATATTTACAAGCTGAATCAGAAAGGGATTACAATTGTTATGGTTTCCCATGACATTTCCTCCGCTGTAAAATATGCCTCACATATCCTCCACATCTCGAAAAAACAGCTGTTTTTCGGCACAAAAGAGGACTATGTAAACAGCAAGGCAGGACAGCGTTTTCTGGAAAATGAGGTGGCTTTCAATGAATGAAATTTTAACCACTTTGCAATATTATTTTTCCCATTCTCTGGTATGGTATGCACTCATAGTAGGACTTCTCATTGCCCTCTGCTCCTCACTTTTGGGAGTATCTCTCGTGCTGAAGCGTTTTTCATTCATTGGCGACGGCTTATCCCACGTGGCATTCGGAGCAATGGCAGTTGCAGCAGTTACGGGAATAACCGACAGAATGATTATAATTCTGCCTCTCACGGTGCTTTCGGCGGTTCTCATTCTCCGCACAGGGAAAAATGCGAAAATCCGTGGTGACGCTTCAATTGCAATGATTTCCGCAGGTGCGTTGGCAATCGGCTATATGCTGATGAATATTTTCCCTGTTTCAACCAATATTTCCGCTGATGTCTGCGGCAGTCTTTTCGGCTCAACCTCAATTCTTACGCTGAAAGCCGAAGATGTGTGGCTTTGCCTTGGACTTTCCCTCGTTGTGCTGATTTTCTTTGTGCTGTTTTACAACAAAATTTTCAGCGTAACTTTTGACGAAAGTTTCTCAAAGGCAACAGGCGTGAATTCCGATTGCTACAACCTGATAATTGCCATTATAACCGCAATTATCATTGTAATTGCTATGAATTTAGTCGGCTCTCTGCTTATCTCGGCACTTATAATTTTCCCTGCCCTTTCAGCAATGAGAGTGTTCAAAAGCTTCAAAAGCGTTACAATCTGCTCTGCAATTCTTTCAGTTATCTGTGCAGGAATCGGCATAGTTCTCTCCGTTCTCTGCTCAACTCCTGTTGGAGCAACTATTGTAACCGCTGATTTATGTGCATTTCTCATTTTTTCAGTTGTGGGAGCTGTTACATCAAGAAAACCGAAGAAATAAAAAATCCCCCGATTTTTAAGGGGCGGTCGATAAAGAAGTTTTATCGTATGTACCGAAAGGTTGCGTAGGAAAAACTACGCAGCCTTTCTCTTTTTGTCATAAATCATACTGTCAGCAGTAATCGTTGCTGTCATAACATTGAAACGGAAGCAGATGTCAATCTGCTGTGTTCTGTGTCCGCTTGACTTGTCAGGTGCGTGTACGACAATCTTTTCAACAAATTCGTGCATAATTTCAGGAGTGAGCTTCGGGATTTCGGAATACTTGCGGACAATTCCGATAAACTGTGCTGTGTCAGCATTCTTCTGCTCACTTGCTTCAATAAACTGAGATAATTCGGGGATAATCTGTCGGAGTTCCTTCTGTTCATCTTCATAATTCTTCGACATCATCTCGAAACGCTCATCAGAAATCTTACCAGAAACATTATCTTCATAAAGCCTTGTAAACAGCTTGTCCAGTTCAGAAACTCGCTTTTCTGATTGGGCAAGTCTTTTCTTTGCCGCTTTCAGTTCAGCGGACTGCTTTTGTATTGAATTCTGCATTGCAAGCTCAACGAATTCTTCCTCGTATTCTCTGACATAGGTCGTAATCTTTCTCAGTTCACTTAGCACAAGTTCTTCAAGAACAACAGTGCGGATAAAATGCGCTGAACACTCGTTCTTGCGTTTTGCATAGGTGCCACATTTTAAGTGTTCTTGGTCAGTATTAATGCTTTTTGCTCTGCACAAATACATTTTCTTGCCACAATCAGCACAGTATACCATTCCCGAAAAAGGATTGACTTCCTCACATTTCTGAATTCTACGCTTGTTCTTTCGAAGCTCCTGAACTAAGTCAAAATCGTGCTGTGAAATAATTGCAGGGTGAGTATTCTCAAAAATCTTCCATTCGGACTTTGGGTTATCAATTTTTTTCTTGTTTTTGTAGGACTTTTTCTTGGTCTTGAAGTTTGCGGTGTGTCCTGCATATTCAATCCTGTCAAGCATTTTATTGATAGTCTGCTCGCCCCAATAAGTCGGATTTCTGAACGGACGTGTTCCGCCCTTGCCCTTGGACTGCTCATAGGCGGTGGGAATGAGAATATTGTCATTTCTCAAAGCTTTCGCTATCTGTGCAGGTCCGTATCCATCAATACACATCTGGAACACTCGTCTTACAACCTCAGCAGCTTCATCATCAACATTCCACACATTCTTATCGGTTTCGCTTTTCTTGTAACCATATGGTGGTTTACCAAGTGGCTTTCCCGACTGACCTTTCGCCTTGAAAACTGCTTTAATCTTCTTTGAGCAGTCACGAGCGTACCAGTCATTAAAAACATTCTTGAAAACCATCATTTCGTTCTCGCTACGAAGAGTGTCAACGTTGTCATTGATTGCGATATACCGAACATCGTAGTCGGGAAGCACCATTTCAATATACTGACCTGTCATCAGATAATCTCTGCCGAAACGAGATAAATCCTTTGTAATGATAGTTCCTATCTTGCCCGACTTCACATCTTCCATCATTCTCATAAAATCAGGACGATTGAAATTTGTTCCGCTGAAACCGTCATCAACATAGAACTGTGTGTTTCCAAGTCCGTTATCATCAGCATATTTCTTCAAAATTGCTTTCTGATTGGTGATTGAATTACTCTCACCCTGTAAATCATCGTCGTTGCTCAAGCGACAATAAAGAGCCGTAATCTTGTCTGTAAACATAACCATTCCTTTCCGACAATTACGGCGGCTAATGTACTATAATTATAGCACATCCACCGTAAAATATCAATACTTTAAAGTGATAAAATCTTGTTTTTTCATAAAGTCGTGAAACGGTTATGCCGCTTGTTTTTTGATATCACGCTCTATCAAACGCTTTACTATGTCGGAGATATTCTCACTTGTGTTTTTATTGAACACGAGGTTCACAATATATGTCGTATTACCGATTTTGTATTCGGTTGCAGATGTGATATCCTTTTTCATAAGGGCAGACCTCCTTTCCTTGAAAAATATGAAAATCATAATTTTATCCCGTCCTTTCTTAAATTTATTCCAACTCAGCAGACCGCCTGCGCTGAATTTCATTCTGTTTTTCTTCATAATTCGTAAGCCGCTGAACATTGTAAATCAGCGTTTCCATAACTGCCACATCATCGCCCAGCTTTTCCACCTTCGCACGGTCAATCTCAGCAGATTTTTTCAGTTCGTCCAGTTCTCTCTGCCACGCTTTCGGAGTAAGCTTCGCTCCGTTCAGATTGCTGTCAAAAAAAGATTTTGCCGTCTTGAACAGCGCAATTTCTCCGTAGTGCTTGTCATAAAACTTTTCCTTTTTCTTCGGATTTGTTATGGACTGCCATTCCAAATAAACCGCCTTATTATTCTTGTATCGAGAATAATTGTCAAGCAGTTCATTTAATTCCTTGATACGCTTCTGTGTGCCGATAAGCTTGGATTTATGATTTTTCAGCGCCGCTTTCGTTTCAGAATTTTTCTCCGCAAGCTCAGAAAGCGTCCCAATTTTATGCCCCTGCACAAAAGCAATAAGGTGAGTCAAATCCTTGAATTTTGCAATTTTTTTCAGATTGGAAACATTCACACCACGCACCTCTGAAAATTTAATTCCGTTATCGTGAAAGCGCATAAGCATTTCAATGAGGCTGTCCTCTTTTGGAATTTCCTTCATCTTGGCAAGTGCGTTGTCAAGCACATCAATACGTTTGAGCAGAGCAGAAATTTTTGCGTTTATGGACTTGATTTCACGGTTTGTATCGCCTTTGGCGGTGCGTATGCCCTTACGTTCCATTTGCGTTGCGGCGACTCCCATATGGACTGTTGGCTTTTCAAGTTTGCCCTGTCTTTCAAAAGAACGATGGTCGACTTTTTCGGAAATATTACGTTGCTCCAAAGCGTTATTCAGAAATTCTGACCACGCTTCACGCCACTCCTCAGCCTTTTCCCGACTGTTCCAATCAGTAGTCTGAACGGTGCGGCACTTGTAAGTTCGTTTCCGTTTGTCATAAATTTTGTTGCCGTTCTTATCAAGCAGATACTCTTTCCTTTGCTTGTCTCCCCACGTCCCGTCCTCGTTGAACGGACGCATCGTCAGCATAATATGAGCGTGGATATTTTTCTGCTCACGGTTGGGATTGTGAATACAGACATCAGCGCACATACCCTTGTCAACAAAAGTTTTTTGTGCGAACTCCCGTGCAAGTTCAATGCACTCCGCTTCTGGAAGTTCATTTGGCAGCGCAATTTCAATCTCCCGTGAAAGCTGTGCGTTCTTGGATTTCTCAACATCTTCGACAGCGTTCCAGAGGGTAGAACGGTCTGCGTATTCTCTCGGCGCATTGTTAGGTAGGAGAATTTCCGTGTGAACAATGCCGCCTTTTCGTGTAAAGTCGTGAGTAGTTCCGTCATAGTCGTTTGTCAGCTTTTCGCCCGAACGATAAGCAGCGGCGGCAACGGCAGACTTGCCCTTGCCACGACTGATAATTTTGATGGAGCAATGATAGATTGCGATTGTCAAAACCTCCTTTTCTTTTCTGAGCAGTATTGCGAATTGCTTCGCAGAGCGCACATACCATAGAATATGGTATATAAGTGCGCCCTTGTCCCAAGGGAAGCAGTATTGCTTACCTTGCAAAACAACTTTTTCAAGAATTATCACGCAGACTTTCGGGGAAGTGTATGCCCTGTAAACCGCCGGGAAGATTGCCGAAAGCTATCCTGAGGATGTGCTTAATCTGCTCGTTGGTGTAGCTCTCAGCGTCAGGAATAAAACTCTCCAGAATTGCGCCACGTTCGATAAGGCGGTGATTGCGACTGCGGCGTTTTTCTTCTTTGTAACGATTTTTCAGCATATCAAGCTTATGCTTGTCCTGCATTTCCTTTTTCGTCAGACGGTCAAGCTCAGCCTGAAGCTTGTTGCGCTCGGCGAGAGCTTTTTCGTATTCAGAGTCGATACGGGTGAGTGTTTTTTCTTCATTCATTGTGGTGCCCTCCATAAAAGTAAATTTCAGCAAATTTCTGCCGACATACGCTTTTGCGTTATGTAATGAGGAGGAAATGTTGTGTGACAGCATTCCATTTTGGAAATGTGCAATGGGGTGGTGAATTGCCACCTCATCTTTATTTCTAAGGTCGGATTTCAAGACCTTTGGATTTTGGGGGTCATCGAAATGATGACTCCTTTAAACCTCTTTTGTTTCGGAGATGGGGGGCCAATTTGGACTCCCATCGAAAAATTGGTTCAGATACGCTTTTCGGTTCAAGGGGTGTTCAAATCGTCCACCCCTTTCAAAGTATGCGGTAAAACACCGCTCCCTTACATCTGTTTTTTCATAAACCACTGTCGCAATCTGCGACGATGGTTTGCTCTCGCATCACTGTACCGATGGGGTAGCGAAACGCTACCCCATATCAACCCATCGTCGCATTTCACGATGGCATAAGAAATCATTCCCAGAACTCGCCCTGAAATAAGGCGTCCTTTGAAATAATCACGCTAATATTTTCATAGAATAGCCGATTTGCTTAAATGATACATCAGCTATTTCAAGCAAAACAAAAAGCCGCTACACTCACATAACTACAACAAGCCAGACCCAACAGTTTTTCTGATGAGCCAGACTTATTCGATTGTTATGTTAGTGTAACGGCTTTAAATCTCCGTTATCATTCGGCTGATAAGATTACAACCGACCGCCTGAGCAAAAATGCTCGGCACAATATATACGCTACTCTTGATAGAGTGCAAAATGCAAGAACACTCGTTCTGCTACGTTTTCTATTTTACAACATTATTCGATTTTTGTCAACCCCAAAATTCCAAGAAAACCGCATAGTCAAGCCGTTTCCAAGCTATGATATAGCGGTGGAGTAATAGGGATTAGATTTAGTTTTCTGCATAAATTCTGAAAAAAATAAATCCGCTGTATCATTTTTGAAACAGGTAGTGGGTGGAGATAACCCCAAAAATTTCACAAAAATTTCACATTTGAAATTGAGGTATGGCTATGATTTTTGAAAAATAGCACAAGTGCGTTACGAACTATGGCGGAGTTATATCCTCCTGTGTGTAGGGGAATACTAAAATCATATAATTTCGAAGTTGCAATAAAAATTCAAAAACATATTGACAAATCTCTATATGTAGTGTATAATATAGAAAAACATCGATATGAGGTGAGCAGATGGAACTCAATCCTAAAAAGACAGCCGTTATCTTCAAGGCATTCTGTGATGAAAACCGAATCAAGATATTACAGCTTTTGCTGGATGGCGAAAAATGTGCCTGCAAGCTGCTTGAGGAAATGAACATCACACAGCCTACGCTTTCACATCATATGAAAACACTCCTCGATAGCGGTATCGTCGAAGGTCGCAAGGAAGGTAAATGGATGCACTATTCCATTTCCGCAGAAGGTGTTGAATATGCCAGACAATGCTTTAATGCTCTGACTGCTGTAAGTGGTACAAATGAAAATCAGTCGTGTTGTAAGAAGTAACCTTGGTTTCTTCTTCGCACGACTTAAATTCAAAGCTAAATATAGATACATTTCTATGTTTAGATATATCTATTTAAGAAAGGAGTTATCCCTATGGAAACACTAAAAACAATCTGGGATTTCTTTCAGAATGAAATTCTCGGAATGGCGTGGCTGAACCGATTGATTGGCAGCTTGCTCAATGCTCTCGGTCTGGACACAAACGGAAAAATCGGAGGAAGTGTACAATTCTTCATTTACGATATGATAAAAATTATGGTGCTGCTTGGCATTCTCATTTTCATTATCTCGTATATTCAGAGCTACTTCCCGCCTGAACGGACAAAGAGAATTCTTGGCAAATTTCACGGTATCGGAGCAAATATTATTGCCGCCCTGCTTGGAACGGTAACGCCGTTCTGTTCCTGTTCGTCCATACCGCTGTTTATGGGCTTTACAAGTGCAGGGCTGCCGCTTGGTGTAACATTCTCTTTCCTGATTTCATCGCCTATGGTTGACCTCGGCTCTCTTGTATTTCTGATGAGCATTTTCGGCTGGAAGGTTGCGATTGTATATGTACTGTTGGGACTTGTGATTGCAGTCACAGGCGGCACTCTGATTGAAAAGCTGCACCTTGAAAATCAGGTTGAGGAATATATCCGAAAAGGAAAACAGCTTGATATTCCACAGGAAGAACTGCATTTCAAAGACCGTATCAATTATGCGTTTGAACAGGTCTGCGGCACAGCGAAAAAGGTATTTCCGTATGTGCTGATTGGTGTAGGTATAGGTGCTGTCATTCACAACTGGATACCCGAAGATTTCATTATAAAGGCTCTCGGTGACAACAATCCATTCGGTGTTATACTTGCAACCGTTGCAGGCATTCCGATGTATGCTGATATTTTCGGAACAATTCCTATTGCAGAGGCTCTGCTCTCAAAGGGAGCATTGCTCGGTGTTGTTCTCTCGTTTATGATGGGAGTAACTACGCTTTCACTGCCGTCGCTGATTATGCTGAGAAAGGCGGTAAAACCGAAATTGCTGGGTATATTCACCGTTATATGCACTGTCGGAATTATCATTGTAGGATATTTCTTTAATGCAGTGCAGGGATTTCTTGTTTAGTGGAGGACATAATGGAAAAGAAAAAATCACTATTGTTAAAGATACTCATACCCGTTGCGATTATTGCAACTATCGCTGTTATGTGGATAATAAAGAACAATACAGAAAACAAAACTGCGTTAACAGAAACCTTACAGACCACGCAAAATTTCAACGAAGTTCCCGAACAGCTGAAGGATGCTGATTTTTCTTTGAATGCTGACGAGGAAATCGACTTTTCTGCTCTTGCTGAATACGGTTTGCCTGTTATTGCTGATTATGGTGCGGATTCCTGTATTCCGTGCAAGGAAATGGCTCCTGTTCTTAAAACGATGAACAGAGAAATGTACGGAAAGGCTTTTATCAAGTTTGTTGATGTATGGAAATACGGAGAAGCTGCCGCCAATGTGCCTGTTCAGATAATTCCTACGCAGGTTTTCTTCAATGCTGACGGTTCTCCATTCGTTCCGAGTAATGAGCTTGCAGCAGAAATTGAGTTCATTATGTACAGTGACAGAGAAAGCAATGAACACGCATTTACTGTTCATCAGGGAGGACTTACTGAAGAACAGATGAGAAAAATCCTGAAAGAAATGGGAGTTGAGTGATTTGATTGACAGCTGGCTTACGCAGATTGCCGAAGTAATAGGAGAGAATATGTGGCTTGCACCTGTTCTTGCTCTGATTGCAGGTATTCTGACTTCATTTACGCCCTGTTCATTGTCGGGTATTCCGCTGATTATAGGTTATGTTGGCGGAACAGGTGAGAAGAACACAAAGAAAGCATTTCTCTATTCGCTGACATTTTCTCTTGGTACTGCAATTACATTCGTAACTCTTGGCATTATCGCTACATCGGCAGGAAAACTGATGGGAACTTCATCACAGCTTTGGTATCTCATTCTCGGATTGCTGATGGTTTTGATGTCTTTACAGACTTGGGGTATTTTTAACTTTATTCCGTCTGTTAATCTGATTTCAAAGAATAAGAAAAGAGGATTTATCGGTGCTTTTATCGCAGGAGTATTGGGAGGAATTTTCTCCTCTCCTTGTTCAACTCCTGTACTGATAGCTTTGCTTGCAATGATTGCGGGACAGGATAATATGGTTTTGGGTATTTTGCTGATGCTTTTGTATTCTGTTGGACACAGCACGCTTGTGATAATTGCAGGAACGTCTGTAGGGTTTGTACAGAAGCTGAACGGCAATGAAAAATATCAAAGAGCCGGAACAATACTTAAAATCCTGATGGGCATAGTCATACTGCTCGTTGGACTGTATATGTTCTGGCTTGCAATGTAATTTAATTTATGGAGGTATATTACTATGGCATTATTCGGTTTTGGTAAGAAAAAGGAAGAACAGCAGACATCAGCGTGTGCTTGTCAGTGCGGATGTCCCGTATCGGAAACAACTGGAATCACAAGTGATTACTGCTGTGAGGAAGCAAAAAGCGGTATCTGTTGTGTTAAAGTTCTTGGTGCAGGCTGTAAGTCCTGCCACCAGCAGTATGAAAATGCAAAGAAAGCAGTTTTGGAAATGGGACTTGACATCGAAGTAGAATATATCACGGATATGGAAAAGGTTATGGCTTACAGTGTGATGAGTATGCCTGCTCTTGTTGTCAATGAACAGGTTGTGGCTATGGGAAAGGTCTTGAAGCCTGCTGAAATCGTGAAAATACTGGAGAAAGTGAGTGGTTGATATGAAGAAGGTTGCTTTTATATGTGTGCATAATTCCTGTCGAAGTCAGATTGCCGAGGCTCTTGGAAAACACCTTGCAAGTGATGTTTTTGAAAGCTATTCCACAGGTACAGAAACAAAACCGCAGATAAACCAGGACGCTGTAAGACTGATGAAGCAGCTCTATGGCATTGATATGGAGCTTACGCAATACAGTAAAACCTTTGATAGAATCCCGTCGCCCGATATTGCGATTTCAATGGGATGTGATGTGGGTTGTCCTTATATCGGCAGAGATTTTGACGATAACTGGGGACTTCCTGACCCGACGGGTGAAAGTGATGAGTTTTTTGTTGATGTTATAAAAAGGATTGAGGAGCAGATAATTGCGTTAAAATTAAAATTACAATAAAAACAAGAGCAACACCGCAGTTAAGCGATGTTGCTCTGTTTGTTTTTACATAAGCCACCGATTGTCTTAAACCATTTGGGTTGAAAACTTCTCTATGGCTACCGCCCTTTCGGGGGATTTTTTATTATTTATTCCTTTTCAATAAAGGGGAGCGCATCAATAAGCCCTGCATCAAGCTTCTGAATTGCAATAGCATCTGCGGCTGTTATACCGCTTCCGGGGTTGCAGCAATCTGCATTTTTAAGTCCCTGCTCTGTGAGTTTGTATTTATCGCCGTTTGCAAGATTCTGGAAAATAGCAGCTGCGTCAGCGATTGATACCTTTCCGTCACGGTTTGCATCACCGAGAAGAACATCAGTTTCGGGAGGAGTTGTAGGAGCAGTTGTTGTAGTTGTAACAACCGGCTCAGTTGTGCTTACAGTTGTGGTTGTAGTATCAACAGAAGAAGTTGTAGTAGTTGCAGGCTCTGTTGTGGTTGTAGTAACAGGCTCAGTTGTTACAGGAGGCTCATTGCCCTCTGTCCATACGCCTGTGAGAACGATACCTGAACCGGGAATTGCACCCTTGATAAGGTATTCGCTTCCTACGGGATAAATTTCGCCTTCTGAATCCTTCCAGCCTGCAAAGGTCATTCCATCAACAGTATGCTCAGGGTCGGGACAGATAATAGTTGTATCTGTAAGACCTGGAACCTTTTTATTTTCTCCGCCGTTGCCTGTTTTGAAAACTACGTTATAGTTCTTAGGCTCCCATACAGCTGTAAATGTAACATCTTCGCCCGGGAATGTAACAGTTGCACCGGGTTTGTACTGTTGACCGTCATAGCTTGAAATCCAGCCTACAAGGTTAAATCCGTTTCTTGAAAAACGGTCGGAAGCAGCAAGTTCATCTCTGCCTTCTTCCATTTTTGGGAATGTAACAGATGTGTTTCCGTTTATACGGTCAACATCTCCTGTTGTGAATGTAACCATGACTTGTTTAAGCCAGATAGGATATAATGTAATCGGCTCTGTACCCATAACAAACTTTGTGCCGAATTTGTAAACACGCTCGCCGTCTGTAAGACCGCTTGATGTAAGGTCAATTTTGTTTTCGCCGAAATCTTCAATCTTGATTGTTGTATAGTTCGGTTCGAAAAGCATACCGGGGATAGCTCTTGTATCTTTAAGCCACTCAGGTCTTTCCAGTTCTACACCGTCATATTCAAGGACATACTTTACATCAGTAAGATTTTTTTCGGCATAATCGTACCAGATAGCCTTGAAAACAATTGTATCTTCTGCATAATCCGCAGGAATACGGTATGTTTCGCCGCCCTCATATCCATAGAAACCGTCAGCTGTCCAGCCCTCAAATCCGTGAGTTTTTGAAGTGAATTCGCCAAGGGGAATTGCAATAACGGAACCTGCTGTGGCAGTAAATGAACCGTAGTCGTTAATGCTTGAAAGTTCGCCGTCTTTTCTGTAATCGGGTTCAATCTTATTCTTGTCAAGAACGAAATCGAAAATTACTTCAACTTCTTTTCCTTCTTCGGCAAATACAGTTGGGAAATATCCCATAGAACCGCATACAGACATTACAGCTGCTGAAAAAAGAGCTGTGGTTTTCTTGAAAATCTTATTCATTTTTTTCCCTCACATTTCTGATACTTTGTGTATCACTTAAAACTGTTTGTTTCTTCGCTGTAAACGTAACCAATGGTCATAAGCTTTTTTTCCAGTTCTTCTTTTGAAATGCAAAGACTTCCGCACAAATCGTCAAGATTTGAATATTCGTCACGGAGTTTGGTGTTAATATAGCTAAGTAGAATAGCGGGGTCATTTGGAATGTTCATTTCAGTTTTCCTTTCAAAAAAAGATTGGTTGCCGCAAAATGTGCTAATATTTCACGGCAACAAAAGATTCTCATAACTTTCTCAACTGATTATCTGTTTTATAGCTTGATATAAATATACAATAAAAATCGCAGTATGTCAATGGTTTTTCGGGATTTTTCAGCCTTTTTAAATGTGAATTTTTCGTGAATAAGTATATTAGTTTAAGAGTTACGATTATTTCTCTTTCTTAAATCAAAAGGTTAAAAAAATGGGGAAATACCGCTTTTTGTTAAAATTAATCTGATTTTACGAATTTACAAATATTTCATAAATTCTTATATGTAAATTTACAATTATTTTGGCAAGCTGAAATTTTTTGTATTATCCGAAATTGCTGAAAGTTTCCTTTACTGTCATTTTATAACAGTTAGTCAATACTAACCAAATAAAAACAGTTGCTTTTGTACAAAATACACAATAAAAATATCTGTAATTAGGCTAAAAAAGCGATAGCAATTTTTTTGATTATGTGGTATAATGTTATTTAGATATGTGGGGTATGTATGTGTCACGATGACATTGTTATTTATTTCACATAGGTCCGCCGCAGATTAGCTCTCTGCGGAACAAGTAAAAAGGAGGTTCATCTTACATGAATTCAGCTAAAGCTACAGTTCCTTTCAATGGAACTAAAGAGCAGGAAGCTCAGCTTCTCGCAGTTATTGCCGAGAAAAAGGACACTCAGGGTGCTCTCATGCCCATTCTTCAGAAGGCTCAGGAAATCTATGGCTACCTCCCAATCGAGGTTCAGAAAATTATTTCCGACAACACAGGTATTCCCCTTGAGAAAATCTATGGCGTTGTAACATTCTACGCTCAGTTCTCTCTCTATCCAAAGGGCGAGTACACAATCTCTGTATGCCTTGGTACAGCTTGCTATGTTAAAGGCTCAGGCGATATCTTCAACAAGCTTTCTGAAAAGCTCGGAATTGCAGGCGGTGAGTGTACTCCCGACGGTAAATTCTCTCTCGAAGCTTGCCGTTGTATCGGTGCTTGCGGTCTTGCTCCCGTTCTTACAGTAAATGAGGACGTTTTCGGCCGTCTTACTGTTGACGACGTTGATAAGATCATCGAAAAGTATAACGCATAATATACATAACTGTTAGGAGGTTAACTTATGAAGACTCTTGAAGAACTCAAGGTAGTCAGAGAATCTATGGAGGGCGAAGTTGCTCTCAGAACTCATGGCAATGCTTCTTCAAAATATGAAAGACACGTTCTCGTGTGCGGCGGTACAGGTTGTACATCTTCCGGTTCACCTAAGCTTATTGCTAAGCTTGAGGAAGAATTCGCTGCAAAGGGACTTACAGAAAAGGTTCAGCTCGTTAAGACAGGCTGTTTCGGTCTTTGCGAAAGAGGTCCTATCCTCATCGTTTATCCCGAGGGCTCTTTCTACTCACGTGTAGAGCTTGACGAAATTCCACGTATCGTGGACGAGCATCTCATCGGCGGAAACCCTGTTAAGGAATTCCTCTATGAAGAAACTGTTGACGGTGACAACATCAAGTCACTTGACGATACTTCATTCTATAAAAAGCAGCAGCGTGTTGCTCTCAGAAACTGCGGTGTTATCAATCCTGAGTGTATCGACGAGTACATCGGCCGTGACGGTTATAAGGCTCTCGGCAAGGTACTTACAGAGATGACTCCTGAGGACGTTATCCAGACAATTCTCGATTCAGGCCTTCGTGGACGTGGAGGCGGCGGCTTCCCCACAGGTATGAAGTGGAAGCTTGCAAGAACTATCGTTCCCGATGCTGACATCAAGTATGTTTGCTGTAACGCTGACGAGGGTGACCCGGGTGCATTTATGGACCGTTCAGTTCTCGAAGGTGACCCACACGTTCTCCTCGAAGCTATGACAATTGCAGGTTACGCTATCGGTGCTAATCAGGGTTACGTTTACGTTCGTGCTGAGTACCCAATCGCTGTTGACCGTCTTAACATCGCTATCCAGCAGGCTCGTGAAGCAGGTATGCTCGGTAAGGACATCTTCGGCACAGGCTTCGATTTCGATATCGACCTCCGTCTTGGTGCTGGTGCTTTCGTTTGCGGTGAGGAAACAGCTCTTATGACATCTATCGAGGGTAACCGTGGTGAGCCTCGTCCAAGACCTCCTTTCCCTGCTGAAAAAGGTCTTTACAACAAGCCCACAATCCTCAACAACGTTGAAACATACGCTAACATTCCTCAGATTATCCTTAACGGTGCTGAGTGGTTCCAGGGAATCGGTACTGAGAAGTCAAAGGGTACTAAGGTATTCGCTCTCGGCGGTAAGATCAACAACACAGGTCTTGTTGAAGTTCCTATGGGTACAACTCTCCGTGAAGTTATCGAGGAAATCGGCGGCGGTATCCCCAACGGAAAGAAGTTTAAGGCTGCACAGACAGGTGGTCCTTCAGGCGGATGTATCCCTGTTGAGCATTTTGATATTCCAATCGACTATGATAACCTCATCGGTATCGGTTCAATGATGGGTTCAGGCGGACTTATCGTTATGGACGAAGACAACTGTATGGTTGACATCGCTAAGTTCTTCCTTGAATTTACTGTTGATGAGTCATGCGGTAAGTGTACTCCATGCCGTATCGGTACAAAGAGATTATACGAAATCCTTGACAAGATTACAAAGGGCAAGGGAACTCTTGAAGATATCGACAAGCTTGAAGAACTCTGCTACCACATCAAGACAAACTCTCTCTGCGGTCTTGGACAGACAGCTCCTAACCCTGTTCTTTCCACACTCAAGTTCTTCAGAGATGAGTATATCGCTCACGTTGTTGACAAGAAGTGTCCTGCCGGCGTATGTAAGGATCTTCTCAGCTACGAGATCGAGGCTGACAAGTGCTTCGGCTGCGGTATGTGTGCTAAGCAGTGTCCTGCTGACGCTATTCAGGTTACAGATTATACTGCTCCCGGAAAGAAGAAGCCCGCTTACGCTATCGACAAGGATAAGTGCGTGAAGTGCGGTGCTTGTATCGCTTCCTGTAAGTTCAAGGCAATCATCAAGAAATAAGCGGAGGAACATATAATGGAAAATATCACAGTTAAAGTCAATGGTGTTGAAATCTCCGTACCCAAGGGCACAACAGTTCTTGAGGCTGCACACGCTGCAGGTTTTGAGATTCCTACACTTTGCTATATGAAAGAAATCAACGAGATCGGTGCTTGCCGTATCTGCGTTGTTGAAGTAAACGAGGGCAGAGGCTTCCGTCTTGTTGCAGGTTGTGTATATCCCTGCACAGACAAAATGGAAATCCTCACAGCTTCTCCTAAGGTTATTGAGTCACGTAAGAAGACTCTTGAGCTTATCCTTTCAACTCACGACAGAAAGTGCCTCTCTTGTGTAAGAAGCGGCAACTGTGAGCTTCAGAAGCTCTGTAAGGATTACGGTATTGAGGACGCTTCCAAGTATGACGGCGTTACAAATACTTATGAGGTTGACAACAGTGCAGCTCATATGTACCGTGACAACAACAAGTGTATCCTTTGCCGCCGCTGCGTAGCTGTATGTGCTAACACACAGGGTATCGGCGTAATCGGTGCAAACGAGCGTGGATTCAAGACATATATCGGTTCTGCATTTGATATGGGACTCGGCGAAACAAGCTGTGTATCCTGCGGTCAGTGTATTGCTGTATGTCCTGTTGGTGCTATTGCTGAAAAGGATTACATCAAGCCTGTTCTTGAGGCTATTGCTGATCCTGAGAAGGTTGTTCTCGTTCAGACAGCTCCTGCTGTTCGTGCAGGTCTTGGCGAGTGCTTCGGTCTTCCTATCGGCACAAATGTTGAGGGCAAGATGGTTGCAGCTCTCAGAAGACTCGGCTTCGATAAGGTATTCGATACTGATTTCGCTGCTGACCTTACAATTATGGAAGAAGCTAACGAGTTCCTCGACAGAGTTAAGAATGGCGGAAAGCTTCCACTTATCACATCTTGCTCACCCGGTTGGGTTAAGTACTGCGAGCATTATTTCCCTGAGATGACAGAGAATCTTTCTTCTTGTAAGTCACCTCAGCAGATGTTCGGTGCTGTAGCTAAGACATACTACGCTGAGAAGATTGGCGTTGATTCTAAGAATATCGTTATGGTATCTATCATGCCTTGTACAGCTAAGAAGTTCGAGATTGGCAGAGATGACCAGAATGCAGCAGGTGTACCTGATGTTGATTACTCACTCACAACACGTGAGCTTGGCAGAATGATTGAGCGTGCAGGTATCAACTTCCTCGGTCTTGAAGATGAGAAGTTTGATGATCCTCTCGGAATCTCAACAGGTGCTGCTGTAATCTTCGGTGCTACAGGCGGTGTTATGGAGGCTGCTCTCAGAACAGCTGTATATACACTCACAGGCGAGAATCCAATTGACTTCCCAGAGGTACGTGGTACAGAGGGAATCAAGGAAGCAACATACAATGTTGCTGGCATGGACGTTAAGGTTGCTGTTGCAAGCGGTCTTGCTAATGCTAAGGAGCTTCTTGAGAAGGTACAGAAGGGTGAAGCTGATTACCACTTCATCGAAATCATGGGATGTCCCGGCGGCTGTGTAAACGGCGGCGGTCAGCCTCAGGTTGCTATGGGTATCAGAAACTTCGTTGATATCAGAGCTGAAAGAGCTAAGGTTCTTTATAATATCGACGCTGAGATGCCTGTAAGACAGTCCCACGAGAACCCTGCTATCAAGGCTATCTATGATGAGTTCCTTGAAAAGCCGGGCAGCCATAAGGCACACGAGCTTCTCCACACAACATACGTTAAGAGAAGCATCAACTAATTCATGTAAGTAAGATATAACGAAACGCCCGAGAAATCGGGCGTTTTATTTAAAAACAGGAGTAAAGAATATGGGAATGTTTTTTTCAAATCTGCATATAAAGAAAAACAACACAATTACTTTAGATTCGCTTTTACAATATCTTATAGAAGATATGGTTAAGAAAGGCTACACACGTCTTGAAAGTCCTGAAAATTCCGAAGTTACTATTGCAATTTACGCACCCGAAAACAGCTCATGGGTATCGGTATCATCTGATTGTTACAATTTTAACAGCGATGAAGACACGAGAAATACAGCTCAACCAATTTCTGAGAAATTTGGAACATACGTAATTGCAGCTTCCTGTATGGACAGCGATTATGCTTTTATGCATCTTCTTAATTCTTCCGATAAAACAGATGGATGGATAAATTCAGGCTCTGTTTACGAAGGAATGGAACTCCCAAGAAATACAACTATTTCAGGTTGGGAAAAAATAATAAGCGATTTTGACAGATTTCGGGAAATAACAAATGAAGAATATATATTTGCAGAAGATATGATATACAATATCGCAGAACTTATGAATATGGACAAGGAACAATGCCTCTTTGAAGCAGACTATACAGAAGATGTTGATAAAAACTGCTTGACTAAGCTTTATTTTTCTTTGTTACCAATATCAGAGGAAGAACCCGCTAATCTGCATATAAATTTGTACAGTCTTACTCCATGCAAAGCTGATATAAATTCAGTAGTATTTGTAAACAACAAAGGAGGACGTTCTAAGGGCGTTGCCATAATGTTCACAGGTGATTATATTGAAAACGATGATGTTATAATATATAATGCTACATTTGAAAGCTGTTACGGCAGTGAAAACTGTAAAATCGTCCCTATTACCCTTGAAAAGCGAAAAAGAAGTGACGGAAGCTGCGTCCTTTGGTGGGAGGATAGTGATTTCGAAATTCCACCCGCTGTTAATCAGAATCTTCCTTATACAAAGCGAGAGAAGCTTGAATTTGAAAAACAATTTGGCGTCAGATTTTTTGTAAAGGGAAATCCGCAGAAATTCAGAGATGTTGAAGTTTACATAATCCCTCTTGAAAATATAAAAAGTGGATATGCCCAAGGATACGACCGTTGGAATGCACAGAAAAGACCATTAGCGTAAGTAAATATAATATTGCTCCCCCAACTAAACCTTACCGGCAAATACTCGACATAAAGAAAATTTCTCTGCGTCAGAAAAGCTTGAAATGCGGTAGCATTCCTGCGTTTTTCTTCCTTGATAAATTTCCTTTTTGCCTTCGTCTTTTTGGCAAGGTTTAGTTGGTGGAGCAATACCAATCCCTAAAATGCGGACGGCAGAAGTGCTGTCCGCGTTTTTGCGTTATGGCAGAAAAAACGGACATCCGAGAATGTCCGCTTTGATTTATTGTTGATTTGTTTCTGATTTTTTGAAAATCTCCATATCTGTTATGAAATTTTTGAAATATACAATACCGACGATAAGGCTGATAATAGGCAATGCAACATACAGAATTCCCCACAAGTCGAAATGGATAAGTGCAAAGAAAAGTGAGGGCAGCCAGCATAATACAGCAAAGAGGGAAAAAGCCGTACAAATTCCCGATAAAATTAATATTGTAAGACATCTGCGATTACCGTTTCGGTACATTCTGTTGTATATTGAATTAATAATAAGCTGAAAAATCAGACAAGCGATAGAACCTAACCAAATCAGCATGAATATCAGCAATCCCTTTACGGAAATTTTATGTTGCGTTTTAATTCTATTCTCTGCTATATTCCATTCTATGGTATAATTTATGTAATTATCAGGGAATTTTTTTAGTTTTACATCTTTTGAAACGCACAGGATATTTCCCTTATCGTCAAATGCAGCAAATCGGCATTTTTTATATTTACTGCAAAAAGCCATAAATGCTTCCTCACCATAGGGCGTGGAGTCCAATTCAAGTAGAGCGTCGGGGAGAGAAATGCTTCTGGATACTGAATTATCATTTAAGACCTTATGATATAGATTTGCACCGCTGTAATGGATATACATACTGCGATAGCCGTCCTCGCTGTATTCCGCAAGCTCACAATTTTTATCCAGTACAGGCATAGTTGTATTATTGGCATTTTCGTTATAATCCGTGTAAAAATTATCATCGGTATCGAATGGCAAAAGCATATCAACATAAACATTTTCGTGCTTTTCGTCTGTCAATTCAATATCAAAAGAACTGCTCAACCACGCACAGCCGCTTAAAAGGCAGGCTGTCACAATAAGCATAAGCAGAATTTTAAATTTTGATTTCATTATTTCCTCCAAATAAAAGGCACTTTTGAAGAAATACCAAAAGTGCCTTGATGTTTTATTCTGATATTACTTTAATGCTCCTGCACGGGAATTTTTCTTATTCTTCTTAACCTCGTACATAACCTCGTCAGCCATTTTTACAATTTTGAACAGAGTGTAGGTGCTGTCAACTTTTTCTATAACGCTTCCGATACTTGCAGAAATCTTGTAAGGCTTTGTGACAATTGAATTGTGATGTTCAAGCTTTGCATTGAATCGCTGTTCAAGTATATGACAGCTGTCCTCGTTGGCATTTCTGTTGAAAATTACAAATTCATCACCGCCGAAACGTGCACATATATCGCCGTCCTCGCAGCATTCCTTGATTACATTTGCAAGCTCTTTAATAGCGAAGTCGCCCTCGTCGTGACCGTAATTGTCATTGATGAATTTCAGTCCGTCCATATCAATAAATGAGAGCATTACAGTCTTTTCATTTGCAACACAATCCTTGAATACCTCGTCAGCGTGCTTGATAAAGCCGTTTCTGTTGTAGATATTGCAAAGAGGGTCAATAACGTAAACTCTGTTGAGTTCCTCCATAGCCTTATTGATGTGAGAAATCTTGCAGAGATTTTCAATTGAATTGCTGACAGCCATTGTAAATGTATGGCAAAGCAGGCTGTTTATGGGGAAATCGCTGTTTGTAACGATATAATAACCTAAAAGCTTACTGCGGAAGTGGAGTGGGAGGAAGTAGTTTATATTTCCGCCCTTTGTCTGCGGAACAGGGAACATATCCTCGCCGTTGAAATATTCAATGCTATTGGAAATGCCGTTATTCCAGATAATTGGTGCAGACATACGGCTGAAGCTGTTTTCGGAGTCGTTAAAGCTGTTGAGCTTATAACGCTCCATCAAGCCGCATACAAGGCAAAGTGAGAAATGTTCACATTCAAGTTCCTTAACAAAATCCTCAATAACAGCATAATAATCCGCTGTAGTTTCAGTATCTGCAAGACGAGCAGAAAGAATATTCAGCTTTCTTATATTGGTGTTTGTATTTTCGATATTGTTATATGTAGTCTTGCGGAATTCGCTGTAATTTGTTTCAACAACAGCGGGACAACCGCAGCTTTCGGTAAATACGCAGTCAGCTTCAAGCTGCTCATGAACAGGCTGTTTGTGGTTAATAAGGTCAAGGAGAACCTTGCAAGCCATTGTACCCATTTGTGAAAGAGGACGCTTTACAGATGTAAGGGCAGGGCAGTAATTTCTTGCACTGTATGTATAGTCAAAGCCTGTAACAATTACATCAAGGGGAATGCAGAAACCGTATTTTTCAAGAGTGCTGATAGCTGAAAGAGCCATAGCGTCGTTGGCACAGATGAAAGCGTCGGGGAGGGGAAGTCCTGACTGCATATATTCCTCAATAGCGTCGTGACCGTCAAATCTGCGGAATTCGCCGTAATAGATACGCTCCTCGTCAACGGGGAGGTTATTTTCAGCCATAACCTCACGGAAAGCCAGAAGTCTTTCAACAGCTTCGGGGTTGGACATAGGTCCGGAAATATAGTTGATAGTCTTAGCACCGTGTTCCTTGATTACGTGGCGAACCATTTCACGCATTGCCTTTGTATTGTCAATGCTGATGTTGTAGAATTCGCTTATGTTATCGCAGTCGAAAACAACGGCAGGTATGCCTGAATCCTTGATTCTTTGGGAAATTTCTTCCTTTTGTGTATTGTCATTGATAGTGTTTGTCATTAAGATTGCACCGTCAAATTTTTCCAGATTTGCAAGACCGTAAATGCTGTATTCGCCGATATCAAAAAGACGGCTTTCAATCATACCGCCGAAAGCGGCAAAATATGAAACATTGATATTGTTTTTGCGGGAAAATTCATTAATGCCGACAATTATATTATTCTGATATTCCTCATCGAGTCCGGCAACAAAAACGGCAATATTAATAACATTTCCTAATTTCATTTTTTCTCTCCGTTTCAGCATATGTCACATTATTAATGTGATATAGCGGGTAATTTTATATAATATAATATATTATATCATATTGCAGACAGTTTTTAAAGGGTTTTTTCAAATTAATTGAAAATCGGCATATTGCACATATATGAGGGGTATTATTTATGCATCTATACGAAATTTGAAATTTAAATATGTTAATTTGGCGATTTACCCCCTTTAAAATCACTTATATATAGAAGGGGATAAAATGCCTTTCGTTTATGTGAACTGCACAAAAATCAAATCGTATTTTATATCAAATCAACAAGGAGGACTTCTTATGAAAAAACTGTTATCACTTCTCACCGCTTTGACATTTCTCACCGCCGCTACAGCCTGCACGGAGAAAGAGGAAAATTCATCATCTCCTGTCGTTCCCGATGTTACTGTATCTCAGACTATGTACAAGGAGGAACACGTGGAATTCCCCGAAGATAAGCGGTTTACCGAGGGTTTGACCTACATTGACGGACAGGGCGTGAGGTTGATTTACACCGACAATGACAACAACTATAAAATTGCTGACTATGACGAAAATATGGCTGTAAAGTCAACAACGGAGCTTTTCACCGCCGAGGATAATGCCTTTGTGAATTTCGATTGTGCCGATGACGGAACTATGATTGCCTTGGTGGTAAATGTTCAGTCCGATTATGAAATCGGCACTCCCGAATATTTTGAAAATGCGGAATTTACCTATGAATTGCGAAAATACGCTCCCGACGGCAGCGGTGAAACGGTAATTCCAATTCCCGAACTGGGAGATTACTACGCTCCATACAGCGATGTAATTCTGAATTTTCAGCTTATTGACGGGAAAATTCTCATTGTATTATCATCGGGCAAACTGATTATGGATTTGGAGGGAAATATTCTCGAAACCCGACAGGAGGACGGATTTGTTTCATATTGCGAGGACAGCAGCGGAAAAATCATTGCCGCCGCTGATACGGGCTATTGCTATATGGACAAGCTAAGCCTTACGCTGCCCGAAAATATGACAGAATACGGCGAATATCTCCGCCTTAATCTCAATCTTGGAATAACCAAGGGATATGGCGGATTTACGGCATTTTTCATGCTCAATGGCGGTGTGTACGGAATGACGGAAAACGGCAGTCTTACAGAGCTTTTCAACTACAACGACTCCCTTGTGTCCATAAATGATTACAGAAGCCTTGTATATGCAGGGGAGGGAAAATTCGCAGGTATCAGCAGCGAAATGGATAAATCTTTCCTTACACTTCTCACCGTCCGCCCCGATGATTATGTGATGAACCATGAAGATATGGTCATAGGCGTGGTGGGCGGTATTAACACTATGGACCAAGAACTTGTTACGATGTTTAATAAGAAAAGCGACAGTTTTAAAGCGGAGTTGAAACCCTATAGCGAAATGGACGATTTCACAGCGGCGGTGCTGATTGATGATGCTCCCGATTGTATAAGCTATTCTGGAACTTACAACACACGCAGGCTGAATAATCTAGGTGCAGTTATGGATATGTACGAGCTTTCGGAGAAATACGGCGGCTTTAAAAGGGAAGATATTCTCGACAATGTGGCGGAGGCTCTTGAAATTGACGGCGGACTTTACGGAATATCCCAGGAATTCCAGCTTGTTTCTGCTATAGGAAGAAGTGATATTTTCCCCAAGGGCGATATGACATGGCAGGAATTTAAGGGAATATACGACAGTATGCCTGAAGATGTTTATTTTTCAAATATTATTGGAATGAATCTGCCCCGTGATGTTTTTGAGTTTTTATGTACAAGTAATCTCCACTCTTTCATTGATTATGAAAAGGACGAATGTAATTTCAATACTTCCGAATTTATTGAAATGTTGGAATTTACCAAAACTGTCCGACTTATGCCCGAAATTGACTGGCAGGATTTCTACGACTCCCACACAGATGAAGAAATCAATCTGTTTTTCAAAGAGAATGACAATTGTTTATTAAATGGTGAGGTAATGGTAGCCACAGTTAATGCTGCTGCATTGGACGATTTTATAAATATTAAGCATAGATACCATTTTGATGATGGGGAATTTACCCTTATAAATTCGCCCTCGGATAATCCAAATTCGCAAATTTGGTTAGATACGCTTTACAGCGTTGTCACAAACGGAAAATGCCCCGAAGGTGCGTGGGATTATATAAACTATATTACCTCGGAGGATTTGCTTACATCATATTTGCAGACGGAGCGCAGCTTTGTGACATTCAAGGGTGCATTTGAGAAGATTAACAAGCAGATACGCTGGGATTCGGAAAATCCCGTATATGTTGATGAAAATGGGGTAACTGTCACCACGTTTACAACTGAAAAACCTATAACTGACGAGGAATACAATATGGCGTTGGAGTATATTTCAAAATGTACAATTCCCGCTGACTACAACCAAACCTTGTATAATATTTTAATGGAGGAATACGAAGCCTTTGCCGCAGGTGACAAAACAGCCGAAGAATGTGCGGAAATCATACAAAACAGAGTTTCTATTTACCTCAGCGAAAACAGCTGAAAAAAAGACGGGCAAACCGCCCGTCTTTCAGTTAGTTATAATTAGAAGTGATGCCGAAATATTCCTCAAGAGTAATATTTGCGTCGCCCTTTGCAATGCCTGCATCACGGAGTTTTTTCGCCATTTCAACACCTACATAGCGGATGTGCCATGACTCATACTTATAGCCTGTGATACCCTGCTTACCCTCGGGGTAGCGGATAATAAAGCCGTAATCCACACAATGCTCTTTAAGCCAGATAGCCTCGGGAGTACCGTTGAATGAATCGCTTGGATTGTTTACATCAATTGCCATACCTGTCTGATGCTCGGAATGTCCCGGACGAGCTGAGAATGTATCAGCTGTTGCCTGTCCGTGAGTGTAAACGTAATTGTTGTAAATCTGTTCCTGTGTTTCGTATGAACGGAAACCCGATGCGTTCCACAGGCTGTATCCGTCATTTGCCGCAGCCTGTACAAGTGACTGGAATGCGTTGTAAGTTTCGGATGTAAGTCCGCCGGGATTGTATGAGCGTGGGAGGGCATATGTCTTATTTGCAATAAGAACGCCGTCGATATATGTTATTCCATCAATCTGCTGAATTCCCTGCATTTTCTTTGTAGTTACAGAGATTTCGCCGAATTCCTTTGTATTCTTATCGGTAACTCTGATTTTGCAGCTGCCCTCACCGACTGCTGTGATATTGCCGTACTGGTCAACTGTAGCAACATTAGCGTCAGAGGTTGTCCATTCCTCGTCATATGTGCCTGTTACCATAGCATAAGTCTTTGTCTGTCCGACAATAATTTCAGCTGATGTATAGCTTAACTGAATTGTGGGAGCGGAGGGGCTTTTTTCAGTAGTTGCCGTTGTAGATGTCTGTGTAGTTGAAGTTGTTGTTTTGTTTGTGCCGCTTGTGCTGCTCTCTGTAGCTTTTAATGTTGAAGTAGTTTTTTTGCTGTTGATTTTTTCAATTTCTTCCTTGGAACGTGTTACAAATTCAGCCGTATTTGTGGCAGCAGTTGCGTTTGAAACGCTTGTATTTGCGGAATCAGAAGCCGCAGTTGTACGTGGAACAAGAGTTAAAGAAGACTCTTGTTCAGTTGACTCATTTACGTCAGCCTTGTCACCGACAACAACAAATCCTTCGTTGTTATTTTCGCTTGCGTTCTGAACTTTACGTGCACAGGCTGTTGTGCTTGCCATACAGCACAAAGCTGTAACCATAGCAAGGATTTTTTCACTTTTCTTTTTCATATTATCATCTCCATAGTTTTAGGTAGAAATTACATTTAAAATTTCACCTTTCCAATATAAATTATAGCACATAAAATTTTATGTGTAAAGCAAAAAAGAGCAATTGTAACTATTTGTGACCGTTTTTTGCTCTTTTTATCACAAAAGGGTTAAAAAACAAAAAAATTCTGTGATTTTTACCCTAAACCCCTTTACTTTTCTAACAAAATGTGATAGAATAATAATATATTTTTTCGTGAAAATTTTGAGAGTGTATCTCTTATTGATGGGGCAGCTAACTCGTGAATATTTTAGGCAAGCAAAAAAAATCACGATTTAGTTGACGCATCAATATATAACGGAGGTGACGAATTTGGAACAGCAACCTGCGCTTATAGGTGTTTGTCTGTCCACTCTTTATGATGAGGATAGATATAATTTTGTGAAAAAGCTCAATAAATTTGCAGTTGACTGTGGTTACAGACTTATAATTTTCAATTCCGTTTCTGACCTGTACGAAAGATTTAATAAGAATAACGAGGGTGCGTCCTCTGTTTTCAGGCATATTCCCTATAAAAAACTTGCGGCAATGATTATATTTCCAAGCTTTATCCACAACGAAGAAGTAGTGTGGGAAATTGTTAAAAAATGCCGTAAAAACCGAGTTCCTCTCATTTCAATTGATAAGGAACTGGAGGGCGGAGCGTGCTTTGCCTTTGATTATGCCGATGCCTTTGAAACTCTGTGCAACCATGTTATAAAATTCCATGGTGCAAAAAATCTGTATCTCATTACAGGTACAGAAGGAAATGATTATGCTGAGGAAAGACGTGCTGCATATCGTCGTGCATTGGAGAAAAACGGAATTGCCTATGATGAAGATAAGGTGGGGTACGGCAATTTCTGGGAAGGCCCTACAAATGACATTATGATGCGGTGGTTCGACATTGAGAAACGTGATATTCCCGATGCGATTATATGTGCCAACGATACAATGGCAATTACCGTAAGCAATTTTTTGCAGAAAAGAGGCTACCGTATTCCCGATGAGTGCATCGTTACAGGCTTTGACGGAATTGAACAGTCACGTATTCATTTTCCGACTCTTTCAACTTGTGTGCCTGACTATGATGAAATGGCAAAGCAGATTATAGAGGCTTTGAAAAGCAAAAAAGTATCGGGTATGCATAAAATCGGCTGTTCTGTGGTGTATTCACGTTCATGCGGCTGTAAACATGAGGAATCGCCGAATTTCAACAGGTCAATCCAGAAACTTGTCAATAATATAATTTCATCTGATGAGCGACAGGTTATGATGTGTTCAATGCAGTCGGCAATGTCAAAAATGAACGATATCAGCGAATTGCCGCCCTTAATGACGGAAAAATTCAGTTTTCATACGGCTGTTTTTGGCTTGAACAATGATGTGTTTGACCCGCCTGATTTCGGCAGAGAAAGAAAGGGCGAAAACAGTTTCAGCAAGAAAATCAACATAATCTATCAGCGTTATTACTGGTATGATTTGCCCGATTGTATAATTGAAATTGACGAGCTTATTCCTCACATTTCCCTTATGCTGAAACGAAATGAGCCAATTGTTGTATGTGCGGTGAACCATATGGAAATGGTTATGGGATATTGTGTATTCCAGCCCGATATTGACACCGATGAATACAAAAAAGTTCATGTGTTTATAAGTGCTTTAGGTGCGGCTTTGGGTAATTTCCACAGTAAAATGCAAATCCGCTCAATGAATGAACAGCTGATTATGGCGAATAAGGAGCTTAATCTGCTCTCACAGCGTGACTATATGACGGGACTTTTCAACCGCCGTGGATTTTATGACAGACTCAGCGAAATGATAAAAGCTGATAATCCCGATGATTGCCGTATTGCCGTTATATCCGCTGACCTTGATAGATTGAAATTCATCAACGATACATACGGTCACCACGAGGGAGATGACGCTATCCGCACAGTAAGCCGTGCATTGGTCAGCAGTTCTGTTCAGGGCGAAGTATGTGCGAGATTCGGCGGCGATGAGTTTTGTGTAGCCGCAATTGTTCCCCCCGAAAAGGCAGAATATTACTTCAACGACTTCAAAGAGCGTTTCTGCGATTATCTTTACGATTACAACAGAAAATCGGGAAAGCAGTACGTGGTTGAGGCAAGTATCGGCTGCTGTGTTGAAATGATAGGGGACGGAATTGACATTGAATCTATGATACGTGTTGCAGATGAAAATATGTATGTGGATAAAATGGAGCATAGAAAAAAGATAGTTTCATAACGGCAGATTTTTTCTGCCGTTTTTTTCGGAAAATTTTTGGAAATCTCATTTCGGTACTTGTAATTTGTTTCAAAAAATGTTATAATAGAAATGATTGATTTAATGGTTGTTGGGATTTCCGAAAAGGAGCTATAAAATGGAAAAAAATATAAAAAATAATGAAAATGAGGGCTTTTCCGATGTTATTTGCGGAAGAAACCCTGTTATAGAGGCACTTAAATCAGGTGCGGCTCTCGATATGATTTATATGGAGGGCAACGGCGGAAGTCTTGGAGTTATAAGACGGCTTGCAAAGGAAAAAGGAATTCCCGTTAAAGATGTGAAAGAGGATAAGCTGAAAAAGCTGTCGGGCGGTGCGTCACATCAGGGAGTTGCCGCTGTAGGTGCCTGCGGTGAATATGTGACAGTTGAAGATATTCTCGAAGTGTCACAGAAAAAAGGAACTCCGCCGTTTATTATAATCTGCGATGAAATTGAGGACCCCCACAATCTCGGAGCAATTATCCGTACTGCCGAAACATCGGGTGCTGACGGTGTTATTATTCCCAAGCGAAGAAGTGCCGGACTTAATGCCACGGTATTCAAGACATCGGCAGGTGCGGCAAGCTATGTTCCTGTGGCAAGAGTTTCAAATCTTGCGGCGGCAATTGATAAGCTGAAAGAAAACGGCGTGTGGATATACGGAACAGATGCTGACGGAACTGATTACAGCGAAACCGACCTTACAGGTAGCTGCGGTCTTGTCATAGGCTCTGAGGGATTCGGCATAAGCCGCCTTATCAGAGAAAAATGCGATTTTATGATGAGATTGCCTATGGAGGGAAAAATAAATTCCCTCAATGCCTCTGTAGCGGCAGGTATATTTATGTATGAAATTCTCCGTCAACGCAGAGCAAAGAAATAAGCAGGGAGGTAAGTATGGCAGATTCGAAGTTATCTCTTGAAGATATTCTTGATGAATATAAAGCAAATCCCGATGATAAGTCTACATCGGGTGTTAACAGGGAAGACACAAGAAAAATTCTCAATTCTACAATTCCCGATCCTGTAAGGGAGGTTATGGAAGTTCCAAAGGCTGTTTCGCATATGAAAAATGAGCTTTTTGACGGAGATACTCCCAATGTTAAGCCTTCCAATGAAATAAAGCCTGCGGAAATTTCAACAAAAAAGGCGGCTGTAGCAGGTGACGAGGGAATTACAGGGGTGAAATCAACTCATCCCGTTGACAATGAAGAAATAGCTGAACTTCTCGAAGGTTCGTCAAAAATCCGCCCTATGTACGGCTCTACAAGAGCAAGAGAGGCGGTAAAGAAGAAAAAGAAAAAGTGGTTCGGCAAGGAAGAATCACAGCAGACTTATTCAAAGGAAAAAGCGGCAGGGGAGTATATGTACATTCCTCCCGATGTGAAGAAGAAAAAACGCACAAGGGAGGAAATCATAAACGAGGCGGAAGCTCCCGAAAACAGAAAAAATCTTACGGATATTGTTCCCTCACCTGCGGCATTGGAGGCTACACGCCCCATTGAACTTGCACCGAGGGCGGAAACTACAAATATTGACCTGAGCAGTATACGTGCTGCCTCCGAAGAAAGCATTGATGTGCGGATTGCCAGCAATGCGGAGGAATATACACGTCAGGCAATGAAGGCGAAGCGTACAAAGCGAATAGTTGACTTCAACTATTACGGCGATGTACAGGACGTTGGACGGGATATTTATGAACTTCTGGGCATACTCAAAACACGTGTTGCAGTTCTCGGACTTACGGCATTTCTGAGCATTTATATAACGATTTGCAGCAGATTTAATTTCCCCATTGCGGAATTTCTGAGCATTTACCACATTCATACATATCTCCTTGCGCATCTCCTTTTAGGTGCGTTAGCGTTGTTTTATTCCTACCCCGTCATAACAAAGGGATTTAAAAATCTTGTGAAACTCAAAGCCGACAGCGATTCAATGACAGCGGTAACGGCGACGGCTTGCTTTATATCCCTCCTTGGAGCATTTCTGCAAACGGATATGGCACGGGCGGAACTTATTCACATTTATATGCCTGTGGGAATTCTTGCATTGCTCACAAATGCCATAGGAAAATATCTTATCCTTAAAAGAGCAAGGCGGAATTTCAAATTTGCCTCACGGGATTTCAACCGTCACGGCGTTGTATATGTCAAGGACGAGGAACGTGCGGAACGGCTTACTCACGGCACTTTAGGGGATTTCCCCATACTTGCGGCAATGCGTCCCACCGATTTTCTCACGGATTTTCTGAGATATACATACTCCTCGGATATAACCGATACATTCTGCCGAAAAGCAGTTCCGCTTTGTCTTGGCGGCTCTCTCATTGTATCGGTAATCCTTACGAGTATCCGTATGGGAACGCTTTTCTCAATTGAAGCATTTGTATTCGGACTTTCAATTCTCACAATGCTTTTATGTGCCTGCTCTTGTATAGCACTTCCCTTTGCGGCAAATATTCCCCTTGAAAAGGTATCTGAGGAAACCTTGAAAAATGACGGAATACTTTTGGGCTATCAGAGTGTAGATGACCTTTACGATACAAATTCACTTCTTGTAAAGGCTGAGGATATTTTTACCGAGGGAACAGTCCGACTTGGCGGTATAAAGGTATTTTCAAATACAAAGCTTGATGAAGCATTTCTTGATGCGGCAAGCCTTTCATATCACGGCGGAAGCCTTTTACAGCAGCTTTTTGCCGACCTTATAAAGGGCAGGGAAAAGCTTCTCTATCCCATTGATAATTTCTCATATGAGGATGGAATGGGACTTTGCGGCTGGATTAAAAACAGACGTATTCTCCTCGGAAGCCGTGAACTTATGGAAACTCACAATATCGAGGGACTTCCCACAAAAACCCGTGAAGCCGAATATGCAAAGGGACACGAGCCGATTTATCTTTCAATTTCGGGAAGTCTTGCGGCAATGTTTGTAGTTGATGTAATTGCAGGCAGAGGTGTGAGAAAATGGGCAGAAAGACTTGTTAAGAAAAAGGTGTGCATTGTGGTGAAATCCGTTGACAGTTTCATTACAGCCGAAAAAATTTCAGCAGTTTACGGCATACCAAACGGAATGGTAAAAGTGCTGCCAAAGAAGCTTCACGAGGATTTCGATGCCGAAACCAAAAAAGCAGTCCGTCTTAGTGCCTCAATGGCTTGTGCAGGAAAATTCAGTTCAATGGCACAGCTTATACTTGGCATAAAGAATATACACACATCAGCTGTAATTGCTCTTATTTTCCAGACTGTTTCAATTCTTCTCGGTTTTGGTTTATCAATGATGCTTATTCTTTCAAAGGCATATGAGTCCAATTATATTTATATGTCGGCAACGGCAATGATTGTGTACAATCTCATATGCACATTATTAACCTGTTTTGCGGCAGGTTCAAAAAAGAGGTAATATAAAATGTCCGACAGAAATATTACAGACAATCAGGATACCAACACAATATACATTCCCCGTGAGATACGCAATACACCAACTCAGGGGCAAAGACAAGTTCCGCAGAACAATGGTCTGCCGCAGATGAATAGGCGGTATTACGACCAACAGTCATATAGCGGCGAGGAACAGCCATACCACGGTCAGCAGCCATATAATGGGCAGAATCAGCAGTACTACGATGAACAGTCGTATAACGGGCAGAATCAGCAGTACTACGATGAACAGCCGTATAACGGGCAGAATAAGCAGTATTACGATGAACAGCCGTATTATGGCGGTCAGCCACGACCAACACAGCCAAGGCAGAACAGCGGTCAGCCACGACCAACACAGCCAAGGCAGAACGGCGGTCAGCCACGACCAACACAGCCAAGGCAAAACAGCGGTCAGTCACGACCAACGCAGCCAAGGCAAAACGGCGGTCAATCACGACCAACACAGCCAAGGCAAAACAGCGGTCAATCACGACCAACTCAGCCAAGGCAAAACAGCAGTCAATCAAGACCAACACAGCCAAGGCAAAACAGCGGTCAATCAAGACCGACTCAGCAAACGCATAAACCGCCTGCTAAGAACAACAGCGGAAATCAACAGCCGCAAAAGAAAAAACGCAAAAGAAAAAATCCTCTTGCAAAGCTTTTCGGCAGGTTGATAAAAACTCTGCTTGTACTGTTTCTCGTTGTTTTCGGAATGTATTCCTGCACCTCGGTTATGCTTATCAAAAAAATGGATTACGTAGCTACAGGGGAGAGAAATCGCCGAAGCGATGCCCTTTCACGGAGTTACGTCACAAATGTTCTGCTTATCGGAACTGACAGCAGAAATGCCGAAGAACGTGGACGCTCCGACACTATGATTATAGCTTCCATAAACAGCAAAACCGATGAAATAAGCCTTATTTCCCTTATGCGTGACTGCTATGTGGAAATTCCCGGTTATGGCTGGAATAAGCTTAATGCGTCATATACTTTCGGCGGTGCTGATTTGCTTATGGATACAATTGAGCATAATTTTGGCATTGCTGTGGAGGATTATGTGGCGGTGAACTTTGTTTCGGTTGCGAATATTGTTGACGCTGTGGGCGGAATTGATATTGACATATCAGATGCCGAAGCAGGGGAAATAAACAATATTCTGCGGAATGAGGTCAATGCAATTATGGGTGACAACACTCTTGATGACCTCCTTAACGGCGGCGGAAAAATTCATCTCAACGGCAAACAGGCTTTGTCATATGCACGTATACGCTATATCGGAAATGCCGATTTTGAGCGAACTGAGCGACAGAGAAAAGTAATTGAGCTTGTTATGGACAAGGTGAAATCCATTAATCCCTCCACGCTGACAAATGTTGCGTCAAGCGTTCTTCCGGGTGTTGAAACGAATATGTCAACGGCTGAACTGTATGCACTTTCTCTCAGAGCACCATTTATAGTTGATTATGAGCGTCAACAGCTTCGAGTTCCTGCTGAGGGAACATATTACGGGCAAATGATGGATTGCGGAGATTCGCTTATTGTGGATTTCAACGCTAATTACAGGCTAATTTGTGACAATGTTTATACAAGTCAAAAAAATGGGGTATCGTGATTTCACGATACCCTTTGTTTTATTATTCCATTTCGCTGAGAAGCTTTTCAGCACTTGCAAGCTTAACGCTGATAACGAAAAGTTCCAATGCCTTTGCTAAATCCTCCATAGAGGGATATGTGGGAGCAATACGGATGTTTCTGTCGTCCTTGTCAATTCCGTAAGGGAATGTAGCACCTGCACCTGTAAGAGTTGCACCTGCCTCAGCACAAAGCTTTACAACTCTCTTTGCACAGCCGTTGAGAGCGTTGAAAGATACGAAATATCCGCCATGTGGCTCTGTCCATTCGCCGATACCGAGAGGAGCAATTTCATCCTTGAGTGTATCGCACACAAGCTTGAACTTTGGAGCGATAATAGCAGCGTGCTTCTTCATATGCTCAACCATATTTTCATATGTGCCAAAGAATTTAACGTGGCGAAGCTGATTAACCTTATCGTGACCGATAATTGAAATACCGAGGTATTTTTTCAGTTCGTCAATATTCTCTTTGCTTGCACCCATAGCAGCAACACCTGCACCGGGGAAAGTTACCTTTGAAGTTGAAGCGAAAATGTAAACGATATTTTCATTTCCTGCCTTTTTAGCCTCATCAAGAATGTTGAGAATATACTTTGGATTATCTACGAGGTGGTGGATACAGTAAGCGTTATCCCAGAAAATACGGAAATCCTTTGCAGCAGTTTTGAGATTTGCAAAACGCTTTACAGTTTCATCGCTGTAGCAGATGCCGTCGGGATTTGAATACTGTGGAACACACCAGATACCCTTGATTGACTCATCTTCAGCCACAAGCTTTTCAACCATATCCATATCGGGGCCTGTGGGAGTCATAGGTACATTTATCATTTCAATTCCGAAAAATTCAGTTACCTTGAAGTGTCTGTCATATCCGGGAACAGGGCAGAGGAACTTCACCTTGTCAAGCTTACTCCAAGGGGTTGAGCCGAGGATACCCTTGTTAAAGGCAGTCTGGATTGACCAGTACATAGCGTTAAGGCTGGAGTTACCGAATACAATAACCTCATCCATAGCCACACCAAGCATATCAGAAAAGAGCTTTTTAGCTTCGGGAATACCGTCAAGAACACCGTAATTTCTAACATCTGTACCGTCTTTGGTAAGGAAATTATTATCGTCGAAAGTTTTGAGCATATCAACTGAAAGCTCAAGCTGTTCTTTACAGGGATTACCTCTTGCCATATTCAGACAGAGTCCCTTTGCCTTAAAATCGTTATAAGCCTGCTCAACTTCGCCTTTGAAGTTAAGAAGCTGTTCCTTGTTCATTTCTGATAAAAACATTTTCGGAACACACCTTTCCATATTTATACGGGCGAAACGTCATTGTAACCGCCTTATTAAAGTATACCATAGGCTGAGAATAATTTCAAGTGACGGAAAAACCGAATAATTTCGGTTTTTCTGTCTTTTTTTTAGTATTTTCATCCGAATTTGTCCACCACTCATATATTTTTGTTCGTCATAGGTGGACAAAAAGAGAATTTCAGAGGGATTTTTTATGCGAATTACACAAGAGATATAAGGGGAACTCTGATTGCAATATTCAACAAATCACAGGAAAAATAATTTTTTCGTTCATAAAAAGTTTACCATTTTTCGCTATATGCCGTAAATCTTCTGTTGACATTTTTGTTTTTTTATCGTATAATAAAATTGAAGCAATTTATATAAAATAATATAAACAAACGCTGTTTTTTTGTAATATTAAGATTATTTCAAGGTTTTCTCTTTATAATTGGAGATATAAAGAAATAGTACGTGAAAAATCAGAACGGAGGTTGTTAAAATGAAAAATACACTAAAAGCCGTGACGGCTGCCATTACATCACTTTCCCTTTTAATGGGAACTGTTCCTGTATCGGGATTTTGCTATGAAACAGTTGAAATTGACCAATCAGAACTTGTTTTCACTTTCGGCGATACGGAATCAATGAGCTTCAATACATCATATATGCCGAAAATTCTTGCAGATGATGAAATCGAGGACTATCTCCTCGGTGCACATCTTGACGCTAATAACAGGGCGGTTTATGACGCTTTCAATAAGCTTGTAGAGCCTTCACTTGACGCTTTTGAAGTAATGCTGCCCGAACCTGTGACATTCAAGACGAAAAATCTTTCCACCGAGCAGGGTTCTGACTTTTTCAATGAAGTGTTCAGCGCCTGTGCAAGCGGAATGGAGGCTTCGTCCTTCGATACGCCATGGGTTTTCTGGCTTGATCAGAATAATGTTGGAGTTGCACCCCTTGGCTTTAAGTCGAGCAGAAATTGGCTTACAGGGGAATATACCTGCTATTTTGACGGAATAAGCTTCCAGCCTGCTGCATATGCGGGATTTGAGTCCTTTGAACAGATTAACGAATACAAGGCACAGCTTGAAGAAGTTGTGGAAAATTACGTTATAGAGGGCGAAACGAGAGCAGAACAGCTTCTTTCAATTCACGACAGTATATGCTATTTTACCGATTATGACACAGGCGGACGTTTTTCGGGTTCGGCACTTAGTGCTTTGCTTATTCCCGGTGCGGTATGCGAGGGCTATTCAAAGGGATTAAAAATCCTTGCCGATAAAATAGGAATTCCAACTGTTTGTATTTTCGGAAATTATGATCCGACGGAGCAGGTTGCACATATGTGGAATTACGTGCAGCTGGAGGACGGATACTGGTATGCAATCGACTCTACTTGGGACGATTATGACGGTGATTTCGGAATTGAGATTATTTATGATTACTTCCTCAAAGGCTCTGATGAATTCTTTGAAAAGCATACAGAGAATACAGATTACAATGCAACACATCTTGTATATCCTGAAATTGCTGAATGGAATTACGGCGAGGATATTCCTAATGTTGAAGTAACTACAACCACTACAACTACGACTGCAAAACCGACTACAACGACCACAACCACAACCGCAAAACCAACTACAACAACTACAACCACAACTGCAAAGCCAACAACAACGACAACCACCACAACCGAAAAGCCAACTACAACAACTACGACTACAACTGCAAAGCCAACTACAACAACTACAACCACAACCGCAAAGCCAACTACAACAACTACAACCACAACCGCAAAGCCAACTACAACGACTACAACTACAACTGCAAAGCCAACTACAACGACTACAACTACAACTACAAAACCGACTACAACAACCACAACCACAACTGCAAAGCCAACTACAACGACTACAACCACAACTGCAAAGCCAACTACAACTACCACTACAACCACAACTCCTATCGTATACGAAAAAGGCGACCTTAACCATGACGGTAAGGTAACAATTGCCGATTTAGTATGCTGTGCCGAGGCTGTACTGGGAACGGGTAAGTATAATTTCTCCTGCGATGTAAGCGGCGACAACAGAACTGATGTATATGATGTAATTATTATGAGAGTGCTTTTAGTAAATAAGCTTAAAGCGAATATTCCGATTGATTGATAAATAACAATGGACGTTCCAAAATCGGAACGTCCATTGTTTTATATTT
Organism: Ruminococcus sp.; assembly: GCA_045539715.1. Classification (GTDB taxonomy): domain Bacteria; phylum Bacillota; class Clostridia; order Oscillospirales; family Ruminococcaceae; genus Ruminococcus. The sequence continues at coordinate 42,306 of JAZQFV010000113.1, read as the reverse complement.
TTACTTCCGCCTTGAATTCCTTATCAGAACAGGAAATTTTCAGCTTCATATTGTTTGAAATTGCCGATTTATCCGCAATTGACAAGCCTAAACCGCTGCCTTTTACGTTGCTTCGGGATTTATCACCACGAACAAAGGGAGTTTTTAAATCCTTTGTATCAATTTTTTCCGCAACTGTATTTGTAACGGTAAAGGATTTGCTATTGAAAATCCCCTTTATTTCCCCATTTTCCTGTGTATACTTAACCGCATTTGATACCAGATTTTCTACCAATGCTTCAAAGGAAACAGGCTCAGCCTTGACCTCACAGCTGCCGTTTACCGTGTATTTTATATTTTTCTCATCAAGCATGGGAGCGTATTTCTGTATAGCCTTTTCAAAAACTTCCTCAACCTTAATTTTTTCCTTATTCGGCTTGGTTTCGCCCATTTTATTAAGCTGTAACGTGCGGTTTACGAGATTATCCGCAAAGCTGACATTTTCAAGGATATGGCTGAGATAATCCTCACGCTCCTTTTCTGTGAGATTTCCCTCCATAATATTCTCCGTGTAGCCGCCGATTGCCATAAGGGGAGTTTTTATATCGTGGGCAAGATTATTCGTCAAATCCCTCTGATAGTCCTCCATAGCATATTTTGCCTTATTTTTCGTATTCTCAATCCATACAAGAAGCATAGCCGCAAACAGCACGAATACGCCGAAAATAATTGTCCATTTGATATGCAAATTCACAACGTCTTTATCGTTTTTGTCTACTATATAGCCTACAAAGATGTAATACGGCTTTTTATTTATATACACACGTTCATATCCTTTATACTGTTCAACTCCGTCTTCTATTTCTGTTCTGTCAACTGCTGAGGTATAAAATTTTTTGACTGATGAAAATTCAAAGCTGTCTATGATTTCTTTTTCTTCGCCGTAATAACCTGTAATAGACTGCCTTGGGTATGTCCTTTCATCATCAAAACTGCCTTTAAACTTTGAAAGCTCTATAAGTTCATATTCATCGCTGTCAATTGTTATATCAATATCAACTGTTTCTACAACACTTATTTTTGAGTTATATTCTTCTTCATCGTAATAATAAGAAACTCTATTTTCATTTTTAATAAGCGTTGCTGTGCCTTTATGAGGGATAAAAGTAAAATTTTCTCTGTTTATATAGACGCTGTCAAAATCATATTTATAATAAAGGTTAAAACTCTCTTTATTAAGATACTCATCATAAAACTTATCTACTTCCGGAAGATTTATAAGCTCCCTGTTGCAGGAATAAAAACCATTATCTTTATGATTTTCGCCGAAACTAATCTTTGATATAAAGCTTTTTTCATTTGTAGCAACTATATTTTTATTTTCGTCAATAATCGCCGTTGCAAAATGACAGTTTTCCGAATATAATGGGTTTATCATAACATTTTGATACATCATAGGGTCGTCTATATCTATCTCAAAAACGCTGAATATAGGTAACCGTGCATTCATTATCTTCAATATTTCTTCCTCGGAATAATCTATTTCCAATTTGTCTATCTGCTCTTTTTGTTTTTCAATATTTGAAATAACTAATTCGTATGACTGGCTGTTGATTTCACAATTCAGATACTCTCTGTATCCACTTGCAAATATAAAAATAAGCACAGCCGATGCACACAAAGCCTTTACAAGAAGTGATGCCAATGTAACACGTTTTTTCTTCTTTTTCATAAATCTCTCTCCTTACTCGTCGGTAAGCTTATATCCTCTGCCGATAACGGTGTGGATTTGCTTTCCTGCACCACCTAACGTCTTGCGTAACCGCTTGATGTTGTTGTCAACTACCCTGTCAATTCCGAAAAAATCATCTCCCCACACCTTATTCAGCAGGGTTTCACGGTCAACAACCCAGCCTTGATGCTCCATAAGATAACGGAGTATGCCGAATTCCTTTGGTGTCAGTTCAACCTCATTTCCCTCCGCAAAGCACACAAGCTTTCGTGTGTCAAGGGAAATATCACCGCATTTCAGAATATTTTCGGAATTGCTGTCAACACGCTTTACAATTGCCTGACATTTGGCATAAAGTGCCGACAGCAAAAACGGTTTCACAATGTAATCATCACAGCCTAAGTCGTAGCCGTGGAGAATATCGTCCTCCAGTCCTCTTGCGGTTATGAAAATTACAGGGATACTGCTCTTTTTGCGGATTGCACGGCAAATGGTGAAGCCGTCCGCTTCGGGCAGCATAATGTCAAGCAGTACAAGGGAAAAATCATCAAGGCGGCTTTCAACAACGTGAAGTGCCTCCCTGCCGTTATTTACAGCGAGAATTTCAGCTCCCTTATTGGTAAAATATTTTTGGGTTACCTCACAGATTTGCAAATCATCTTCAATTAATAGTACTTTCATAAATTCAGAAGCTCCTTAACTTTATGACTATATTATACCATACAAATGTGTCATTTGTATATCGTTTTTATATTATTTAAAAATATTTCACCTATTAAAGTTTTATAACGGTATTATCAAAAATGGGCAATGTGCAATAAAAATACTATAAGTTATTGACATTAAATGTTAAACGTGGTATAATAAAAACAAGGTGTTTTTAATTTAGTATCTGAGGTGATAAAGTGAACGGTAAAGAAAAACGCTTCAAAATTTCTTTTAATTCTCCTGTAATACTCGGCTTTACTTTGATTTGTCTTGCAGCATTGCTTTTAAACACCATTACAGGCGGTCTTGCTAACAGAATGATATTCAGCGTGTATCGCTCCTCAATGCTTAATCCTCTGACTTATATCAGATTTATCGGTCATATTTTCGGCCATTCGGGCTGGCAGCATTTTATCGGAAATATTATGCTTATTCTTGTTATCGGGCCATTGCTTGAAGAAAAATACGGCTTTCGCAATATTCTTGCTGTTATCCTTTCAACAGCTCTCATAACGGGAATTATCCATTTTATGTTTTTCCCGCATACTATGCTCCTCGGAGCAAGCGGAGTTGTTTTTGCTCTGATACTTCTTTCTTCCTTTGTAAGTATAAAGGAAGGGGAAATCCCAATGACTTTTATCCTTGTTACGGTTATATACATAGGTCAGCAAATTTTTGAGGGGATTTTTGTCAACGACAATATTTCAAATCTCACTCATATTATTGGCGGAATTACAGGAGCAGGAATGGGATACGCACTCAACAAACGCAAAGGGTGAATTTTATGCTTGAACGAAGTAAAATCTATCGGCTTGATGATTATTTTATAGAGCCGGCAAAGAGAAATGTTCCCTGTGTGTATTTTTGCAGATTATGCGGTTACAATGATGAAATTGATAAATTTATACTGAAATATTATACCTGCGCTTTAACTGAGGGAGTTGTGGTGGAGGGGAAAATAAATAATCCCGACCCCAATAATCTTTCATATTATAATGAAATCCTCGGCGATGAGTTTCAGCTGAGCGTTGGATTTATCGGGGATTCTTTGAAAAGATGGCTCCCCAGAATGTCTGTTTCACAAAGACAAACAACAGCCATAGCTATATACGATGCCCTTGACGATTTGCGTAAAACAGGCAAAAATGTAAATATGCTGAAAAATGCGTATATAAAGCTTATGTGCTGGCTTTACTATAAATTTGAACGGATAGTCAATAAGCTGTCCGACAACTTTGCACCGAAAATCCTTTACGAGGGTGAACCCTCAAATTACGAGCTTATATTGCTTTCTGTGCTTTCCCGTGCAGGCTGTGATATAGTTATGCTTCAATACAACGGCGATAATAATTATCTTGCCCTCGATCCGCAGTCAAAGCTTTCGGATAAGTACGAAAGCAGCGGTATGACTTCGTTTCCGCAGGATTATTCCATTGCTTCATTGCGAAATAGAAAGCATAAAGAGGACAGCGTTGAAAGGCTTTACGGTGCAGCACCAAAGCTTACCAACTGCACAAATGCATGGATAAGCGGAGTTTTTCCTGCTGATGTGCTGAAACCTGCTGCTGAGCGTGGAACTGATGAGCGATTTTTCTACAATTGCTTTATGCGAATCAACGGTGTTGAGGATAAGTTCAACTATCAGAACAGCCTTATTCAGTTCAGTTCAGAACTGAAAAAATCCGACAGAGGTTTTGCGGTAGTTGAAAATGGACTTGCTCCGCCTACACCCGATGAAATTTCCGCTATACACAGGGGGAATTATCAGACTGCTGATCAGATGCTAGGGGATTTATCCGCAAAAATCGGCTATAACGGCGATTCTCAGCTTATTGCAGTTATTCGCAAAACTTTTATTGACGTTCTTTTGCAGGAGTCAAAAGCTGAGGGTATGAATCTTTCAAGGCTTACAAATATGGCTGTATATCTCATCTGTTGGTTCAGACGGTATCAGTCAAAGCTTTTCGGCAATCGCAGAATTCCTATGGCTCCATGCCTTGTTGTATTCGGCGGAATTCAGAATAAAAAGGAAATTCCTTTTTACAGATTTATGGCAAGGCTTCCTGTTGATGTGGTTATTCTCAATCCCAACAAGGGGATAAAGTGTCAGCTTGAAGATGAACTGCTGTATGAGATAAATTGCGATGACTCCATTGAAATCAGCGAATTTCCCAATGAAAACGCAACGGTGCGGATTGGTACAGTTGCCTATCACGCTGAACGTGAACTTGATACCCTTATGTATCAGGATTCGGGAATGTACAGGGCTATGCAGCACGAAGCAGCTTCAACGGTTATGCTCAGCACTATGTATGAAGAAATCGGAATACTGTGGAATCAGGAGCTTAAATATCGCCCTAACTTCCTCACAACCGATAAATCCGTAGTAATGCCCGTTATTTTTGCAAAGGTATCGGGCGTAAAGGACGGACAGGTTCCACAATACTGGTCGCTGATAAAATCATTTATAACTCCCGAAACATTCGTAGTGAAAAACGGCCCGTTAATCAATTCCGCTGCATTGAATCAGATGAAAAGCGTTGCGGCAGGATTTCTCAAAGACGGTAAATTACAGAGAGAAAAAATTCGTTCTCATCAATGCTATACCTACGGATTTCTGAGAGAGAGTATGCAGAACCACATACTTGATAAGTTACAGGCTTTAATTGACAGAAAGCTTATCAAGGGTACTTTTGAAAATGGTGCGGAATATGCTATAATTGCCGTTGCACTTACGATGAACATTCAACTCACAAGAATGATTCAGAATTTTGACTTTACAAAGACAAATCCAAAAATTATATATATAAACACAGGAGAAAAAATTATTTCCCTTGAGGATTCAATCCTCATGGCTTTTCTCAGTCTTATCGGCTTTGATGTACTATTTTTTGTTCCTACAGGGTACAGAACAGTCGAGAATTTTTACAATAGTGATATTCCGGACGAACATCAGGCGGGAACTTACATCTATGATTTAAGAATTCCTGATTTTCGCACGGTTTCATCAAATACACGTCAGTCATGGCGTGAAAAAATCTTTAAGAGAGGTATATGAATATGGGATTAAACTTCAAAAGCGTACCTACTGCACCTGCTGAACCGGTACAGGAAGTAGTGCAGGCGGCTCCGGCTGTCGTTGAGGAAGTCAAGCAGTACGATATTGTTGCCGACAGACAGCAGTTGAATGCTCAGCTTGTGAATTCTCAGGAGGTTGACACGATTGTAAGCACAATTGAACTTGACAATCTTGAATCAATTGTTTCATTCGGTCACGAGGCAGCGGAGGAAATTTCAAAGGCATCTGATGTCATTCTCAACAGCGTGAATATGTCACAGCTTGATGACTCAAGTGCTATGCTTAACAGCCTTGCTAAAATCATGTCAAAGTTTGATGTTGAAGAAATCAAGGAAGAACCGGGGATTTTGGGTAAGATTTTCGGCAATCTCAGAAAACAGCTTGACAGAATCGTTGAAAAGTATCAGACTATGGGCGGCGAGGTTGATAAAATCTACGTTCAGCTTAAAAAGTATGAGGAAGAAATCAAGCAGTCAAACCGCAAACTCAATCAGATGTTCGAAGCAAATGTGCAGTACTATCACGAGCTTGTAAAATACATCCTTGCAGGTGAGCAGGGCTGTCGTGAACTGGAGGATTATATCATCAAAAGACAGAGCGATATGGAGCTTACAGGTGATAATTCAATCCAGTTTGAAATCCAGAGTTTACAGCAGGCACTTGTTATGCTTGAACAGAGAACTCAGGATTTGCGTACAGCGGAAAATGTTGCAATGCAGTCAATTCCTATGATTAAGACTATGGAATTCAGCAATATGAACCTTGTAAGAAAAATCAATTCAGCCTTTATCATCACTCTCCCTGTTTTCAAACAGGCACTTGCACAGGCAATTATGCTTAAAAGACAGCGTGTTCAGGCTGAGGCTATGTCTGCTCTTGATGAAAAGACAAATGAATTGCTTATTAAAAATGCAAGAAATACAGCTGAACAGTCAAGACTTACAGCTGCACTTGCTTCGGGAAGTTCTATAAAGGTGGATACTCTTGAAACTACATGGAGAACCATTATGAACGGTATCGAGGAAACAAAGCAAATTCAGGAAATTGCAAGACAAAAGCGTGTTGAAGATCAGGCAAGACTTGAAATGATAAAAACAGAATTTAACCAGAAGTACAATATGCCTGGTAAAAAATAAATATAAAGGGGAATTTTATTATGCCAATTAATTTAAGTAAAGGTCAGAAGGTTGACCTCACAAAGGGTAATCCCGGACTCAAGAAGATTATGGTAGGTCTTGGCTGGGACGTTAACGCATTCGATTCAGGTACATCATTTGACCTTGACGCAACTGTATTTATGCTTGGTGCAAACGGAAAATGCCCTACAGAAAAGGAATTCATTTTCTACGGAAATACTGAACACGCAACCGGTTCTGTAAAGCACCTCGGCGATAACCTTACCGGTGCCGGTGACGGCGATGACGAGCAGATTTTAGTTGATCTTTCAACAATTCCTGCTAATGTAGAAAAGGTTGCATTTGTAGTTACAATTTACGACGCTGAATCAAGACGTCAGAATTTCGGTCAGGTAAGCAACGCTTTCATCAGAATTGTTGATGAAACAACAGGCAATGAGCTTATCAGATACGACCTCGGTGAGGATTTCTCAATTGAAACAGCTGTTGTAGTCGGTGAACTTTACAGACACAACGGCGAGTGGAAGTTCAACGCAATCGGCAGCGGATTCCAGGGCGGACTTGCTGCACTTTGCGGTCATTTCGGTATTCAGGTAGCATAAGGAGGAAATAACAATGGCAGTTAGTTTACAAAAGGGACAGAAAGTAAGTATTACAAAGGACAATCCCGGACTTTCAAATGTAGTGGTAGGTCTTGGCTGGGACGTAAACCGTTTTGATACAGGCGGCGGCTTCGACCTTGATACAGCAGCATTTATGCTTGGCGACAACGGCAAATGCCCTACAGATAATGAATTTATCTTCTTCGGAAATCTCAAACATTCCACAGGCTGTGTTGAGCATCTCGGCGATAACCGTACAGGTGTAGGCGACGGCGATGACGAGCAGATTAAAATTAATCTCAATGCAATTCCTGCAAATATCAGCAGAATAGCATTTTCTGTTACAATTTATGACGCTGACGCAAGAAGACAGAATTTTGGTCAGGTAAATAATGCTTATATCAGAATTTACAATGAATTAACAGGTGAAGAAATTCTCAGATACGACCTTGGTGAGGATTTCTCAATTGAAACAGCAGCTGTATTCGGCGAACTTTACAGAAACAACAACGAGTGGAAATTCAACGCAATCGGAAGCGGTTATCAGGGCGGACTTGCTGCTCTGTGCGGCAATTTCGGCATTGATGTTGAATAAATCAGGGAGGATATAGACAATGTCAATCAGTTTACAAAAGGGACAGAAAGTCAGCTTAACAAAGGATAATGCAGGCCTTGCAAAGGTAGTAATCGGACTTGGCTGGGATCAGGTACAGCAGAAAAGAGGTCTGTTTGCTCCTAAGCCTGCACAGATCGACTGCGACGCTTCTGCTATTATGCTCCAGAACGGCAAACTTGCCAATAAAGCAGATATTATTTACTACGGAAATTTAAATCACAGATCAAATTCAGTTCGTCATATGGGCGATAACCTTACAGGAGCAGGCGACGGCGACGATGAGCAGATAAAGGTTGATCTTGCAGGAGTACCTGCTGATTACGATAGAATCATTGTTGTTGTAAATATATTCCAGGCTGTTCAGAGAAAACAGGATTTCGGAATGATTAAGAATGCCTTTATCCGTATCATTGACGACAGAACAGGTGTTGAAATGTGCAGATACAATCTCACAGACAACTATTCAGGAATGACATCAATGATTTTCGGTGAACTTTACAGACACAACAACGAGTGGAAGTTCAACGCTATGGGACAGGGAACAACTGATCCCGGACTTCCTGAACTTGCAGGAAGATTTCAGTAAATTTTATAGCAAACGCCAAAATCTTTTGGCGTTTGCTATTTGCCGATCCGCACGGAGCAAACTTTAGTTTGCGGATGTGCGAGGCACTTTAAATCATTAATTATAGTGAATGTCAAATTATATTTGACGTTCACAATAATACCAATCAATAAGGAGTAGAAACTGCATTTATTGCGGTTTTTACTTCTAAAAAGTATTGCTCCCCAGCTACACTTTGCCATTAAATAATCGGCAAAGTATAATTGGCGGAGCAATAATTTATGGGGTTCTCTAAAAAACGGAACACTTGGTTTTTTAGAGGTTCCCTTATGAAAAGATATAAGGAGATAGGGATTATGTATACGGAAGAAAAACTTGCGGCAATTGCGGCAAGAGATAATAACACAAAACGAAAATATCTTGTGGTAAATCGTTTACAGGGAAAGCATATCCCCGTGAAACCCTCGGATTTTTTCGGTATGACAGATGCTCTTGCGGATATTGTCCGTGAGGCTTACAAGGGCGAAAAACTGCTGCTTATCGGCTTTGCGGAAACTGCAACGGCTATCGGTATGGCAGTGGCATCTAAGCTTGACACGCTGTATATGCAGACTACAAGGGAGAATATTGAGGGTGTGGAATGGCTGTATTTCACGGAATCCCACAGTCACGCCACGGAGCAGAAGCTTGTCAGAAATTCCCTTGATGAAGTAATTTTAGAAACCGACCGCATTGTGTTTATTGAGGACGAGGTTACTACAGGTAATACAATTCTGAAAATTGTGGATATAATTGACAGGGAATACGGCGGAAAAGTTAAATTTTCAGTTGCCTCACTTCTCAACGGTATGGACGAGCAGTCCCATGACAATTATCGTGAACGAAACATCGGCATACACTATCTTGTGAAAACAGACCACAGCGGTTATACGGAAATTGCAGAGAAATATTGCAATGACGGTGATTATTTTTCCCATAACAGCGGAAAAACGGAAAATCCCACAGATGTGAAATGCATATCGGGGGGACTTAATTCCAGAAAGCTTGTTTCAAGCGGTGATTATACAAAAGCCTGCGGCAATTTATATGACAGCGTAAAGTCCTTAATCGACAGGGAAAATGGCGAAAATCTCCTTGTACTTGGCACAGAGGAATGTATGTTTCCTGCACTTTATGTTGCCGCACAATTTGAAAATGCAGGCTATAATGTGAGATGCCATTCAACTACACGAAGTCCCATAACTGTTAGCCGTGAGGAAAAATATCCCCTGCATCGGCGATATGAACTTCTGAGCCTTTACGATGATGAGAGAATTACATTTATTTATGACCTGAAAAAATATGATAGTGTGCTGATTATTACGGATTCCCCCTGCAAGTCGGATAAGGGTGTAAATTGCCTTGTAAATGCTTTGGAGAGCTGCGGAAACGAAAACATACACGTCATAAAATGGGAAAATGAGGACGAGGGATATTGTAGATGACTAAAATTAATAGTGAGCAGCTGCCCTATATGCTTGGGGGATTGCTCTATACTCCGGCAATAAATGAAACTATTGCCGATAAAATTCTTGATAATTCCTATGAATATCTGACATCTGTAGCTTTATGCCTTGAAGATGCAATTATGGAATCTGCCTTGGAAAAAGCTGAGGATACACTCATAAAGACATTGGAAAAATTACAGGGAAAAGAGGAACTTCCCCTTATTTTCATAAGAGTGAGAAATCCCCTTCATCTCGACAGGTTAAGCGAAAAACTCAAAGCTTATTCCAATGTTTTTACAGGATATATTCTCCCTAAATTTGATATGACAAACGGCAGGGAATATATTGATATTCTGCGAAAAATCAACAGCGGAAGTGAAAAGCCCGTCTATGCTATGCCCATTCTTGAAAGTTCGGCAATCGCAGACGGAGCAGCGAGAATTTCTCAGCTTACAGCCATAAGAGAATTGCTTTTATCAGCAAAGGAGTATATTCTCAATGTCCGTGTGGGCGGAAATGATTTCTGCAATCTCTACGGTTTAAGGCGTTCCGTAAATCAGACTATTTATGATGTGGGCGTAGTCCGTGATATTCTCGTTGACATTGTTAATGTTTTCGCAAGGGAGTTCGTTGTATCAGGTCCCGTGTGGGAATATTTTGAAAATGACAAGAATGATAAATGGGCGGCAGGCTTGAAAAAAGAACTTGAATTTGACCGAATAAACGGCTTTATCGGAAAAACCGCCATTCATCCCTCACAGCTGCCTTTGATTTATGACAGCCTCAAAGTCACAGCGGAGGATTATGCGGATATGAAGTCAATCCTCGGTTGGGAGGAAAAAGATTTCGGAGTAATGAAAAGCGACAGCGGTTCACGTATGAACGAGAAAAATTGTCATAATAAATGGGCAGAAAGAGTTCAGATTCTAAGCCGTATATATGGGGTAAAGGAGAAATAGTGTGAAAAGTACGTATAAAGAAAAGGACGTTACTTTGCTCTTAAAGGACATTACAGGGCAGGTTGAACCCCTTGAAAATGACATTCGAGAAAGGCTCATACAAAGCGGAATAAGCTATTGCGAAATGCTGCCACGAGAATACCCGCCTTCTGAAAAATATCTCTACGCCTATAGGGATGCACTCAGCAGAAATGCCGATATTACGGCAAAAGCTGTGGGTATAGCAGCAGATAAAATTTATTCTGACCGTGGGGGAAAGCCTGTGATTGTTTCCCTTGCAAGGGCAGGTACACCTGTGGGAATTCTCATAAAGCGTTACCTTGAAAAGAAGTATAAAATTGAAGTTCCGCATTATTCCGTGTCAATTATAAGGGGCAGGGGAATTGATAAAAATGCCATTAAATTTATTCTGTCAAAGCATAAGGCGGAGCAGATTCAGTTTGTGGACGGCTGGACAGGAAAGGGTGCAATTCAGCGTCAGCTCAACGAAGCTATGGCTGATTTCCCTGAAATATGCACGGGAATTGCTGTTCTTTCCGACCCTGCGGGAGTTGCAGAAAAATGCGGTACAGCTGAGGATTTTCTCATTCCGAATTCCTGCCTGAATTCCACCGTTTCGGGACTTATCAGCCGCACATTTCTGCGAAGTGATATTATCGGCGAAAATGATTTTCACGGTGCGGTTTATTATGAGGAATTTGAGGAATATGACCTTACATATGATTTTATAGATGCAGTGGAAAACTGTTTCAGATTTGATGAAAGCTGCAATTGCGTCGATAAAGAAAGGGAACAGGGCAGCGGACTTGCTGAAACTTACCGCATTGCAGAATATCTGGCAATTGATAATATAAATCTTGTAAAGCCGAGTATTGGCGAAACTACAAGAGTACTGCTGAGGAGAATTCCTGACAAAGTGCTTGTTCACAGTCTTGACGACAGGGAAAATCTCGGTCATATATATCAGCTTGCCGCAGAGAAAGGAGTTGCAGTTGAGGAATATCCCCTTGAAAATTACAAGGCTTGCGGAATAATCCGAAAACTTGCAGATAACTGATGAAAGAAAAAATACTTTTTGCCTGTGACCTTGATAACACTCTTTTGATTTCTCACCGCATAAGCCGTGAGTGTGATATTTGTGCGGAAATTCTCAACGGAAAGGAGCAGAGTTTTTTCACTCCTGCTGCCTGTGAACTTATAAAAAAGGTTACGGAAAATGAAAATATCATTCTGCTTCCTGTTACAACAAGATCTGTGGAGCAATATAAGCGGATAAAGTTTCCTGCGGATTGTACTCCGAAATATGCCCTTACCTGCAATGGTGCGGTACTGTTGAAAGAAGGATTTCCCGAAGAAAATTGGTACAATGAGTCGGAAAAGCTTACAGATCTGCACAGAGATGAGCTGAACAGGCTTTATGAGGAATACAGCGGAAAAGACTGCTATAAAACTGTGAGAATTGTGGACGATATGTTCCTGTTCATTCATTTTTTTGACAGCGAATCCGCTGCTGCTGAGGCTGAGAAGTGCAGGGGAAATACTGAACTTACCGTTGATTATTTCGGCAGCAAGATGTATTATTTTCCGCCTGTTTCCAATAAAGGCTATGGTGTAAAGCGTTTTGCGGAGCGTTTCAATTGCGACAGAATTATAGCGGCAGGGGATTCCACAATTGACTGTTCAATGCTTGATATTGCCGATACTGCACTCATTCCCGATGAAAAACTGGCTAAAATATTGAGAAATGAAAATATCAGCATATGTGATAGTGAATTTTTTTCGGAATATATTCTCCGATTTGTTCTTGATATGTAATTACATTTGATAGCGGCGGTTTGTGGGAAATTGAATATTGGGCATCTCTAAAAACCCCTTTTGAGAAAAAACAGCTATGCACGGCATCTGCTGCGTCAGCCTCCCTTGGAGTGCGGCAGCATTCCTGCGTTTTTCTTCCTTGATAAATTCCCTTTCTGCCTTCGTCTTTTTGGCAAGGTTTATTTGGTGGAGCAATATTTTACGGGAATGATTGTTAAAATATAAAAATATATATTATTTTCAAAAAAAGGCTTGACTTTTGTTCTTGAAAGTGGTATAATTAATATCGTTGAATGAGTAGTTCAACAAATCCCCGTAAGTCTGGGTGTGGCGCAGCTGGTAGCGCGCTACCTTGGGGTGGTAGAGGCCGTGGGTTCAAGTCCCGTCACTCAGACCATGTTTGTATATCAAATGATACAATGTAGAAAATGCACTCTCGAAAGAGGGTGCATTTTTCTATGCTATAAAGTATGAAAAGACAAACGATTACTGCAAGGTGGGTGCATATTTTTCAGAGTGGGTGCATAGCAAACGCTTTGGATGCATAAAGTGCAAACGATTACAGTGGCAAATGCACCCATCGTTTGCTATCACACAGAATCTCCGAGTTTACGCAGAAAAATAACCCTCGACAGTATTTAATACCAATCCCTAAAACAACAGTAGACAAATCTAATGGCATAAATGCTGCCTGTCATCGTTGGACTTCCTCACCATACGACAGTATGCTTTCGTCGTCCGCCTTGACATACATCATTTCTGCTCATCATCTTTGTCCACTAACATTTTAGGGATTGGTATAACTGCCGAGGACTTCATCATTTCTATCAAATTTTTATCTCCGTTCCGTCTTTAAACAGAAATACCATACTTTCATCATGGAACACAGTCAGATTTTCCAGTACGGCATTCCACACATTTTCATCAAAAGCTTCGAGGATGGATTCCGAGGTTTCAAGAATTTTCAGAATATTCAGCATTCTGTGGTATCGTGCCTTACGCTCGGCTGCTTTCTTCTCCTCCGCTTGCAGCTTTGCGAAAACTTCCTCATACTGTTCGTTCAAAGTTTGATAGTCCAAGGAACTTTCCGTATCACCCACGCTCTGTGCAATATACTGCTTCAGTTTTTCGTTGATTTCATCAAACTCCACCTGTAATGCTTCAAGGTCAGCATTCTGTTTTTTCAGTTGATTCATTCGCTGTACAGACAAGAAGAAAAAGGAAAATCGCATCGTGGAAGAATATGGGATTTCATTAGAACAATGCGAAACCACTAGAAAAAGGTTTGATCAGAAACGAAAGAAATATTATTATGCAAATACAGCGAAGCAGTGGGGTGATTTGCGAAATTATGATATTGTTCTTGATTCTGCCTCACTGGGAATTGAAGGCTGCGTGGCAGTCTTAAAAGGATTGTTTTCATAGAGAAAAGTAACAAAATCTGTGCAAAAGCCGCTGTGTATTGACATAGTGGCTTTTGTTTCGTTTCAGTTTAGAAAAAACAGATATACTTCATATAGTAAAGTTATGAGGAGAATCTGTATGGTTTTAAAATTGGCATTTTTGTTTTTTATTGGTTCTGTGTCCGGATGGGTGATAGAACTTTTCTACAGGCATTATGTTTCTGATACGAATCCGGAACACAAATGGATCAATCCCGGTTTTTGTACCGGACCATATCTACCGATTTACGGTTTTGGACTTTGTATATTATATTTGATTTCCTTGCTGGAACAATTTCAATGGATTCAGAATCCACTGCTCAAAAAAGGATTGCTATTTCTGCTCATGGCTGTTTGCATGACACTGATAGAATATATAGCTGGAATGTTTACTTTGAAAATAGCAAAGGTTCGATTGTGGGATTATACGAACGAACTTGGTAATATACAGGGCGTAATCTGTCCGAAGTATTCTATCATTTGGGCGATTTTGGGGGCGGTATATTATTTTTTGATTCACCCCCATATTATTGGAGCATTGGAATGGTTTGCAAATAATCTTGCTTTTTCATTTGTAATCGGATTATTTTTCGGTGTGTTCATCATTGATGTGGTGAAGTCTGCGGAGCTTGTTGCAAAGCTGAAACAATATGCAGAGGAAAATAATCTCGTTGTTCGCTATGAAATGATAAAGGCTGATATTCATGATGGATATGTTCAGGCGAAAAAGAAATACCACTTTTTTCTTCCTTTTCGCTCGGAATTTCCACTATCAGAACATTTGAAACATCTGAAAGAACAGTCGGAAACAAAGAGTACAAAGCACAGGAAGCAATGAGGTTAATGAAGCATTTAGCAGAATCGTCGGTTGTTTCGATTCAGTTTAGAATGTTATGGTATAATGAGATCAAACAAATGAAAGAAAGGTTATCTATTTATGAATGAAGTAAAAAGCCCTAAAAAACCCTTGTTATTCTATTATGGAATCGCATTACTGGTTGTTGTTCTGTTGAATATGTTGTTTATCCCCTGGCTTATGGAACGGCAGATCAAGGAAGTGGATTATGGTACATTTATGACCATGATTGAGGAACAGAATGTTGGTTTGGTGGAAATCAGCGAAACGGAAAACCATATCACATTTACAAATGACGAAAAATCACAGATTTTCCGCACAGCACGTATGGAAGATCCCACGCTCACAGAAAGGCTTTATCATAGTGGAGCGGAGTTTTCAGGAGAAATTATGGAAGAACCGAACTGGCTTGTACAGTTTCTTCTGACATGGATTCTTCCCATATTTATCTTTATTGCATTGGGACAGTTCCTGTCAAAGAAAATGATGGATAAGGCTGGCGGCGGTGCAAATTCCATGATGTTTAATATGGGAAAATCAAACGCCAAAATCTATGTAAAATCCGAAAACGGCATTAAATTCGATGATGTAGAAGGCGTAGATGAAGCAGAGGATAGCTTGCGGGAAGTTGTAGATTACCTGCATGAACCTAAAAAGTATACCGAAATCGGTGCACAGATGCCGAAGGGTATTTTACTTGTCGGACCTCCCGGAACAGGAAAAACCATGCTTGCGAAAGCGGTAGCAGGTGAAGCAGGTGTTCCGTTTTTCTCTATGTCCGGTTCAGAATTTGTCGAAATGTTTGTGGGTATGGGTGCATCCAAAGTGCGTGATCTCTTTAAACAGGCAAAAGAGAAAGCACCCTGCATCGTATTTATTGACGAGATTGATGCCATTGGCGGAAAGCGTAATGGAGGAAATATGGGCGGTCACGATGAACGGGAACAGACACTCAATCAGCTGCTTACCGAAATGGATGGCTTTGAGGGAAATACCGGTGTAATTATTCTTGCTGCAACCAACCGTCCGGAATCGCTTGATCCTGCACTGACCAGACCCGGCAGATTTGACCGACGTGTACCAGTAGAACTTCCTGATCTGAAAGGCAGAGAAGCAATACTGAAAGTGCATTGTAAAAAAATCAAGATTGCTCCCGATGTAAATCTTGCTCAGGTTGCTCGTATGGCTTCCGGTGCATCCGGTGCAGAACTTGCGAATATCGTAAACGAAGCTGCACTTCGAGCTGTTCGTGCAGGCAGAAAATCTGCCACACAAGCGGATCTTGAGGAAAGCATTGAAGTTGTAATTGCAGGGTATCAGAAAAAGAATGCAATTCTGACAAATCACGAAAAAATGATTGTTGCATACCATGAGATCGGACACGCTCTTGTAGCTGCTTTGCAGACAAACTCTGCTCCTGTACAGAAGATTACGATTGTTCCCAGAACATCCGGAGCATTAGGATATACCATGCAGGTGGAAGATGGAAATCGCTGTCTGCTGTCAAAAGAAGAAATGGAAAACAAAATTGCAACCTTTACAGGCGGTCGTGCAGCAGAGGAAATTGCAGTCGGTTCTATTACAACCGGTGCTTCTAACGATATAGAACAGGCAACCAAACTTGCCAGAGCAATGATCACACGTTATGGCATGAGTGATACATTCGGAATGGTTGCACTGGAAACCGTCAACAATCAATATCTTGGCGGAGATGCGTCGCTTGTCTGCTCAGCAGAAACACAGACCGAAATCGACCGGCAGGTCGTTGCAATTGTGAAGGCACAGTATGAAAGGGCAAAGCAGATTATTTCAGAAAACCGGGAAAAGCTGGATGAACTTGCACAATATCTGTATATGAACGAAACCATAACAGGAGAAGAATTTATGCGGATTTTGAATGCGTAAAGCGGATATGCAAGGGAGGGATGCATTAAATGCAAATAGTAAACGAATTATCTTCACAGCTGCAATCACTTCTGTTCACAGCACCCGTTGTATTGCTTGCTGTTATCTGTCATGAATGTGCACATGGATGGGTATCCTATCAGTTTGGTGATCCGACAGCGAAAAATGCAGGACGCTTAACACTTAATCCACTCAAACATCTGGATCCCATTGGTACGCTGTGTATGCTCTTTTTCCATGTTGGATGGGCAAAGCCCGTGCCGATAAACCCAACGTATTATCAGAACAGAAGAAAAGGCATTCTGTGTGTCTCTCTTGCGGGGCCCGCAGCAAATTTTATTCTTGCTTTCCTTTCTTTGTATATTGAGGCAATTGTGCTGAAATTCACAGATGATACTTCTATGGTGATATGGATCATCTGCCAGCTGTGTACCTATTCAGCGAGAGTCAATATCGGACTGGGACTGTTCAATCTCATTCCAATTCCACCGCTTGACGGTTCCAATGCACTTGGTTCTGTCTGGAAAAAGGCAGCAGGGTTTTATTACAAATTCAGAAAATATTGGCGATGGATTCTGGTAATCGGCATCATTTCAGGCTTATTCAGCCTTCCTTTAGGTTGGCTCAATAGTTTGATTGTCGAAATAATATGGAAGGCAGTCACATTTATGGTCCGTTTTGGGATTGTCTGATATCGGAATGAACAAGGAGGATGCAGGAAAATGAAGGAATATCGTGCCGGAATTGATATCGGCTCTACAACTGTCAAGCTGATCGTACTTGATGAGCGTAATCGTATTATTTATGGAAATTATAAACGTCATCATGCCAAGACGCAGGAAACGCTGGCGGAACTGCTGAAAGAAGCCAAAAGAAAACTTGGAGAATGTGGCTTTCATGTCAGAATTACCGGATCGGGGTCCATTCATTTGGGAAAAGCCTTGCATATTGCGTTTGTACAGGAAGTGACAGCGGTGGCACGGGCGTTACAGCAGATTGCTCCACAGACCGATGTTGCCATAGAATTAGGCGGGGAAGATGCGAAAATCATCTATTTTTCCAATGGAATTGAAGAACGTATGAATGGTGTCTGTGCAGGAGGAACGGGTGCCTTTATTGATCAGATGGCAGCTTTGCTTCAGACGGATGCAGCAGGATTGAATAAAGCAGCAGAAGATTACAGGCAGATTTATCCCATTGCAGCACGCTGTGGTGTGTTTGCCAAAACGGATATTCAGCCGCTGATCAATGAAGGTGCTTCAAAATCCGATCTTGCTGCATCCATTTTTCAGGCAGTTGTCAATCAGACAATCTCAGGGCTTGCTTGCGGAAAACCCATAAGAGGCAGGGTTGCCTTTTTGGGCGGACCGCTTCATTATTTGCCGGAATTGCGGAAGGCGTTTATCCGCACACTAAAGCTGACACCGGAAACAACGGTGGAACTGCCGGATTCTCATTTGTTTGCAGCAATTGGAGCGGCACTCGACAGTGAAGAAGATCAAGTTGTCATGATCAGTATGCTGATTCAGCAGCTTGAAAAGGGCGTTCAGGCTGTATTTGAAATGCCGAGATTGCCTGCACTGTTTCAGTCAGCCGAAGAATATCATGCGTTTTGCAAACGTCACGGGAATGCTGTTGTGCCGAAAGAGGAACTGTCCTCTTATCAAGGAAAATGTTATCTCGGTATTGATGCCGGTTCTACCACAACGAAAATTGCATTGATCGGAGAAGAAGGGCAGCTTCTGTATTCCAGCTACAGTAATAATCAGGGGAATCCGATTGAAACGGCAAGAGCAGCAATGTGTGAACTGCACAAACAGCTTCCGTCATCTGCCATCATCAGTCGCTCCTGCTCCACAGGCTACGGAGAGGCACTGCTGAAAACTGCATTTTCATTGGATGAAGGAGAAGTGGAAACGATTGCACATAGTACGGCAGCGGCTTTTTTTGATAAGGAAGTAGACTGTGTACTTGACATAGGCGGTCAGGACATGAAATGCATCACCCTGCGTAATGGTGCTGTTGATCAGATCATGCTGAACGAGGCGTGTTCTTCCGGCTGCGGTTCGTTCATTGAAAACTTTGCAAATTCACTTGGTTACACAGCAGAGCAGTTTGCAGAAGAAGCGTTGTTTGCAGAGCATCCGGTAGACCTTGGCACACGCTGCACGGTATTTATGAATTCCAATGTAAAACAGGCACAAAAGGAGGGAGCGTCGGTTGCGGATATTTCAGCCGGGCTTGCTTATTCTGTTATAAAAAATGCACTGTATAAGGTCATTAAACTTACAAATATAGAGGAACTTGGAACGCATATTGTTGTACAGGGCGGAACATTTCATAATCAAGCAGTTCTGCGGGCTTTGGAAAAAATTACCGATGCAGAGGTGACCTGTCCGGATATTTCAGGAATTATGGGGGCATTCGGTGCGGCATTGATTGCAAGAAGTCATGATTGTAGTCAGAAAACCTCCCTTCTTTCAGCAGAAGAAATTTCAGATTTTACATATACATCCGCAATACGCCGATGCACAGGGTGTTCCAATCATTGTATGCTGACAGTGAATACATTCAGTAATGGCAAAAAACATATTTCGGGGAATCGCTGCGAAAAGGGTATCCGAACTACATCCGCTGAAAAGGACGAAAAGAATATGGTTGCGTTCAAACGCAGACGGCTCTTCGACTATCCGATTTTGGCAGAAGCAGAAGCATACAGAGGGTCAATCGGTATTCCGAGGGTGCTGAATCTTTATGAAAATTACCCGTTTTGGGCTGTATTCTTCCGAAAACTGGGATTTCGCATTGTACTCTCTCCTTTTTCAGATCGCAGCATTTATGAAATGGGCATGGAATCCATCCCGTCAGAATCTGTATGTTATCCGGCGAAGCTGTCACATGGTCATGTACAATGGCTGATTCACAATGGAATGCATACTATTTTTTACCCATGCGTGTTCTACGAACACCAGGAAACGCCGGATGCACAAAATCACTACAATTGCCCTATTGTGATATCCTATCCGGAAAATATCAAAAACAATGTGGAACAGATTGCAGATGGCAGCGTGAAATTGATCAGACCGTTTATTTCGTTTGCAAATGAAAAGACGGCTGCTGATCGTTTGGTAAAACTATGTCGGAAAGAATGGAATATCCCAGAAAAAGAAGTGCGTTCTGCGGTGGCTGCAGCATGGCAGGAACAGCAGAAAGCGAAAACAGATATTCGCAGTGAGGGCAGACGCCTTCTTTTAGATATGGAGAAACATGGAAGAAACGGCATTGTGCTTGCCGGCAGGCCCTATCATATGGATCCGGAGATATGCCATGGCATCCCGGAGCTGATCACATCTTATGGACTTTATGTATTTACCGAGGATAGTCTGCCCATCGATTTTAATCCGACAAGACCGCTTCGTGTGGTAGATCAGTGGGTATATCATTCTCGCCTGTATTCAGCAGCGGAGTTTGTATGCCAGAGAAACGACCTGGAACTGATACAGCTGAATTCCTTTGGCTGCGGAATCGATGCTGTCACAACGGATCAGGTAAAGGAAATTATGGATCAGGCGGGGAAGCTCTATACCTTGCTGAAAATCGATGAAACTGCCAACCTTGGAGCGATTCGTATCCGTATCCGAAGTCTGTTGTCAGCGATGCGTCTGCGTGAGGAGCAGAAGCGTCAGTCGGTAATGCCATTCCAACGTGCAGAATTTACCAAGGCGATGCGTGATGCTGAGTACACAATACTGGCACCACAGATGAGTCCAATTCATTTTGATATTCTGGAACCTGTGTTTAAAAAGCATCATTATCAGGTTGTCGTGCTTGATAATGATACACGTTCAGCAATTGATACAGGCCTGAAATATGTGAATAACGACGCTTGTTATCCGTCTATTACAGTTGTCGGACAGATCATGGATGCCATTTTGTCCGGTAAATATGATACAGACAGGCTTGCTATTATGATGACACAGACCGGTGGGTGCTGTAGGGCAAGCAATTATATTGCACTGATTCGCCGTGCGTTAAAGAAGGCAGGACTTTCGCATATTCCTGTTATTTCGCTGAATGCAAACGGAATGGAAAGGAATGAAGGCTTCTCATTTACCCCTTCGCTTTTGAAAGATGCAGCACATGCACTCATTTATGGGGATCTTCTGATGCGGTGTCAGTACCGTGTAAGACCCTATGAACAAGAAAAAGGCAGTGCCGATGCACTGCATCATAAATGGAAAAGCATATGCATAGATTCCTTAACAAATCCCCATACGGTGTACTCTTATCGATCCGTATGCCGTGGCATTGTTGCAGCATTTGACGCTCTTCCGATTGACGAAACCCTGAACAAGCCAAGAGTTGGTGTTGTGGGAGAAATACTTGTAAAGTATATGCCGCTCGCCAATAATCATATTGTGGAACTGCTGGAACATGAGGGGGCAGAAGCGGTTGTACCCGATATGCTGGATTTTTTTAATTTTATCATATTGGATTCTCAGTATAAAACAAAGTATCTGGGAAAAAAGAAATCCTCAGCAGTGATTTCCAAAGGTGTCATCGAATTGATCCGGCAAATACGCAAACCAGCAGTCGATGCACTGAAAGCCAGTCAACGATTTGATGCCCCGATATCTATTTATCAGGTTGCGGAAATGACAAAACCATTTCTTTCACTTGGAAATCAGTACGGTGAGGGATGGTTTCTCACAGGCGAAATGGTCGAACTGATTACGCATGGCACACCTAATATTGTATGTATTCAGCCTTTTGCATGCCTTCCAAATCATGTTGTTGGCAAGGGGACGATCAAGGCACTGAAACATGCATATCCTGAAGCGAACATTGCAGCGATTGATTATGATCCCGGTGCAAGCGAAGTGAATCAGCTTAATCGAATCAAATTGATGCTTTCTGTTGCGAAAGAACGCTGCCAAAAGCGTGTATAACCAAGACAGCCTCCGATGCATTCGGAGGCTGTGATGATTTATTATTACGTAACTATTCACTCCCCCACATAATCTGCCCGACAAACAATGAAAGCAGAGCATCAAAAGCTGTAACACCTGATTTAGCAGTAGTAGAGGTGAAGGACTTGAGCATCAGGAAATCCTTTGCTCCCTGCTCGGATCGAAATGTGCCGATAACCTTGCTTTTCATTCTGACCATACGCAGATCACACTCAGCCTGATTATTTGTAAAGGGGACAAGTGGATTATCCGCAAAACGGCATACTTCTCCCTTGTGTGTCCGAAGACGATCAATCAAAGCACGGATTTTCCCACGCTTCATCCTGCCATGTTTTCCAGGTTCTCTTTCAGGGATCGGATTCTGTGCAGTCCCCTTTTCAAGGATCTGATCGTAATTTCGCTTCAGGCATTCCATGTAGTGCTGCCGGGAATCAATCTCCGGATGCTGATTATAGTAATCTGCCGCACGGTACATGGAAAGCAGTTCGAGATATAGTTCCTTTGCCCATGTCTGTTCCGGATGATTTTCAAAAATCCCCGTCAGTTCACGCAAAAGATGTGCACAGCACATGGCATGGTCTGCTCCGGTCGCCTTAAAATAGGATGACCAGAAATCATGTACTGCAATGCCACGGTATTTCGCAAGAAATCCGATCTCATCCATCGCCTGCTTCCCACGTTTTTCGGACAGAGCATAGTAAGTCAGCCCGGATGTGCTGATCACACGCACCCAATGCAGCTTACCATTCACATGCAGACATGTTTCGTCACAATGCACAACAGGATTTTTATGCAATTTCTGTGGAAAATCAGCCACAATCGTTTCTGCTTTCGCAGCAGCACTGTGCAGCATATTGGAAACAGTCCCAACGCTTAGTTTGATACCGGTCAAGCCCTGAATCCTCTCGCAAAGGTTCTTCATCGCCACCATTCCCTTGGTGCTCAGAACGCATACCAAAGCTTTCAGGCGGTTTCCGTATGTGACGGAACCGCTGATTCCGGCGGGACGCATTGCGACCTCTTGCACGCCCTCGCAATCGCACGCATGATCTCATATTTGACAGTTTCTTTCTTGATCTCAATATCAACAGCATAGCAGGTATCATGCACTTTCAATTTGCCGCAGTGAGTTCTGTGGGGGCAATCGGTGCGATGCTGCGGATAAACTACTTCGATCCGGTCGGGTTTAGAAAGCGTCATATGATGACCCTTGTGTCCGGACTGACCGCCTGCTTTTTTACCGCTCTTTTTACGCTGGCTTTTTGGGGGCTGGCTTATCAAAGCCATCCGAGGACGGCGGCTTGCTGCTGTTATGACTGTCCTTATGCAGCTGCTCCTCCAGTTCTGCGATTCTTGCGTTGGCTTGATCCAATTTCATTGTCAGAGTATCAATGGTCTGCTGCTGTACCTTAAATATTTCGAGAAGTTCTTCGATCACTGTCATGCTTTTTCACCACCGTTTTTTCTTTAGTATAGCACATTTATTGACGCTTGTAAATTGACAGATTCACATTTTTTTACAGTGGAATTTTGTTTTCAACTTTGTGGAAGTTGGGGGAGGACTGAATAGTTACTTATAAACAATAATACTATATAAAGCTTACTTGACAGCACTATCCTAAAATGAACTCCTGTATAACACTCTGTCATTAAGAAAATCGCAAATAAACTGTGCAGAATTCTCATATCTCATATTGTCAAAGTTTTTCCTCATCTCTGTACGCTTATCTTCAGTTCTCAGAAGAGTGATACATTGTCTTGACAGGGCAATAACATTTTTTTCTGAAACTGCAGTACCTCTTTCTACAAAAAAAAGTCGATTATATTCTTCACAGCCGGCAACGGCATCTACACAGATCATCGGAAGCCGTTTGTGTTTGGCTTCTGTTATGCTGATGCCGCCCGGCTTAGTCAGATAAAGATCGGCACTGTCCATTAAACGGGAAATATCAGAAACATATCCTCTGATATGAATATTCGAAGATTTATGATATCTTTTGCTGAGTTTTTTTTGCATTCTTTTATTGGTACCACAAACAACAGTTATTTCCTCATTTTCACGAAGCGACTTATTTAGTAGAAATACAAGATTGTCAATCGGACCGCAGCCCATGCTTCCGCACATAATTAAAAGATGTGTGCTATTTGCGTTGATGCCTTCAACAGTTTTTGCAATATGCTTTTTCTCAGACTGATAAAACATCTGTCTCACAGGAATGCCGCTGGATACTAGTTTGGATTCAGAAATCCCATACTCTATAAATTCTTTCTTTATTGCATCATCAGGAACAAAATACACATCGAGGTCACTTGCTTCAGTAGTGGGACTGCAAGTATAATCAGTTCCGACAAAAGCGGTATAAAATTCAGAATGACAGTATTTTTTTGCGTTGGTTAGCATAACGCCTGCAAATACGTGAGTACAGATCACAACTTCAAAATCACCAGAGTTAATATAATCTGCAAGGCGTTGTTTGCCTGAGCAAAAGTAGCGATAAAGTACAGAACCTTCATGATATGCACTCGGATGATTTTCCGTATAACGGTAACCCCAACGAAAAAGCTTTGGGAAATGCCTATAAATTATGGTGTGTCCATTTGATATTACATTTGATGTAGTATGAGATATGAATGAAAGCGAATCTTCAATTACACAATAGTGTCCTTTGCGATCAAAGACTTCTTTATGTGCATTGGCGCAGGAATTATGTCCTTCGCCGGTGTTACAGCTCAAGATCAGAATTCTCATAAACTGCTTTCCTTTCTTTATCGTTTATCCTCTTTGTGATATCTTCTTTTGCCAAAGTATATATTACTGAAATAAAGGGGATAAAAAGATCATTCCCAGAAGTCCAAAGAGTTTGCCGCCGATCAACACAGCAATTAAAGTCCATAGTGGAGAAAGACTAACTGAACCACCTACAACCCGGGGATAGATAAATTGTGTTTAAATGAACTGTATCGTTAAATAAACGATCAGGCACATAACCGCCTTTTGTGTGCTTAGAGCCAAACGAAGGGTACTCAAAAGATTCGGGATTGTTAATACCTGTTCTTTTTTTAATACTCTGTGCATAATGATTATCCTCCCGGCTATACGCCTGATAAGTAGTTTAATTTTATCACTATTAATATATTGGTTTACTCAAATCTCTTTTATTTACGGGAAAAGGTGAAGAATCGAAATAATAAGGCAGAGTGTTGCCAATGGAATGATACTGCCGATGATCAGCTGGCTGATTGTATGCTGCTTTGTTCTAACACTTGAAATATACACTGGAAGGATCAGTGCTGCGCCGATCAACGCAGGAATATACAGATCAAAATATACAAGAAGAAGCACAGGTCCAACAACACCGCACGCATGTCCGCTCGCTTTGATTCTAAACACCTTATTTAAAAAAAGCATTCCGATACCACAAAACAAGTATTCAAGATATATCACTTTAAGTTCAATAGAGGCCGAGGATAGGAAAGCAATCAATGTTCCGACCAGATAACCAACGAAAGAGAAAATCATAGCAAGGCTGCGCTGCCCTTCACGGCCTCTGCTTTTGAAATGAGGGATATATTTTTGCAACGGATATGCAAGTGTCGGTAAAACTGTCAGAAAAAACAATCCTCCAATCAAGCCCCAGAAACTATTGTAATAATGCGGAAATGTAATGTATATTGTTATGAGTAACGTTGCTGCAAACACAGGTGGTATTGTGAGTTTTCGGATTATTCCAGAAAGAGTATTCATCAGTTTATCATCCTTTCTTCAATCAGAATAAAAGCAGCTTTATCAGGTTCCACATACCGTTGATTATTGCATTGTTAACAATACCAAGTGGTTTGCTGAGTGCCCCTGTAATCACACATAGAAGAAGAATCCAACGCCAATAGTTCCGATAACGCCAATAAAATTCTGCTGCCTTATCCCACAGCTCACTGAGTACCTTTGAACCGTCAAGAGGCGGTATTGGAACAAGATTGAACAAACCAAGCCCTACATTTACAATTGCTGAATAATAACATAGCTGACACAGTATCCAGACAATGATTGAAGTTGAAGAGCCAAATTTCAGCAACAGACCATCAGTAAACAAGGATATGAACGCAAGAATGAAATTTGTAATCGGTCCTGCAAGTGAAACATAAATAATTCCTTTTTTTCTGTCCTTGTAATACAAAGGGTTGATTGGTACGGGATTAGCCCATCCTACATGAAAAAACAGCATACACAATGCACCAAGAGGATCCAAGTGCTTAAGTGGATTGAGTGTCAATCTTCCAGCGTTTTTTGCTGTCGGATCACCCAGCTTATAGGACACCCAACCGTGAGCACATTCATGACACACGATAGCAAGCAGTACGACAGGAGCTGTAAATAGAAGTGACTGCAGTTCTGCCTGCCAGTTTGCTAACAGTCCTCTGAACAATGTTCTTCCTCCTTCCGTTTAATGTGTTTTCACCATAAATTTTGATTCAGTGCCTGCCTTTAATCGCTTAAAATTCTCTTTGTGACGTATCGCCATAAAGAGAACGATGCCTGTTATAATCAGAACAGCGTTTGTAGGCGTATCAAACACAGCAAGGAGTATCGGGCAACTAAGCATTGCAGCAACAGTGGCAAGGGACATATATTTTGTGGCAAGAAGCAGACCTATCATAATCAGCGTTGCGATCAATCCAACTCGCCAGTCCAATACCCATACGGTTGAAAGGCTTACAAGAAAGCCCTTACCACCCTTGAATTTGTACCATACGGGAAAGGCGTGTCCCAACATTGCAAAAAGCCCCGTGTATGCTGCACCGAAATGATACATTCCAAAATACTGTGCAAACAGATTTGCAAAAATGGTAACGACAACAGCTGCTTTGGAGAGGTCAAGAGCAAGTACCCACCAAGCCCACCGGTTTCCGAAGGTGCGCTTAAAGTTTGTGAATCCGGGGTTGCCGCTGCCACATTCACGGATATCCTTTTTATAAATCGCTTTTGAAAAAGTGATAGCGGGATTCCAACCGGCAACAAGATATGACGTCACAGCCGCCGAAATATAAAGCAGAGTCTTCATCTTTCCACTTCCTTATTCAAGAATCAAAATATAGTCATAGATTTCCTGCATTCCGTCTATGACATAGACCTCTTTGCCGGAGTAATGCGAAGTAATATATTTCTCAATTTGCTCCGCTTCTGCCGTCTCGGTATCCTTACCACGAATCAGTATGCAGATTTCAAAGCCCTTCTCATTAAGCCGATCTATTGTTGCACAACAAGCTTCAAAACGACTTTCCTTTGATGTAAGGATTTCTTTTCCTACAAAGCCGATATATTCGCCAGCGTGTACCTCGTCGGTATCTCTGACACTCTTTGAGATCTCAGCCGTAATAACACCCTGCATGGCTTCTGTAAGCTCTGTTGCAATTTGTTCGGCATCTCCCGAATCGAAGGAAAGCATAGAAAGGGCGGCATAACCGTCGCCGATAGTATGACTTTCAATAACACGAACATCGGAGTCCTTATACATTCCAGCCGCCTGCTTTGCGGTAAGAACAATGTTTCTATTATTGGGAAGCACGAAGACTGTGTCGGCATTGACCTGCTCGAAGGCTTCCAAAAAGTCCTCGGTAGAAGGGTTCATACTCTGACCACCGTCAACGATCACATCAGCACCGCGCTCGGAGAAGAGCTGCTTGATGCCGTCACCGGAGGCAACCGCAACAATGCCAAAGGGTTTGCGCTCGCTCTGCGGTTTGACGGAGATGTTGATGCCGTCAAGAGAAGTATTGTTGTGTTGCAAGGACATATTTTCGATCTTGATCTTCAAAAATTCACCGTATCTCTGACAGAACGCAAGCACTCTGTCGGGAGTCATGGTGTGAATATGTATTTTTACAATACTACCGGTCTTAAAGGCAACTACGCTGTCACCGATTCCTTTGAGATATTCGGTAAGTGAGGAGACTTCAAAAGTGTCAATGTCAGTCTTGCATCTTTGCAATCGAAGCAGCAACTCGGTGCAATAGCCGTATTCAAGCACACTGTCCTCAGTAAAGAGGTTCAAGTCAAGGCTCTGTTCTTCGGACTCAAGCGGTCTGACATCGGATACCTCTGTTTCGCCGGTAAGTGCCTGCAGCATACCTTCAAAGATATAAATAAGACCTGCTCCGCCCGAATCTACAACACCGGCCTTTTTCAGTACGGGAAGCATATCGGGTGTTTTTTCAAGAGTGTCTTTTGCCGCTTTAAGAAAATCACGCAGCAAAATTTCCGTATCGGGAGCCGCCTTACTGCTAACGTATTCGGTAGCACAGCGCATAACGGTCAGCATAGTTCCCTCGGTAGGCTCCATAACTGCATTGTATGAATGCTGAACGCCCTTACGCAAAGCATTGATCCAATCCTGATTATCCGCTTCTTCAATGCTGTCAAAGCCATCGGCGATTCCTTCAAAGATCTGAGAGAGAATAACGCCGGAATTACCTCTGGCACTGAGAAGCATTCCGTCAGAAACACGACGGGCGGTCTCGCTTAAACTATTTGTTCCTTTACCTGCGGCATCTGCGCCGCCGATAGTGGTGAGAAGCATATTGCTGCCCGTATCTCCGTCGGGGATCGGAAAAACGTTCAAATTATTAACTGCCTGGGCGTGTGCTCTAAGGTTAGTACAACCTGCTTGCACCATCCTTGCAAAAAGCACGCCGTTTGTTTTCTGTGCGCTTTCCATTTTTATTTCTCCTCCGCTTTATAGGTAACGGTTTTGCCGAAGCCCCAGATTCCCACAGCGTCAGGACCGATGGAGGCACCGATAATAGGGCCTATTAAACCTACATAAACATCTTTACACGGGATCGATTCCTTTACAAGCGATACAAGAGTATCCAGTTCCGTTGTATTACAATCTGCATGAGCAATATAGATCGTTTGATTTTCAGGCTCAGTAATACTTTCTTTCAGGCATTTTACGATTTCTTCAAAGGAGGTCTGTCTGCCTTTTACCTTTTTGAGAGCTGTCTGCACTCCATTTACATCGGAAACGAGAACGGGCTTAACTCCCATAAGATTTCCGAAAAAAGCAGAAGATGCAGATACACGACCGGCATTCTTTAAATGATCAAGTGTATGAACCGTAACATATTGGTTGACATTTTTTCGTATTCCGAGAATATGCTTGTTGATTGTATCTGCATCCATGCCATTTTCGGCAAGTTTTGCTGCTTCTACTGCCAGCATACCTTCGCCCATACTTGCGTTGAGTGAATCAATACAGTAAATGGAAGCTCCCGGATACTTTGAAAGCAGCTTTTGTGCCGTCACATGTCCAGTATTAACTGAACCGGACTGCTTGGAAGAACATCCTATGTATACAATATCAAAGTCTTGTTCCAGATATTTTGTGAATACAGTATTGAACTCTTCTACAGAGACCTGAGCTGTGGTAATACGCTTACCACCTCGGATGGTATCATATAGCCGATGAGCATCTTCGTTGCTCCATGTCAGAAGTGCCGGCGATTCTTTACCGTCTTCAACGATTGACATTCTTGCATAGTCAATATTGTGACTCTGCAGAATGTCTGCCCCAAGATCAGCACATGAATCCGTGATAATTTTTACTTTACGCATAGTTTTCGTTCCTTTCAATTAAGAATTTAGTATTCGCAAGAATTCTTCACCGGTTATGGTTTCGTTCATATAAAGATATTGAGCAAGTTCGTCCAATTTTGATTTGTTTTCTAAAATGATCTTCTTTGCCCTTTCATACTGCACTTTCACAATTGCAATGACCTGCCGATCAATTTCGGTCTGTGTTTCCGCCGAGCAGACAAGTGATGCATCTCCGCCAAGATATTGATTGTTGACGGTTTCAAGTGCAACCATACAATAAAGTTATCAAAGAATTCTAAACTGAAACGAAACTAACAAGAGAGTCTTTTCTCTGAAATCAACGATTTAGCTTATTCATATGGAAACAGAACAAATAGGCAATCAAGCAAATTGGCAGTGCTGCCAATACATCAAGAACGGAATGCTGCTTGAGAAAAACAGTAGACATACAAATTAGGATTGCTGTAATGCCAAAACCTGCCTTTTGGAGTGGATTCAGCCGCTTACAATGAAAAGCAGTAAACATGACTGCCAGAGAGCCAGTAACATGTATGGAAGGACATACATTCGTGTTGGTGTCGAATTGATAGAATTCTACCATGAACTTTGTTAAGACATTGTCTCGTTCAAATTCTATAGGGCGAAGTTCCTGGCAGGTTGGGAATACAAAATAGACTAATATGGTGACCGAATAAGTCAGGATAATAAAGCGCATCATTCGTTTGAAGCTTGGAATGTCATAAAGCAGTGTGTAAATATGCATTCCCACAAGATAGACAAACCAGAACATATATGGAATTACAAAGATTTCGCAGAATGGGATATGATCATCGGCAAAACAATGCATCGGATAGTAATAATCAACTGGATAAAACCGTTCCACAAACATAAAAAGCAATCCGAACAGAGGCCAGAAAAACAGGTATTTTAAATGAGCGAATTCCTCACTGTTGATATTATGAGGACGAAGTTTCCGATAATCTATTAGCGGAGCTTGCAGTTTTTTTCTGTTTGACATATTATACCTCCGTAGTGACCGTGTGTTTATATTTTCGTTCGTTGAGCTTTTTTTGAAGCTTGCATAATCGTGGCCGATTATACCTTTGTATTATAATGAATGGAATATTCATCAGAACATTGATAACAGCGATTACAATTCCACCTGCACCACACCATAATTTTATGCAATATAAACCAGCAAAACAAAGTGAGAGATGCGTTAGCTCCGCAACGCAGGTTTCACGAATCATTTGCAAAAGAAGCTCTTTATAATTTTCTGATAGCTTTTTAGCAGGCATCATTTTTGGAAATATTCTGCTCATATCAGGCACTTTGTTTTGCCAAACCCTGATTTTAAATCTTTCGTAATATCTGCCTTCATCTTCAAAATACCAGCATCTATACGGAAAACGCTCAAAATCAAACCATTTTTTGGGCAGAAGCCGTCCGATCAGAAAAGAAAGGATTCCGATAAGAGCAATATAACCGATGCATTTCATAAAAAACATTTTTCAGCCTTCTTTCTAAGTTCATGATGCCAAGTGTAGTACAGAAAAATAAACTGAAACGAAACTTGCCGCATTATGGAAAGTTTAGTTTCAGTTTAGAAAGAGTGGGTACTATATAAATGTAACCGGAAAGGAAGGGTAGAATGAGCAGATATATTACAATTGAAACAGGGAATCTCAAACCAATCAGAAAGCAAGACCCACGGCTTGTTTCCTATAATATTGAAATGACGGAAATTACCGGCGGTACTTTCTGGAAAGCTTATACTCCGAAGCAGATTGCAGGTACTGAAGAATTCCGTGTCTATGGCGAATTAACAGATTTTACAGCTATGGACGAGTTGATGCAATATTAAGGATGGCAAAGAGGGATGTGTATATCTGATTATTAATAATTCTTTGACGGATAGTACTTTCCTTGATCTGCCTTGTGATTCCGAATTTTATAAATTATCGGGAGGCGATGATATTAGGAGCACGGTCATGTATCTGAATGACAGACCTATTATATTGCTCCCCCAACTAAACCTTGCCATCAAATACTCGGCACAAAGAAAATTTCTCTGTGTCAGAAAAACTTGAAATACGACAGTATTTCTGTGTTTTTCTTCCTTGATAAATTTCCTTTCTGCTTTCGTCTTTTTGGCAAGGTATAATTGGTGGAGCAATAGCGAAAGAAAACACACTTCCTGTGCTTACTGGTAAAAAAAACGCCGCCGGGATTATAGAACTCGCACCTGCATCCTGTACTTTTATTGTATTGTAACACGATAGACTAATGGTGAAGGATGTGAATTTCATCAGAATAGATCAATATTTGCGTAATGGATTGACATCCTTCGGCAGGAGAGTTAAAATAGAATAGGATGGTATGAGGAGAGATATCATTAGGGCAATATCACACCAAGATAGTACATATATTGCCTTCAATCCAAAATGAATGTACAGGAGGGCTGCTCATGTTTCATATTCTTGTTGTTGATGATGATAAGCACACAAGAATGCTTCTGCGTGCAATTCTGCAAAATGCAGGCTATACCGTAACTACTGCCAATAATGGAGTAGAAGCATTGGAACTTTTAGACCATCATCATATTGACCTTGTAGTTCTTGATATCATGATGCCAGAAATGGATGGATACGAATTTACAAAACTAATCCGTGAAACAAATCATACACTGCCTATTTTAATGGTGACGGCAAAGCATCTGCCCAGTGATGAGAAGAAAGGCTTTCTTGTGGGAACAGATGATTATATAACAAAACCTATTGATGAGGAAAAGCTGCTCCTGCGAATTAAAGCTTTGCTTCGACGTGCCCAGATTGTAAGTGAACAGAAAATTGTGATTGGTAATGTTACTTTGGATTACAATTCTCTGTCTGTAACACGAAACTGTCAAACACAGGTGCTTCCACAGAAAGAATTCATGTTGCTGTATAAGTTGCTTTCCTATCCCGGACAGATCTTTACCAGAATTCAGCTGATGGATGAAATATGGGGGGCAGATAGTGAAACCGGCTGGGAAACAGTTACTGTTCATATTGGCAGGTTAAGAAAGCGATTTGAAGGATGGGACGAATTTGAGATTGAATCGGTTCGTGGACTTGGGTATAAGGCGGTAAAAAAGATATGAAGAATGAAGAGCATAAACAACGATTCGGGCTTTCCTTACTGGTATCATTGTTTGTATTTGCGATCATCACCGCTGCAGCGGGACTCGCCGTTGCTATCATCTATTTTCTACTCAAGGCAGGTATCATTGACTCTATTGAGGGACAACCCAGATTCAGAGATATCGTAACTTTTATGTCACTGATCAGTATGGTGATAGGCTTCCTGATTACCATGCTTACTAGTAAAGTATCCCTGAAACCATTTAACCGTATGATCGATCAGCTGAATAGGCTATCAAAGGGCGATTTTAAAGCAAGAATTGAATTCGGTAAGCCAATCGGCAGTCACCCTACATTTCAGGAAATTGAAACAAGCTTCAACCGAGCTGCTGAAGAACTGGAACACACCGAGATGCTTCGAAGCGATTTTATCAATAATTTTTCTCATGAGTTTAAAACACCTATCGTATCTATTGCAGGGTTTGCCAAGCTGCTTCGTCATGGTAACCTGAGTGAGGAAGAAAAGCAAGAATATCTTGCTGTGATTGAGGAAGAATCTCTTAGGCTCTCCTACATGGCAAACAATGTACTTAATCTTACAAAGGTCGAAAATCAGACTATTCTGACCGAGGTATCAAGGTTTAATTTATCTGAACAGATACGCGGTGCGGTACTTATTCTTGCAGATAAATGGTCACTAAAAAATCTGGAATTGGATATGGATTTTGGTGAGCATATGATTTATGCGAATGAAGAATTATTGAAGCAGATCTGGATTAATCTTCTTGATAATGCGGTGAAATTCTCGGAAAAAGGTGGCCAAGTGACTGTAAAAATTACCGAGAAAGAAAATCAAATCGCTGTTACTATTTCTAATTTTGGAAAGGAAATCCCAACAGAAAGTCTGACAAGAATTTTTCAGAAATTTTATCAGGCAGACGAATCACATTCTTCGGAGGGGAATGGAATTGGTCTTGCCATTGTAAAAAAGGTAGTTGACCTTCATGGCGGTAGTGTTCAGGTCGAAAGCAGCAGTGGAGTTACTTCATTTACGGTAAAAATACCGAGAAAGCAAAATTGACAGAAGGAATAAGTGTATGGATCGGTGGATGGCCATCTTCATTTGCTGGGTATTCCTTTACGCTCAATGAAGGACAGTATTTCCCGAGTTATATCTATTTGAACGAATTTCTGAGAATGTAGGAAGAAGAAATGGAACGATGAAAGCACTGATATTAGCCGTAATTCTGTTCTTCCTTATCAAGGGCGGTACGGATATTTTACTTGACATCTTTTTCGGAGGAAAGAAATGAATATTCCCGAATTGTTCTCTGTTCTTTAAAGACTTTAAGTTTGCATGGCGTCACTTCTATCAACCGTAGCATCACTTCAGAAAACGATATAGGCGATGTAATTCTGTTGGAACGGGCTGATATCGAGAAATACTATATTATCAAGCATTCCACATAACATGGGGGAAGCTGAGATAAAACAAAAAAAGAGGGTGCGACTGAATTGCCGTACCCTCTGCAGCCACTATCTCAAAATGCAACCTAAAGCAAAGAAATCCTGCATAACCAGATGCAACTCAAACGATTGCTCTGTCAAAACAAACGATTATGCAGGATTGGGTGCAAAGTGCAGTTCAGTAACTGATAACTAACAAATGATTGCTGAAATATGTCAGTCACCCACACGCCACCTTCCCTGTTGTAATGAATCAACTGCATCCTGTAATTTAAGGCTTCATAACAGAAACTATCGCAAAACAGCGTTGTTTTCAGAGTAGGATTGTATCAGAATAGTGGTATATTGACATATTTGTATCACAATTGATACAATGTAGAAAATGCACTCTCGAAAGAGGGTGCATTTTTCTATGCTATAAAGTATGAGCAGAAACTTCTGCTGAATTTCAGGCTCATATAAATGTGGCGTGGAACAGGAATGCTCATTCTTGAATTTGCTGTTGCACTGATAAATCACACGGCGATATTTGCTGTTGGAGTGCCATACCTTTGCACCAAAGTAATCCTGACAGATGTCAATATACTCAATTTGCTTTTCAAACTGTGCCACATCAAACTCCACAGTTTTAAGCGCATCAGCAGACAGCTGTTCCAGTACCTTTTCAGGAATCTGCCTTGACGGACAGGCTGATTTTCCCTCACGATTGAATGTACTGCATATCCATACATACCCTGTCGCCGTCTTTTTTCGCTGATAGTGCTTTCCGCAGCTCTCGCAGACCAGCTTTCCTGTAAACGGGTAAATTGTTTTCTGTCCGTTACAGCGTTGATATTGTTCTGTGCGGCGATTGATTTCAGCCTGTACAGCAAGATACTGTTCCATAGAAATAATCATCAAGTTGTCACATCCTCCGAGAAAATAGCCGAGCCAGCCTCCGATTGCTGAAAAGCAGACTCTTGTCAGCGTCCAGAATTCTTTCAATTTTCATCAGTCCTTTCTTAAATTTGGGTATAAAAATACCGCCTGTAGAGTGAACCACGGCGGTTGTTAGCGGTATATAGTTTTGTTAATCAGAATTTAACCAATTATTTCTTGATAGCTTACTGACTGTATTATACAGCCAATATCTTCTAATTTTGCAATAATATTTTTAATGTACCAAGATGCGTCGGTAAAATCATTGCATACTATTTTTCTGTTGATATTAATATTAACCTGGATTTCCTTTGTGTTTTTGGCAAGTATTGATATACCTTTATCTGAATTTTGATGATAGAGTATAACACCACATAATTCACCACATTCTTGCTTATCAGATATGATTGATAATAGTTCGTTAACTGATAATGGCTGCGATTCCCAATTGAAATCATCATCGTCATGTAATGGCAAAAACTCTTTTTGATTGTCAGAATAGCCCCAGCCTATTTGATTAAATGCCAAAATAATTTTCGCAATACTGTTTGAGTATAAACTGCAATCAAGAACAAAATATGATTCTCTTGCCATATTACTTACCCCTAAATTCAGATTTATCAACTTATTTGATTTTCTCTATTATACACCATTTCTCCCAAAAAGTCAATTCGTAATCTCCACCTTTTTCACAAGCGGATGAGTATTATTCGACCTGCCAAGCCAGCACAGATAATACTGCCCTGGGGGTACAGCATCACACAAACCAAGAGAAGTAATAAACGTATCGCATTGCAGCCAGTAAAACGGCACATCCACATAATTTTTGTTGGCAAGAGATGTATAAACGTAGTTCTGAATCGTGTCCCATTCTTCCTTGCCTGCTGTTGGAACAAGAAACATACCGCCACGTTCCGTACATCCCGACTGATAACACATAGCAATAGCTGTCTGCGAATCAACATTAATCGGAGTTGTACTGCCTGTGCAGACAAATCCATCCCAACCGAAATCAGCTTGACTATAGTTGAGAATATACCCGTTGCTTTCATTGCAAAATGGCTTATTATTGCGGATATATCCGCTTAAATCCTGTATTCCGTTCTGAAAAATCGTGTAAATGGTATCAGCGTATTTTTCGGGAACTTCTTCTGCAACAAAAACAGGCTGTCGTTTCGGACTGCCGCCTTGAATTTGCAAAACCTTCGGAATAAGTGTATTCAGCGTTTCCGATGAATCAGCCTCAACACCCTTAAGCCGCAGATTATTGGTAAGCTGTTCTTTCTGTTTCAGCAGTTCTTCAAGATATTTCGCAATCATACTTCCACCTCCACGACTTTGGCAAGTATTGTTTCAACTCCCGACAGCTTTTCAACGCAGTTATTCCATTCTGCAACAGATTCAGCTGTAACGGAATCAAGAACTCCCATATTTTTATGCTGATGCAGATTTCCATGTAATTCAGTTTTGAAATTTTTAATCTGATTATCAACATATTCGGGAGTTTTATCCCATTTTTCAATTCTCTCCGCTGTGATTTCATCAAGAGCAGATTGATTATTATGAGTATGAGATTTTTTTGATAAGCTTTCAATCTGCTCCTGCTGTGCGGAAATATCCCTTTTTAAGCTGTCATGTAAGTAAATTAGTGCAGTCTGTGTAACATATTTTGACAAGTCAATTTCTGTGCTATTTTCGCCTTTTAAGGAATTAAGCCATTCGGATTCTGTGCCGACAAAGCCGTTTTTTACTGCTATTTCAT
The DNA here is from genome assembly GCA_045539715.1 of Ruminococcus sp. GTDB lineage: Bacteria > Bacillota > Clostridia > Oscillospirales > Ruminococcaceae > Ruminococcus. Next base: position 5,592 of record JAZQFV010000113.1, on the reverse strand, counting down.
AAGCTGAAAAACCGTCTTTTCCGTCAACACCATTTTTACCGTCTGCTCCATTTGCACCATTAATTCCGTCAGCACCTTTCAGACTTTTTAGCCACTCTGTAAGTGTACCTGTAAAACCATTCTGAATAGCAAGTTCATAGGCAGATAAGCCGTTTTCTCCGTCCTTGCCATTAATACCACTTCCACTCTCTGATATTATTTTCTTTATTTCAGCTAAAAGCTGTGCATAGAGGTCGGGAGTAGGAGGCACATTACAGCTTTCACCATCAAAACCCGAAGGTCTGACATGAAGTGTTATAGGGACAGTAGTTGCACGGATAGTTGTATCAGAATCACTATCATAGCCGAAGATACTCATTTTCACCATACCGGGGTGAAGTTCCGACGGCAGCAGACAGGATAAACCGTCAACGCCTAACACACGGCTGTAAACCTCATCACACTGGGAAAACTGCACAACCTTATGAAGATTCTTCCACGAGCAGTCAAAGGTGAATTTCAGCGTCACAAATGCAATCTGTCCGCTTGCGATGACCTCACGCTCCGTGATTTCAATACGCTGTCCTTTGACGAAAAATTTCATCATGTCACAACCTCCTCCCATGTTTCGCCATTCAGCACAAATGCACCGTCTACGCAGGAAATACGCTCCAACGGGCAATAAGCAGCATTCATAAGATTTTTGTATCCGACAACAGCCTTTAAATCGGCAACTTTACCCTCGTATGTAATTTCTTTTAGGCTACCGCAATAATTAATGCAATAAGCGTTAATTGACTTCACATTCTTGCTTAATGTAAGATTTGTAAGGGCAGAGCATTGTGTAAACATAAAACTGCTGACTAAAGGAGAATCGACATAGGCAGATTTAAGCTTTTCACAGCCGTTAAATGCATAGCTTTCGATTTCTTTTACATTAAACGGAATAGTCACACTCTCAATCGCACAGCAGACAAACCCCTTTTCTGCGATAGTTTTTACATTTTTCGGAATAACAATGGATTTTAGACCACCGACAGAATACATAAAGAAACAGCGTTCTCCGATAGCTGTTAATGTTGTCGGCAACGATATTTCTGTCATATTCGTACAGCGTTCAAAAAGACTGCTGCCCAAAGTCGTAATGCCATCACCGACATCAAGGGCATTTATTTCCGTATTTTCAAAGAACGGTGAATCACCGATTTCATAATCATAAGTAGCACTTGTACCACGAATTGCAAGCCTGCCGTTAGAGTACATGATGTAGTAAGCAGAATCGCCGATACTGCCGACAGCCGTCACATCTGCCGTAAAATCGTCAAGGCATGTGCTGAGGGATGCTACTTGCGAAGATAAATCCTGCACCTGCTTTGTCAAATCAGCAACTGTGGAACGATACACGGAAAGTGCCATGAGGATTTCCGAAACACGGCATTTACCCAGAACACACTTGACATATCCGCACTTCTTTTCATCCTCACGAATATCAAAAATATCATCGTTTGTGATTGTTTTTGCACCGCCTTTGAGAAATACCGCTGCAATAGTGAGAAATTTCTTACTTGCTGTATCCTCAAATGTCGGAATTACAGGAGTTGTCGCAGCTGTACCAGACTTTACTTCAAGCTTGCAGGCACGGACATTTTCGCTCACATCACAGCTGATACCGATGGTGACATAACGGCTGAGGGATTCGTCCACATACTTCATGAGGTCGAGGGTATAGGCTGTATCATTGATGAAATAATGTCCGTCAATCCAAGCTTTTCCTGTGCCGATGACTACTTTCAGACCGCTACCAGCTGTGACAGAAAAGCAGTCGCCGTAGGTGTCAAACACACCGTTGCAGATGATGCTTGACAGATACCCTGTGAAGTCCTCCGCCGTGTATGTCCTGTCCATATTTTTTGCGTTGAAAAATCCGTAAGAAAAACTCATAAAATCAACCCTTTCTGAAAGTTGGCGTCAGCGTCCGACCATTCTGGTCATAGCTCTCAATCATGCCTACAAGCTGAATTCTCGGCTGAATCAAGCCGAATCGCTCATGTTCTATGGTGACATAATCGCCCACAAAATAATCCTTGTTGTACTTATACTGCCGATTGTCAGCGGCAATGGTGGATTCGCTAATTTCTGTGATAGGCACAAGGTTCTCTGTTCCACGTTCCATGAGCAGACCGATATAGTCCTCATCGGAAATCGGCACAGTTTCACCGTTTTCCTGCGTTTCATCGGATACATCTTTTGTATCCACATAGATCTCATAGCGATTCAGCTGTGCAGGCTCATCGCCACGGTAACAGACTGTCCGCTTACGCTCCGTACCCTCACCACAGCCGAGGACATAGGCAACATTTTTCTGTGCCGATAAGTCCATAGAATAGCCGAAAGTCAGCAAATTGCAGTAGGAATCCGAAAACACAATATGTGCATTCTCAGCCTGCAAAATACTTCTGTCAGCACCTTGCGAGAAATCAAGCATCATTGTATAAATTCCGCTGCCTGCCGATGTTTCCTGTAAGCGGATATTTGCTGTACCGCCGATCATCTCACAGACCTTGAATATCCATTCCATGAGATTTTCATAGCTGACCTGTAATCGGGATTTCTGCTCCCAGCAAGTGCCGCTTGTGTTTCTGTGACGAAGTCCAGGTATCTGACGATTATCGGACAGCATACAGTTGCGATACACCGCCAATCTCACCATATCCGCATAGCTTGTCAGAGCAGAAAACGAAAGCGTAGGGTAAATGATTCTCCGAGAAAGCAGGGACATGAGAAATCTGCCTGTCACTGTCAGATAATCACCGTTCTCTGCATCGGTTTCCAAAGTCACGGATTCGATAATGCCGTAGTGCTGCTTATTACATTGGTTTGCTTATGGAGAAAGGTGCTGAAAATCTTATTCCGATTACCGAAATCAGTGAGTCTACAATTGCCGCTGACAATCGGCAGTACCAATACAACAAGGATTATTTTATCGGTGATTATGTGACCGTTGAGCATGAGCGATTCGGCTTGATTCAGCCGAAAATTCAGCTTGTAGGTATGATTGAGAGCTATGACCAGAACGGCAGGACGCTGACACCAACATTTAAGGGAGTGTGATATTATGAGTTTTTCTTTCGGTTTTTTTAATGCAAAAAATATGGACAGGACATACACGGCGGAGGACTTCACTGGGTATCTGTCAAGCATTATCTGCAATGGTGTATTCGATACCTACGGTGACTGCTTTTGTGTGACTGCCGGAAGCGGTACGAAGGTGATTATCGGCACAGGAAAAGCGTGGATTGATGGGCATTATTTTATCAATGATACCGCCTATACTCTCGATCTTTCCAAGTATGTGGACGAGTCCCTTTCACGCTATGTTATCATCGGCATCAGCTGTGATGTGAGCGAAAATGTCCGTGCCTGTAAGCTAGAAGTAAAGTCGGGTACAGCTGCTACAACTCCTGTAATTCCAGCATTTGAGGACACGGCAAGCAAGAAGCATCTCACCCTTGCAGCTGTATTCCTCAAAGGCGGTACAAAATCAATCACAAACGATAATATTTTTGATATTCGTGACGATGAAAAAAAGTGCGGATATGTGAAATGTGTGCTGGGTAAATGCCGTGTTTCTGAAATCCTTATGGCACTTTTTGTCTATCGCTCCACAGTTGCTGATTTGACAAAGCAGGTACAGGATTTGTCCTCACAGGTTGCGTCCCTCACTACTCGTCTTGACGATTTCACAGCAGATGTGACGGCTGTCGGCAGCATCGGCGATTCTGCGTATTACATCATGTACTCCAACGGCAGACTTGCTATCCGTGGCACAGGTGCAACTTATGACTATGACATTGGCGATTCACCGTTCTTTGAAAATACGGAAATTACATCACTTGATGTTGGTGAGGGCATCACAGCTTTAGGCAGCAGTCTTTTTGAACGCTGCACGAATATGACAGAGGTATCTTTGCCTACAACATTAACATCTATCGGTGAACGCTGTTTCTTTATGTATTCCGTTGGTGGTCTGAAATCACTTGTTATTCCGAAAAATGTAAAAACTATCGCAGAAAAGGCATTTGTCTGCTGTGCGATTGAGAGTGTAACTATTCCGTTTAATGTAAAAGAAATCGGCAGTTATGCTTTCAACGGCTGTGAAAAGCTTAAATCCGTTTATGTTGAATCCTCATTAATTTCTCCCTTTATGTTTACGCAATGTACTTCTCTTACTAAACTGACAATAAGCAAAAATGTAAAATCGATTAACGCTTATTGCATTAATTATTGCGGTAGTTTGAAAGAAATTACATACGAGGGTACAGTTTCCGATTTAAAATCCGTTGTCGGATACAAAAATCTTATGAATGCTGCTTATTGCCCGTTGGAACGTATTTCCTGCATAGATGGTGCATTTGTGCTGAATGGCGAAACATGGGAGGAGGTTATGACATGATGAAATTGTTCGTCAAGGGGCAGCGTATCGAAATCACGGAGCGTGAAGTCATCGCAAGCGGACAGATTGCATTTGTGACGCTGAAATTCACCTTTGACTGCTCATGGAAAAATCTTCATAAGGTCGTGCAGTTTTCGCAGTGCGATGAGATTTACAACCGTGTATTAGGCGTTGTCGGTTTATCCTGTCTGCTGCCCTCGGAACTTCATCCCGGCATGGTGAAAATGAGCGTTTTCGGCTATGACAGTGATTCTGATACAACTATCCGTGCAACAACTGTGCCTGTGACACTCCATGTCAGACCTTCGGGTTTTGACGGTGAAAGCTGTAATGTGCCGCCTACTCCCGATTTGTATGCACAGCTTTTAGCTGAAATAAAGAAAATAATATCTGAGAGTGGAAATGGTATTAATGGCAAGGATGGCATCAATGGTAAGGACGGTATAAATGGCACAAATGGAGTAGACGGTAAAAACGGCACGGACGGTAAAAATGGTCTTTCTGCCTATGAAATAGCCTTGAAAAATGGCTTTGTCGGAACTGAATCCGAATGGCTTGATTCACTAAAAGGCGAAAACGGCACAGAATTTGATGCGTCAAAATATGTAACACAAACAGCACTGATTTACTTGCAAGACAGCTTAAAAAGGGATATTTCCGCACAGCAGGAGCAGATTGACGGTTTATCAGAAAAATGTACGGAGCGTGGCGGTATGTTTCTTGTTCCAACAGCAGGCAAGGAAGAATGGGACACGATTCAGAATTATGTTTATACCTCTCTTGCCAATAAAAATTATGTGGATATACCGTTTTACTGGCTGCAATGTGATACGTTTATTACTTCTCTTGGTTTGTGTGACGCTGTACCCCCAGGGCAGTATTATCTGTGCTGGCTCGGCAGGTCAAATAATACGCATCCGCTTGTGAAAAAGGTTGAGATTATGAATTGACTTTTTGGGAAAAATAGTGTATAATAGAAAAAAACGAATAGGTCGGGAAATCGGAATTTGAAAGAATCGTTGATGGAGGTATCATAGATGATTGAAATAAGAGATTGTGATGATTTTGAAGCTGCTAAAGAACTAATCTTGGAGTATTCAAAAATAAAAGGTGCAGAATCTTGCTTTGTATCTCTTGATAAAGAACTGGCAGATCTCGAA
>JAZQFV010000112.1:0-13255 GCA_045539715.1 Ruminococcus sp. | reverse complement strand
TCAAAAAAGCCTGAAATAGCAACACCTGATATGATGTACAGAAGATATATTTATATTATAGACAAAAATGCAGTAACAAATATCAGCGGGTTCACATTTAATGACACATATTCATTTTATCAGAATGATGAAGAATCTGATGTAGTAAACTGGTTTAAGGACTGGTGTCGTTCATAATTCTTTACAGCTCAATCCTGTGGAAAACATAATGCAGTTTTTGCAAACTCCTAATCAGCATTTCTGAAATAGATCCTCTGTTGGATACATTCTCCAACAGAGGATTTGCTATATTACGATTAATTTCATTTACCGCTGATAGATTTCTGAACATAATCCTCAACAGCTTTTCTTGGGATTTTCCAGGTTTTACCGATTTTAAAGGATTGTATATCACCGTTTCTGAGCAAGGTATATAGGGTGCTTTTACCAATATCCAGATATGCCATTACTTCTTCAAATTTCATAATACTGTTATCATTTGTCATAATCGATTCCTCCAATCTTTCATTTAATATATTGTTATATATTTTATTATTTAAAATTAGCTATTGATACAAGGTGGAGGAACCGGTTCCTCCAAACCTCCTTGAGGGGCATGCCCCTCGCATTTTGCTCTGCCTGCGGTCTCGCAAAATGCACACCCCGGAGCAGGAATAGCATTAATAGAATATTTTACTGCGACGAAATCAAATAAAAGAATTTATTTTCCGATCACGAATTAATGGAAGGTTGTATGTGATTCTTGAGGGTATCTCTAAATCCCTTTTGAGAAAAAACAGCTATGCACGACATCTGCTGTCTCATAAGATTCTCGGAATCTTTTCCTACTGTTAAAGCATATCTGCTGTATGAACTGTTGGTATACTGAACAGCCTCCAGAAATAGCATCGAATACTCAAATCATTTGACGAACCCCTTTCTTGTTTGGGTATGAAAAAAGCCACCCGTGATTTCTCACGAATGGCTATGTAATCATTATTCAATTCGATATAAACAGATTTGCATCATCGACGTGTCTTAAAAAGATTTCAGCACCGTCATCTGTATACTACAAAATGAATCATTATTTAATAAGATTTGCTATCTTTAAACCCTCACAAATTGGATTTTTACAGATGGAAGAATATTTATTGTCCCTAAGCCAATCAGGATAATCGTCAATTTCTGTGTACGGTATACCCCATAAAGATTGAGTTTCTAATAATTGTGATTCAATTGATCTAAAAAATAATTCTTTAAATTTGGTTTCACATTTTATTGATAATCCGCAAAACGGAGTATCATAGTAAACTACTAACATAAATGACCGATCATCACTTAGATTACTATAAATACGATAATTAGTCCCTAATTTTGAAATATGAAAATTCATATTTTTGCAAAGGCTATCAATAGTACTATCGATAAATTTTTTTCCAATGGTAACACTAAATGCGCTCATGTCATCATATACTTTTAAATAATCCATAATAAAGAAGTACCTCCTATCTGCAATACACAACGACTGTGTTGGATTTGTTCCTTTCTTTCATTGTAAGTTTCTCCTTGTTTGGATAATTCAAAGTTCGTCAAATTTCGATTTATCATTTCTTCCGAACCCCTTTATTATACCACATATTGCCTTAAATTTCAATATGTAAAGCCAGAAAAGATCAAGCTTGTATCATCTGACCACTTCTTTCGTGTTTTTGACATAGATAAAGCGGTCTGTGATTGTTTGTCACAAACGATCATGTAATAGCTTTTATTCTTTTTCTGAATAAATCACCCTGTAGTTCTCACCCAATTCCTTTACTAATCGGTCATATCCCTCTTTGGCTTTTTTATAAAAATCCTGTTTTTCTTCTTCGTTCCATAAAAGAGACTTTGATTCACCAGACCAATCTAACGCTTCATCACGCTTTTGCCCTAATTCAAAGATGAATATTCTCAATTCTTCTGAAATTGGCAAGTTTTTCAATGCAACGCTATAACCATACTTCTCTTTTGTTACATCATCAGAAGCCCATAGACATGGACAAATATCTTCATTAAAGAATCCCCATTCAAACCAATATTTGAAAGTATATTTCGCCATAATTACACCTACTATAGTTTAATCGAAAGAAAACACATTTTTTATATTATACCATATTCCACTGCCATTTTCAATAGATTAGAGGTTACAAGACAGCGAAAAAATTATTTTTGTGATTTAATTTTTGCAGATACGCTGAATACGAGGAGAAATACTTTTAACAGTAAGGGCATCGTATTCAGCAGACATTCGGTTACACTGTGTACTTTCCGAATGTTCTTCCCTTGTATCAGCCCTATCTTTCTCTAAGATACCACAGGGTGCAGTGCCCTGTGGGGAATTATTTTGGTAAAGTCCCCTTCTTCGGTTATATATAATTATAGTGCTATGGTATGCACTATCGTGTGCAACGATAGGAACATAGGAACATAACAAACTGAGAAAGGAGCGAACAAAAATGTTCAACAACAACCGCTATCTGACATGTGGCGTAGATTCAACGATACCACTTGAATTGCAGTTATTCCTGTGGAATTGTGTTGATGAATTGCCAACCGAAAGAGATTACTTGCAGGTGTTCAAACTTGAACCATGTGGCGAAATGCAGAGAATAACCCACACATCAGAAAATCCCGAACACAAAATGGAATACCTTATTCCGTCAAAAAAGCCTATAGCCGAGAAGATTTACATAATCGATGACGGAGACCACTCAACAATGCTGCTTGCAGAAGAATATTGAACGACAAAGGGACACGGTTTTTCCGTGTCCCTGCTTATTTTATGGAGGAAATCAAAATGGAAGAAAATAAAATCACTTGTTCCCATTGCGGAAATGAAATCACAGATGATGACTACTCAATGGTCAACGAACAGATTGTCTGTTCTGACTGTGTAGAACGCTATTGCTGTACTTGTGACAGATGCGGAGCGACTATCTTTGACTCTGATGCTTATGGTGACGAATATACGAATCTTTGCCGTTACTGCTACGATAATTATTATACCCGTTGTGAAAATTGTGATGCACTCGTTCACGTTGATGACGCATATCACTACAATAATTCAGACTACTGCTCTGAATGTTATCACGATATAGCAAACGAAAACAGTGCAATTAAGGAATATGGTTACAAGCCTGAACCTGTATTCTATGGTGAAAGTCAGCGATATTTCGGCATAGAGCTTGAAATTGACGGAGCAGGCAAAGACAGCGACAATGCGAGAGAGATCCTTGATATTGGCAATGAGGACGGAGAGCATATTTACATCAAATCAGACGGTTCACTTGATGACGGCATGGAGATTGTCAGCCACCCTATGACGCTGGATTATCACAAGAATTATTGCTGGGCGGAGATTATGAAAAAAGCTGTATCTCTGGGTTATCGCTCCCATCAGACCTCAACTTGCGGACTTCATATTCATGTAAACAGAATTTGTTTTGGAGAATCCAGAGAGGAGCAGGATGAGGTTATCTCCCGTGTTCTCTACTTTGTGGAACATCATTGGAATGAGCTGCTTAAATTCAGCCGACGTTCCGAATATACAATCAATCGCTGGGCGGCTCGTTATGGCTATGAGAACTCACCTAAGGCCATTATGGACAAGGCTAAAAAGGGAAACTTCGGCAGATATGCCGCTGTAAATCTCTGCAACTACAGTACAATAGAATTCAGACTTTTCCGTGGAACGCTTAAACTTAATACATTCATAGCCACATTGCAGCTCGTCAACGAGATATGCAATGTGGCTATTTCTATGTCTGACGAGGGCTTACAGAAGCTGTCTTGGTCTGAATTTGTGTCAAATATCAGAGATGCCGAACTTATTCAGTATCTCAAGGAACGCAATTTATACATCAACGAAATGGTTGAAGAAACGGAGGAATTTTAATATGTGTGCATTATTTGGCTGGCTTGATTACAAGAGAATTATCCCCCACAAGATTTTGAAGAAACTTACACAGGCTTTGGCAAATGCTGCCGAGGAACGTGGCACCGATGCGGCGGGTATCTCCTACATCAAGGACGGCAAAGTTACTGTTTATAAACGTCCGAGGGCAGCACATCTCATAAGATTCAACGCTCCCGACAATACTAAAGCTATTATGGGACACACTCGAATGGCGACACAGGGCGATAAAAGCATAACTACAACAATCATCCGTTCTCCTGCGTTGCAGGAGATATGGCATTTGCTTTTGCTCACAATGGCGTATTGTGGAATGATAAAGAACTTCGCAAAAAGGGATTAGTACCCGAAAGCCATATCGAAACCGATAGTTATGTAGCTTGTCAGCTGATTGAACAGCAAGGTCGACTGGATTTCGATAGCCTGAAATATATGGCTGAAACCGTTGAGGGAAACTTCACTTTCACGGCTCTCGACCAGCATAACTCCATATATATTATAAAAGGTAGTAATCCAATGTGCTTGCTCCACTTTGAGGCTCTTGGTATATACATTTATGCCTCAACTGAAAGCATCATGAAGAATGCTTTGAAGAAAGTCGGATTTCATAAGTTTGACGCTGAAAAGGTTGAAGTCGTTGAGGGTGATATTCTTAAAATTGACGAAAACGGAATTGTGTCAAGAGCTGAGTTTGAATACCTCACAGCTTCAAGCCATTTCGGTTGGTATAACTCCGCTGATTATTATCCTATACATGAGGAATTGCTCCTTGCTTATTGCGGATGTTATGGTGTGGACAGCTCCGATGTGGAACTTCTCCTTGACTACGGCTATACTCCTGATGAGGTTGAAGATATGCTTGTTGATACAGCTCTGCTCCGTGAAACTGTTGATTGCGTCAGAAACTACGGTCTTTGCGAAGTCTGATGTTTATAACCGTCCCATTTATTCGGGACGGTTATTTTTTTCAGCTGCAATACTCTAATTTTATTTATTAAATTTATTACAACTATTTAGTAAAATAAATTTAAGGAAGTTTCCCTATGAACAACTACAAAAACTATGATGAGCTTCCGCTCACTCTCACTGCTGATGACCTCAGCAAATTTCTGGGTATTTCTAAAGGCAGCTGTTATTCTATGTTTAAGAGGGATGATTTCCCAACCATTAAAATCGGTAAACGTGTTCTTGTTTCTCGTGACCGTTTTATTCAATGGCTTGAAAAAAATACCAAGGAGGTTTAATTTATGAGACGTGGTAAAAATGAAGGCAGTATCAGAGAACGCAAAGACGGCAGATTCGAAGTTCGTGTTACTGCCGGTATTGACTTTGAAACAGGTAAAGCTAAGCGTATTTCCTATTATACGCATACTAAGCAGGAAGCCGTAAAGAAATTACACGAAAAGGAATATGACATTCATTTCAATCATCAGATTGACCCTACTTCTACGAAGCTTATTGACTGGCTCAGGGTATGGCTTGATAAGTATATGCGAAACAGTTTAAAGCAGTCAACCTATACAAGCTACAAGGGATATGTTGAGAAGCATCTTTCCGCTGCTTTTCCGACTTTAAAGCTAAAAGACCTTACTCCTATGCTGCTTCAGGACTTTTACAACTACAAGCTTAACAACGAAGGGCTTTCGCCGAAAACTATCGCAAATATTCATCGTTGTCTGCACAAGGCTCTTAAACAGGCTGTACTTGAACATCATATTGATTTCAATCCCTGTGATGCGGTAAATCTTCCGAGAAACGAAAAGCCTCAGATTGAAATTCTTACCCGTGAAGAACAGCAGCAGCTTATGTATACAAGCTACAAGTTCAGATACGGTGTTTTCATCAGACTTACTCTTGCTACGGGTATTCGTTTAGGCGAACTTCTTGGATTACGCTGGGAGGATATAGACGTTAAGAAAAATATGTTGAATATCCGCAGAACTCTCAACAGACTTCCTAAAGTTGACTATAACGGCATTGGCAATTCCACAGAAATTGTTATTCAGGAGCCTAAAACCAAAAACTCTGTACGTTCAATCCCTCTTATGCCTGTTATTCTCAATGAGATTCTTCAATGGAAAAATGTTCAGCTAAGTGATGTAAGAACAGCAGGTGAAGCTTACAACGATTCAGGATTCATTGTAACTCATCAGTTGGGAGGATATATTGAACCCCGTAACTTCAAGGACTTCTATGACCAGATTCTTCAGGCATCAGGATTAGGACATTATACATTCCATGCACTTCGGCATACTTTTGCTACAAGAGCATTGGAGCAAGGTATGGATGCAAAAACTCTTTCAACGCTGCTTGGTCATTATTCGGTAGCGTTTACTCTTGATACTTACACTCATGTTCTCGATAGTCAGAAGCACGAGGAAATGAGTCTTTTAGAAGAATTGTTCGCTGCTCCGACTGCACCGATACATCATTCATATCCTGTGATTGTTTCCCCCTCTGCCAACGGATTTGTTCTCACTACTATTGACTTTGAGGAGTTATCTGTTGAGGCTGATAACATCCAATACGGTATTGACTGCATCCAATCAGCTATTATCCAAAGGACTGCTCGCTCTTATCCACCCTCCCCTACTCCTGTTAACGAACTTGTTCTTAACAGCGGAGAGTTTGTTGTTATGGTTAATATTTAGGCTCAAATGCAAAAAATCCTGTCTCGGCTTTGGCTGAGGCAGGATTATATCGTTTATTTGGAAAGAATAAAGGGCATCTCTAAACATAAAATCTATTTACTTTTTTCTGAATCTGCCGGGTGTCACTCCATATTTTTTCTTAAAAGAACGGTTGAAATACGACAGATTATCAAAACCACAAGCAGAAGCAATATCCATAATATTTGTATCCGCTGCAAGAAGCATCTGTGCAGCAATCTCCAAACGAAAATCATTGAGATAGGCAATAAATCCCACACCCATACTTTCCTTGAAAAATTTCATAAAATATGATTTACTGTAATAACAAACTCCTGCTATATCCTCTATGGTAATCGGTTCAGCATAATGCGACTCAACATAAGAAAGAATTGTTTTAAGCTTTTCCAGCTGTTTTCGTGGTGGTCTATCTTTATAGACACTGCACTGTGCATGCAGATGATATAACAGCAAATACAGATGCCCCTTAACTGCAAGCTGGTATCCTTCTGGTCTGCTATCACATAGAAGGTCAAGCTGTCCAATTGCTTGTGCCATTTCATTGTATCTGCTATCATAGGTTCGGATTACAGCTGAAACATCAATAGCCGCTGAAAACATGAGCGACAGAAAGTTATCCCAGCAAAGATCGCAGCCTCCGGAACGCAGGAAAGACGGCTTGAACAGGATATTTTCATATTCCATCGTGTTGTTACCCAGCTGTCGAATGGCATGAAGCTGTCCGGACATAACAAATACAATATCACCATTCTTCACTTCATATTCAGTCAGATCAACCGAAATTATCCCCATTCCCTTCTTGATGACTATGATCTCCACTTCCTCATGCCAATGCATATTCACAACAGAAAAATCTAACGGAATGGAACATAGATATGTATTATATGGAAATTCCGGAGAAGTGTGGCTTTTATCTTCATGATAGATTTCGTAATTTGTCAGGTTCAAAAATAACACTCCTCTCAAAAAAAGATAGTATTGTGCAAAAAATAAGCCGTATGATGCAAGACAAAATCGTAAAAATGTGGTACAATATAAGCATACCAGTGATATAAAATCCATACAAAGGAGAAAATTATATGAATTTAAATGAATTGCTTATATCAGCTTATAGCAAATCCATAAGCGAATGCAGTAATGCAGAAATTTACGCTGTCTTGCTGAAGGAAACTGATGTTATGGCGTCACAGAAACACCATATATCAGGCAAAAAGAAGCTCTATTACATTTCCGCAGAATTCCTGATCGGAAAGCTTCTTTCCAACAACCTCATTAATCTCGGCATCTACGAGGATGTAAAAGCACAGCTGGCAGCTGTCGGAAAAGATCTCTGTGACATCGAGGAAATCGAACACGAACCCTCTCTCGGCAATGGCGGTCTCGGACGACTTGCAGCCTGCTTCCTCGATTCTATCGCAACTCTTGGGCTGAATGGTGACGGAATCGGACTGAATTATCACTTTGGATTGTTTCGGCAGGTATTCGCAGACAATGCTCAGACAACCATTCCCGATCCGTGGCTTGACGGACACAGTTGGCTGAACCGTACAGAAATCACATATCCTGTGAAATTCCGTGATCTTGAAGTTACTGCAAGACTTTATGAAATCCATGTTACAGGTTATAGTAGCGTAACTAATAAGCTTCGTTTGTTTGACATTGAGAGTATAGATGAATCTATCATAAATGAGGGCATTAATTTCGATAAATCAGAAATCGCAAAGAATCTTACGCTGTTTCTTTATCCCGATGATAGCGATGAAGCAGGCAGACTTCTCAGAATTTATCAGCAGTATTTCATGGTATCCGCAGGGGCACAGCTGATTCTTGATGAATGTACTGCAAAGGGATGCAATCTCTACGACCTGCCGGATTATGCGGTGATCCAGATCAATGATACCCACCCGACCATGGTTATTCCTGAATTAATTCGTCTGCTTATGGAAAGAGGCATCTCAATGGATGACGCTATTTCCATTGTCAGCCGCACCTGTGCTTACACCAACCACACGATTCTGGCTGAAGCTCTTGAAAAGTGGAAGATCTCCCAGCTTAATCAGGTTGTACCCCAGCTCATGCCCATCATCGAGGTACTCGATAACAAGATACGCCGAAAATTTGACGATTCATCCGTGTATATCATTGACAAGGAAGAACGTGTACACATGGCACACATTGACATTCATTACGGCTTTAGCGTCAATGGCGTAGCATCTCTGCACACGGAGATTCTTAAGAATGAGGAATTGCATCATTTCTACAAGCTCTATCCTGAGAAATTCAACAACAAAACCAACGGCATTACATTCCGCAGATGGCTGATGCACAGTAATCCTGAGCTGTCTTCACTCATCACAAAGCTTATTGGAGATGGTTGGAATCACAATGCAGAGGAATTGAAAAATCTTCTTACATTCCGTCATGATGAAGTGATACTGAATCAGCTGCTTGCCGTTAAGCAGGAGAAAAAACGCCAGCTTGCTGCATATCTTGCCAAGACACAGGGAATTTCCATCAATGCAGATTCAATTTTCGATATTCAGGTGAAACGATTACATGAATACACACGCCAGCAGCTCAATGCACTGTATGTCATCTGCAAATATCTGGAAATCAAGTCAGGCAAGAAGCCTGAAACACCGATTACTGTCATTTTCGGTGCAAAAGCAGCACCGGCATATACAATTGCCCAGGATATTATTCATCTGATTTTGTGTTTGCAGGAACTTATCGGAAATGATCCCGAAGTGAAACCATATCTGAATGTGATAATGGTCGAAAATTACAATGTAACACTTGCAGAAAAGTTGATTCCTGCATGTGACATTTCAGAACAGATTTCTCTTGCATCAAAGGAAGCAAGCGGCACAGGCAATATGAAATTCATGCTGAACGGTGCTGTCACCCTCGGCACGGAGGATGGTGCAAATGTAGAGATTCATGCACTTGTGGGAGATGAGAATATATATATATTCGGCGATGACAGTAATACCGTAGTGGAACGCTACAAGAACGGCAGCTACAATACAAAGCAGTACTACACAGAAAATCCGACCCTTAAAAAGGCAGTAGATTTCATCATTGGAGAAGAACTTGTAAACATTGGCGACAAAGTACGTCTGGAACGTCTGTTTAAAGAGTTGACTGCAAAGGACTGGTTCATGACCTTCCCTGATTTTGACAGCTATGTAACTGCAAGAGAATCTGCATATACTGACTATGAAAACCGTATGGAATGGGCAGAAAAAATGCTTGTCAATATCGCTCAGGCAGGTTATTTTTCCTCTGACAGAACAATTGCAGAATATAATAAAGACATCTGGAAACTCTAAAATAACGGCTGTATGGAAGAAAATCTTCGTACAGCCGATTATTTATCTGCTGATACAGCTGTTGCGTTCCACCAGTTTATGCGGAACAATAATTTTAGTTGCAAGAAGATTCGGGTTCTCAATATGATTGATTACTTGTGATGCCGCTTCAATACCAAGCTGTACTGAATTAATGTCAATCGAAGTCAACGGCGGTGATGTGATACGGGCAAAGAGGGAATTATTAAATGAAATAATTGACAGGTCTTCAGGTATACGTATTCCCATTTCAATACAGACTCTTTCAAGCGCAACAGCAAACAGATCGTCACTCACAAGTATTGCTGTAGGACGATTTTCTTTCTGGAGCAGGGTCTGCACCGATGAAAGATTTTCCTCCGGAATGAACGGCAATTCTACAATATTTTCAGGATTAACTGCTATACCGCTGTTCATAAGTGCAAGCTGATATCCGGTTCTGCGGTCGGCAGAAAACATCAGATTTCCATCACTTCCAAGATAAGCAATGTTAGTATGTCCTTTTGCAAGCAGATATTCTGCGGCTTCCTGCCCTGCAAGCACGTTATCATTGTCAACATAAACTGTCTGATTAGCGAAACGATGTGCCTTACCAATGACAACATACAAAAGTCCCTCACTGTATAGATAATCAATAATAGGGTCATCTTGTTTGGAGTAGGTGACAATATAGCCGTCTATCTGTCCGCTTTTAGCGATGTTCGTCAATGCAAGTAGGATTTCGTCCTCATCCTGTCCGGTGATAACAGTATTAATGTAGCCGTGCTGATTACAGAACTGACTTATGCCACGAATCACCTCAAGATGAAAGGAATTTTCAAAGGATTCCTTCGGTGACGGCGGCAGGATGATGCCGACCGTGCGGCTGACCGATTCCGGTCCGGCAGACTGTACGGACGGCTCATAGCCGAGCTGTTCCATCGCCTTACGGACTTTTTCTTTGGTTTCACGGCTTATTGACGGATGATTCTTGCAGACTCTTGATGCAGTAGATGGTGATACCCCTGCAAGTGCTGCAACATCCTTTAATGTAACGGACATATAATCCCCCACTTTCTATTTTTTTATGTTATATTGCTCTCACAGCTTGAAATTTCACTCGTGTTACGGTTTCTATAGAACTCCTTGTATTTATTATAAGATACTTTTATGCAAATGTCAATGGATTTGCAAAATTTTCTTTGAAATTTCATGCAACTCAATGCAAGATGCAACAAAAATAATTTGTTATATAGTTAAAATGCCGCAAATTATAACTCTGAATTTGTAGAAACTGCCGAATTTATGCAAACAGCAAGAAAATTTTCTAAAAACTATTGCAATAATTGCAGAAATATGTTATTATTATTGCATAGGATAAATGCAAATTTGCACAACACAATCATAAAATTGCAAAACAAAAAGGAGGATGCGATTATGAGCAATCTTTTTAAGATTCATTCGCCGTTGAACGGAACAACGGCAGCATTGGACAGCGTGCCAGATGAAGTATTTTCAGAAAGAGTACTTGGTGATGGATGTGCAATTATCCCAACAGACGGAAAAATCTACAGCCCCGTGGACGGTGAAATTTCTTCCATTGCGGAAACCAATCACGCCTATGGCTTTAGCTCAGACGACGGACTGGAGATCCTTGTGCATTTTGGTCTGGAAACCGTTGCACTAAAAGGTGAGGGCTTCAAGCCTTTGGTTTCTGTGGGTGACAAGGTGAAAAAGGGTGATCTTGTCGCAGAAGTGGATATTGCCTTATTAAAGGAAAAGGGTATCAATCTTATCACGCCTGTGCTTGTATGTGACGGTGCAGATGATTTGGAAATGCATATCACAAGCAACATTGTGAAAGCCGGCGATGTACTGCTTTCATTCGGAGATGCTGTAGAAGAAACAAAGCAGTCTAAAATACCTGCAAGCGAACCGGAAAAGCCTGCACCGAAGCAGAAAAAAGGCTTCAATTTCGATTTTCTCCAGAAGCTTGGTAAGGTACTGATGACGGTAATTGCCGTAATGCCCGCAGCAGGTCTGATGATCAGCCTTGGTAAACTTGTAGGAATGGCAGGCAGCGATATTTCCGTTGTAACAACTATTGGCAGCGTTATGGAAAACATCGGCTGGGCAGTAATAAATAATCTACACATCCTGTTTGCAGCAGCAATCGGCGGCAGTTGGGCAAAAGAAAAAGCAGGCGGTGCATTTGCTGCAATCATCGCTTTCATTCTGATCAATAACATTACCGGCGTTATTTTCGGTGTAACGAATGATATGCTAGCCGATCCAAATGCGGTGGTACATTCCCTGTTCGGTCAAGAAATGCTGGTGGAGAATTATTTTACCTCCGTGCTTGGTGCACCTGCACTCAATATGGGCGTGTTCATTGGCATTATCTCAGGTTTCGTGGGTGGTACGGTATACAATAAATTTTACAATTTCCGCAAACTCCCCGATGCTCTCTCTTTCTTCAACGGCAAACGCTTTGTACCGCTGATGGTAATTGTCTGGTCTGTGATTCTCTCTCTTGGACTTGCTGTAATCTGGCCGCTTATCCAGTCAGGAATCAATGTGTTTGGTATCTGGATAGCCAATTCTTCAGATACTTCTCCCGTTCTTGCTCCGTTCATCTACGGTACACTTGAGCGTCTCCTGCTCCCCTTTGGTCTGCACCACATGCTGACAATCCCGATGAATTATACTTCCTTCGGCGGTACTTATGAAATCATGACGGGCGTCAATGCAGGAACGCAGGTATTCGGACAGGATCCTCTGTGGCTCGCTTGGGTAACAGACCTCATCAATCTCAAGGAAAGCGGCGATATGGCAGGCTATCAGGCACTTCTGGAGGGCGTAACACCTGCACGCTTCAAGGTCGGTCAGATGATCGGTGCAACCGGTCTGCTACTGGGTATCGCACTTGCCATGTACCGCAGAGTTGATACAGATAAGCGTAAAAATTACCGTTCCATGTTCATTTCTACTGCGCTGGCAGTATTCCTTACAGGCGTTACAGAACCAATTGAATTTATGTTTATGTTCTGCGCACTTCCGCTGTATATCGTTTATGCAATCTTACAGGGCTGTGCATTCGCACTCTCCGGTATCATCGACCTGAGACTTCATTCCTTCGGCAATCTGGAATTTCTTACTCGTGTGCCGATGTCCGTCAAGGCTGGTCTTACAGGTGATATTATCCATTTCCTGATTGCTATTGTGATATTCTTTGCAGTTGGCTATTTTGTAGCACATTTTATGATTGGCAGATTCAAGTTCGCTACTCCCGGACGTATGGGCAACTATACTGCAGATGGTGCAGA
>JAZQFV010000111.1:0-24665 GCA_045539715.1 Ruminococcus sp. | reverse complement strand
TTCGGGATATTCAATAATCTCAGATTCCGAAAAATCCCCTTTGACTTTCCATATCTCAGGTGTACGTGTGCTTGTACCAAGCATAAGAAAGTCTTTGCCGTTGTTGTATGGCATAATTGTATACACCATTTGCATATTTTCAGGCAAGGGCAAAGCTTCCTTTTTGTAAGCCGCAACGCTCATTTTCTCGGCGGTGTAGCTTTGTTTCGGCTCTGATTTCTTTTCACCTGTTTCATTACAGGAAACTGCTGAAATCAGCATAGCAAGGGTAAGAGTTAATGATAATAATTTTTTCATAGTAAAGCCTCCTTAAGACTAAAAGATTCATAATGATTAACTGTTTTCACTTACAAGAATTGTAATTCTGTTTTGAATATTCGATACGGCTTTTTCCGCAGATTGATTTCCGTCAAAATAACTGTATACTTCTTCATCAACTATTGATAAAAGAGGTTGGCTGACAGAATTTTCCCTGCATTTTACAGAATTTATATATTCAGTAAGTCTATCAAATTCACTTTTTGTTAGTGTTCCTTTTTCATTTTTCTCCACCTCATTTTCATTAACAAAATCTCCATTAATGGCTTTTGCCGCCATTTCATTATAGGCATTTACATTTATTGGAAATCCATTTTCATATCCATAGAAATTATGTTGTTCATCATACTCAATATAATTATTTTTCTGATAATCCTCATCAACAAAAGTTTTGATAAATTCCCATGCACCTTGCTGACGTTCTTTTGAAATCAACGAATTTATTGCGTATATTTTACCATAGCTGCTTATATAAGCACCATTTCCGTTTTCCGAGGGATAGCCGACAAATGTATATTCAGAGCCGTCAAAAGTATAATTTTCTAAATGAAAAGAATTAAACCCGTTTATATATTTGTGCCTTACAAACTGTGGTGCATTATAATCGTATTCAACATATTGTTTCCCACTATCAGAAAACGAATTACAGAACTCAATTAATTTGATAAAATCAGGACAGTCAAAAGATACACGACCGGTTGAGAAATCGACAAATGAACCTATTTGTTGTTTTACCACTATCATATAGACGTTTTGTTTTGACGCATAACCATCAATAAGGGAATTTTCTGGCATTTTGTTCCAACAGTTTACAAATTCTTCAAAAGTCCAGTTTTCTTTGTTCCCAACGTATTTTTCTTCTCCGAACAGAGTATCAATTGTAAAAAAACAAGGAAGCTGAAAAAGTTTGCCGTTGTTCTCATAAATACTCAAAATATGACTATTTAGAGTATTCGTATTAATTTGTGAATCCTTTTCCATAAAACTGTATAAATCTGCAAAAGCACCTTTATTTATAAATGACTCGAATTTTACCGAACCAAGCATATCGGATGAAATAATGTCAATTTTTCCATTTATAAAATCTTGTGCAACCTGAATATTCATTGCCGCCATACTTTCATCTGTATATACATTGATTGGCAGCTGGTCACCTGCACCGCCTAAGTCCATTTCCGAAAGATAACTTGAATAATCTATAATTTCAATAAAATATCCATTAGATGCAGCATTGAATTCTTTTATTATTTCAGCTTCATCGGGCAGAATAGTTCCTTTTACAGCATAAGTAAGCTGAATATCTTCTTTTTTTTCAGTAGTTGGAATATCATATTTATTTTCACTAATCTCATTTTCCACTTGCGGCAATGAGTTTTCTTTCTGGTTACTGCAAGAACTAACATTAATCAGCATTAAAACAGCAACTAATGGTGCAGTAAAAATTGATAAAATTTTCATAGTAAAGCCTCCTTTGAAATTTTATTTAAGGGCAGGGGAGTGCCGCTTTAAATAGCTTTCATAACTAAGTGATTTTAAAGGGCAAAAAAGTCAAAGTATCTGATAATTTTCTTAAATTTCGTATGTATGCACAAAAAATGCGGTACGCTTTATAGCATACCGCACAATAATTTTGCTGATTTTTATTGTTTTCATCACATACTGTAAACCGAAGTTAACAGATTATAACTCAAATTGAAGTCCAGTTATAAGCTTCACCGCCGTGTCACCCAGTCGCTCTTTAACCTTTTCATAACCGTCAAGAGTAGTACAATGACCTGTGCAGAGATATTTGATTTTCTCCATTTTTATCAAATCGCAAAGCTCATCAACCTCAAAATCTGTAAATGAACAAATTTCCTTGCCGTCGGGAGTTTTTCCAAGCATATGAAGTCCACCCACATAGGCATAAATAGGCTTATCACCGAAAAATTCTTTAGTTTCACGAATAATATTGGCAACAGTTCCATGAGAACAGCTATTGAAAATAATAAGTCCCTTTGGCGTGTCAAAAATAAGGCTCTGTTCGTGAGAAAAATCATCGGGAACTATTTCACCGTGTTCACCTTTGTAAAGCTTCACTTTTTCGCCGATTTTATGCAAATCAGGAGTATTATGACCAACGAGATAAATACCCTCGGAAATCTGTCTGTTATCCGATACATATTTAATTCTGTCGGTATAATCAAGAACTTTCTGAGGTACTCCGATTTCGTGAATACCACCGTTAGAGGAGTAATATTTGCCGTCCGCACCTGCTCTTGCATAGAGGACAGCATTTTTGTTTCTCTCAAAAAATACGTCAAATCCCCCTGAATGGTCGTAATGACCATGGGAGAGAACAGCAAAATCAACATCTGAAAGATCAATATTCAGCTTATCTGCGTTATTTACAAATAATTCAGAACAACCTGCATCGAGCAGGATTTTTTTATCCGATGTTTCAATGAGCAGGCTTAAACCATGCTCCTTTGCAAGCTCACACTCGGAGCTGTTTTCAATTAAAACTGTAATTTTCATTTTAATTCTCCTTTGAAATTATTGACTATATAAAAAATTTATGATATAATAAAATTAATCTTATTGCTCCGCAATTATTCCTTGCCGAGTATTTGACGGCAAAGTTTAGTTGGTGAGGCAATATAAAACGGAGGTAATATTATGAAAAGATTAACTGCATTTTTAGCCGCAATTACTCTTATTGGCTCGGTTGCAAACATTTACACGTCAACCGCCAATGCTCTTAACACAATAAGCTTTAAGGAGTTAGGTGAGCAGAGTAAGGAAGAAGATGCTGAAATGCCCGACCTTGAAGCAGCACATAAGAAAGTTACCGAGGGCGATTTTACATTTAATGTGTATTCGGATTTTGCATTTCTTACCGATTTTTCAAACCTTGAAGCCGAAGAAGTTGAAATCCCTGCTGAAATAGACGGCATACCCGTGGTAGGAGTTGACGGCAAGCCCTTTGGAAATTGCCGAAATCTAAAAAGCATAACTCTCCCCGATAGTATGCAGTATTTTGACTGGTTCGACCTTGTATGCGTTGTAACAAGAGTTTCAAGTGGTTCATCAGGTTCGCATACTATATCTATAAACACTCAGCTTACAGAAATAGACGAAGAAACAACTTTTAATCCTTCAAATGTAACAATTATGGCAGATGAGGAAGATGTTATTTACCCTACAATTGAAACGGTAAAGGTATCTGAAACAAATCCCTATTTTACGGTATCTGACGGTATTCTCTACACGAAAGATATGACAAAACTTATAGGCTGTCCTCCTGCTATGGATTTAACGGAACTAAAAATTTCCGAAAAGGCTGAAATTATCAACGACTATGCCTTTGTATCCTGTTACAAGCTGAAAGATTTAGTAATTCCAGAAAATATCAAGCAGATAAATAATGCAGCATTTGTCGCTTGTATAAATCTTGAAAGTATTGAACTGCCGAAAAGTATCAATGCTGTTTATATGGATACATTTTATTTGTGCGAATCCCTCAAAACCGTAAAATTCAACGGCGATATTTCCGCAATTGGTATAGGTGCATTTGCTGAATGTTCATCTCTTACCGAGTTTGATATTCCCGATACTGTTACCTATATCGGTGCTAATGCTTTTGCAGATTCCGCTTGTGCAGAAAATGTTGACGGTATATTTTATGTTGACGATTGGGCGGTGGATAATGATGAAAAATCAAAATTAGAAAAAGTTATTTTCAGGGACGGAACAATAGGGGTTGCAGAGATGACTTTTGCATTACAATCTGCCGAGTTGAGATATGTGGATTTCCCCGAATCAATAATTCATGTAGGCGATATGGCTGTAGCAGGAAGCGGTGATTATCCGAATGAAATTCACTACAGAGCACCTTATCTGAACGAAAGAACTTTAGGAGCATCAAAAGGCACATCCGACTTTTATATTTATAACAAGAATTGTGACATCTTCGACTCTGAAAAGACTATTCCTGCGGAATACAGAGCATATAAATTAGAAAACTTACCATCCATTACAGATGATACATCAGATGAATCCATTGACAAATCAGTTGTAATTCACGGCTATGCAGGCTCAACCGCACAGGCATACGCAGAAAAATACAATAGAAAGTTTGAAGTTATCGAGGAAGAAATTCCACAGACTACCACAGCAACAACTACTGCCACAGTTGATACAACAACTACTACTACAGCATCATCTACAACAACGACAACTGCGACTACAGTAGAAACTACAACAGTAACTACTGAAAAGACTACAGAAGATATCGTTCCCGAAATTGTCAAAGGTGATGCCAACGGTGACGGAAAAATGACAATTGCCGATGCTGTATCTCTCTCAAACTGGATTATGGGAGTTTCCGACGCAAAACTTGAAAATTCCGAGGCAGCTGACCTTTGTAAGGACGGTAAAATTGATGTATTTGATTTGTGCCTTTTAAGAGAGGAACTTGTCAAGTAGTATTACTGAAATACTCCCTTATCTCATCTCCCGATGATTTTAAAAATTCCATATAAATCTCCTTAATATCAGCAAGATATTTATTCACCATTTCCTTTTCGTAGTCGATTATTTTGCATCTTCCTTCTTCGTACTCATCATCATATTCCTCACCCTCAATTTTCAAATAATCGTGAACAAGCCAATAAAAACATTCCTCTGAAATAAAGGGACAAAAAATGGATATTTCTGTAATCATCTCGTCAATTTCAGCATTTCCCGTGGTGCCGATTATACCATAATCGGCACCATTTTTAAATCTGCATTTTGCTGTATCAATTATTTTACCATTTTTCCATATGATTATAGTAGAAAATTTACTGCACTCCTGCGTACATGAAAACATATAATCTTCGTATGTAACAGCAAATGTCAGACAATGATAGTGGCATCTTACTGTATCCCACAAATATGGATGTTCTTTAATATACTGGCTTAAAATCACTATTTCCGCTTCATCGAGCAGTTTTATGCTGTATTTTTCGTGTAAATCCATTTTACTTACCTCACTTTTTATCTTTATAAGCATATCCAAAATTAATAGGCGGCGAGGTTACCGAGATGTATACAAATTCGGACTCGCCATTATTTTTTAACCCGTGAACGTCCTTATCAGCAAAGCGGACAACATCACCCACGTTGAAAGGCATTTCCTTGTCATCTGCAAGAAGAAGCGTTCCCGAACCTTTCACAGCATACCATATCTGCTCTGAAAACTCGTGAGTATGGCGTGGCTGTTCAGCATTGGGTTCAAGGTGAACTTCTGTAATCGTCACTCGTTCACTTGCCGAATTTTCGGGATTTAAGAGCTGTCTTGAAATAACTCCGGGATTTGATAATTCTATAATATTTTCTTTTTTAATAAACTCCATAATCATACTCCTGACATTAGTTTTCTTGCGTAAATCAAATCAAAGCAGTTGGAAACTACGTTGCCGTCAGCGTCATAATTTGCTTTTGGTGCATTTGCTCCCAGCAGAAATTGTTGTAAATTAACGGCATATTCCAAAACTTCATCGGTTGAATAAAAAGCCGCACCAAGCTCATTTTTATCAGTTCCCGCAAAATCAATGGGATAGCTTTCATTTCCGTCATAACAGAATAAATCATAACTGCTGTTTTGAGTTGAACTATAAATCATTGCGGTATCATTTAAAGGGCAGGCATCGGAGCAGTTGGTATTCTCCGAATTAAAGGGCATAGGCTGAATTTTACCGTCGTTATAACACATAATCATATCATTTCTGTTGTCAGCTGAATTCCATTTTGAAAAATACATATTTTCGCCCTTGACAACGGGATAATATGCGGTTACGCCGTTTTCAGCGTATATTTCGGACTTTTCAGATGTTTCCCTGTCAAGCCGCCATATTGATGAAATGCCGTTCACATATTCGGAGTAATAGATATACTTGCCGTCCTCGGAATAATAGGGCATTGCCTGCTCCTTTGTATCATCAGTAATCATTGTTATTTCGCCGCTGCTAAGGTTCATTTCTGCCAGATTATAGGTAAAATCATTTCTTGAATTATCCCAATAACCACGCTTAAAAACTATATTCAAACCGTCAGGGGAGAACTTCGGGTCTTCATTGCGAAAACCGCTTTTTTCAGTAAGATTTGTGATTTTTCCGCTTATTGAATTGTAACGGTAAATATCCCATTCATCAGCGGCTTTATCAATTGCCATAAATACAATATCAGTAGGGGAGCTGCCGAAATCGCCATTCATTGCGTGAACAAAATTACCCGAAATTTCCGTGATTTCTCCCTGTGGAGAACGTAAGAAAAGACAGCTGTCAAGGGCGGAATAATCAGAGTAACTATGCCACATAAGCCAACCTTTAGGTGAATTTTCAGCAGAATTTGCAGATGTAAAACAAACAGCAGGTGCAATGAGCGAAGCCGCAGTAAAAAGCGACAATATCCTTTTTTTCATAATGCCTCCTTTGAATAAATTGAACGGGTATCAGATTTGCTGATACCCGTTATATTGTTATACGCCGTATGTTTTTCTGTATTCAATCATCTTATCAAGGTATTCCTTACCGGGAACAATATCGTTTTCAATAGCCTTGATAATATCTTCCATTGTAACAATGGGGTAAACAGTAACGCCGAAATCACGCTTTACTTCCTGTACAGCTGAAAGCTCGCCTGTACCCTTTTCCTGACGGTCAACAGTAATAACCATACCTGTTACATCAACATCAGCAGCGGATTTAAGCTTTGGCATAGACTCACGGAGAGCCTTTCCGGAAGTCATAACATCATCAATGATGATAACCTTTTCGTTATCTGTAAGAACCTTACCAACGAACATACCGCCCTCGCCGTGGTCTTTAGCTTCCTTACGGTCAAAGCAGTAAGAAACGTCAATTCCGAATTTATTGCTGAGAGCAACAACAGTAGAAACTGCAAGAGGAATACCCTTGTATGCAGGTCCGAAAAGTGTTTCTACGGGAATATTATTCTCGTGGATACACTCAGCGTAGTATTCGCCAAGCTTAGCAAGCTGTGCACCTGTCTTGTAGTTTCCGCAGTTGATGAAATAGGGAGCAATACGTCCGCTTTTCAGAGTGAACTCGCCAAAGGTGAGTACACCGCAATCAACCATAAATTTGATAAAGCTTTCTTTGTAAGTCATTATTTTTTCTCCTTATATTTAATCTCCGAATGAAACGCCAATAGCCTTAGCTGATGTTACAAGTGGATCGTCCGGAGTTACAAACTTAGTTTTTCCTGCTATGTCCGCAAGCTTGTTTGATGTGATTTTATCGCCGATTTTAGCAACAGTTCTGCCGTATTTTTCCTTGGCAATAAGTGAAGCCGCAAATACGCCGAACTGAGTTGAGAGAATTCTGTCGTATGCACTTGGAGCACCGCCACGAAGCATATGTCCGGGAACGCATACACGAGCCTCAATGCCTGTATTCTGCTGAATTTGTGCAGCAATACGTCCTGTAGCAGTTATAATTCCTGCCTCTGCACGCTTCTTAGCTCTTTCCTTTTTCTTCATTTCAGCCTCAGCAACATCGAATGCACCCTCAGCAACAGCAAGGATAGAGAATGTCTTTCCTGATGCGGAACGAGCCATTACAGCGTCACAGATTTTGTCAATATCATAAGGAATTTCGGGAATAACGATAATATCAGCACCGCCTGCAATACCTGCATTAAGTGTAAGCCAACCCGCCTTATTTCCCATAACTTCGCATACAAGCACACGGCTGTGGCTTGCAGCTGTTGTATGAAGTCGGTCAATAACATCTGTAGCAATATCCACAGCTGTATGGAATCCGAAAGTAACATCTGTACCGAAAATATCATTGTCGATAGTTTTGGGCAAGCCGATTACATTAAGTCCCTCATCATAAAGGAGCTTAGATGTTTTATGAGTTCCGTTTCCGCCAAGAGTAAGCAGACAATCAAGTTTCTGCTTCTTGTAGGTTTCCTTCATGTTTTTAACCTTGTCCACGTTATCTTCGCCGATAACCTGCATCATCTTAAACGGCTGACGCTTTGTTCCGAAAATAGTGCCGCCTTGTGTGAGAATACCAGAGAAAGAGGAAGGTGACATTTCCTTGCAAAGATTATTGATAAGTCCGTAGTAGCCGTTGGATATACCGACAATTTCTACATTATCTTCACCGAACTGTTCATAGCAAGCCTTTGCCACACCTCTGATAGTTGCATTAAGTCCGGGGCAGTCGCCGCCGCTTGTCAGAATACCTACTCTTCTCATTTTAAAACCTCCATTTTTACGATTATTACATCGTTAATATTAATATTTTACGGGGAAACTCTGCCTATGAGTATCTCCGATTTAATTTAAATTACATATCAGCACGAAGCAGTTTTTCAAGTTCTTGGGCGGGCATAGGCTTACCGTAAAGGTATCCCTGACCGTAGTCACAGCCTGCCTGACGGAGAATATCTTCCTGTTTAGTATTTTCGACACCCTCAGCAATAGTTTTGATATGCTTGGATTTTGCAATGCTTATCACAGCCGAAACGATTTCGTATGCAATGTTGTCATTCTGAATATCAGTAATAAATGAACGGTCAAGCTTTAAAAGTGTGATTGGGAGAATTTGCAGATAACTTAATGAAGAATAACCTGTACCAAAATCATCCATAGCTAGCTTTACGCCAAGATCACGCAGCTTATTCATCTGACCAACAGCAAAATCAATGTCGCTGAGAGCAATTGTTTCAGTAAGTTCAACCTCAAGCCATTTCGGGTCAAGGTCAGTTCTTACAAGTGCATCAAGAACTCTGTCTTTCAAGTCGTTCTGATAGAAGTCTGTGGAAGTGAAATTGATTGACATAACAATTTTCGGATAGCCAAGCTTCTGCCAGAGAGCATTCTGACGACAGCCCTCATTGAGGACAAATTCGCTGATTTTACCGATAAGACGTGATTTTTCAGCAATAGGAACAAAGGAATCGGGAGCCATAATTGTTCCGTCGGGCTTAATCCAGCGGATAAGAGCCTCTACACCCATAATTTTGCCTGTTTTAAGGTCAATTTTGGGCTGATAGAAAAGATGAAGCTCATTACTGTCAATTGCAAGTGCGAGAGCCTTCTCGATTTCAGTTATGCCGAGAATAGAGTCGTGCATACTGGGGTCATAACGGCAGATAGTACCTGATACACCATTACCTGTTTTAAGGGCAAATTCTGCGTGTTCGAGAATACTCTCAAAACAATCTCCGTCATCGGGAACTTTGGAATAACCGATTGAACAAGTAAGGCTTACAGCAGCAAAATTATCCACCGCAAGCATTGAAAACTCCTCCTGAATACCTTTGGCGGTACGGAGAGGGAGATCGTCATCACCATAATCACGAAGTACAAGTGCGAAATTATCGCCGCTTATACGTGCAGCAAGACCGCCGGGAGTTACGAATTTGTAGAGGATATGAGCGAAGTTACGGAGGATATTGTTTCCGTTTTCGTATCCGCAGGTATCGTTTATAATATGGAATTTATCAATATCTACAACGATAACCCAGTAGCTGTAGCCCAGTGTTCGGCTGCATTCGTATATTTCATCCCCCATAGTAACAAGCTTATTGCGGTTTGCAATTTCAGTTACCTCATCAATATAAGCAAGACGCTCAATGAGAATATCTTTTTCCTTTTCGTCGGTAATATCGAGGAACGCACCGCCGAAAAGGGGCTTTGTGTTATCAGTTCCCTTGATTGACTTGTAACGAAAACTGTACCAGCGATAGCTTGCACCGTTAATTTTTTTGATACGAAGTTCAATTTTTTTGACATCGCCGTAATCGTTGGAGGAATTAATGGCGTGGTCGAAATACATACGGTCATTGGGGTGAATGAGATTGCGGAATATTTCAAAAGTAACGCTGTTTTTATCGAGGTTGAACATGCGTACTGTTTCGGAAGAAGCAGCATATTTCTTTCTGTCGGTACTCATAATAACGCCGATTTCAGCAAGTTCCATAGAGGAATTAAAGAAGTCATTTGCACTGGCAAGGTTAGTCCTCATTTTTTTCAGTTCAGTCATATTGAAACCTGTACTGAGATAGAGGTGCTTTTTTCTCAGATCCTTGAAAAGAGAGGTACTCCAGTTGATATTTACAGTTTTGTTTTGGGAATTATTAAATGTAGACTGGAAATTTCCGTTTACAATCTGAGTGATGGTATTGGTACTGAGGTCAGAAATTGCGAAAGCTTTTTTAAGAGCCTCTTTAGTACCGCTTTCCTCAGCTGTAAGTCCGAGATGTTCTCTGATGCATTTGTTCATTCTGATATAATTGAAATCATCTGACCAAACTATAAATTCGGAATCCAGATCCTCAATAACCTTAACGAAATCAGCTGTATCGACAGAGGTTTTTCTCTTATTGTAAATCATACTTATAATAAAGACAAGAGTTCCTGTAATTATAATAGAAAGAAAATATACAATAAGAGTAACTGCCATATATTCAGGATGCATAAATGCAAAAGTTACAACAAGAGCAGTAGAAAGACAGATAGCGAGGGAAGCCGCAAGAATATCTCCGTATTTCAAGTAAATCACCTCTCTTTATTATTAATAGCTAACACAAGCATAATTATTCACAGCTTATACTGGTATATGATATAATTATTATAGCAAATTTCACCTAAAAAGTCAAGAATAAAATTCCAATTCACAACATTTTTTATAAAATTGTTGCAAACGCACAAGAAAATATCACAATATATTCACATTGGTGAGTTATTATGTTATAATAAGAGTAGTAAAAAGCGTTTTATGACAATCCGCATAGCGGTGTCAATGAAATGGAGGAATACAAAATGGCACATATTTTAATAGTTGACGATGAAATCAATATCCGCAAGGTTGTCCGTGAATATGCGGAATTCGAGGGATATGAGGTAACTGAGGCTGAAAACGGAATGGAGGCAGTAAATCTCTGCCACGATAACAATTATGACCTTATTATTATGGACGTAATGATGCCCCGTCTTGACGGATATTCGGCTTGCAAGGAAATCCGCAAAACCAAGAATATCCCTGTAATTATGCTTTCCGCAAGAGGTGAGGAATATGACAAGCTTTTCGGATTTGAAATTGGAATTGATGACTACGTTGTAAAACCCTTTTCACCAAAGGAACTTATGGCAAGAGTAAAAGTTGCTCTGAAAAGAAATACAACAGATGTTAATAGCGGCAAGCTTGACAAATACGTATTTGAGGGACTTGAAGTTGACATTTCAGGCAGAGAGGTTTATGTAAACCACGAAAAGGCTTCAATGACTCCAAAGGAATACGATTTGCTGTTTTTCCTTGTAAGAAACAAGAATATCGCCCTTTCAAGAGATCAGCTTCTTGAAGAAGTATGGGGCTATGACTTTTTCGGCGATGACCGAACTGTTGATACACACATAAAAATGCTTCGCAACAGTCTTGGAGAATACCGAAAATTCATTGTTACGCTGAGAGGAATGGGTTACAAGTTTGAAGCTAATTAAAAGAATAAAGGCGGCATTCGGAAGAATTCCCCTTAAATTCAGCATATGGATTTATTTTATGGGATTTACTTTCATAGTTTTTATTCTTTTGTGGCTGTTTCAGATTCTTTTTATGGAGAAGTTTTATACAATATCGAAAATCAGCGATGTTGAGGCTGCAGCTTCACTTATAATAGAATCCTATGAAAATGATACACCTGTTAATTTCAGCGAAAATCTTGGAAAAATCGCTATGGAAAACGACTTGTGCATTGAAATTGTAGACCGCTACGGCAGATCAAAATATACGAAAGAATATTCCGTTGACTGTATAATCCACGACAAGCCAAACAGCACTTACGCTTACCAGCTTGAAATAGAAAAAAACGGAAATTACCCAATATGGCGTAAATTACAGAATGCCCATAAAAATTACTTTATGGTACTTCACGGCTGTGCATTGGGAAATACCGACAATCCCGACGGCTACCTTTTTATAAATACAGCTCTTGTTCCTGTTGGCTCAACAGTTAAAATTATCAAAAGGCAGCTTATGACAGTCACTTTCCTGCTGCTTATAATGGCATTTTTCATTTCACTTTTTGTGTCGCGGAGAATTGCCAGACCTATTGACAATATAACTTTAGCGGCAGAAAGCCTTGCAAAGGGAAATTTCAATACAAAGTTTGACGGCAGGGGATACCTTGAAGTAAAACAGCTTGCAGATGCTCTTACCTATGCGGAAAAGGAACTTTCCCGTGTAGACAGGCTTCAGAGAGATTTAATTGCCAATGTTTCCCACGATTTAAGAACTCCGCTGACTATGCTTAAAGCTTATGCGGAAATGATTCGTGACCTTTCGGGAGATAATCCTGTTAAGAGAAATGAACATCTTGAAATTATCATCAACGAAACAGACAGGCTTTCCCTTATGGTAAATGATATTCTTGATTTATCAAAGCTTGAAAGCGGTAAGCAGAAGCTTACACCCTCCGAGTTTGAAATCGGTTCAAAGATGAATGAAATAATTGACAGATTTAAGGGAATATCAGAAAAAATGGGATATGACATTCAGTTTACAGCTGACGAAGAATGTATGGTTTTTTGCGATCCGATCAAAATTGAGCAGGCAATATACAACCTTATAAATAATGCGATTAATTATACCGGTGAGGATAAAAAAGTATTTGTACGTCAGATTAACACTCCGTCAGGTGTGCTAATTGAGGTTGAGGATACAGGTGACGGAATTGAACCTGATAAAATGAAGCTGATTTTCGATAAATATTACCGTTCTGAAAATCACAAACGTGAAGTAGTAGGCACAGGATTAGGTTTATCAATCGTTAAAGCTGTATTAAAGCTGCATAATTATGACTACGGAGTTCGAAGTAAAGTAGGCGTAGGTTCAGTATTCTGGTTCAAAATTAGCGCAAGAGATTGCAAGATGCACAAATAATCGAAAATAATTGTTGTGATTTTCGTCATTATTCCAGTATGAATTTTAACACAATTTTCACATTTGTGTGGTATA
Organism: Ruminococcus sp.; assembly: GCA_045539715.1. Classification (GTDB taxonomy): domain Bacteria; phylum Bacillota; class Clostridia; order Oscillospirales; family Ruminococcaceae; genus Ruminococcus. Next base: position 11,334 of record JAZQFV010000111.1, on the reverse strand, counting down.
ATACTTTATAGAGGATAAAACAAGCCTCTTAAATTAATTTACGGTAATTAAATGTTTACCCCAACATTTAATTATAAATCCCCAATAATCCCTATATCATGGCAAATGAGCTTCCGCAAGGAAGCTCATTTGTTATCCCGACGAAGATTTTTCGTAAATTTTTGGAAAAATCTTGACATTCGGGTTTTTATAGTATATAATAAAGATGAGAATTATGAACAAAATGTGTCATTTTTGTTCTGTTAAAGAGAGGGAATGTTTATGGCAAAAATTTTTAAAAGAGCAGCTTCAACAATTGCTGCTTCACTTATGCTCTGTACAGTTGTAACAGGCAGCATATCAAAAGAAGCGGTTACAACTGCCGCACCTGACGAGTATCACGACGACTGGCTTCACGTTAATGAAAATGCCGAGATTGTCGATATGTACGGCAACCCTGTATGGCTGACAGGCTGTAACTGGTTTGGTTACAATGTTACAACTCAATGTTTTGACGGCGTATGGAGTCTTAATATGCACGATGCGCTGAATCAGATTGCTGACCACGGCTTCAACCTGCTCCGTGTACCAATGTCAACTCAGATTCTTCTTCAATGGAAAAACCAAGAGCCTGACCCATATATGGTTAAAATCAATACATATTCAAATCCTGAGCTTTCAGTTGACGGAGTTGAGGGAAGTGAGCCGAAGTACAGCTTTGATATCTGGAATATGGCTGTTGATTGGTGCAGAGAGAATGGTATCAAGATTATGATTGATATTCATTGTGCAACTACAGCTTCAAACGGTCACCAGTATCCTCTTTGGTATGACAGCAATTACAGCGATGAGGATTGGATTGAAGCACTTACATGGGTAGCTGATTACTATAAAGATGATGATACTCTTATTGCTCTTGACCTGAAAAATGAGCCTCACGGCAAAAACGACGGTCAGGGTATGGCAATCTGGGATGATTCTACTGCTGATAATAACTGGAAATATGCTGCCGAAAGAGCATCTGCTGCCATTATGGAAGTAAACCCGAATCTTCTTCTTATGGTAGAGGGAATTGAGGTTTATCCTAAGTTTGAAAACGGCAAGGACTGGAATAGCCCTGCTGTTGATTATGCACATTATGACGATCCAAGTGCACAGGCTTTCCATGGTGCATGGTGGGGCGGTAACTTCCGTGGTGTAAGAGATTATCCCGTTGATTTAGGCGAACATCAGAGCCAGCTTGTATATTCTCCCCATGACTACGGCCCGCTTGTTTGGGAGCAGGAATGGTTCAAGAAAGACTTTACCCGTGAAACTCTCCTTGAAGATTACTGGTATGATACATGGGCATTCCTTGTTGAAGAAAAGATTTCACCGCTTCTTATGGGTGAGTGGGGCGGATTCCTTGATGCAGAACACGACCCAACAGGCGATAACAGAAAGTGGATGGGACTTCTCCGTGACTATATGATTGAGAAGCGTATTCACCATACATTCTGGTGCTTCAATGAAAACTCAGGCGATACAGGCGGACTTATTGCAGGCAGCACTAACTGGACAGAATGGGATATGGAAAAGTACGAATTTGTTGAACCTTCACTCTGGCAGACAGATGACGGCTTATTTATCAGCCTTGACCATAAAATTCCTCTTGGACAGAATGGAACGGGTATTTCACTCAGCGACTATTACAGCGGAAATACACAGCCTTCAACAAAGCCCACAACTGCACCAACTACAGCACCTACAGACGAGCCAACTACTAAACCTACAACAGAACCTACTACAAAGCCAACCACAGAGCCTACTACAGCATCTGATCCAGGCAATGTTATATACGGTGATGCAAACTGCGATGGAGTTGTTACAATAGCCGATGCAGCTGCAATTTACCAGACATTGGCAAATGGTGATAAATATAAGTTATCAAAGCAGGGTGCAGAGAATGCGGATTGTTCTGACCCGGGCAGCGGACTTACAGCAGCTGACGGACTTGCAATTCAGAAATTTGATGCAAAGCTTATTGACACACTTCCAGAGAAATAAAATCGACACAAAACAGCAGATCGTTATGGTCTGCTGTTTTTTATGAGTGGTATTAGCTATATAAATTAAATTTTACGGTATATATTGAAATTTACTTTTGTTTATGGTATAATATAAATAAATATGTATCAACAGGAGGATTTATGGAACTTAACGACTATTATCAGATTGTCTGCCCCAAATGCAAAGCTCTTTTGTTTGCTGAAAAAAGACTTGACCATTGGTATTGCGGACATTGCGGAGAAAAAATAGAAATCGAAAAGGAAGAGAAAAAGGCTGCTCCCGAAAAGGCAGCACCAGTTCTTACAGGCGATATTTTCCTCTGCGACAAGGAAACCCTCGTAAAATATGCAGGAAATGATGAAGATGTGGATATTCCTGAATATGTAACAAAAATTGATGCCTGTGCATTCAAGGACAACACAACAATCAGAACTATACATATCCCCGATACTGTCCTCTCAATCGGCGATTCTGCTTTTGAAGGCTGTACATCTCTCTCAAATGTACGTCTGCCCAATACAATTAAGAAAATCGGCTACAAGACTTTCAATGGCTGTGATAGATTAAAGACTCTTACAATTCCTGCATCCGTTGAGGAAATTGTATATAACGCTATGTGCTGCGGACTTGAAGAAATTGTATTTGAAAGCAGCAGTACAACTTGGGAACCTCTCAATGATTACACAAATCCCTCGTTTGAAATCAGCAGAAAGGCAACTGAAAAGGGTGTAACTCGAATTTATTTCAATGGCACAGCATATGAAGCAAGCGAAGTATACCGTTTCAAGTGCGTTTCAGCATATCTGAAATCCGTTGGACTCTGTCCTTTATGCGGCGGAAAATACGGTGTATTCGGCAAGTGTAAGAATTGCGGAAATAAAAAGGATTAACAGGTGATACTATGAAATATACACAAGGAAAATATCTTATAATCGACAAAAAGGCAATTGGCCGTGAGATTTACAGCTTTGAAATCAGCTGCCCCGAAGTAGCGGCTGTTGCTGTTCCCGGTCAGTTTGTTCATATCAGAATCGAAAGTTTTGTTCTCCGCAGACCTATTTCAATCTGCGGAATTGATAAGGAAAAAGGCACTCTCCGCATTGTATTCGAAATAAGAGGAGAGGGAACTGCTGAAATTGCACAGCTTAACAAGGGCGATGTAGTTGATATGCTTGCACCTCTTGGTCACGGATTTACAGTTGATGAAAGCTTCAAAAAAGTTGTGCTTATCGGCGGCGGAATAGGAACTCCTCCTATGCTTCCTCTTGCAAAGGCTTACGGCAATAAGGCTGTGGCAATCAGCGGATTCAGAAACAGTTCTGCTGTAATTCTTCAGGAGGATTTCAAGAGTGCAGGAGCTGAAACAATTCTCTGCACAGATGACGGTTCAGCAGGTATTCACGGTTTTGTTACACAGCCCCTTGCTGAATTGGCAGAAAAAGGCGGAATTGACGCTGTTTTTGCCTGCGGTCCAATGGGTATGCTGAAAGGAATTGCAGCAATCTGTAAGGAAAAAGGCATTTACTGTGAAATTTCTCTTGAAGAGCGTATGGCTTGCGGAATCGGTGCTTGTCTTGGCTGTGCCTGCCGTACAAAGAGAAATGACGAAGAATACTTTGCTCACGTCTGCAAGGACGGCCCTGTATTCAATGCTGAGGAGGTAATTTTATAATGGCTGATCTTTCTGTAAATATATGCGGAGTTGATTTTAAAAATCCCATAATTCCTGCATCGGGAGTATTTGGCTACGGCAGAGAATACGAGGAACTTTTCCCACTTAATAAACTTGGCGGAATTGCTACAAAGGGTACAACACGTCATCAGAGAACAGGCAATATTGCTCCGAGAATTGCAGAAACTCCCGCTGGAATGTTAAATTCTGTTGGTCTGCAAAATCCCGGAATTGACCACTTTGTTGAGGTCGATTTGCCCTATCTTATGACTAAGGATGTTGTAGTTCTTGCTAATATTGCAGGTTCAACTCCCGAAGAATGTGCTGAAACTGCTGCAAAGCTTGAAGGTACAGATGTACATATGATTGAGCTGAATATTTCCTGCCCTAACGTAAAGCAGGGCGGTGCAGCATTCGGTACAAGCTGTGAAATGGCTGCGGAGGTTACAAAAATTGTACGTGCCGCAACATCAAAACCCCTTGTTGTAAAGCTTTCACCTAATGTTACAAATATAGCTGAAATTGCAAAGGCAGTTGAATCAGCAGGTGCTGATGCTGTTTCACTTATAAATACACTTCTCGGAATGAGAATTGATATTAACACAGGCAGACCAATTTTACACAATAATATGGGAGGTCTTAGCGGCCCTGCAATTTTCCCTGTTGCTGTACGTATGGTTTATCAGGTAGCTAATTCAGTTAAGATCCCTGTAATCGGTATGGGCGGCGTGTCAAGCGGAAAAGACGCTATTGAACTTATGATGGCAGGTGCATCTGCTGTTCAGGTTGGTGCTGCTATCTTCACAGACCCATATGCACCTGTGAGAATTGTAGAAGAAATGAACGATTTCCTTGATAAGAAGGGAATTTCATCTGTACGTGATATTATCGGTACAGTTCAGCTGTGGTAATATTTTATGATTATAATGGCTGTGGATTTTGGTGATTCCCGAACAGGACTTGCTATATGCGGTAAGAGTGAACTGATTGCAAGCCCTATCGGTGTAATTTCCGAAAAGGATTTTGATAAATGCCTTGAAAAAACCGCTAATGCGGCAAAGGAAAACAAGGCGGAAATGATAGTTGTAGGCTATCCGAAAAATATGAACAATACAGTAGGGGAGAGGGCTGAGAAATGCACTCTTTTCGCCGAAAGACTGAAAGAAATGACAGGCTGTCCCGTAGAATTGTGGGATGAACGCTGCACAACCGTATCGGCTCACAATTATATGAATGTCACAAATACACGAGGAAAAAAGAGAAAAGCAGTTGTTGATGCTGTTGCCGCAACAATTATTCTCGAAAGCTATTTAGGCTACAGAAAAAATTCTGCTTTATAAACTTTATAATATGTACGGACGGATAATCCGTCCGTTGTATTAACCCATCATTGATGTGATATCGTCAAGCAGATTTCCTGCGGCTTTAAGAGTTTTTCCTGCATTTTTCTTGATGCTGTGACGTTTTCTTGCACCGCTTGAAGCAAATGCATAGCAGGCAAATCCCATTGCCGCACCTGCGGTAAGACCTGTTGTTATAGCTTTAATATTCATATAATCACTTCCGAAATATAATTGAACTTCTGAGAGTTCTTTTATATTTTCTGAAAAACACAGATTTTTATTCATAAGGAGAATAAATGGCTGAACTTAACATTGTTCTTGTTGAACCGCAAATACCGCAGAATACAGGAAATATTTCACGTACCTGTGCTGTGACGGGAGCAAGACTTCATCTCATTCGTCCCTTTGGCTTTGAAATTTCGGATAAGCATCTGAAACGAGCAGGTCTTGACTATTGGGATAAGCTTGATATAACCTATTACGACAATCTTGAAGATTTTTTCAATAAGAATAAAGGCGGAAATTTCTTTTATTTTACAACTAAGGGAAAATATGTACACAGCGAAGCGGAATATCCCGATAACTGCTATTTGCTTTTTGGCAGAGAAGATAAGGGACTTCCCGAAAAGCTGCTGTATGAAAATCCCGAATGCTGCGTCAGAATTCCTATGAGGAATGAACTGAGAAGCTTAAATTTGTCCAATTCCGTTGCAATTGCAACTTATGAAGTGCTGCGGCAATGGGATTATCCAGATTTATCCCGTGAGGGAAAACTTACACAATATGAATGGTAAAGGAGATGACTGAAATGTCAAAAATTAAAATCATCACAGACAGCTGCTGTGACCTTACAAAAGAAGTTGTAGATGAACTTGGAATAAAGGTACTTCCTCTTTCTATCACAATAAACGGTGAAACTTTCCGTGAAATGTATGATAAGACAGCTGATGAGTTTTACGACTTACTGCTGAAATCCAACGAACCTGCTAAGCATGCCGCAATCAATCCTACAATGTTCGAGGAGGCATACAAAGAGGCTATCGACGAGGGTTACACTGATATTATTACTGTATCTCTTAACGGTCTTGGTTCTGTAACATATAATAATGCTATTCTTGCAAAGGATGAATTATTCGATAACAATCCCGAATTAAAGGATAAAATCCGCATTTTCAATCTTGACTCAAAATGCTACACAGTATTCTACGGCTACCCGATTATGGAAGCTGTAAAGAAAATTAACAAGGGTGCAACAGCTGAAGATATTGTTGCATATCTTCAGGACTGGTTTGATGTATGTGCTGTTTATGTTGTTCCTTATAACCTCAAATTCGCAAAAAAATCAGGCAGAATTTCCGCTGCTGCTGCATTTGCAGGTGAACTTTTAGGATTAAAGCCTATTATTGAATTTGCTGACGGTGTAACCACAACAATTGAGAAAATCCGTGGTGAAAAGAATATCGTTCCAAAGCTTATAGATTGCATCGAAAAGAGAATGACTCCTCAAACTCCATATCTTCTTATCTACGGCAGAGATGACACACTTGCCAAGGAAGTTGAAAAGGAAATGATAAAGAAAACAGGCAAAAAAGCTGAAATGTACGCTAAAATCGGCTGTGCAGTTGCTTCAAATATTGGTCCTGACCTTGTTGCAGTTCTCGTGAGAAGAAAAAATAAGTAATATAAAAAGGGATGTCCGAGGGCATCCCTTTTGTAATTTAAGATGATTACTGCATCTTGTAAGAGTTAATCATCTTCTGAACCATACGGCCGCCGATAGAACCTGCCTCACGTGAAGTAAGGTCGCCATTGTAACCCTGCTTGAGGTTTACGCCAAGCTCAGATGCTGATTCCATCTTAAATCTTTCAAGAGCCTCTCTGCCCTTTTCTGTCATTACACCGCTGTTGTTATTTGAATTGCTGCTCATAGTTTTGTTCTCCTTAAAGTTGAATTATTGATGCCGTGATAGTATTATATTTCAAAAATAAAAAAATATAAATGGAAATTTTAGCTGTTTTTATCATACATCTATCACAAACTTATTATATAATAAAATTACATATTAAAGGAGCGTGATACTATGAAATTAGCAACTGCATTATCCGAAAGAGCAAGTCTGCAAGTTCGTCTGAATGAATTGCAGATACGCCTCAACGCCAATGCAAAGGTACAGGAGGGAGATGTTCCCGCAGAAAATCCTGTGGAACTTATAGCTGAAAAGGACAGAATTCTTGATGAACTGGAAAATCTTGTCACAAGAATTAATCTTACAAACAGCAAAACAGAATGTGACGGTGTTACAATCACAGAACTTATTTCAAAGCGTGACAGAATGAAGAAAGATGTTAATATAATGCGTTCGTTTCTCAATAACGCAAGTTCAAAAATTGACCGTTACAGCAAGACGGAAATTCTCATTAAAAGCACCGTTGATATATCTGAATATCAGAAAAAACTTGATGTAATTTCTAAGGAATTGCGTCAGATTGACGAGAAAATTCAGGAGTTGAACTGGACTACTGAATTAATTTAACCCGATAATAGCGGTAGTATGGCAGAGTGGATATTATCTCCCGAAAGTGAGAATGACTTTCAAAAATACTTACGATTAAGGCAATGGGCAGGCTATTTATTTTTATTATGTCCGGCAATGTTACACGTGCATTTACCTTAATGGTTTACAAGTTTTTATTATTACCGAATATCAGCTGTTATATGAGGGTGGAGTCGGGGTAGCTATAAAAAATTATCGCTTTCGCTAATGCGGAGGCGATTTTATATTTTAAATAAACTCTCCCCCATTCATAAGAACAGGGGAGAGTGATTACAGTTATATTATTAAGATATAGAAAGTGTAACTGTATCAGAAACAACCATATTTCCGTTTACATCTGTAATTTCGCAATAAACCTTTCTGCCGTTTGATTCATTAGTCATAGGACATTCATATGTTGAATATGTTACCTTTGACTTGATAAATGTATCAGAATTTGCCTCGCAATAGTACCATTGATATGAAAGATCTTTACCTTTTGCAGTTACCTTTGTCCTAACATCTGAACCAAATGGTGCAGATGCATTTTCAGGCTGCTGGATAATGTATAAATCTGCTGAAAGAGTAACGGTATCAGAAACAACCATATTTCCAGCTTTATCGGTAATTTCGCAATAAACCTTTCTGCCACTTGAGTAATTAGTCATAGGACATTCATAAGTTGAACCTGTTACCTTTGATTCGATAAATTTATTGGAATTTGCCTCGCAATAGTACCATTGATATGAAAGATCTTGACCGGTTGCAGTTACTTTTGTCCTAACATCTGAGCCAAATGGTGCAGATGCATTTTCAGGCTGCTTGATAATGTTTATATCAGCTGTAAGTGTAACTGTATCAGAAGTAAGCTTATCTCCATCTTTATCGGTAATTTCACAATAAACCTTTCTGCCGTTCGATTCATTAGTCATAAGACATTTATAAGTTGAACCTGTTACCTTTGACTTGATAAATTTATCGGAATTTGCTTCGCAGTAGTACCATTGATATGAAAGACCGTTACCTTCTGCTGTGACCTCTGTTTTTACTTCGGAGCCAATGGGAGCAGAGGCATTTTCAGGCTGTTTTTTTATTATAAAATGTTCATAATAAGGAATCCAGGTTAAATCACCGTAATAATTACGCAAAACACTTTTTGTCCACGTCGGATTATCCCCAGGATAATATACGGTTGTACTTACACCAGCAAAACAAAAAGTATCATTTATAGGTGCATCTCCCTTGAAAACTATTTTTTCAATATTGTCATTTTTATAACTATAGCCAGCAAATAAGTCACTCCCAATTCTTGTAATAGAATCAGGGAAATTTATTTCAGTTATACTCTGACATTTAAAAAAAGCTTGACTTTCAATAGATGTAAGAGAATCAGGGAAATTTATTTCAGTTAGATTTGTACATTCCTCAAAAGCTCGACTTTCAATAGATGTAAGAGAATCAGGGAAATTTATTTCAGTTAGATTTGTACATCCATAAAAAGCTCTTTTGCCGATACTTGTAACAGAATTAGGGAAATTTATTTCAGTTAGATTTGTACATCGCTGAAAAGCATTTTCAGCAATATTTGTAACAGATTCATGGATTATTACATTAGTAAGATGAAGATTATCCTCAAAGGCATTAGCAGAAATACTATCAACAGGATAATTTCCAATCATTGATGGAATTTCCAAAGAGGGAGAACTTTGATCACAACCTACTATTTCCGCTTTTCCTTTATTATTGATTGTGTAAAAAAAACCATTTTCTGATGTGTAACAAGGAATACACGTACATTGAGTGCCAAAATTTCGTAAAGCACTTTTTGTCCAAGTCGGATTATCCGCAGGATAATATACGGTTGCACAAGTATCATTAAGAGAATAATAATCCATATATGGGATATCCCCTTTAAAATATACTCGGTTTACTTGGTTTTTTTTATTCCTACAATCCAAAGCATACATACCAATATATTCGACAGACTCGGGAATAATTAGATACGGTAGATAAGTCTCACGGAAAGCATAGTCACCAATACTTGTAACAGAATTGGGAATTACCACTTTTGTAAGATTATCACATCGAGAGAAAGCACAAGCAGCAATCTCCGTAATAGAATTTGGAAGAGTTATTTCTATTAAACGATTACAAGCATAAAAAGCATTGTCACCAATACTTGTAACAGATTCAGGGATTATTACATTAGTAAGTTGAACATTACCCTCAAAGGCATTAGCAGAAATACTATCAACAGGATAATTTCCAATCGTTGATGGAATTTCCAAAGAGGGAGAAGTTTCATCACAACCTACTATTACCGCTTTTCCTTTATTGATTGTGTAAAACAAACCATTTTCCGATGTGTAATAAGGAATACACGTACATAGAGTGCCAAATTTCTGTATAGCACTTTCTGTCCAAGTCGGATTATCCGCAGGATAATATACGGTTTTATAATTACTCGGATTATATGTATCATCAGGGATATCACCTTTAAAATATAATCGATCTACCAGGAAGTAAAAAGCATCATTACTAATAGATTTAACAGACTCAGGGATAATTAAATGCCTCAGATTATCACAACAATAAACCACATGATTATTAATACTTTTAAGATTGTTAGGGAGAGTTATTCTACGAAGATTATTACAATCATAAAAAGCACTAGAACCAATCTCCGTAATAGAATTTGGAAGAGTTATTTCTATTAAACGATTACAATCTAAAAAAGCTTTGTCACCAATACTTGTAACAGGGTATCCCTCAATCTCAGAGGGAATTTCTAAAGAAACATCCGAACCATCATAACCAGTTATCTTAACTTCGCCGTCTGTTATTGTGTATTCTAAACCGTTGTCAAGCTTTTTATCCTCTGCCGAAGCGCTCATTGTAATCTCATTAACAACAGGCACACATATTGGTGCAATGCCTATTAAAAGACCTGCAGCACAGCTAATTAATCGTTTAAACATTTTTCATTCCTCCATTTTTATATAATATTTATACCTGATTTATCAAGTATATTTATATTATAGCATTTACCACATAAATTGTCAATGATTTTAAAGGAATTTCATCCATATATGATATATATATACAAAAAAGAGGAAGCGAACTTCCTCTTTTTTAATATACGGTTATTAGAGATTAACCAAGTTCTGCAAAGTACTTGATTGTTCTTACCATCTGTGATGTGTAAGAATTCTCGTTGTCGTACCAAGAAACAACCTGAACCTCATAGAGATCATCAGAAATCTTGGAAACCATTGTCTGTGTAGCATCGAAGAGTGAGCCGTACTTCATGCCGATAACGTCAGAAGAAACGATCTCATCTGTGTTGTAACCGAAGGACTCAGAAGCAGCAGCCTTCATAGCAGCGTTGATGCCTTCCTTAGTTACGTCTGCACCCTTAACAACAGCTGTAAGGATTGTTGTAGAACCTGTAGGAACAGGAACTCTCTGTGCAGAACCGATGAGCTTGCCGTTGAGCTCAGGAATAACAAGACCGATAGCCTTAGCAGCACCTGTTGAGTTAGGAACGATGTTAGCAGCACCAGCTCTTGCTCTTCTGAGGTCACCCTTTCTGTGAGGACCGTCAAGGATCATCTGATCGCCTGTGTAAGCATGAATTGTGCTCATGATACCACTCTGGATAGGAGCGTAGTCGTTGAGAGCCTTAGCCATAGGAGCGAGGCAGTTTGTTGTACAAGAAGCAGCAGAGATGATCTTGTCATCAGCTGTGAGAGTCTTC
>JAZQFV010000110.1:0-2136 GCA_045539715.1 Ruminococcus sp. | reverse complement strand
GTGTACGAAAATACAGATTTGGGGTTATCTTTAATTTTGAAGGCAAACTACTTCATGCAACCGACCGCACCTCCGTCTTGAAAGTATAATTAATTAACCTATGGTTAATGTGTTATTTCCTGATAATATCTGTACAGCGATATAAAAAATGCTTATAATATAAACAGAAGCAGACGTCGGCTTACTTTTATCTCAATGGAGGTATGATTATGGAAATGACAATTGGTGCAAATATTAAACGTTTGCGTACATCGAAAAATATTACGCAGGAACAGCTTTCAGTTGCTATGAATGTCACCTGTGCTGCGGTCAGTAAATGGGAGCGTGGTGAAACCTATCCCGATATTACGCTTCTTCAGCCGTTGGCTTATTTCTTTGGAGTGACGCTCGACGAGCTTATGGGTTACAATCAAGAAAAAATCCAAGCCGAAATTGACGAAATAATTGCTCTGTATAGACAGCATTGGAACGACAAAAAAGGTCGTGAAATTATCGTCAAGGCTTACCGCGATTATCCTAATGATTATTGGATTATGCATTACTATATGTGGAATGTTGGCGGTGATTTGGCTGACAACGATCCTGTTGTTCTGATTGAACACAAGGACGAATTTCGTGCTATCTGTGAAAAGATATTGGAAGGTTGTACCGAAGAAAATCTGCGGCTTGGCGCATGGAATATGCGCGCGAAAATTCTTCATGCTGAAGGCAAAACAGAAGAGGCACTGGAGATTTACAAGACAAAATTTACCGATTGGTACACCACCAGCGGGCAAAAAACCGAGCAGCTGTTTGCAAAAGACACAAGCGAGTATTATTTCTACGTTCAAAAGAATATGTATGAGCTTGTCGATTTTGCGGCAGATAAGCTCGGCAGAACCGTGTTTTTCAATCCTTCTCTATCGATGGAGGAAAAGGCAAAACATACATTACAGTGCGGTGATCTGATGATAAATGCCTTTGAAGAAACCGGAGAAGCCTTCTTCCTTATGCTCGCAAGGTCTTTCCTCGGAAGGATGGAAAACGATTTTAGCTATCGCGGTGGAACAGACGAACAGGTCACCGCAATTATGGATAAAAATCTGTGTGTGACGAAAAAAACTGAAGATGTGAGAATGAAAAATGAAGCATTGAGTCGTGCCTTTGACCGTTATGGCGAAGCGATAAGCGCAAACTTTTTCAAATACAACCTTGATTTTCGCACTAACGCTAAAGGTGGTAGACGTGCCGAGCTTCTCAAAAACTCCGAGTACAGAGCTGTTTTAGATAAGTACAGATAAATAACATTTCTCGCCCCGCCTCGCGCGGGGCTTTTTCGTCACGAGAATGTAGGAAGAATCTCCTGACGAAAATGATTCTCTGTACGAAAATTTTTGCGCCGTCATTTCGAAATGACAGTCATATATCATATCGAAATGAACACAGAACTGTATTGCTCATTTCGAAACGACAGTAGATATATCATTTCAAAACGATTGTGGTCGCTGTCGCTCCTTTCGAAAAGACACTCATATATCATTTCAAAAAGAGCATCATTTCAAAATTACTCATTTCGAAGGGATAATCATTTATCATTTTTAAAGGATTGTCCGCAGGGCATAATTCACCCACTGTCAAAAGGGGGACATTTACTCTCGTTTCTTGCTGATTCTATTTTGACGCGGGGAATTATGCCCTGCTAATCACGGCTCTCCGACCTTGTCTCCGAGCCGTTTCTATCTGACTTCGTCCTATAGAAACGGCTCGGCTCTCGAAATGAGAGTCATAAATCATTTCGAAGTGACAGTCATTTATCATTTCAAAAGGATAGTTCTGGCACCTGCTTTCGGAAGTCTGTGGTTGTCGTATTCGGCTTCCTGCAGCTTGTCATTCACTAAAGCGAATGACAACTTGCAGAGAGCCGAATGGCTTTATCACGCAGGTGCAAATCCTCATTTCGAAAGGAAGGTCATATTCATTTCGAAGAGAGAGTTATTTGTCATATCGAAAAGAGAGTAGTGCGGCGATATTCGGTTGTGAATAGAGGTTAGTACTTGGCTTCATCTGAGATTTTGAAAGGATCATCATCTCCGATTTACCGTGCGCATCCTCCTGCATTCAAGAGGGCAAATTTACGATGGTCAATCGTATCTCTGC
>JAZQFV010000109.1:0-3354 GCA_045539715.1 Ruminococcus sp. | reverse complement strand
AGCCCTCGCCCCAGCCATCTGATGCTTGTCCAGACCACCAATCCTTGAATTCTGCCATTTCAGCGTCGGTAAGCGTTTCTGTAACCTGACAGATAAGGACTCCAACAAGCTCTCTGTTTCTGACCTCAACGGAGGGAAATGCAGATACAACCTTTTCATTGACAGGTGAGTTTGCATCATAATACACCATCAGTCCACGGTGCTTTTCATCCGGCTCGGAGTATTTCTCAATAGCAGCATTGATTTCATCCTCACAGCCACAAGCACAGCTTGATGGAATAACCTCAAGGTCATCTTCATATGGTGCATCCCAATCTGTTTCATAGATCTGCGGTTCAGTCTGAATCTCAAGGGGACAATAGAGCTTCATTTCCTGTGCAGGTTTTGCAGTTACCGTGAAATCTGCCTGACCTCTAATTCCGAGGTAGTGGTCACGAACCTCTACAAGATCTTCACGTCTGTCAAGCATTTCAGCCACCGTTCGAATCATCAGCACTCGCAAATCTTCATCGCCGAGCATATCTTCAAAGATGAAGTGCTTCTGACCTGTGTGAGCAAGCTCTGCGATTCGGTCAGCCATAGCTTTCAGCTCTGCATGGAGCTGACGTTCTCCGGCAGTAATGTCATTCACCTCAACGATTGCTCTCGCATTCGGAATGAACTGTGACTCCCGAGCGTAGTCTGAACCCTCGGCTTCGGCAAGGATTCCATCGCTGCCGTTGGCATCGAGGAAGAGAATACAGTGGGCAGTGTTGCCCTCCATATACATCAAATCTCTGTTCTCGATGATTTCGGGGCAGTCATCCAGGGGATGATCTCTCATCTGCTCAAATCTCTTTCCATAGAGAGGAATGACTTTCTCCACTTCAATCTGCATCGGCTTATAGTTGTGAGCCTTGTGATTGAGCAGAGCATTGAATGTGATTTTCTTCATGGGCATTTTCCTTCCTTATTATAATGTATTCGTGTGTCGGCTCATTTTTCTCTGAAAATAAAAAATGCCGACCTTATTCGCTTCTCACAGAAGTTTGTGAGAAACCAATAAAATCGGCATTGAAAGTTTGTATATTATTTTTGCGGCATTCACTTATTGAATCCCTTAAAGCAGGAGCGGACATTACTCAAAAGCAGTGAATTTCGTTCAATGTTTAAGTTTGAATCCTGTTCCATAGCGTTTTTTCTCGAAAAACATCCACGGTTTCACCCTAAAAAATTTTGGCGTTTTAGCAGCAAAAAAGCCCAAATAATCAGGCTTTTCGTGCTAGTGATCTAAATCAGTTCACCTAAATGGTTGCGGCGGCAGGATTTGAACCTACGACCTTCGGGTTATGAGAATAAAATAGTATATATCATCCCATATCGTAAAGGGTTGCAAATTACGTAAAATAGGCATCCATTCAAATTGCGTTACAACGTTTCTAGAAGTATTTTTTCTTTTTGTAGCTGTACAAAAGCTGTATATAAACTTCCTATCGGCTGTATATTTTCTTTGATTAATGAATGCCTGTTACAACATCATCAATCCCGAACAATACAAGTTTCTCATTCTGCTCAGCTTCATTAATTAGCTTTTCTTCAAAACCTGATTCTGAAAAAAGATAAAAATGGAAATCTGCTTTTTCTTGTTGTGGCAGCATTTTTGATTTAGTATTGAGATACTCTGTATAACTGAATGGACTTGCCTTGAATTTACATTCACCAAGAATATATGAATCCAAATGTTTTGAAACAGCGAGAATATCAATTTCTGTTTCACGTACTTCCGTTTTGTCTTCTTTACAGCGAACAGTTGTCTTTCCCCACCAGCGTCCGATTTTAGAATATCTAAACGGCAGTTTATTCTCCCTTTGCTGTCTGCGGATAAATTCAATACAAATATCCTCAAAGACTTCTGCAGCAAACTCATGAAGTGCAGGTGCTATAGCATATTCATAAACACCGTCAACATCTCCGTCCTCCAGTTCAGAATAATTCGTAAATACGAAAGCATACCAGAAACGGAAAAAATTATCAGTAAGTCTGTAAAGTCCTCTGTTTGAATTGGCACGTTCTTTTATACCGGCATCCACAGAAATTTCACGTTCAACTATTTCAAGTTCAATGAGATTTTTCAGATATACGCTTGTTTTTGAGGTATCTTCAATAAGCGATTTAATACTAATTTCATTAAGCTTTATATTTCCCAAAGCAACAGCTTCAATAATAGAGTTATATAGCGGTGTTTCTCTCAATTCCTGACGTAAAAGAAATTCTACTTCACTATACAAAGCACAGCCCTTTGTAAGTATGTTTTTCTTTATATTTTCAGCAAGCGAAAGTTTGTTATCAAACTGTTTTAGATAATGTGGTATTCCTCCCAGTACCGCATAAGCAATAATCTTGTCGTAATTTGAATAATCTGGAAAGAATTGAATAGCTTCATAGAAATTCATCTCTTTCATCTTATAAATGCCTGTACCTCTGCCGTAAAGCGGATTTTTCTCTGCAAGCAATTCTTTTTCAATAAAACTCATTGCACTTCCGCAAAGTACAATCATTACATTTTCATCTTTAAACAATTCATCCCAGAGATTCTGCAATATTGACGGGATACTTTCATTGCCCTTACACATATACGGAAACTCATCAATTACTACAAGCTTTTTGCTGTTGCCATATGGTAAATCTGCTATACTGCGAAATGCTCTGTCCCAATCAGCAAATTCGGTAATATACGAACTTGCAGGAATATTTTCACGTAATATTTTTTCAGAGAAACTTTTAAGCTGAAGTTTATCAGTACATTCTCTGCACGAAAAGAAAATGTGCTGTTTGCCTTTGCAGAATTGCCTCAATGTTTCGGTTTTTCCAACTCGTCGTCTGCCGTACAATACAACAAGCTGACCACCATTCTGCATATATTTCTCTTCAAGAAATTTTAATTCCTGCTCTCTTCCTATAAACATAGTATCACCTCAAATACATCTAATCGTGATTTAGTAAATCTTGATTTGATACTATTATAACCTGTATTTTTATTTTTGTGAAGCAATTTTTATAAACTTTCATTTCTTCTTATAAATTCAGAAAGTTCACGACTCTTTCTTTTTACTATGTATTTTAGTATGTTCTTTTCTGAAATATTTCTTGTCTGATTTCTTCTAAATCGGGTGTAATTTCCCCACTTTTCAAATGCTTGTCTGCATATATCAATATCAAGAATAATGCAGTCATTTCTTGGAATTAAATCGTTGACAGTAAGGAAATACTCAGGGATTTCTTCAACTTTGAATTTATATTGCAAACCTAATTTCTCAGCCATTTTTATAAGTGCAATTGATGTTGTATCTATTACAGGCTGATAATCGGAGGGAC
>JAZQFV010000108.1:0-15368 GCA_045539715.1 Ruminococcus sp. | reverse complement strand
CCTTTGTTTTTGTTGTCATAATGCAAGATATCGTATTTACAAAGTTTATCGCCAAGATTTAATTCAGATGTATTGTAGACAATACTTTTCTCAACATCACTTGATACGGAAATATCAAGTGTTTTAGTGTTTTTTCCATCTAAGCGTGAAACTGTAATAGTAACAGTACCGTTAGCTATACCTGTTACAATACCATCTTGATCAACTGTTGCAACACTTTCATCGCTTGAAGAATATATTAGTTCAGGATGGGCACCGTTACTCCAGGTCAATTCTAATTGAGCCTTTTCGCCTATAGCAAGAGTATCCTTAAAAATAGATACTTCTTGAAGTGATGCAATAAGCTGAGTGTATGCATATGTAGTAGGCGCTGACATTAAGCCCGATGTTGATGTAGTTAAAATACAAGCAGCTAGAAGCATAGATTTAAGTGATTTGGTCATAATCTTATCATCCTCTTATAAATGTTTTTTATTCTATTATACATCAATATTTACTAAAAATCAAGGTTAAAAAAATAATTCCGAAAGTTGTTTCAAATCGTCGTTACAAGCAGTTATCTCAAAGGCGAGGATGTAAGGAATGTGACGAAAAAACTACACAAAATATATCGCAACCCATGAAACCGTGAGAAAACGTGAGCGGAAATAGTAAGAGAAAGCCGTATCAACATGATACGGATGGTACATATGTAATTAAACAAGTACTTTAATTATTGCTATTAGCGAACTGATGCTCATTTGAGAGCAAAAGAAAATTAAGGCAGCATTGCGTGCTTTATTTTTGCTGCATCCAAATAACAGATACAATACTGTCAATATTACTCCGCCAAAAAAAGTTTCAAAGAGATGCACTGCTTCAAGGCTTTCAAGCATATCACATCCCGGTATGCAAACAAGGATCAAAAATGTAGTTGTATCGGAATACTTTGAAAACTTATCAAGTGTATATTCATCATTCTTATCAAATACAACATAGGCATATCCGATTGCAATAGTAATTACACATATCACAGCCCATACTGCAGATAGTTTTGGACAAAGGGAAAGCAATGCTAATGAATAGTAACAAATCGTTCTGCAAAGTTCCATCAAAAAAGAACGTTGAGGATAACTCTTTTTTAGGTAATCTCCGAAAATGAAGTCTTCAGGATAAAAATAGAAAATCATTCTGCGTATACCACATCGGTCGGTAAAAGTAGCAGCAATTATCAGCACTATCGCTAAATAAATAATCAACCCATCGCCATTGAAATGCCAATCAATCAAAAAAATTCCAATGAAAAAAGACACAAACGAAACAGCAATGATTACTGCCTTTATCCAGAATAATCGTTTTTCTTTTTTTAGTTGTACTTTACGCTGTTCACGCAATTTATGTCGTCGTTCAATTTCATAAGCAGAAAGTTGTTTCCGCTTTTTCGGATTCTTACTCACAAACTCTTGTCCTCCTGATTCTACATAATCAGAATAATACTTTGTTTTATTATACCACATCCCCGAAGAAAAAACAATCCCTTGAATGAAAATAATTCCGTGTATTATTTCAACTATAAGGAAAATCGGCGTATTATATATTTTTGATGATAGCAATGGTTTACGGAATAAATTATTGAAAATATTTTGCTATTGGTATCTTTATTTTTTCACATATATGAATTATAATTAAGATAATGAGTTAAGGGCATCTCTAAAAACCCGTTTGATTAAAGAAAAAGCAGATAGGTATGACAGCTACAAGGAAACCTCCCGAAGGCGTGCTTTTGCACTCCGAGGGAGGTTGACGAAATAGATGTCGTGCATAGCTGTTTTTTCTCAAAAAGGGTTTTTTAGAGATGTCCTTAAGTTCCTGAAAGTATGTAATTACTCAAATTTTCATCTGCTGAAATTATAAACAGGGTTGATACGATTATAAACATCAAGTCTTTGCTGTAAAAAAATTGAAATAGCCGCACATTTGATGCATGAAAACCGTTATGTATAGTGAAAGGAGGTTTTAAACGCTATGGACTTAAGTGAACAGTATGAAAAAATATACCGTTACTGCTATTTCAGAGTCCGCCATTGTCAAACAGCAGAAGATATTACGCAAGAAACATTTTTGCGTTATTTCAGCAAAAATATAAGTTTAGATAGCAGTAAAGAGCTTCCTTACCTTTATACAATAGCCCGCAACTTATGTATCGAGGAATATCGTAAAAACAGCAAAGAAATTATAATTGAAACAACTGATGATTTAAGTTATGATCCAACGGACGAATGGATAAACAGCATTGCGTTAAAAGAACTGATCTCAAAACTTCCGCAGGATGAACAGGAACTATTACTGTTAAGATATGCAAACGAGCTTTCGATCGCTTCAATATGTAATATCACCGGGCTTTCTCGTTTTGCTATATATCGCAAAATCACAAAGATATTGAAATATCTCAAAACAGAGTTGCAGAGGGGAGGATTTTCGTATGAATAGAGGATTGAAAAAACAAATTGCAAAGGCTTTCGATGCACCTGCATCGAGAAATAAGAAATCGTTTGTTCGTTTGCTGCCCAGACCACATATCAGCATCAAGAGATTTATAATCAGTCAAATCCCTTTCATTAAGAAAAGCGTATGGCTGCTGTCCGTGCTGATTGTTTTACCTATGGCATGGGGGGCTTCATTTACAAGCGAGAATACAGTATGGATCGTATCTGCTTTTACCCCATTTCTTGCTTTGCTTCTAATTACCGAGAGTGTAAAATCTTCGTTGTATGGAATGAATGAATTGGAAATGACTTCCCGATTTTCGCTGAAAAGTATTGTGCTGGCAAGGTTGATTATCTTGGGTATTTTTAATCTGGGAATTTTCTGTATCATAATTCCAATCTGCCATATCGCAAATTGTATTTCCTTTGTGCAAACAGTAGTATATTTGTTTGTGCCTTATTTGCTGACAACAAGTATCAGCTTGTACATTGTCCGTTGTTTTCGGAATAAGGAAGCCATTTATGGCTGTATGGCAGCAGCTTTTTTCGTAAGTGTGGCAGATGTGACACTTCGATATGCGGCTAACTTCATATTCCAAACAAATTATTTAGTCTGGTGGGTAGTAAGCGCTCTGCTCTTGATGATGTTTACAGTAAAAGAACTTTATCAGACATTCAAGAAAACGGAGGGATTCCTATGGAACTTTGCATTGACAGACTGACAAAACAGTATGAAAACAAAATTGTCGTTGACAGAATAAGCTTGCAGCTGACAAATGGTGTCTATGGATTGCTTGGAGCAAACGGTGCAGGAAAAACAACTTTCATGCGTATGCTTTGCGGGATTTTGAAGCCGACAGGAGGTACAGTAACTTTTGATGGGGTAGATGTATCTTCCGAGGAATACCGTTCCGTACTTGGCTATCTTCCGCAGGACTTCGGTTATTATCCCGATTTTAGCGGTTGGGATTTTTTGATGTATATGGCATCGCTAAAAGGATTGACAAAATCGGAAGCGAAAAGGAAAACAAAAGAGCTTCTGGAAATAGTGAGCCTTTCCGATGTGGGAAAAAAGAAAATTGCAACCTATTCCGGTGGTATGAAACAAAGGCTTGGCATTGCACAGGCACTTCTGAATGATCCGAAGATCATTATTTTAGATGAGCCTACCGCAGGGCTGGATCCTAAAGAGCGTGTGCGTTTTCGTAATTTAATTAAGGATTTGGGAAAGGACAGCATTGTACTCTTATCCACTCATATCGTTTCGGATGTTGAGCATATCGCAGATACTGTACTTATGATGAAAGCAGGGCAAATTATTTACAACGGTTCAGCTGAAGAAATTGAAAATTTAGAGGAATTCTACCTTGCCAAATTTGAGGAGGTGTGAGTATGCTTGCGTTATATAAGTTTGAATTGCGAAAAATAATCAGCAGAAAAATTGTCTGGATTACAGGATGCGTGATGCTTGCGGGACTTCTCATTTGGGGTGTGGCAAGTGCTGTTCTGCCTGAAAACAGAGAATATTACGACAGTTCCTTAAATGGATATGAAGCAAATCGGGCAGAGCGTGAAGCTGCGGAATTGATTTCTGGCAGAGCCATCGACAAAATACTGATTGACGAAATGCGTCCTGCGTATGAGGATTTCATTTTTAATGGAAATTACAAAGAAGCATTGCCATACTTAGATGTATATAATTTCATTGGCACAACGCTGAGGACACACGCAAGTGCAGAAGTATTGGAGTGTGACATCGAAGCTTTTTATGAACGGTTAAATGCACAGCTAGAAGCAAGTACTCCGTCAGGTTCAACCGAAAGTATTACATTCAACAAACCAATTGTATATCATGGATATTATGATGGTTGGAAGAAAATTGCAGATATGATGAAGTTTATTGCCTGTATGGAAATCATGTTTATCACAATCTGTCTTTCTACTGTGTTTACCGTGGAGTATACACGTAAAACAGATCAGATCATTTTATGTACCCGTATGGGCAAGAAAAAACTATATGCCGCAAAAATCTTTGCAGGATTGACAGTTGGTATAGGTTTTACGATGCTTCTCTCTCTGTTAATGATTGTGATTGTTACTTTTCTTTATGGATTTAATGGGTATAATACTATTTTACAATTTGTTTTGCTTCGTCCGTTCAACCTTACAGTAGGACAGGCAGCTTTAATCTTGATTGCGTTATCTTTTGTTGGAGCTGCATTGGTGAGCATGTTTACTATGATGTTTTCCGAGCTAACAAATAACAGTATTGCTACTATCGGAATGATTATGGGTATTGTTATTTTGACAATGTTTATTATGGAAATGCCTGCCAATCTAAAATTGCTTTCAGAAATATGGTATCTGCTTCCAAGTAATCTGGTTTCACTCAATGGTGCATTTCGCTATTCTGCGATTTCTGTTGGTGGTATCACTTGGGCGGCATATCAGTATGCTCCATTTGTATATGCAATTTTGTCTGTCGTTTTCGCTTTGGTGGGAAAGCGGACATATAATCATTATCAGATTAACGGAAGATGAGAAGTGTACGATAACAGATCATAAAATCACCTCATTATGTTTCGTCATATTCGTTCGGATGATTCTTGTGCCAGTTCCATGCACTTTCAATAATCTCCTCCAGACTATCCTGCACGGGGCTCCAGCCAAGAATCTTTCTTGCCTTTTCACTGGATGCCACAAGCCTTGCAGGATCGCCTGCACGTCTGGGCGTTTCAGTCGCAGGAATTCTCTCGCTGCGTATGGCAAATGCACAGAGCTTACTCGAATCGACGGAGTACAATATCTCCGAGATTGCAGAAGCGGTCGGATATGACAATCCACTATATTTCAGCAGGCTGTTTCATAAGCATATCGGGGTTTCTCCGTCGGAGTACAGGAAAATGAGAACAGGAATATTATAACGAAAACGGCAGCCCGATTCGGGCTGCCAATCTTTGGAAATTTGATTATCAATTACCTGCAATACGATCCATAGTTCAGAGTCGCTCAGAATTAAACCCTATAAGACAATGTACATAACAGCTGAGCCTGCAAAGATATTCTGCGGAAGAAACGGTATTTCCTTGAGAAAGTGATTCGGACAGCATCAAGCAGATATTTTCACCAAGACTCATATTAAGTTCGTGGCAGTAACTGCAAGCTTCTTTTAGTCTTGGAATAATATCAGCTCCTGCACAGGAAATACCTGAAAATCCCAAATCTGCAATAATATCTTCAAGCATTGCAATAACTTTTTCCATTATATCACCTCAAAAGCAGATATTTATAATCTTATTGCCGATTATACTGACAGGATAATATTTCCCTGAAAAAATCCTTACAAGTAAATCACAATTTTCAAAAGGAGTACTGTGATTATTTTCAATAAATCGGATTATTTTACTGTTTATTTCGTTAAATAACAGACTGCACTGAATTTCTTCAGTATTATCACCGCTTAACTTATAATCCAGTCTTTGGAAGATGCTGTTAAATTCAACTCCTGTAAAAACGGGATTTCTAATAAGAAAAAACTGTTCTGTATTTTTCGGGAAAAAGTAATCATATTCCTCGTTTTCGGGAAGCTTGTAAAGTTTATCGGAAAGCATAGATTTATCCAATTCTGCACTGATAAGGCAAGAAGTCTGTTTTGATGATGAAATACGTCTGCGTTCATCAGATTTATAGTTCATCAGAGTGAAATTTTTACCCGAAAGCTGAATTACCGCTGTATCATTCTGCCAATGAATATGTTTAGCCGCAAGTTTTTCAAGCTGCTGTAAATTACCAGCATTTTCCGTTGATTTGTAGAAATCAGGAAGCGTTATATTATATGTGAAAAAATCATTCAGTTCTTTTTCAAGGAATATTGCAGTAATACCTGCATATCCCGATTCGGAACGGCGTGGATATATTCCAAGACATATAAAATAACCCTTTCCCGAATTTTCATAAACTGTATTTTTTAGCAGTTCACTGTTTTGTTTTTTTATTATAGCATCAGCTGTATTGTAAAGCCTGCAAATCTGTTCTGTACTGCGAATCTGTGAAAAATCGGCATTTTTTGTGTTCATAAGGTTGATTTGTTCCGAAAAACTGCGGCATAAATTTGAAATATTGCGATAGGCACTGCCGCCTCGCAGTGATAGACGTACAAAAAGTTCGCAATCGTTTGCAGTACAGTTCATTATGCCTTTTTTCAGAATATTTACCGCTGTTGATTTTACATCTTCAAGATAAGTAAAATCAATTTCTTTTTCGGATTTTTTTGTTTCATTGTCTGATTTTGCTGTTTTTGAAATTTCGTCTGTTTTTGTTTGATTTGTATTGCCTTTGAATTGTGATACTGCAATTGCAGCTGAAATGATATGACGGCATATAACCTTTGAAGAACAGCTGCATCTGCTTGATTTAATATCAGCGGAGAGCGTTACAGTCACATCACTGAGAGTAATTTTTATCATATCATTTTCGCAGGATGCAAAAATATCTGAAATCCCGTCAAGGTCCTTGAGCGCACGTTTGTATGTACCCTTGTTTGAGAACTCAATCAGCGTGTTTTCATCAAAATTTGCGGCAATATTTTCTGCCAGCAAAACTGTATTTTCATCTGCTATGACATTATATTTCCTATCCAATCTGCCAACTCCTCCGGTGTAAGAGCTGCTGTATCAGCTCCGAGATTTGCAATATATTTAGCAGCACTGCGATTATAAACAGGCTCTGTTTCATAATTGAGTGCAGGCAGTACAATGAGCCTTGAACCGCTTTCAAGAATATCCCTGCATTTTTTGTAAACTCTGCGTATATCTCCGCCTTCATATAAATCTGTAATCAGTATCACAATAGTACGCTGGGGATGTGAAATCAGATTTTCGCCGTAACAGAGTGCTTTGTAGATGTCTGTTCCGCCGCCAAGCTGAACTTTCATAAGCGTATCAGTACAATCGCAGATGTATTCGGTCAAATCGACAATATTTGTATCAAAAACTACCAGATTGGTACTGAGAAATGGCAGTTTAGCAAAAATAGATGCCATAATTGAGGAATAAATTACCGATTCAGCCATACTTCCGCTTTGGTCGGCAAGAATAATTACATTCCATGGATTGTATCGTTTTATATTGCTTCTGAAATAAAGCTTGCTCGGTACTATAGTTCCGTATTGTTTATTGTAATTTTTGAGATTTCGTTCAATAGTACGCTTAAAATCAAAATTTCTAAAAACCTTGTGACTGCTTTGTACATCACCGTTTTTTCGTCCGCATATACAGCGTTTAACTTCGGTTTCCAGCTTCTTTTCGATTTGTTCCGCTGTTTTGCGGATTATTTCGTCAGCCTGAGCTTTAACTGCCTGAGGGATTATTCCTCTGAAAGTCAGCAGTTTTGCCAGCAGGTTTATATCAGGTTCAAGAGTTCGCAGAATATCGGGATTTGTAAGCATTTCATCAATGCCATATTTCGTAAGAGCGTCCTTTTGTAATATTTCAGCTGTACTTTTAGGAAAAAGTATTTTTATTTTTCTGAGCCAGTCAGGTACGTTCAAAACAGAGTTTCCACGGCCGCCATCTCTTATGCCTCTTTCAGCGGAATATTCTCTGTCATACAAAAAAGCAAGGCAGTCATCTTCCGACGTATATTTACCGTCAAGAGGCAGGCTTTCTTCTGCAAACTGTCCAAGTATAAGCCGCCATCTTGAAAGCATTTCATTATTTTCAGTCATTGTACTCACCGCCTTCGAACATTCCCCATTTTTCCATGATTCTGCGAGCTTTTCTGTCACATTCTGAAGCAAAGATAATCTCCTCTGCACTAAATATAAAGCTTCCTTCAAAACTTTCAGACGATGTACCGTAACGTTCGGCTATTTTTGAACTGATTTTTGCAGTTTCCTGCGGTAAAAAAGAGGTGAACGCCCTTCTGAAAAAGGGGAGTGAAGACATAAAATCATCGTGTTCCATTGCAGAAATTGCAGTATCTATGCTTTCAAGTACTTTTTCATTATTCAGAATCACATCCCGCCCGACGGAAATAACACCGCTTAAAAAATCAGCAGCTGATTTTCCGTCGGAGGTTTTCATATATCCGCTTACGGCTTCACAATATTCCTCATTGCTGAATATGTTTGATTTTGCACATATTGAAAGGCAGACACCGTAAATACGAGGAGATGCAGCTGCACCCACGGATATTTTTTTCATTTCTTCAAGAAAATCCCATTGAGAGCAGTATTGCGGATAATCTGTTGTAAGGGAATACATCATTCTTATTCCGCTGCATATTCTTTCAGCGGAATTATTATCGGCATTTTTTACGCTTTCCAGCTTGTTAAGTGCAGTCATAAAGGATATTTTCAGCAAACCAAGTACAGATATATCACTGCGTGAAAAAATTGTACGCAACAGGATTATTACTTTATTTGCGTATAACATGAAGTCACATTGAGAAAGAAAATCAGTATCATCACGAAGCTTTTCGGCGGCAGAAGGCAAAAACTGCTCTGCTTTATCTGCAAATCCCATAGTATAAGTGAAAAGCAGGAATTTTCCAATTGCTTCTCCATTTTGTGATGATGAAAATTTTCTTGCAAGAAGATTCATACATATATCTGAAATAGTTCCGCCGAAAACTGCTAAGTCCGTAAGCTTTGCTTCGACTTCCGTGCTGTAGCGTACACTCCAATGTTCACGTATCAGAGATGTATCGACATTGTTTACATAATCAGGGCCGCTTTCGGTATGGGCAAAATTTATTTCAAGAAATGCCATTCTGTGAAGAAAAGCACTTTTTTCGCTGTGAGTCTTGTTTTTTACTATGTCGAGAATTATATTCTGTCTTGCAGCTGTTCTGAGATTAATACGGAATTTTCTGCATTGCACTCTGAAATCAATAACGCATGGAGGAGTTATATCAGCACTTTCATCGGAAATATTGACTTCGCCTGCACCAAGTCCCGTCATAATGTTAAAAAGATAGTCAAGTTCAAAAGAAGCTGAGGAATCAATACTTCCTTTAACAAATGCAGACCTTACACCATCTGTCAGTTCAAATGCACCCGGCTGAGCCTTTCCACGCAAAGAAGCAAGTTCGTGAGTCATATATTTTGCCTGTATTTCATCAGTAAGTGAAATATGCTCGTTTTTTGAACGTGCATATCTTGCCGCCCCTAAAATGTATTCCTGTACAGTTTCGCTGTATGGCTGTGGTTTGCCGCTGATAATTTTTTTCCATACAGAGGAATAAAAGGAAGGAAATGGTATACCTGCACCGTATCCGTTTCTGCTGTCAGCTTCGGGAAAGCTGTAGGGGACAAGATACAGCGAAGCGTCAGACTTGCTGTAATGTTTGAAATCCAGCTTTTCCGTATCATTTTCAAGACCGTCAATATGATATGCTCCTGCGACCACAAGTATTTTTTTATACTGTGTTTTGTATTTTGCAATGCGGCTTCTCATGAAAGCTTCCCTGCAGCGATTTGTTTCATCAGCAGGGGAAAGCTCTCTCATATATCTGCCGAGTATCCGCACAGAATTTACGAATTCTTCGTCTGTTTTTTCAAGACCGTTTACTTCAAAGCCCAGTTCCCAGAATTCCGAAAAGCTTCGGCAGCCGCTTTTTTCAGCAGTTTTATTGTAGTAAACAGCTGTGCTGTCATCGCTGAAACGTTTCAGCGTTTTTTCGCATTTTCCAAATTGTACAAGCTGAAGTGCATATGGCATATCTATAAAACAAGACGGTATGCCAAGCTTTTGACCTTCACGCATTGCAGTAAGTTCAGGAGAATAGTCCAGAAAGGGATAATATGCACGATATTTTTCGTTATCATCACTAACCAGACCATTCTTGTCATCGAAACCGTAGTATATACATACAGGAGGTTTGATTTCATCGCTGCCAAGGTATTTTATGAGATGACTGCCGTCCTCGGGACCTTCTATAAGTATACATTCAGGTTTATAGTCACGTATCACGTTTTTCAGGTGAACTGAACAGGCAGGGGAATGATGACGGACAGGATAATACACTATGTCAGAATTATAGTCCAATGCAATTCCGTTTTTCACTTTATACAACTCCTGCTATCGTAAAGATTATTCCATATACCGCCATATTTGTCAGCTCGAAGTTTTACCGCACCTGTATAATACTCTTTAAGCTTCGGAAGGTCGTCACGATTTTCTTTCAATACGACTCCGAGAAGATTTTCTGTAAGCTTATTCATGGAAATTCTTCCGCTGCCGTAATATTCTGCATCAAGAGCTGACTGATAGTAGACAGAAACAGCCTCGGCAGTACTCATAATGCAGGACATTTTGGGAATACTTGCTTTTTCCTGTGAAATGCCGCTTCTCAATTCGCTGAATACCGTTGCAAGAATTTCCGCAGCGTCTGTCTGGATTTCGGCTTCAATACCTGCTTCTGCCAACATTCTTGCACATTGTTCAGAAATAATTTTGGCTTCAAGTTTTATATTTTTAACAGGCTGAACTGTTTCAAAGTTAAAACGCCTCTTGAGTGCGGAGGACATATCGTTTACTCCCTTGTCACGTGTATTTGCTGTGCCGATTATATTAAAACCTTTCTTTGCGAAAAGAAGAGTGTCATTTCCTTCAAGTTCAGGAATATTCATCACTCTGTCACTCATTATGGATACAAGCGTATCCTGTACTTCAAGGGGACAGCGTGTGAGTTCCTCAAAGCGTGTGATAATACCCTCGTTCATGCCTTTGTACACAGGAGCAGGAACAAGAGCTTCCTTTACGGGTCCTTTTGAAAGGAGAAGTGCATAGTTCCATGAGTATTTTATATTGTCTTCTGTTGTACCTGCCGTACCCTGCACCGTATTAGTAGAACAACCGCTTATTGCCGCTGAAAGAAGTTCGGAAAGCATAGTTTTTGCAGTTCCGGGTTCACCTACAAGCATAAGACCACGGCTGCCTGCAAGGGTTACAATTGCACGTTCAACAAGGGAATCATCACCATAGAATTTTTGTGGTATCTGAACTCCGCAGACGGGTTGCTCAGAACCAAGTATAAAGGTTCTGACAGCTCTGGGAGAAAGTTTCCAGCCCTCAGGTCTGCGGTTATTTTTATCATACTCTGCAAGAGCTTCAAGCTGTTCTTTGTATGCTGTTTCTGCAAGGGGCTTTTGCACATTCATTATATTTTTTCCTCCTATTCGAGAATACCCTCAAGTATATTAAGACAGCAGCTGACAAATCTGCCGTTAAGTTCAAGGGGATTAATGCTGTCGTAATCGTTGTAAGAATCGGGAATTGTTTCTCCCTCAGGCAGTCTGTAGAAGTAAACATTTTCAAGGATTACAGATTCATCATAGCTTTGACCAACATACATATTTTCGCCGTTCATTGCCATACCGATTCCGAGAACTCTGTCCTGAATGTGATATCCGCTGAATCCGCCGCCGTCCTCGATTGAACTGCGTACAAGGCTGTATTTTTTTGCTGCTCCTGTCATTGAGCCTGTAACGAATTTTCTGTCGCTGTATTTTGAAACACAGCCCTTTTCGTTTATATCCTCATCGGTAAGCTTGATAATATTTGCGGAAATCTGGGCAAAAGGCTGAATTATTTCATAATCCGCAAGCTGTTCAGCCCATGCTTCAATTGCATCATCTGTAAGCTCAATTGGATGAACGAGAGATATTTCAGCGTTTTCTGGAAGTTCAAATTCGTCATCGTCCATGTCACAAAATGTTCCATCATCAGTATATCTGAATGTACTAATAAGTTTTTTGTTTTCGTATATACCCCATATAAGATTGCGTGCAAATCGGTGCATTACAGGATTTTCAACAAAAAGAGCGTTCCAGTCAGATGTATTCCATGTTCTTCCATTGCGGAAAACATCTTCAAGACGGGTTTTCTGTGAAGCAGTTACAGCTTTAAGCTGTTTTTTAAGGTCTGAAAGATATTTTTTTGCTGTTTCAGCCTTTGCTGCGTCATCATCCGCATTAGGCTTAGGGAGAGATTTTACTGCTTTACCCTTGCTGTTGTCATAGATTGAAAGTGTAAAATCAGGCATAAGACTGAGCGTAAAAGTACGGCTGCCATAATCTATAACTTTTTCGCCGTTTTTGTCAAGTCCTAAATCAGGCACAATTTTATCTGCAAGAACATCAATAGGTACACCGAGAGCTTCTGCTGCAAAGGAAAATGCACATTTAGCTGCGGATTTCACCTGATTGTTGGGGAATTTTGCAGATATATCGTTTACCATCATCAGTGCGGTACTTCCGCCGTTAAGAGCAATTGCATTAATTACAAATGCTCCCAAAGCACCTCTTGAAGCTTCTGCCCATGCAATAAGCTGTTTTTTCAGAGCAAGAATCTGGGTGTCAGATGCAAATATACAATAAGGCACCATAATCATTTTAGTTTTATTATCGGCACCGTTTTCAATCCAGCTTTGATATATATTTTCAATACAGTTTGAAAAATCGGGAGCAAACATTCGTTCTGCAAGTTTGGAGCAAACTGCAAGCTTGTACGGCGAATCAAGGTTCATATATTCCATGAATATATACTTTATCATATCCGCAGGTACATTTCCCGAAAAGTCGGCATAACGGACTCCCTCAAAATAGCTATCTGGAATAAATGAAATTTTCTTTTCAAGGGATTTATCGTAATTATCGGAAATAAATTCTTCTGCAAGTTCATTAGATGTAAATGCAAAATCTGCACCATATTTTTTGTCATTGTCCCATTTTTTAATTAAAGCCTGTGCCTTGCGTTTTTTATCTGCTTTAAGAGATGGGAGGATTTCCTCCAATGACGGACGAACAGCATCCTCGTTTTCATATATTGCCTGTGAGGCTAAACGGCTTACAACTTTTGACTTGTTGTAAAGAAGGTTCAGAAGAAAGTCAACGTCTTTACAGCCTGCTTTTGTACAAAGAAGCTCAGCCCAGTATGCAGCCTGTGCAGGAGTATCTTTTATTTCGTCATAAAATGCAATTGCTTCATCAATATGCTCTGATACGAATTTCTCCATTCCTGCACCGCTGAAAATCTTTTTCCAGTCCGCCGGATAATAATCAATTCCGCTGTAAAGTATGCCATAAAGGTTTGATTTTACTGATACACCTTTGCTGAGAAGAATATTGAGCGAGTCGTATACCGAAATACCGAAGC
Organism: Ruminococcus sp.; assembly: GCA_045539715.1. Lineage (GTDB taxonomy): Bacteria > Bacillota > Clostridia > Oscillospirales > Ruminococcaceae > Ruminococcus. The sequence goes on along the minus strand of JAZQFV010000108.1, from coordinate 1,744 downwards.
TTTCTGCTCTGACACAGCAGAAGCATTTCTGCATTTCTGAAAAGCGGTGCCAGCCTTTGTTATCGTTCATTCTGTCAGCGGTAAGGAGCAGGGTGTTTATTATATCATGGGCAATCTTACTGTAGTCGTAGAGTTTTATAAGTACAGAAAGTCCCATAGGACGCCAGCTTGTTTCAACTGTTTTTTCGGTAAGCTTAAAAGAGGAAATCGCTTTTTCGCTATTCTGAATTACGCTATGATAAAATCTGCTTGCAGGTATATCAATACTTTCTGAAAAGCGTTCACATATATGTATGAAGGTTCTCTCAAATTTTGCAAGACATTCCTGTCCTCTGCCGTCTTTTAATGCTATAAGGAGTGCCTCGCATACATAATATATCTCAGGAATCCATTTCGTCTGATATGCCATATTAATCATAAGCGGAAGAAGATGTTCCTCATCCGCAGCTACCTTTTCAGCTTCGGCAAGTCTGATCTTGTCACCGAATAAATTGCTGACAGCACTGAAAGTATAGACGTCATGAAGTTCAAGATCAAAGAGAAAATTCCTTATTTCTTCATGGGAATATGCTTTGCTCATTTTTCGGATGTGTGCCGTAGCTGAACTGTATGAAAGATTTTTCAATAGATATTCTTCAAAACGCTTGTCGGTTTTATATATGCCTGCAAGGAGGCACATTCCAACTGAACCGTTTCTTTTTGCATAATCGAGTACGCAGTCATAAAGGCTTTTTGTGAATAATCCTGATATGCTTTTTTTCTTACCCTCTCCACGGGTGATAAGTTCTGCGGCAATAAAATATGATATAGCTTTTGTGCGTTTGTGCTTTTCATCTGATATAGGACGATCAAGAAAAACAGGAGTCACAATTTTTGCAGCTTCATCGCTGTAAAACTCCATAAACCACGTTGCGTAATTTTTAAAATCATTTACGTCAAAATATCCGCCAAAGAAAGTACAGTTTGAAAGGATATATTCAAGACTTACACCGCATCGGCTGAGAATTTCGATTTCTTCTCTGCTTGAAACTATACCCTCACGTCTCATTGCAGCAATGGCACGCAGACATCTTGCTGCCGCTTCTGCATTTTCGCCGTCAAGCTCTGAAACAATTTTTTCTTCGTATTTCATACTATAAGTCCATGGATATTTGCTTATTTTCCCAAAACTGGCATCATCTCCGGCTATATAATCCAGAGCAGCCTGATCAAGATAATTATATGAGAAATAACGTTGTTTCATAAAGTCAATGATTTCAAGTTTGTTCATTTAAAAATACCTCCGTAAAACAGTATGTTTTGTGATGTGGGACATCAGTCACACACTCTGCAAATTGGGCTATTACATTTTTCGGCACTCTCCGGCAGCCCGCTTCGGGCTGCCGAATTTAAGGGCATCTCTAAAAACTCTTTTGATTAAAGAAAAAACAGATAGGTATGGCAGCTGCAAGGAAATCTTCCGCAGGCGTGCTGCCGCATTCCAAGGGGGGGAACGAAGCAGATGTTGTGCATAGCCGCTTTTTCTCAAAAGGGGTTTTTAGAGATGCCCATGTATCAATTATAGCATACTTTTAGCTTTATGTCAAGGCTTAATGTAATCCTTTCACGCAAATCAATTTTCCCCAACGACTCTCACAATACAATTGAAATCGATAAGGCAGTCAAGCATAATATTGGAAATGGCACGTTTGGTTTTAGTGCGTTCTTTGAAGAGTTTAATAAGATTAATAGCAGCTTTACGGAA
>JAZQFV010000107.1:0-13170 GCA_045539715.1 Ruminococcus sp. | reverse complement strand
TACCTTATCTCCGCCTGATGTTGCTACCTTTTCAAGAGTTTTGCCCTCTTCTGTTGCTTCAACAAGTGTAAGCTTCATCTGAGCGTTTGGAAGTTCAGTTCCCTTATCGCTCATATCCTGCTTGGAAATGCTGATTGTCTTTAACGCTTCGTCAAGTGCTGTGATGAAATCGCCAGGCTTATTTACTGTTACATCAGTTCTATCGTCATATGTTGTAACTACGCCGTTATCTACTGTGAAATTGAACTTTGTAATTATATCGTAGCCGTCAGGTGCTACTGTTTCTTCAAGAACATATTTACCGTCTGGAAGTCCTGTTACTTTAAGTTCCTTATCTGCTGTTGTCCACTTGATTGTATTTGCTGTCTGAACTACTTCTTTTCCGCCGTCTACAGTTAACTTTTCAAGTGATGCATTTTCATTGCTTGATGTTACTAATGTAAGTAACATTTCTGCGTTTGGAAGTTCGCTTCCTGTATTGCTCATATCCTGCTTGCTGATTGAGATTTCGGAAATGTCATCTTCCATATGAACAATACCGTCTTTTACAGGAACATACATTGTATTGCCGTTGTCGTCCTTTTTGTTTGTTGAAACCTGAACTGTACCGTCATTTTCAATTGTGAAAACGATTGATTCTTCCTTCAATGTGTAACCGTCGGGAGCTGTGATTTCTGTAAGCTCATACATTCCGACTTGGAGCATTGAAAGTTCTGTAGGTGCATTTCCTGATACAAAGCTGATTTCGGATTTGTCCTCACTTACTGTGAGTTCAACTTCATTACCGCCCTGTACTGCTGTAATGCCTGAAAGGTCTAACTTATCAAGGCTCTTAATTACAAGTTTTGCTCCGGGGAGTTCTGCTCCGCCGCCTGCTGCTGTCTTGCTGATTGTTGCCTTGAGAATTACTTCCTCAGCTTCATCAAATGCTGTGATGAAATCTCCAGGCTCATTTACCTTTACATCATCATTGCCCTTTGTTGTAACTATGCCGTCTTCAACTACGAAAGTAAACTTTGTAATTACATCGTAGCCGTCAGGTGCAACGATTTCTTCAAGAACATATTTACCGTCTGGAAGTCCTGTGAGTTTCAGTTCTTCTTCCGCTGTTGTCCATGTGATTTCTGTAAACGCTTCATTCTTGGCAACCTTATCTCCGCCTGCTGTTGCTACCTTTTCAAGAGTTTTGCCCTCTTCTGTTGCTTCAACAAGTGTAAGCTTCATCTGAGCGTTTGGAAGTTCAGTTCCTTCGTTGCTCATATCCTGCTTGCTGATTGAGATTTCGGAAATGTCATCTTCCATATGAACAATACCGTCTTTTACAGGAACATACATTGTATTGCCGTTGTCGTCCTTTTCGTTTGTTGAAACCTGAACTGTACCGTCATTTTCAATTGTGAAAACGATTGATTCTTCCTTCAATGTGTAACCGTCGGGAGCTGTGATTTCTGTAAGTTCATACATTCCGACTTGGAGCATTGAAAGTTCTGTAGGTGCATTTCCTGATACAAAGCTGATTTCGGATTTGTCCTCACTTACTGTGAGTTCAACTTCATTACCGCCCTGTACTGCTGTAATGTCTGAAAGGTCTAACTTATCAAGGCTCTTAATTACAAGTTTTGCTCCGGGGAGTTCTGCTCCGCCACCTGCTGCTGTCTTGCTGATTGTTGCCTTGAGAACTTCGTCATTTACCTTAATTGTGCTGTTTTCTACAGTCGTAAACTTGTCGCCCTCGCCCTTTACAGAGATTGAACCATCAGTCTCAACCTTGAATATAACTTCTGTGAACTTTGTATAGCCGAGAGGTGCTGTGTCCTCAATAAGCTTATACTCGCCAACAGGAAGTCCGCTGATTATTGCTGAATCATTTGTTGATTCATAAGTAAAGTATGACTTATTGTCCCCGTTGAACTTAATTTCTGCATTTTCGATTGTAACGTCAGATAAATCTGCTTCCTTGTCTGCTGCTTCAATCTTAATGATTGCTCCTGCAAGTTCTGTGCCATTTGTGATATCCCACTTGCTGATTGCAAAACTGCTTGGTAATGTTGTAGTTGTTGTGGTAGTAGTTGTTGCAGTTGTTGTAGTTGTTGATGTGTCTGATATCGGTTCAGATGATGCAGTAGTTGTAGTAGTTGATGTAGGTTCAGATGTTGATGTAGTTGTTGTGGATGTTGGTGTTGTAGTTGTTGTTGATGTACTTGTTGGCTCTGTTACAATAGGTTCATCAGGATTTACGTTTGAAACTCCGATTGTAACACCATCACCGCAAGGAGTACCATTGTTCTCATACGATGTTTCATAATCCTCAACAGGCTCTTCAACTATATAATAGAAATAAGTTGAACCTGTTTCGTTCATTTTAGGAAGTTCTTCCCACTTATACTGCCAACCATTTTCGGCATTAAGCTCTACGCTTTCAACCTTTTCGTACTGACGGCCAACAACAGTATTAGCAGGCTGTCCATTAATTTTTGTAACCTTGCCTGTTTCAGGGTCAATAGTAATCATAGCACCATTGCTATAATCCTTCTGTCCTTCTACTGTCTGTGGATATCCTACCCATATAGTATTATTATCCGTTTGGCTGAAATCATAATCCTTAAGATTGAAATAAAGCGTTGATGTCATTGTACCCCAAGGAAATCCCATACCCTCTTGTTTTATTTCAAACAAGTTTGTGTACACATTGCGTTCCATAGGAAATGGATATTCAAAGGTAACTTTTTGTATCGTTGCAATACTTTGACGCTCTCCATACATACCATCAACAGCCTTAAAAGGATACACGCCGTCACTATAAATCGTATTGCTAAGAACATTTTTATTTGGGTCCACATCGCCTTTTTTATCTCCGCCATTTTCTAAACCTAAAACTGACAAAGGAGTTACTGTATCATCAGGCTTTTGAGGATCCATATAATTCTTTTCTAATGCAGAACTCCAGATATCAAGGCCTTCGTATAATTCAAGTAATCTTGTATTATAATTCGTCTCATAATCAGATTTTTCTTGATTATATCTTTCCTCATCCGCCGATGCAAGAGCATCAAAATTAGTAATGTCTACATCAGACTTAACAGAACGATAAAGAGTTACATTAACAGAATCATCTGCATGAGCATCGTAACCATTACCCCATTTTTTAGATGCAGTAATATCGCCTATTTTACCTTCAGTAAGGGGCTGCATGAAGAATGCCATATGTGTTTCGCCTTCTACAGCAACATCTTCGGCAATAAATGTACCATTGGTGTTGTTTATACGAAGGTCAACATCAGGAGCAAGAACAGAAAATGTTGCTATTGAAAATCTTACTAAAAGCTGATCTGATGCTCCGCCCGGACCACCTGGACCACCCGGCTGCTGCGGCTGCTGTGGCTGCTGCGGCTGAGTAGGCTGTGTAGGCTCAGTTGACACATTTGGATCTGCTGTTTCGGTTGACTCTGCAACTTCTGTTGTTGGTTCTTCTCTTGTTTCGCCAACGTTTGCAATATTGACAAGAATATTTGTACCGTTGGTTACAGTTCCCTCACCATTCTTGATTTTAAGTTCAGGATAATTTTCAAGATCAGTCCAATCTTTTCCGACAGCATCTTTTCCAAAATATTTTATATTACTATCTGCTATCTTAGATAAATCAAATACGTTTTTATCATAATTTGTCATATCAATATTGATTATAACAGACTGGTTACCATTGATTTTAGTGGCTGTAATCTCAGTTGTCTGACCTTTTTCATCTGTTATTGTTGTCTGATATTCTGACAAATTAAGACCTGTAATAAATAACTTACATTTATCAGGCATTGTAGATGTCACATTACCGTCAGGGAAGAAATCGCTGTATTTCAGATTAACAACATTTTCTCCCTCAGGATTCAAAGTTATTAAGATATGCTGTTCGCCTGTTCCCGTATCTTTACTAAATTCAACAGTCGCATTCTGTTCCTTTGCAGCATACGTGTCAGATAAATCACTGTAAGTCTTTCTTAACTCTTTAAAGTTAATAAATTTGTCAGTCCAATGTCCGATGTAGGTTTTGTCGAGTGTGTCAAGTCGTGTAAGTCCCATTTCCCCCTCAGGGCCCTTTTTAATAGTAAACTTTGATCTTTCAGAGGGATAACTTATCTTCTTGCCACTCTTATCATATGCTGTATAGTTTTTAGGAATAATAACGTCAGGGATATTATTCATAACAGCGTCAGGTGTATCCCACTTTTCACCAATAACATTGACAAGACGGCCTACATACTGGTTAGGCGAAGCATTACCGCCAATTACGTGCGGTGCAGCTACGTTACCATTTGTATGCTTATCAACTGTTGCAGTGTCAAAAGCAAAGATATGGAAATCACCTGCAACGCCCAGAGGGCCGCCTCTGTACCACATGGATTCCTCATAAGGAGTTTCCATTATAGGCAAACCGTCATCTTTGTTATTCGCAGCCTTTGCTTTCAGCACACCTCCGTTGCTGAGGGGCATTGCCTGTGAAAAAGCAGACAAGCCGAGTAATAGCGAGGTTACGCCGCTAATTATGCGTTTCCCCAAAGTTTTTTTCATACGAAAATCACCCTTTCCTAAAAAATAAAATAATATATATATCAAAAAATGGGAACTATCCGATAGCCTATCCCTCGTCAAAGTATAGCTCCGCACTTTATTATAATAATTATACCACTTTTATGCAAAAATTGCAATACGTTTTAACAACTATGCGTATATAAATTTCACTCAGGTTTTTGTGCAGGTTTAATAAAACTAATTAGCATTATCATCAAGACCAACAATTCTATGCCTAAAAATAATCAACGCATCATTCTCGATAGTAAAAATACTAATTAATAAGCAGTATATTTTATCAAATATTATACAATTTGTAATAACAACATATAAAAAATATCTCCCGAATTTCTTCGGGAGATATAAAAATTCATTTCAGCCGCAGATTATGCAATTACAAATCCGCCAACCTTTTCATTTTCATTGACAACATAGTAAACCATATTGTCCTCAGGCTTTACATAGAGATTAACAGACTTTGGACTGTCAATTCCGCTGTCAGCCTTAACTCTCTCAATAAGATCGGCATATGAAAGCTCAACGCCCTGATACTGAATAAAAAGATTTGTCTTAGGAGCAGCTTTTCTTGAAGATGTCTTCTCAGCTGTCTTCTTTTCAGCTGTTTTCTTCTCTGCTGTCTTTTTAGCAGCAGGCTTCTTCTCAGCTGTTTTCTTTTCAGCTGTTTTCTTTGAAACGGACTTTGTTGCACGCTTCTTTGGAGCTTCCTCAACAGGAGCAGCTTCAACAGGAGCAGCTTCAACAGGAACAGCCTCAGCTACAGGTGCTTCCTTAACTGCTGTTTCAACTACAGCTTCAACAGCCTTTACTTCTTCTTTTACTTCTACTGCTTTTGCAGGTGCTTTCTTTGCCATATTATTTCCTCCGTTATTACTTGTTAACAGCGCTCTTAAGAGCCTGACCTGCCTTGAATGCAGGAGCCTTAGAAGCAGGAGCTGTCATCTTCTTCTTTGTCTGAGGATTGATAACAGTCTTTTCCTTTCTGTCACGTACCTCAAAAGTACCGAATCCAACGATAGAAACCTTGTCACCGTTTACGAGAGCCTCTGTAACAGCCTCGATCATAGCGTTAACAGCAGCCTCTGCGTTCTTCTTTGTGGAATCTGTCTTGCTTGCAACAGCAGCGATAAGTTCAGATTTTGTCATTTCATATTTCCTCCAATTTCTTTAAGATAATTGCATTATATACCTATTTTTCCACTTTGTCAAGGGATTTAGGCGGTATTTTCAAAAAAATGACATTTTGCCATATTATGCATCGTTTTTCTTCATCGTTTTTATAAATTACGACTATACAAAATCCAGTTTTTTCCCGATTATTCCGCAATCAGTTTACCGTCATACACATCAATTGTTATGGTATCACCGCTTGAAATATTACCGCTTAGAATAATTCTTGCCGCCGCAGTTTCAACATTACGCTGAATAAATCTTCTTAAAGGTCTTGCACCGAAATTCTGGTCATAGCCGTTTTCCACAATATAATTCTTTGCATCATCTGTCACATTTATGCGGATATGCTTGTCGTCAAGACGCTTCTGCAAATCTTCAAGCATAAGGTCAAGAATTCCCACAATTTCATTTTTCGCCAAGGGCTTATAGAAAATTATCTCGTCAAGACGGTTGAGGAATTCGGGGCGGAACTGCTGTTTCAACAGTTTTTCCACGTCCTCTCTCGCCTGCTGTGTAATTTCTCCGTCATCGCCTATTCCCTCCAATATATAGGGAGAGCCGAGATTTGATGTGAGAATTATTATTGTATTTCTGAAATCCACCGTTCTGCCCTGTGAATCGGTAATTCTTCCGTCATCAAGGATTTGCAGGAGGATATTGAAAACATCGGGGTGAGCCTTTTCAATTTCATCAAAAAGCACAACTGAATAAGGCTTTCTGCGGACTGCTTCCGTAAGCTGACCGCCCTCGTCATATCCCACATATCCGGGAGGTGCTCCAATGAGGCGGCTTACACTGAATTTCTCCATATATTCGCTCATATCTATGCGAATCATATTCTTTTCATCGTCAAAGAGAATTTCCGAAAGTGCCTTTGCAAGTTCCGTTTTTCCCACACCTGTGGGACCGAGGAACATAAATGAACCGATTGGTCTGTCGGGGGACTGAATACCTGCCCTTGAACGAATAATCGCCTCGCTGACTTTTTCCACAGCTTCGCTCTGTCCGATAACTCTCTTATGGAGAAGTTCCTCAAGCCCCAGTATTTTCTCCTTTTCGCCCTCCATAAGCTTTGAAACGGGAATACCTGTCCAGCGGCAGACGATTTTCGCAATTTCGTCCTCTGTAACCTTATCACGGAGCAGACGGTTTTCACCACTGTCACGCTCTGCCTGCACTTCAAGAGCCTCAAGTTCTTTTTTAAGATTTGGCAGCTTGCCGTATTTCAGTTCCGCCGCCTTGTTAAGGTCATATTCTCGCTCAGCCTGTTCAATCTGTCCGTTTACGCTTTCAATTTCCTCACGAAGCTTCTGAACCGCTGATATATCGTTCTTTTCGTTCTCCCACTTGGCTTTCATAGCATTGAACTGCTCACGCAATTCCGACAGTTCCTTTTGAATTTCCTCTAAATGTTCCTTTGAAATTGTATCGCTCTCCTTTTTCAGAGCCGTTTCCTCAATTTCAAGACGAACGATTTTTCTCGATATTACGTCAAGTTCCGTAGGCATAGAGTCCATTTCCGTGCGGATAGTCGCACAGGCTTCATCAATAAGGTCAATTGCCTTGTCGGGGAGAAATCTGTCGCTGATGTAGCGATTTGACAGCACAGCCGCCGATATAAGGGCATTATCGCTGATTTTTACGCCGTGGAATACCTCATATCTCTCTTTAAGTCCACGGAGAATTGAAATTGAGTCCTCAACTGTAGGCTCATCAACCATAACAGGCTGAAAACGACGCTCCAAAGCCGCATCTTTCTCGATATATTTGCGGTATTCGTCAAGGGTTGTCGCACCTATACAATGGAGTTCACCTCTTGCAAGCATAGGTTTAAGCAGATTTCCTGCGTCCATAGCACCGTCATTTTTGCCTGCACCTACAATTGTGTGAAGTTCATCAATAAAGAGAATAATCTGACCGCTGCTGTTTTTTATCTCGTTGAGAACAGCTTTCAGACGCTCCTCAAATTCGCCACGATATTTTGCACCTGCAATAAGCGCTCCCATATCAAGGGAGAAAACCTTTCTGTCTTTAAGGCTGTCGGGAACATCTCCTGCCACAATTCGCTGTGCAAGTCCCTCGGCAATGGCAGTTTTACCAACTCCCGGTTCACCGATAAGCACAGGATTATTTTTTGTCTTACGTGAAAGAATTCGCATAACATTGCGAATTTCGCTATCTCTGCCAATTACAGGGTCAAGCTTGTTCTGTCGGGCAAGTCCCACAAGTTCCTGACCGTATTTCGCAAGAACATCATATGTTTCTTCGGGATTTTCCCCTGTAACACGTGTATTTCCACGAACCGACATAAGTGCGGAGAGAAATCTCTCCCTGTCAATGCCGAACATCTGCATAATATCGGCAATATCCCTGTCTTTGCAGTCGATAAGGGCAAGCATAATATGTTCCACGGAAATATACTCGTCCTTCATATTTGAGGCGATTTCCTCCGCCGATGTGAGAACTCTGTCGCAATTGGCAGAAATGCCGATATTACTGCTTCTGCCGCTGCCCGTAACCTTTGGCAGGCTGTCCATTCTTCTGTCGGCTTCGTTTTCAATCAAATCTGCGTCAATCCCCATTTTTCGCATCAACTGCGGAATAAGTCCGCTCTCCTGTTTGAGAAGTCCCCCAAAAAGATGAATAGGCTCAATAATGGAATTTGCTCTCATTACCGCCAAACTCTGGGCTTTTCTCACAGCGTCCATTGATTTTTGTGTTAATTTTTCTGCATTCATAATTTTAACCCCCTATATAACATTTTCTTTGATAAAAGCCGAAAATTCGGCATTATATCCGCTTACAACGTATTTCAGCTCATCAGGGGCGGAAAAATAACTCCGCACCGCCTTGTTGAGCATATTCAGATATTTTCCGATAACAGCACCCTTTTCCTCCTCGTTATGCTGGGAATTATTAATGAGCAGTCGGGTAAAGCTGTCCCGTGAAACCTCAGCCGCATAGCCTGTGATTTTCATTTTATCAAATGCAGCGGATTCCTTGGCGGAAATCAGCGTGAAAAACTGATTAAAACAATCCACAAGGGCTATATTCTGCGTTCTTATCTGAACTTTCAGCTTTCCCATATATTCCTCGGGATTTCGCTCCAGTTCAATTTTATAATTGACCGTGGGGCGGTATTTATACTGCAATGCAGTCCGCAGCATAAGCACCGACGGCGTATTCCGGTGCATCAAAAGCAGTTCCCTTTGAAGCAGCATTTCCGCAGAATCGAAAATTTCTCTCATTCTCATTTCAGCCGTTGTGCAGGAAAAATGCTCCGCCAATATCTGATTAATGAGATTTGAGCGATTTGTTCCCAATCGGTAAGCCGCCTCGTCAACCGCCCGTATTACGTCATCTGTCAGCACAATACTATAAACATTCTTATTCACAATACCGCCTCCTTAAATTTATTATATCACGGTTTAAATAACTCGTCAATGGATTTATATAAATTTTCACGCAAGTTTCACAATGTAAAAAAATACACCTCTTTTGAGGTGTCGGTTTCACTCCATACGACATATGTCGCTTAGCACTGAGGAGCAAGCCATAAATAATAAGTTAAAATAAGTTATTGAGAATAGAAAACATGAAAAAATCACAAATGAAAGGAATTAGTTAAAATAACAACTAATTCATCTTCTGCAGTAAGCAGTTGTTTAACATTCAGAAGTGAAACACATGAGAGGGAAGGATGTTTAACTCTGAACGTCAATATTCTCAATTGCTGATTATATTATATTGCATATTTGCAATCTATTCAATATACAAAAGTTCACAATTTTGCACTATTGTCCGTTTCGTCATTTTTATGGGAGAAATAAATGTAAATTTCATTTTAATTTGTTTTATCAGATTATTTATTAATAATTTAGTAAATAATTTCGGAAATATTAAGGGCATAATTATTTTTCATTAAACTATTATATATAATTGTATTACCAATTTGAATAAAGAAAATATTTTTATCAAAGTTCCCGTCATACGCAAAAGCGGCAGCCATTCAGACCGCCGCTTATATTTTATACCAATCCCTAAAATGTTAGTAAATAAAGATGATGAGCAGAAATGTTGTATATCAAGGCGGTACTAAAACTCAAATTCTTTAATCGAAAAAATATGAATCCAACAAGCTCTATAATACGCTATAATAAAATTCTTATAACGCCTAAGACGGGTACTAGTAAAGAAGTTTTTATGATTTGAAGATAAGGTTGCGTAACTTGTGCGGTTACGCAGCCTTTCTCTTTTTGTCGTACTTCATACTGTCAGCAACGGCAGTCGTTACAGCAACATCGAAACGATAGTGTATCTCGATCTCCTGTGTACGATGCCCACTGCTCTTATCGGGAGCATGAACAACGATCTTCTCGATCAGCTCGTGCATGATCTCAGGTGTCAACTCTGTGATACGCTCATATTTCTGTACTGCCTGAATGAAAGCAGTCACATCGGAGGACTTCTGCTCCGCTGTTTCAATGTAGGCGGTCAGCTCAGCAACACTTATCCGCAGCTTCTTCTGCTCGTCTTCGTATCCTGCGGACATCATGGCAAAACGCTCATCGGATATCTTACCTGAAACGTTATCCTCATAGAGCCTTATGAACAGTCTGTCCAGTTCAGCGATACGCTTCTCAGCTTCTTTCTGCCTTTTCTTGGACTTGACAAGCTCTAAGGACTGCTTCTGAACGGAATTGTCCATAGCTGCCTGGATGAACTCGTCCTCATTTTCCTTTACAAAAGAAATCATCTTGTTCAGCTCACCGAGTATGATCTCTTTCAGTACAATCGTCCTGATGAAGTGAATAGTACAGCCGTTCTTGTCCTTTGCATAGGTTCCACATTTCAAATGCTCCTGGTCAGCGGTCATAGTTGTTGCACGGCAAAGATACAGCTTCTTTCCGCAGTCAGCACAGTAACAGATGCCTGAAAACGGATTGACTTCCTCGTGTTTTGTCGGTCTGCGTTTATTCTTACGAAGCTCCTGCACCAAATCGAACTCCTGCTGTGTGATGATAGGCTCATGGGTATTCTCGAAAATCAGCCAGTCCTCTTTCGGGTTATCTACACGCTTTTTATTCTTATAGGACTTCACATGGGTACGAAAGTTAACCGTGTGTCCGCAGTATTCAGCTTTTTCAAGAATATGGGCAATGGTTTCACTGCCCCAACGGTGCAGTTTAGCATTTTTGTGACCATTATCTCGTCCCTGCGACAAAGCGTAGGCGGTCGGAGTCGGAATACCTTCCTGTGTCAGAATACGGGCAATCTTGGAAGGACCGTACCCTTCAATACAAAAGCGGAAGATTTTCCGAACTACCTCTGCGGCATCCTCGTCAATCACCCACAGGTTTTTATCCGTTTCCGAGCGTTTATACCCGTAGATCGGATTGGAAAGATGCTTGCCTGACTGACCTTTCGCCTTGAAAACGGCTCTGATTTTCTTCGATGTGTCCCTGGCGTACCAGTCATTAAAAATGTTCTTGAAAGCCATCAGCTCGTTCTCGGATTTGAATGTATCCACACCATCATTGATTGCAATATAGCGAACATCATAATCAGGGAATATAATCTCGATGTATTCGCCTGTTTTCAGATAGTCACGACCGAGGCGGCTCAAATCCTTTGTAATTACCACGGCAACCTTGCCTGCTTCTATATCTGCCATCATAGCCTTGAAGCCGTCACGTTCAAACGTTGTACCAGAAACTCCGTCATCGACATAATAAACCGTATTGCCAAAGCCATTATCGTCAGCGTACTTTTTGAGGATTGCCTTCTGATTGGTGATGCTGTTGCTCTCACCCTGTAACATATCGTCCTGTGAAAGACGACAATATAATGCTGTGATCTTGTCTGTCATAATTAACCTCTCTTTCCGACAGATACAGCAAGCTATGTTATCATTATAGCGCGCATTGGAAAATAATTCAATGCGCCGATATTCCAAAGTTACACAGCCTGCTTTTCAGGTTCTTGTCCGGATTCACCGAGGAGTTTTTCGCTCTCACGGATGATAAGCCTTTTCAGAATATCCGAAAGGCTTTCCTTTGAAGCAGGGTTGAACACGGTAGTCACTGTGTAAAGGGTATGCCCGATCTTGTATTCGGACGTTGTGTTAAAAGTTGTCCCTGCCTTCTCTCTTTCTACGGCAGTAGTGTTGTTATTCATAGCGATCTTTCTCCTTTAGCTTTTCTATCTCTACGCTTATAGAGTGAGGGCATCGCTTTATCTCTCTTACCCTCATGGTTGTTGTCTTATGATGGCTGTGCGGAACGGAAATTACCGTTCCTTACACAGCTATTTTTGTTGTCAGATAGTTTTAATCCTTGTAGGGATTCGCTTTCTCCGTAAAGCTCATTTGCTGTCCGAAGTCTTCTGAGAAATCGACAGTATTGCTTTTCTCGCTTTCAGCATTTCCTCTGCCGACCAGTTTCAGCAGTTCCTCATCGGACAGACCGCTGGCTCTCAGTTTCTCCAGAAGCTGATGCTCCGAGGTGATGATCTCATCAAGCTCACGAGGCTTGCAGTTGTACTCCTCCGCCATAGCCAGACGGGAAACTTCTTTCAGCTTGTCCTCCAGCGTTTTCTTCTTCGCCGTATCGTTGGCGATACGCTTTTCCAAACCTTTGATCTTCTCGATGAGCTGATCTCTTTTCTCTGTATAGATGCCCATAAAAAAATCACAACCTTTCATTTTTTGTTCTCAGCAGGCAGAGCCGAGTGACCATAGCTCACCTGCCATGATCCAATTATAGCGCACTCTACATTTGAAATACAAGCCGCATTGCGCACAAACTTTTGTTCATACTTTGTTAACAAGAGTCCGGGGAATTTTGCGATTCAAAAAACTGAAAGTACGCTATTTCGCCGTTTACGCTATCCGGTTATTTTGACGAATCAAATTTCTGCGATTCTGATAAATTTGAAAATAGTTATTGACGTAAACCGAATTGTGCGCTATATTGATTATGGGGAGCGATGAAATAGAGAAAGTCGCACAGCTCCAATTCTCGGAATCGAGAAAAAAGACCGAGCTGAAATGCTCGGAAATGACATTCGCCCCACAGGGGCGAAACTAGAGTAGCAAGCATGGTGAAGTGTGGGCGCAAAATGCGACTACACACACTTCACAAGGCTTGGCAGAGGGCGCTGCCCCTACGACCCCGAATTGAGAAAAACAGAAAAGGAGAACAAAAGAAAATGAAAGATGAAAAGAAGCGTACACTGTACCTGAAAGTCCGTGTCAGCCCCGAGGAAATGGCTGCCATCAAGAAGAAGTTTGAGAACAGCGGTATGAGCAGTCTCAGCACATTTGTGAGAGCCATGATCTTCGAGGGTTACATCGTCCATATCGACGAGAACGAGCTAAAACGGCTCACTGTACTTGCGAATAATATCGCCAACAAT
>JAZQFV010000106.1:0-11969 GCA_045539715.1 Ruminococcus sp. | reverse complement strand
TTAGCAATAGAGTTATAGTGTAGTATATATAGCAAGTCGCTCCTTTCAGTCGCTCTACATTATTATGTAGTACATTTTTATGAAAAATATTTAGGGCATCTCTAAAAACCCCTTTTGGGAAAAAACAGCTATTCACGTCATCTGCTTCGTCAACCTCCCTTGGAGTGCGACAGCACGCCTTCGGAAGGTTTCCTTGCAGCTGTCATACCTATCTGTTTTTTCTTTAATCAAACGAGTTTTTAGAGATGCCCTCAATAATTGTGAAAATTGATGAAAAATAATGAAGATGTCGGGTGGGATTGTGTAAATATACAAATCTGCCCGATTTTTAAATTTATAGCCGTTTACCCCTTGAAAAATTCGTCGGAAATTGGTATAATTTAATTAGCTGCAAAAGCCGTATATAGCGGATGCAGAAATTTAGTAAAGGAGGTTTTTTAACAATGGCGTTAAAAAATCAGTATCTTATCGACTTACTTGAAAGAGTTAAACAGAGAAACCAGGGCGAGCCTGAGTTTATCCAGACTGTAACAGAGGTTCTCGAAACTCTTGAGCCTGTTGCTGAAAAAAGACAGGATTATATTGATGCAGGCGTATTCGAAAGAATCGTTGAGCCTGAAAGACAGATTATCTTCCGTGTACCTTGGGTTGACGATAACGGCAAAACACAGGTAAACAGAGGTTTCAGAGTACAGTTCAACTCTGCTATCGGACCTTACAAGGGCGGTCTTAGATTCCACCCATCCGTATACCTCGGAATTATCAAGTTCCTCGGTTTTGAGCAGACATTCAAGAACAGCCTTACTTCACTTCCTATGGGCGGCGGTAAGGGCGGTTCAGACTTTGACCCACAGGGTAAGTCTGACGCTGAAGTTATGCGTTTCTGCCAGAGCTTCATGACAGAGCTTTCAAGACACATCGGTCCTGACCTCGACGTTCCTGCTGGTGACATCGGTGTTGGTGCTCGTGAAGTTGGTTACTTATTCGGTCAGTACAAGAGACTCCGCAACGAGTTTACAGGTGTTCTTACAGGTAAGGGCATTTCCTTCGGCGGTTCTCTTATCCGTCCTGAGGCTACAGGTTACGGTGCTGTTTACTACACAGTTGAGATGCTCAAGCACTTCGGTGACAGCATTGAGGGCAAGACATTTGCTATTTCAGGCTTCGGTAACGTAGCTTGGGGTACTGTTAAGAAGGTTAACGAGCTTGGCGGTAAGGTTGTAACAATCTCAGGTCCTGACGGTTACATCTACGATCCCGACGGTATCAGCACAGAAGAAAAGGTTAACTACCTCCTCGAAATGCGTGCTTCATGCCGTAACAGAGTTCAGGATTACGCTGATAAGTTCGGCGTTGAGTTCTTCCCTGGTCAGAAGCCATGGGGAACAAAGGCTGACATTATTATGCCTTGTGCTACACAGAACGAGGTTGATGTTAAGGAAGCTGAGCAGATCGTTGCTAACGGCGTTAAGTACTACGTTGAGGTTTCCAATATGCCTACAACAAACGAGGCTGTTGCTTACCTCAAGGAGAATGGCGTAATCGTTGCTCCTTCTAAGGCTGTTAACGCTGGCGGTGTTGCTGTTTCAGGTCTTGAAATGTCACAGAACTCTATGAGATATTCTTGGACAGAAGAAGAAGTTGACGAGAAGCTCAAGGGCATCATGAAGAACATTTTCAGTGCTTCACTTGCTGCTGCTAATGAGTACGGCTTTGGCGATGACCTCGTTGCAGGTGCTAATATCGCAGGCTTCCTCAAGGTTGCTGATGCAATGATGGCTCAGGGTTGTGTTTGATTAATTTCATAGCATAAATTTAAGGCACTATAAAAAAAGTGAAACTCAAAGTCCGAGTGGGTCATGGAAATGGTCTACTCGGACTTTTTTTAAATGTAAAAAGTGGAAAATTGCAAAACTGTTGAAAACTCAGGCATCCAATGTGGGAAATTTTTTCTTCAAATGGAACTTGTGAAGATTAAAACCGCATTGAAGCATGTATTTTTCAATCCCTGTTACTTTACATTCAAAAGTAACGGGGATTTTTCGCCCTAATAAAAATTTGACATAGATTTTACAAAACTCCTCTTTCAGATTTTACGTTGTAGTAGTATAATTCAGATGTAAACAAAAAACACAATCAATTTTCATCTGAAAGGACTGATTACTATGAAAAAGACTATCAGTATTTTAACGGCAGCACTTATTATGTGCAGTACATTTGTGGGATGCTCCTCTGAAAAGGCAGCAGTATCAACTGACGGCTCAACATCTATGGAAAAGGTTATCGGAGTTTTAGGCGAAACCTTTGAAAACGACAGGGGAATTACAGTTACCTACAATCCCACAGGCTCAGGCTCTGGTATTAAAGCAGTTGCCGCAGGAACTTGTGATATTGGACTTTCCAGCCGTGATTTAAAGGAAGAAGAAAAATCACAGGGACTTAAAGCAACAGTTCTCGCTTATGATGGTATTGCAATTATCGTTAATCCTGAAAATCCTATCAGCGATCTTGACGTTGAAACAATCGCTAAAATCTACACAGGTGAAATTGAAAACTGGAGTGAAATCGGCGGCAATAACAGCGAAATCGTTC
Source organism: Ruminococcus sp. (assembly GCA_045539715.1). Lineage (GTDB taxonomy): Bacteria > Bacillota > Clostridia > Oscillospirales > Ruminococcaceae > Ruminococcus. The sequence continues at coordinate 9,377 of JAZQFV010000106.1, read as the reverse complement.
TTATCGGACGTGAGGCTGGAAGCGGAACCCGTGACGGCTTTGAGTCTATTACAGGTACAGAGGATAACTGCAAGTACCGTCAGGAACTCACCTCCACAGGCGATGTTATCACAACCGTTGCAGGCAATCCTGCGGCTATCGGTTATGCTTCGGTAGCGTCAGTCAAGGATAACGTAAAAATGTTGACAGTAGGCGGAGTTGCTCCTACGGAAGAAACTATCAAAGACGGCAGTTATGTTGTTCAACGCCCATTCGTACTTGTAACAAAGGCTGATGCAGAACTTTCGGAAACCGCACAGGATTTCTTCGACTATATTACATCTGAAAATGCAAGAGAAGCAATTTCCTCAGCAGGTGTTGTTGCAGCAAACTAAGAAGCGTGCCGCTTCGGGCAGTTCTGCCGTACGATAAACAAGTAGTATTTATGGCTTGCATTGTGCGGCGGTTTCTGAACGTATAAATGTTTTCGAAAACGGAGCAAACTTATGAAGAAAAATAAAATGATAGAAAGAGTCATTCACGGTGTATTTCTTATTCTCGGATTGCTTACTGTGGGCTGTGTTCTGCTTATTACAGTATATCTCGTAATTTCGGGCATTCCTGCAATAACGGAAATCGGACTTTTCGACTTCCTTTTTGGTACAGAATGGGCATCAACTGCCGATGTGCCAAGCTACGGCATACTGCCTTTTATATTAACAAGCATTTACGGAACGGCAGGAGCAATTCTTATTGGTGTTCCCATAGGATTTTTTGCAGCGGTGTATCTTTCAAAGCTTGCAAATCCCAAAGTAAAAACTTTTATGGAAGAAGCTGTAAGTCTGCTTGCGGGAATTCCCTCAGTTGTATATGGCTTGGTGGGTATGCTGGTGCTTGTACCTGCTGTCCGTGAGATATTCGATATTCCCGACGGTGCCAGCCTGTTTTCAGCTATAATCGTTCTTGCAATTATGATTTTACCGTCAATTATAAAGGTATCAATGACCGCCCTTGAAGCTGTTCCAAAAGAATACGAGGATGCTTCCCTTGCTCTCGGTGCAACTCCCGTTGAAACATATTTCAGAGTTTCCGTACCTGCGGCAAAAAGCGGTATTGCGGCGGCTGTTGTGCTTGGTGTAGGCAGAGCAATCGGCGAGGCTATGGCAGTTATGATGGTATCTGGAAATGTTCCGAATATGCCGTCACTTTTTCAGAGCGTGCGATTTCTCACAACAGCAGTTGCAAGCGAAATGTCCTATTCAAGCGGTTTACAGCAGCAGGCACTATTCTCAATCGCACTTGTACTGTTCCTCTTTATAATGCTTATAAATGCAACTTTAAATTTCTTTCTTAAAAAGGAGAAAGACTGATGCTTAGTAAAAAAAGAAAAGCCTATATCGGTGGAATGAAAGCAGCTATGTATATTTCAACAGGACTTACTGCGGCACTTGTCATATTCCTTGTGGCATATGTATTTATCAAGGGCATACCCCATATTTCGTGGGAACTTTTATCTACAAAGCCAAGCTACATAAGCGGAAGAATAGGTATTCTCCCCGATATTCTGAATACGCTGTATATCGTCCTTGCGACGCTTATTTTCGTTATTCCTTTAGGCGTTGGTGCGGCTATATATCTTACAGAGTATGCAAAAAACAAAAAGCTTGTGGGAATGATTGAATATGCGGCTGAAACTCTTTCGGGTATTCCGTCAATTATCTACGGACTTGTGGGAATGTTGTTTTTCTGTCAGTTTTTAGGCTTCAAGACCTCACTTTTAGCAGGTTCATTGACCCTTGTAATTATGAATCTTCCCACTGTAATGCGTACTACTCAGGAAAGCCTTAAAACAGTTCCGCAGAGTTATCGTGACGGTGCATTCGGACTTGGTGCAGGAAAATGGAGAGTTATAAGAACTGTGGTACTCCCTGGATGTGTTGACGGAGTTATAACAGGCTGTATTCTGTCAATAGGGCGAATTTTAGGCGAATCTGCGGCACTTTTATTTACAGCAGGATTTGCCCACGCTCTGAATGGAATTTTCGAGGGACTCACCTCTCCCGGTGCTTCTCTTACCGTTGCACTTTACGTTTACGCAAAGGAACAAGGCGAGTTTGGAGTTGCCTTTGCAATAGCGGCAATACTTATGATTTTAACGCTACTCATAAATCTTTCTGCAACTCTTGTCAGCAAGCATTTCGCTAAAAAGAGAGAACTTTAACCGAAAGGATGAATACAATGAGCGATATAATGACAGCCAAAGACCTGAATTTGTGGTATGGCGAAACTCACGCACTCAAAAACGTGAATATTACGATACCCGAAAAGAGCATTACCGCCTTTATAGGCCCGTCAGGCTGCGGAAAATCCACATTTCTCAAAACCTTAAACCGTATGAATGACCTCATTCCCTCAGTTAAGATAGCAGGTGAAGTCTGCTACAACGGACAGAATATTTATGACAACTCAGTTGATGTAAATGAACTTCGCCGTGAAATCGGAATGGTATTTCAGAAGCCTAATCCTTTCCCTATGAGCATTTATGACAACATAGCTTACGGACCGAGAACACACGGAATAAAGTCAAAGGTAAAACTTGACGAAATAGTTGAGCAGTCCCTCCGTGATGCGGCAATATGGGACGAAGTAAAGGACAGACTAAAGAAAAATGCCCTTGGAATGTCAGGCGGTCAGCAGCAGAGATTATGTATAGCAAGAGCCTTGGCGGTAAAACCGAAAATACTCCTTATGGATGAGCCAACCTCCGCACTTGACCCGATTTCTACGTCGAGAATTGAGGAACTTGCAATCGAACTGAAAAAGTGTTATACTATTGTTATAGTAACTCACAATATGCAGCAGGCAGTCCGAATTTCCGACAATACGGCGTTCTTTTTACTTGGCGAACTTATTGAATACGGCGAAACTGAAAAACTGTTTTCACAGCCCACAGATAAACGTACAGAAGACTATATAACAGGAAGGTTTGGATAATGAGAAGCAGATTTGATGAACAGCTTAACACGCTGAATACTGAAATGATAGAAATGGGTGCACTTTGTGAAGAATCCATTGCTCTTGCATCAAAGGCACTTACTACAGGAGATGTTTCACTTGCCGAAAGAGTTTCAGAACTTTCAGCTGATATTGACCAAAAAGAAAGGGATATAGAATCCCGCTGTATGAAATTACTTTTACAGCAGCAGCCTGTTGCAAGGGATTTAAGACAGATTTCCGCTGCCCTTAAAATGATAACTGATATGGAGCGTATCGGCGATCAAGCGGAGGATATTGCTGAGATAATCACATATCTTGAGGGCAGAACAGCTGAAGAAACGGTGCATATCAGAGATATGGCGGCTGAAACAATTTCAATGGTAACAGACAGCGTTGATGCTTATGTAAAAAATGACATTGACCTTGCAATGCTGGTTATCGCCCACGATGATAAAGTTGACGAGTATTTTGATAAAGTTAAAAGCAGGCTTATAAAAATGATTGCAGAAACTCCAGAAAACGGCGAATATGCTCTTGACCTGCTGATGATAGCAAAGTATTTTGAACGTATCGGCGACCACGCAACAAACATTGCCGAATGGGTGATTTTCTCAGTAACAGGTGAACACAAGAACTCATAGAGGGGTTGATTTTATGATATGGTGCGTTGAAGATGACGCAAGTATCCGTGATATAGAAGTTTATGCCTTGCAGTCAACAGGGTTTGAAGCAAAGGGCTTTGAGGACGGTGACAGCTTTCTGTCTGCACTTAAAACAGAACTTCCCGAACTTGTAATTCTTGATGTAATGCTCCCCGGAACGGACGGCATTGAGGTGCTGAAAATTCTTAAAAGTACAGCGGAATATGTGGATATTCCTGTTATTATGGCAACCGCAAAGGGTGCTGAATTTGACAAGGTACAGGGACTTGACCTTGGTGCAGACGATTATCTTGTAAAGCCTTTCGGAATGATGGAAATGATTTCGAGAGTTAAGGCAGTTATGCGGCGATGCAAGCCTAAAACAGTAAGTCACATTTTACAATCAAGCGGACTTTCCATTAATCTTGACCAGCGAACTGTGACTATAAACGGCGAAAAAATTTCTCTTACATACAAAGAATTTGAACTTCTGTCGCTTTTTATGAGAAATGTAGGACTTGTCTTTTCAAGGGATACTCTATATAACGAAATATGGGGAATTGATTTCGTAGGTGAAACACGAACAGTTGATATGCATATCAGAACCCTTCGTCAGAAATTAGGCGACTATGGCGATATGATTGAAACTGTACGTCATGTTGGCTATAAGTTCGGAGGCAGCTATGACAAGTAAAATTTTTCGTTCTATTTTTGCCACCTCGATTGTTGTGCTTTTTGCAACTCTTGTAATTATAACAAGCTTTCTATATGATTATTTCACCGATATTCAGATAAATCAGATTAAGGATGAACTTTCAATTGCCTCTGTGGGTACAGAGCAATCGGGCGAAAAATATCTTGAAAACCTGAAATCGGATAACTTCCGTCTGACATGGATAGCAGGTGACGGAACAGTTCTTTTCGATTCGCAGGCTGATAAATTGACAATGGATAATCACCTTAACCGTGAAGAAATAACAGAAGCCTTTGAAACAGGTAAAGGCAGCAGCTCACGTCGCTCCGCTACCCTTACTGAAAAAACACTTTATGAGGCGGTACTCCTTTCGGATGGAACGGTACTTCGTATTTCCGTAAATCGTGCAAGCGGATTTGTTCTGCTTTTGGGAATGATGACACCTGTTATAATCGTTGTCATCATCGCCGTGATAATTTCAGCTGTGCTTGCACATAAGATGTCAAAACGGATAATTGAGCCACTCAATAAACTTGACCTTGATAATCCCACCGAAAATGAGGCTTACGAGGAAATTGCACCGCTTCTCAGCCGTATTCACAAGCAGAATATGAAGATTGAACGCAAGGCGGCTGAACTTAACCGCAGAAAAGATGAGTTCGAGCTTATCACAAAAAATATGCGTGAGGGACTTGTTCTGCTTGACAAAAACAGGAATATTCTTACTATAAACTCTGCGGCAACTGCTATTTTCGCTACAGATGAAAGTAGTGTAGGAAAAGAGTTTCTGACAATAAACCGCAGACACGAAATAACTTCTGCTATCGAAAAGGCACTCACAGGCGGACACTCTGAAATTCGTACAAGACTCGGTGAAAAAGAATATCAGTTCGACATAAGCCGTATTGAAACAGATGGAGAAACTGTCGGTGCGGTTGTTCTTGCATTTGATATAACAGAACAGGCTGACGCTGAAAGACTTCGCAGAGAGTTTACGGCAAATGTTTCCCACGAACTTAAAACTCCGCTTCAGACTATTACGGGAAGTGCAGAACTTATCGAAAACGGACTTGTAAAACAAGAGGATATGCCACGATTTGTAGGGCATATCCGTGAAGAAGCGACACGACTCGTAACGCTTGTTGATGATATTATAAGGCTGTCACAGCTTGACGAACAGAGTGAATTGCAAAAAGAAAATGTTTCGCTTTATGACATAGCAAATGAAGCCTGCAGAGTTCTCCGTGACAGTGCAGATAATAAAGATATTACCCTTTCCGTTTCAGGTGACAGCGGAAATGTTTACGGCGTAAAGCACCTGCTTTTTGAGGTTATCTATAATCTTTGCGACAACAGTATTAAATACACTCCCGATGGCGGCAAGGTTGAGGTTAATATTTCAGAAACAGAAAAAGAAGTAGCACTAACAGTTTCCGACAACGGAATAGGTATTTCTCCCGAACATCATACAAGAATTTTTGAACGCTTTTACCGTGTGGATAAGAGCCACTCAAAAAAATCAGGCGGAACAGGTCTTGGACTTTCCATTGTTAAACATTCTGTTCAGTATCACGGAGGAAAAATTGCAATTCAGAGCGAGGAGAATAAGGGTACGTCTGTTACGGTGGTTTTGCCGAAAAGCAAATAAATTCAAGGTACTGTAAAAAAGAGTAAAAAAAGAAAAAACTGCTGTCACGCAAAAAAATGCGTGACAGCAGTAATTTTTTGTGGTATTATTAAATTACAATGAAATAAGTACTACAAGAATATTATAACACATATCAATTGGGCATCTCAAAAGGAGTATTTAGAGATGCCCTTAATACATATATCAGGAAACGAATCATAAGAGCCATCAAATATAATAATAAAGAAGAGATTAATTTACTTTTTATTTCTTACATCCTTGCCGATTCTTTCATAATATTTCTTTTTATCCTCATACATAAGCTTCTCAGCTGTTTTAATTATATCATCAAGATTCATATCTTCATTCCCTGTACACACACCGACAGAAGCATGATAATCGTTTTTATTTAAGGTTTTATGTACGTCTGACAGTTTGTCATTTATGCTGATCATATTTTTATCTTTGAGGAAGATAACAAATTCATCTCCGCCTATGCGATACAACATTTCATCACCAAAGGATACTTTAAGTGTATCAGCAATGAATCTTAACATCTGATCGCCTGCAAGATGTCCTTTTGTGTTGTTTATATCATGCAGACCATTTGCATCTATGTAGATACAAGTAATTTCTTTTTCTTTGTTTCGCAAAGTCTTGCACATTTTTTCATATCTGTTTCGGTTCTGCAATCCGGTTAAAACATCTATATTAGCATTTTTTTCAGCATTATCTATAGAACTTCTGTTTGACCATAGCATCCATAAAATAAACAGAATAAATCCTATTGCTATACCAAAGAGGAATAACTTCATAAGATTATGCATTTCATTTGCCGATGCAAAAACAACGTCTTCACTTATAAAAAAAGCAATTTCCCAATTTTCAAGCTCCATAGGCATATAAGAAACAAACTGTTCAATATTGTCTGATTTAATTTCCAGAAATCCGGTTTCTCCGTTTTTTATACTTTCATCAAGCTTTTTATTGCCTAAATCAGAAATATTTTTTATGTTCTTATTCCAATCGTTAACAAGTATTTCTCCGGTATCTCTTTGTATTATACAGAAAGATGCTTTTCCGTCATACATTTCGGGCGACCATGCATTAGCAATTGAAGTCGGGTTAAGTTCAGTAAATAACAAGCCTATGGTTTTCCCGCTTGAACGAATTGGAATAAAACTATACATAACATCTGCATTTTCTGTAATACTTGATTTTTTCAGTTCGCTTATATGCTCACCCAGCTTTGCTTCTTCTGCAAAATCTATAATTCCATCTGCCGAGTTATTATGCTGCCGTGATTGTATTATGTTATTGTCAGAAGTAAGTATAGCGATGTTTGAAATAAGTGTATTCACATCATAGCTTGTCAGAAAGTTGTTTACTTCGTTGGAATACAGATTTTTCTCATTTGCTATCATTCGTGAAAGAAGCCTTAATGATGAACGGTCATTTCGGAAATTGTTTTCTATGGTGCGGCACGATTCTTTAGTTGAGGCTGAAAGGTCTTTATAGCAGTTTTTTTCTGATAAACCATTTATATATATCACATAGGTAGCGGCAATGATACCAATGTAAACAAACAACAATAGCGTTGCCGCAAGACTGTGACTTTGAAAATTATACTTTTTATTTTGCGGCTTGTTTTCTTTCATTTTTCTCACCCTTATTTAATATATGACAGTGATGTTATTTTTTTCTTGTGCACTGCTCCATGCTTCATTCCAATCATTGATAATATCTTCAAAACTTTCCTCTCCGCTTATTGCAGAGTCAATTATACGGCATACATGAGTTGAATCTGCTCCAAAAGAAATTCCTGAATCACTATTTACAGGCGTATGAAAATCATTGTTTTTTGCAGGAGGATTGTCTTTCAGCAATGTTGTGTTTTCAAAATCTTTTAATATATCCGGATACTCGCTGCCTTTGAGTATAGGGATGCTTCCCTGATCATAAGCATAACTTGACTTTTCTACAATATACTTGATAAATATTTTTGCAGCGGTTTTTTTATCTTCGGAAATTCTGGAATTGATTCCATAAGCGTAGTCACCTGTTGCTATAGAGTACTGTGTACCGTTTACAGAAATGGGAAACGGCATATATCCTATATCATCAGGGAATTTATCGGCAGCCTGAATCTGAGATACAGCCCAGCTTCCAAGAACCATAGCAGAAATTTCTCCTCTGTTCAAAGCAGCTTTACTTAATTCCCAACTTGTTGCAGCAGGATTATCTTCTATAAGTTTTTTGCTGGTAGCTTTATAAAGAATATTAAACACTTCATAAGGACCTGAATTATCAGGCTGTTTTGAAAACGGATTCTTTTTATATGGTAAAATGTTATATTTATAATCCATATTTCCTGTGGCACAACTGTAAATATAAGTATCCCATGTACCCAGCGGCCATATAGCTGCATAATTTGTGTAAAGGGGAATAGCTTCAGTATTGTTTTTTATAGCCTCCAGAGATTTTAAAAATTCATCGGGTGTTGCGGGAGTTTTATCAATGCCTGCTTCTTTCCAGATTCTTTTATTATATACAATTCCTTGAACGTTGCCTGAAGTTGGAATACCATAAACAATTCTTTCATTCAGACACTGGTCTACAAATTCGTAAATTTCTGAAAGTTCATCATAGCTTCCAAGTGGTTCAAGATATTTTGGATAATCAACACTTGAAACAGCTGCTGGAACACAGCAGATATCCCCCCAGTTTCCGGAAGAAAGACGAGCTGCCATATCACTGTCATAATCCGAAACACCTTCAACAGTCACTGAGATGTTAGGATAAATTTTATTAAACTCTGCTATATAATCCGGAAATTCAATTCCCTCCGGTGTATCTTGAATAAGATCAGTGCGATTGGTTATAAGTGTAAGTTTTGCATTAAGCTCTGTAAAATCTTCGCCAAATGCAATATCAAGAAAATCAGTTGAAGCTTTTTTGTTTTCATTATTATTTTTTGTCTGACTGCATGATGAAAGAATACAAATCGACGGTATAACTAATGCAGCAATAAATTTATTGAGTTTTGTTGTTATATTCATGTGACAGCCTCCCATTGATATATCGGATATATAAGACGTAATATACTACAATTATATTATACCATATACGTATAAATTTGTCAACAAAACAATTGTAAATTTTATATCAATTGTTCAATAGTTTATCTTTGGATTCTTTCGATATATCATTAGGGGTTCCCATTATTGTGAAAACATTCTATTAATACCCCCTCAACCTATCCGTTAGATATTCTTTGTATTTATCAACAAGAATCTGCGGAGCGGTTAATTTTATATCTTGCGTATCGAATGAGAAAAGCCAGCCGAAAAATGCTTTTGACGGTTGAACAAGGATTTTGTATTCAAAATATTCATCATTTTCATCAAGACTTTTCTGCGATATATCGAAACCGAAACGC
>JAZQFV010000105.1:0-52041 GCA_045539715.1 Ruminococcus sp. | reverse complement strand
TCCATCTTATCGCTTACAACCTTACCTACTCTTGTTTTTCTAAGGTTTCTCTCAGTAGACATTAGCTAAATCCTCCCTTTCTTACTGCTCTGCAAGCTCTGCAGCACGCAGAGATGTCTTGATACGAGCAATATCCTTCTTTACAGCCTTGATACGTGCTGTGTTTTCGAGCTGATTTACAGCAAGCTGGAAACGAAGATTGAAGAGCTCTTCCTTAAGGCTTGTAAGCTGCTCGTTCATTTCGTTAACGGACATTTGTCTGATTTCAGATGCCTTCATTACTGCTCTCCTCCTTCTTCCTTAGTTACGAACTTACACTTGATGGGGAGCTTGTGCATTGCAAGACGCATAGCCTCACGTGCAACCTCCTCGGATACTCCCTTGATCTCAAAGAGAACTCTGCCTGGCTTAACTACTGCAACCCAGTACTCAGGAGAACCCTTACCTGAACCCATTCGTGTTTCAGCGGGCTTTTCTGTGATAGGCTTGTCAGGGAAAATCTTGATCCAAACCTGACCGCCTCTCTTGATGTAACGTGTCATAGCGATACGGGCAGCCTCGATCTGGTTGGATGTGATCCATGATGGCTCAAGAGCCTGAAGACCGAAATCACCGTATGTTACCTTGTTACCTCTGTATGCCTTACCCTTCAGACGTCCTCTGTGGACTCTGCGGTATTTAACTCTCTTTGGAAGCAGCATTACTGATTACCTCCTTCTCTTTTTGAGTCACGGTTGAAGTTTCTGCCGCCACGTCTGTTGCCGTCACGCTTGTCATCACGGCGACGACGGTCATCACGGCGATTGCCGTTAACCTTCTTCTCAGCCTTTTCTCTCTGAGCAGCAGCCTTTGCAGCGTCGCCCTTGAGAACTTCACCCTTGTAGATCCATACCTTAACACCGAGCTTACCGTATGTTGTGTTAGCCTCTGCGAAGCCGTAGTCGATGTCTGCACGGATTGTCTGAAGCGGAATTGTACCCTCGTGGTAGCTCTCGCTTCTTGCGATTTCAGCACCGGCAAGTCTGCCTGATACCTTAACCTTGATACCCTTAGCACCAAGTCTCATTGTTCTGCCGATGGACTGCTTCATTGCACGTCTGAAAGATACTCTGTTCTCGAGGTCGAGAGCAATCTTCTCAGCAACGAGCTGTGAGTCCATATCAGGCTGCTTAACTTCGATAATGTTAACGAATACCTGCTTGTTCATCATCTTTTCAAGCTGAACTCTGAGCTTCTCTATTTCAGCGCCCTGTCTGCCGATAACGATACCGGGCTTAGCGCAGTGAATGTGGATTCTTACCTTATCGGCAAAACGCTCGATTTCGATTCTGGGAACACCTGCTGCATACAAGCTCTTCTTAATGAAGTTACGAACGTTGTAGTCCTCAACAAGAGTGTCGCCGAAATCTGCCTTGTTGGCATACCAGCGTGAATCCCAATCTTTAATAACGCCGACACGAAGACCGTGCGGATTAACCTTCTGTCCCATTAATCAGACCTCCTTGGGATTATTCTTTTTCTTTAAGAACAACTGTGATGTGTGATGTTCTCTTGAATACTCTAAATGCTCTGCCCTGTGCTCTGGGTCTTATTCTCTTCATGATAGGTCCGGGTGTTACAAAACACTCAGCAACATAAAGATTGTCACCGTCCATGCTGAAGTTGTTAACAGCATTAGCCTGAGCAGATTTTACAAGCTTTGAAACGATAGGACTTGCAGCCTTAGGAGTAAGATCCAAAGCAGCTAAAGCCAGATCAACGGGCTTGTTTCTGATGAGATCGAGAACGATCTGCACCTTTCTGGGTGATATACGAGCATTTCTTAAATAAGCTCTTGCTTCCATCTATATCTCCTCCTTCCGCTTATTTCTTACCGTTGTTAGATGTCTTGGAGCCTGCATGGCCCTTGTATGTTCTTGTAGGTGCGAACTCGCCGAGCTTGTGACCTACCATATCCTCTGTTACATATACCGGAACGTGCTTGCGACCGTCGTGTACAGCGAATGTGTGACCAACGAAGTCAGGGAAAATTGTAGATGAACGGCTCCATGTCTTGAGAACCTTCTTCTCGCCTGCCTCATTCATAGCAACGACCCTCTTCAGGAGAACTTCCTGGACATAAGGTCCCTTTTTGATACTTCTACTCATTTATCAAGTTCCTCCTTTCAGATTACTTGCCGTTGCGGCGCTTAACGATGAACTTATCAGTTCTGTGATTCTTCTTACGTGTCTTGTAACCAAGAGCAGGTTTGCCCCAAGGTGTAACAGGGCCGGGTCTTCCGATAGGTGACTTACCTTCACCACCACCGTGTGGGTGATCGCATGGGTTCATAACAGAACCACGAACAGTAGGTCTCCAACCCATGTTTCTTACACGACCAGCCTTACCGTAGTTTACGTTCTCGTGGTCGATGTTTGAAACCTGACCAACTGTAGCCTTACAGTTTACAGGAACCTTTCTCATTTCACCGGAAGGAAGTCTTACGAGAGCGTACTTGTCTTCCTTACCCATGAGCTGAGCCTGGTTACCGGCACTTCTTACGAGCTGAGCGCCCTTGCCGGGATAAAGCTCGATAGCGTGGATAAATGTACCAACAGGGATGTCAGCAAGCTTGAGAGCGTTACCGGGCTTGATATCAGCCTCAGAACCGGACTCTACCTTATCGCCAACTTTAAGTCCGTTGGGAGCAATGATATATCTCTTTTCGCCGTCCTCGTACTGAACGAGTGCGATGAATGCTGATCTGTTAGGATCGTACTCAAGTGTGAGAACAGTAGCAACCATGTTGTCCTTGTCACGCTTGAAATCAATGATACGGTACTTTCTTCTGTTACCGCCGCCTCTGTGGCGAACTGTAATTCTGCCGTAGCTATTTCTTCCCGACTTCTTCTTCATGGGTTCGAGAAGGCTCTTTTCCGGCTCAACCTTTGACAGTACAGAATAATCTGTTACAGTCATCTGACGTCTTGAAGGCGTCGTAGGCTTGTAGGTTTTAATAGCCATTTATTTCACTCCTTATTATAATGCGTTTTTGCGGGAGCATTACTCCCATACTTTAATCAGCAAATCTGATTAATACATACCCTCGAAGAATTCAATTGTCTTAGAATCGGGTGTAAGTGTAACGATAGCTTTCTTCCAGGAAGCTGTCATACCCTCGTATCTGCCGAGGCGCTTCATCTTGCCCTTTACGTTCATAGTAGTAACCTTGTCTACCTCAACGCCGAAGAGCTTTTCGATAGCCTTCTTGATTTCGGGCTTTGTAGCGTCCTTAGCCACTTTAAAAGTGTACTTGCCTGCCTGAAGTCCGTCCATAGACTTTTCAGTGATAACGGGCTTGATAATAATATCCTGAGCAGTTTTCATTATGCGTACACCTCCTCGATTTTTCCAACGGCATTCTTAACAACGATGAACTTATCGTAGTTGAGAATATCGTATACGTTGAGTGTGTTAACAGCAGCGGTCTTGATGCCGGGGATGTTAGCTGCACTCTTGATAACCTTTGTATCAGCCTCAGCAGTAACGATGAGTGCCTTACCCTCAACATTGAGAGCCTTGAGCATCTCAACGATTGTCTTTGTCTTGAATGTATCAAGCTCAAGAGCGTCGAGAACGATCATGTTATTGTCGAGAACCTTTGTGGAAAGAGCAGACTTCATAGCAAGTCTTCTTACCTTTTTATTGAGAGCGTATCTGTAATCTCTGGGCTTTGGTCCGAGAGCAACACCACCGTGTACCCACTGAGGAGCACGTGTGGATCCCTGTCTTGCGTGACCTGTACCCTTCTGTCTCCAGGGCTTTCTTCCGCCGCCGCTTACTTCTGTTCTTGTAAGTGTAGACTGTGTACCCTGTCTCTGGTTTGCGAGGTAATTTACTACCATAGCGTGCATAACGCCTTCGTTGGGAGTAATTCCGAATACTGCGTCATTAAGCTCTGTTTCGGAAACCTGATTTCCAGCCATATCAAATACTGAAATTGTAGACATATACGTTTCCTCCTTCCTTAAGCCTTAACGCTGTCAACGATATAAACGATTCCGCCCTTAGGACCGGGAACCGCACCCTTAATAGCGATGAGATTGTTTTCTGCGTCTATCTTAACTACTTCAAGATTCTGAACAGTTACCTGCTCAGCACCCATGTGACCTGCCATGCCCTTACCCTTGTAGATTCTTGAAGGTGAGGAGCAAGCACCCATGGAACCTGCCTGTCTGTGAACAGGGCCTGTACCGTGAGTTTCCTTGAGTCTGTGCTGATTGTGACGCTTGATAGGACCCTGGAAGCCCTTACCCTTGCTTGTGCCGATAACATCAATTGCATCGCCAACAGCGAATGTGTCAGCCTTTACGATGTCACCAACATTGAGAGCGTCGCAGTCATCAAGTCTGAACTCTTTAAGAGTTTTCTTGCAAGCCACGTCAGCCTTGTCGAAGTGACCCTTCATAGGCTTATTAACTCTCTGAACCTTTACGTCGCCGTAGCCGAGCTGAAGTGCAGCGTAACCGTCGTTTTCAACAGTCTTCTTCTGAACAACAACACAGGGGCCGGCTTCGATTACTGTTACAGGAATAACTTTTCCTGCTTCGTCGAAGATCTGTGTCATACCGATCTTCTTGCCGATAATGCCTTTCTGCATTTTCATTTCCTCCTATTAGGTTATTGGTTGATAAAGGTCTTACCAACTTGACCGGCAGATTACTGCCATTCCGTTTCCCACACGGTATTTCGGGGTAGGCTGTAATTACTTGATTTCCATTACAACGTCTACGCCAGCAGGGATTTCAAGCTTATCAAAAGCAGCAGTTGTCTTCTCTGTAGGACGAAGAACATCAATGAGTCTCTTGTGAGTTCTCATTTCGAACTGCTCACGGCTATCCTTGTACTTGTGAGTAGCACGGAGGATAGTAACGATCTCCTTGTTTGTAGGGAGCGGAATAGGTCCTGAAACTCTCGCACCGCTTCTCTTAGCTGCCTCAACAATCTTTGCAGCAGCAATATCTACTGTAGCGTGATCGTAGCCCTTGATCTTGAATCTGATTTTCTCGTTGACTGCCATTATTTTCGCCTCCTTGATTATTTTTGAGGACGTTTTGAGGGATATCACACGTTGCCGAGTGTTTCATACCCTGTCTGATAAAAAAACTCGAAAATTTCTTGTATTTTCGAGCAGACATGGTTACGGACACAAAAATAGCCTATAGGTACACTCGCAAGCTGTACCGTAAGCAATCGCACTAACTGTGTCCTTTATCCCTTTCGCCCGGTTTGAAATCGGACATACTCCACGAAAATTACCTGACATACCGCCAGCAACCTTTCGCTTCAACGCATATCTTCTTGGCAAGGTGTTTTCACACCATACTCAACGTATACTATTATATCATATTTACCGCCTAATTGCAAGCTTTCCCAAAAATTTCATTGTAGAACTTTCACGGCATTTGTTTTGTTTTTATGTGCATTTTCACAATAACTTAGCCGTTAGATTTTACCCTTTAGCCGTTAGCTGTTAACTTTTGTATGCCGCTATACAAAACGCATTTCCCACAAAATTAAAGGGAGCGAATTCGCTCCCTTTATGTTTATGTTTCTATTCTGTTATTCCTGCAAGCTTCTTCTGAATTCTCACAGCGTCGTCAACTGTAATTCCGTTACCCTCGCTGTCAGCGTTGAATTCGCCCTGTGCAGATAATTTGTATTTGTCGGGATTAGCAAGTGACTGGAAAATAGCGGCGGCATCGGCAATTGTTGTTGTTTTATCACGGTTAGCGTCACCGTCAAGGTAGGTAATTTCTGAAAAATCAGCCTCACCCACGGTCATAGAATCATTTGAAGAAGGAGCCGTTCCGTCTATACGTGCATCATAGTTTTCAACGAAATACTTGAAGCATTGAAGTTGTTCAATAACCGTAATATTTTCGGCAAATTCCAATGTGCCTTTTTCGTCAAGTGTTGCTCCATACTTTTCTTTAAGCATATCATGGTCAACAGATTCGTATATTTCTTTTAAACGTTCATCCCTTATTTCAGTATGTTTCACACCATCTATCACACAGGGAATATACAATCTATTAAAAACTATTAAATCAATAAATTGCCTTCGTGAAAAACCTGATTGAACAGATGATATTTCACATTTATCTTTAATAATTGCATAGGCTTTTTCCGCAATCATATAATTCAATTGATGGTTTTTCTCAACAAAACCAATGCCAATTCTGGAATACTTATCCAATCCATCTTTACCTGCACTTAACTTAATTAAATCCTCATATCCTAATTCAGCTTTTATTTCATTTACAAGTGCTTCAACTTCTTCATCATTTTGGGGAAGTGTCACTGAACGAAAAGAAATATAATCGGGATGTGAATGTTCTATGAAAAATCTGGGGCAATTAAAGTCACCTGAATTTACAGACCATACATTTTCCAAATCCCAGTCAGAATCGGGGAATACATCAGCTACTAATTCAGTAATTTCGGGACTTGATGTGTATTTTTCGTTGTAACTCTCGATACGTTTATTATATGATTCTGAACCCTCTGTATCCCCTACAAATATTGCAGAACCGGTCATTGCACCAAGGGTACTCATAATAATTGCTGATGATAAAACAGCTGATAATAATCTTTTTTTCATAATGATTCCTCCTTTGTTCATTTTATTCCTGCAAGCTTCTTCTGAATTCTCACAGCGTCGTCAACTGTAATTCCGTCACCCTCGCTGTCAGCGTTAAACTCGCCCTGTGCAGATAATTTGTACTTATCAGGGTTAGCAAGTGACTGGAAAATAGCGGCGGCATCGGCGATTGTAACAACGCCGTCACAGTTTGTATCTCCTGTAACATTAACGGGAACAACTGTAGTTGTTGTAAGAGGTGAAACTTCATTATTTACGTGAGCTTGCGTATTTCTAGAAGCTTGTATATCGGGGACTTCGCTGCTTAGTCTGATTTCATAAATCTGCTCCTGCTCTAATGCCTTTGTAAGCTGTTCCAAATCTAATTCACATTCAATTATTGAATATGTGGGCAGGATTAACGCCTTTGATACGTCTGCATCAATCTCAGCAAGCAACTGTTCAGCACATTCTTCACTCTTTGTATAAACTAATTCCGTCAAAAGTTTCTCATTATAAGCACGTGTTTTTTCAATAAGTTCATATACATCAATATCATCGCTCATGTGTTCTATATGGTATTCCTCTGTTAAACGGGTAATATATTCATATCTTTCACGTGCTTCATCTATGGGAACATCTAGATACAAAATCTGTACTTTAAATATTGCGGCATCACTGTTCATAGCATTTATGAGCTGTTCAGAGCATTTTTCGGTACTTACAGGCTTTTTTTCGTCAACGGTTGTTATGTTACTTCCGACTTCCTCATCACTTGCTGAAACAAATGCGGCAGAAACATTTGAACTCAAAATCATTGAGCTTGCCATTAATAATGATAATAATCTTTTTTTCATAATAATTCCTCCTTAAATATATGGATTTAGTTTATAAAAACGAAGTAATGTGGGAGTAATTCTAGTACTCCACGAATAAAAGTCAAGCCATTGGTATCACCTTTCCTTATACTGATTATACTCCTTGTCAATATGTATAATAGCCAAAATTAGCCGTAAAATATCGACCTATTAACAATATTGTTGTGTGGCTGTTTCCCTTTCACCTATTAGACAACACTTAACCGCCAAATCTCGCAGTAAAATTGAAAAAAAATTTCAAAAGTTGTAAGTATGTACTAACATATGACTGTTAGCCTTTAGCCATTGGCTAACAGCTAACGGCTTTAACAAAATTCTGCCCTAAAGTACACAAATCCAAACCGTTCATTTAGTGCAAATCTACAAACAATGAATAAACCCCTTGACAAATTGTTATAATAGTGGTAAATTAATATTAGCACTCAAAGAGAATGAGTGCTAACAGTTGAACAACTACTCTGCTAAGAAAGGAGGCTGACAAAATGGACGACAGAAAACTAAAGGTTCTTGCCGCTGTTGTTGATGAATATATCAGAACAGGCGAACCTGTAGGCTCTAAGGCAATTTCAAAGCTGGAGCATATAAAAGTATCTGCCGCCACAATCAGAAATGATATGGCTACGCTGGAAAGCCTCGGCTATCTCGAACAGCCTCACACTTCCGCAGGCAGAGTTCCCACATATCAGGGCTACCGTCTTTATATTGACGAGCTTATGACATTGCCGGAATTGCCCGATGAGGAAAAAATGCGGCTTGATGAGCTTCTCGGAGATGAAAACACTCCCGAAGAACTGCTTATACAAAATGCTGCAACGGCACTCACGGAGCTTACCCAATGTGCGGCGGTTGTGACAAATTCAGCACCGAGATTTTCCGTTATTTCTAAAGTTGAGGTTATTCCCACAGGAAAAAGGCTTTACGTCATTCTCCTTATAACTTCAAACGGAAGTATCAAAAACAAGGCTTGCAGACTTGAATTTGACCTCAGCCATGAACAGCTTGATTTCTTCACAAAGTATATTGACGAAAATCTCAGCGGAGTTTCCATTGATGAACTTTCGGAGGAAATGCTTGATAAGATGATAGCCGCTGTGTCAGCCTATATGATAAGCCTTTCACCTCTTGTAAAAGGTATATGCGAACTTTCGGAGGATTTGAAACAGCAGCAGCTTACTGTAAGCGGAAGTGAAAAACTTCTCTCCTGTGACGAACTTGACAAAATGGAAGTGGTGCGGTTCATTCAGCACAAAAATGAGCTTACCGATTTTCTGGAGGACTCATTCAGCGGAATTCAGGTAAAGTTCGGCAACGACGGAAATTTTGCCATAGGCAATTCAAGTATGATTGTTTCGAAATACCGCAAAAAAGGCAAAGAGGCAGGCTCACTCGGAGTCATAGGCCCTATGCGTGTGGATTATAAGAAAATTATACCTTACATTGATTATCTAACACATAAGATTACTGCTCTTATGTCGGATGATGATAATATAGATGCAGAATCGGAGATTATAGACAATTCTGCGGAAAGGAGCAGCAATGACTGAACAGATGAATAACGAAAAAGATGAAATTCTTGAAAACAGCGAGGAGCTTGCAGAAGAAATCACAGAGCAGGAAATCGCTGAGTCAGCCGATGAGGACGACGCTGTAAGCGAATACAATGATGTAGCCGCACAGGTTGCAGACCTCGAAGATAAGCTTGAGGAGGCAAATGAAAAGTATGTAAGACTTTTTGCGGAATATGACAACTTCCGCAAGCGTACTGCACGTGAAAAGTCCGATACATACGCTAATGCTTCCGCTAAGTGTATAGAAAATCTCCTCCCCGTTGTTGACAGCTATGAGCGTTCACTTGAATTTGAATGTTCTGATGAAAACTTCAAAAACGGTATGGTGATGATATTCAATCAGTTAAAGGAATTTATGGCTAAGATGAATGTTACCGAGATTGAAGCTCTCGGAGCAGAATTCAACCCCAATTTCCACAACGCAATTCAGCAGACACCCGATACGGACTACGCTGACAACCACGTTTGTGCAGTATTCCAGAAAGGCTATATGATGGGCGATAAGCTTATCCGTCCTGCTATGGTTGCAGTTGCTAAGGATTGAGCCTTTAGCCTTTAGCCATTAGCCGTTAGCTATTAGCTTTTTGTAAGCTGAAATTATATTGCTAACGATAATTTGTAGGGACACGGCGAGCCGTGTCCGCAAAAAAATTTCTAAAAGACGAGTAAGAATTAATTCTTAATTCTTAATTCACAATTTTTAATTATTATTCGGAGGTTATTATTATGGGAAAAATTATTGGTATTGATTTAGGTACAACAAACTCATGCGTAGCAGTTGTTGAGGGCGGTAACGCTGTAGTTATCCCCAACAGCGAGGGTGCAAGAACTACTCCTTCTGTTGTTGCTTTCACAAACAACGGCGAGCGTCTTGTAGGTCAGGTAGCTAAAAGACAGGCTATCACAAACCACGACAGAACAGTTTCTTCCATTAAAAGACATATGGGAACAGATTACAAGGTAACAATTGACGGAAAGAGCTATACTCCACAGGAGATTTCCGCTATGACTCTCCAGAAGCTCAAGGCTGATGCAGAGGCTTACCTCGGTGAAACAGTTACAGAGGCTGTTATCACAGTTCCCGCATACTTCACAGACGCACAGCGTCAGGCTACAAAGGACGCAGGTCAGATTGCTGGTCTTACTGTTAAGAGAATTATCAACGAGCCTACAGCTGCAGCTCTCTCCTATGGTATCGACAAGGAAGAAGAACAGATTGTTATGGTTTACGACCTCGGCGGCGGTACATTCGACGTTTCCATTATCGAAATGGGCGAAGATGTTCAGCAGGTACTTGCTACAGCAGGTAACAACCGTCTTGGCGGTGACGACTTCGACCAGCGTATTATCAACTGGATTGTTGACGAGTTCAAGAAGTCTGACGGAGTTGACCTTTCACAGGATAAAATGGCTTATCAGCGTTTGAAGGATGCTGCTGAAAAGGCTAAGATTGAGCTTTCTTCAACAACTACAACAAATATCAACATTCCTTTCATCACAGTTGATGCAACAGGTGTTCCTAAGCACCTTGACCTTACACTTACACAGGCTAAGTTCAACGAACTTACAGCTGACCTCGTAGAGGCTACAATGGGACCTGTAAGACAGGCACTTTCTGATAGCGGTCTTTCAATTTCTGAAATCAACAAGGTTCTCATGGTTGGTGGTTCTTCAAGAATTCCAGCTGTTCAGGAAGCTGTTAAGAAGCTTATCGGCAAAGACCCATTCAAGGGCATTAACCCTGACGAATGTGTTGCTCTCGGTGCTGCATATCAGGGCGGCGTTCTCGGCGGTGACGTTAAGAACGGACTCCTCCTCCTCGACGTAACTCCTCTTTCTCTCGGTATCGAAACAGCCGGCGGAGTATGCACAAGAATGATTGAGAGAAATACAACAATTCCTACAAAGAAGTCACAGGTATTCTCAACATATGCTGACAATCAGCCTGCTGTTGATATCAACGTACTTCAGGGTGAGCGTGAATTCGCTAAGGATAACAAGCAGCTCGGCACATTCCGTCTTGACGGTATCGCTCCTGCACCAAGAGGAATCCCACAGATTGAAGTTACATTTGATATTGACCAGAACGGTATTGTTCACGTTTCTGCTAAGGACCTCGGCACAGGCAAGGAGCAGAATATCACAATTACTTCTTCTACAAATATGTCCAAGGACGATATTGACCGTGCTGTTAAGGAAGCTGAGCAGTATGCAGCTGAGGACAAGAAGCGTCGTGAAGAAGTTGATACAAAGAATGAGGCTGAGAACCTTGTATTCCAGTGCGAAAAGGCTCTTGCTGATTTCGGCGATAAGGTATCCGCTGACGAAAAGGCTGATATTGAGCAGAAGTCCGCTGCATTAAAGGCAGCTTGCGAGGCTAACAACTCAGAGGAAATCAAGCGTCTTAAAGATGAACTCCAGAAGGCATTCTATGACCTTTCCGCTAAGATTTACCAGCAGGCAAATCCTGACGGTCAGGGTATTGACCCCTCACAGTTTGCTAATATGGGCGGCGAGGCTGCTTCACCCAACGATGACGGCGTAGTTGACGCTGACTTCACAGAGGTTTAATTAAAAAGGATATTTTTAGGGCGAAGAATCCTTCGCCCTAAAGGTGTATTTATATACAGCTGTTAGCCGTTAGCTTTTAGCTTATGGTTCAATTGCTAATGGCTTATAGCTAAGGGCTAAAGGCTCAATTTAATCATATACAGCCGTTAGCCGTTAGCTTTTAGCTTACAGTTCAATTGCTAACGGCTTATAGCTAAAGGCTCAATTTAAAATGGGAGTAGAAATATGGCTGAAAAAAGAGATTATTATGAAGTCCTTGGCATTCAGAAAGGTGCAACAGAGGACGAGATAAAAAAGGCATACAGAAAAAAAGCAAGAGAATGTCACCCCGATCTGCACCCCGATGATCCCTCTTATGTTGAGAAATTCCAGGAGGTAAACGAGGCTAACGAGGTACTTTCCGACCCCGATAAACGTGCAAGATATGACCAGTTCGGTCACGCAGGTGTTGACCCCTCCTATGGCGGAGGCGGCGGATTCAGCGATATGGGCGGAATGGGCGGTTTCGGCGATCTCGGCGACATTCTTGAAAGTATGTTCGGCGGTTTCGGAGGCGGCTTCGGCGGCGGTACACGTTCAGGTGCAAATCCCAATGCCCCACGCAGAGGTGCTGATATTCAGGAAAGCGTTATCATAAACTTTATGGACGCTTGCCACGGCGTTAAAAAGGAAATCAAGACATACAGAATGGCTGCCTGTGAAGCTTGTAAGGGTACAGGTGCAGATGCAGGAACTACTGCCGAGGTTTGTCCAGATTGTCACGGCAGAGGTTCTGTCAAGACTACTCAGCGTACACCTTTCGGACAGATTTCCTCCACTAAGGTTTGTCCTCATTGCAGCGGCAAGGGTAAAATTGTTAAAAATCCCTGTACAAAATGCCGTGGTGTGGGAAGAACTCGTGTTCAGAAAACGGTCAATGTGGATATTCCCGCAGGTATCGACAACGGACAGACAATGCGTCTTAACGGACAGGGCGACTGCGGTATAAACAACGGACCATCAGGAGATCTTCTCCTCCATGTTACGGTTAAAAGCCACCCTCTGTTCAGCCGTGACGGTGCGGATATTTCCTGTGAAATCCCTGTTACTTATATGGATGCCGTTCTTGGTGCGGAAATTATCGTTCCCACAATTGACGGTGATGTTAAATTCAACATATCCGCAGGTACACAGAATGGTACTGTTTTCAATCTCAAAGGCAAGGGTGTAAAGAGAATTAACAGAACTGACCGTGGAAATCAGTATGTAAAGATTTTTGTGGAAGTTCCGAAAAATCTCAATAAGAAGCAGAAAGACCTGCTCAAAGACTTCGAGGCATCACTTACCGAGAAGAACTATGCTAAGCGTCAGAGTTTCTTTGATAAGCTGAAAGATAAATTGAATTTTTAATAGACGTATTGAAAGCACTGTAGATTATCTGCGGTGCTTTTTCGTTAAAATAAAAAAATATATATTTTTTGCAATTTTTACTGCGAGATTTGGCGGTTAAGTGTTGTCTAATAGGTGAAAGGGAAACAGCCACACAACAATATTGTTAATAGGTCGATTATTTCGCAATATGCCGATATTTTGCGGTTAATTTTGGCTATTATACATATTGACAAATAAGTATACGAGAGGTATAATAAGTATAAGAGATAGTATACACGCAGGCAATCTGCAACGACTTTATTAAGGAGGAATTACTATGAAAAAACGTATAACTTCACTTGTATTATCGGCAATCACAGCGATTTCAGCTATATCTGCTACCACCGCAAATGCCTCACCGGATTGGTATTGGGGACGGCTTGATGAAGAAAAAATAGCCGAAACATTTGGAGATTGCACACAGCTGGAGGGTCAGGATTGGCTTGAAACTAATATGAATACAAAGTACTTTTTTTTAAGTAACGAAAATCCTGATTCCGATAAGGTAACAATATTTCAGGTTTATGGTAAGCCTGATTCCATATCGGTTGAGTTTGACTTAAACGCAGATCTTGAACCGATAAAAGATAAAATAAGACAACTGGACAGCAGTCTTGAAGTAAATTCTTTCTTATTTGAACCAAACAAAACAAGTCTGATGCTGCATATTAGCGGTGAGGTAATATTGCCTGAAACCGCAAAAGAAATCCGAGAAATAGTCGGAAATGATATTGTAAGGTTCGGGTATGAATACAACAGGTTATATTATAGGACAATTTATTATGATTATATTACAAAATATCCTGTTAAATTCGGTTTTTATGATGCGGAAACCGAAGAATACATACATGTAAATCAAGAGGAAAAAATTCTCGAATATGCCGAGGCACATAGTGATATTTTTGATGTTTTAAGAACCGATTATACTTATGAAGGCAGTTGCATTTCCCTCATTCCTAAAAAGGAAGTAACAAAAATTGAGCATATAGAGCTTGCAAAGAAAATTTTTGAAGAAACAGGATGTCGTACGGATAGTTCTATTCCTGATCTTGCATATCCTACACTCAGCGGAGTAAGCCTTGACCTCACCGACTATCTCAACGGCGATGCAAACAACGACAGCACAACAACAATTGCCGATGCCGCTGCTATTTTCCAGTCACTTGCCAACCCCGATAAGTATAAATTATCTGCACAGGGCGAGTTCAACGCTGATTTTGCTTGCGATGGAATTACAGTTGACGATGCTGTGAGAATTCAGAAGAAGCTTGCAGGAATAACAGAATAGAAACATAAACATAAAAGGGAGCGATTTTGCTCCCTTTAATTATGCCTTATCCTTTGGCTTGAACATCAGAGATGCCCAAAGTCCTGCAATAAGGGCGGCAGTAATTCCTGCGGAAGATGCTGTCAATCCGCCCGTGAATATGCCGAGAAATCCGTCACGGTCAACGGCTTTCCGCACTCCCTCTGCAAGGAGATGCCCAAATCCTGTAAGCGGAACAGTTGCCCCAGCACCTGCGAATTCCGCCAAAGGATTGTACAGTCCGAGGGCAGAGAGAATTACTCCGCCTACAACAAATCCCGTGAGAATTCTTGCAGGTGTAAGCTTGGTATAGTCAATCAGAAGCTGTCCCACACCGCATATAATTCCGCCAATCAAAAATGCTTTCAAAAGTTCTGTCATCATATCATTTACTCCTTAATTCCAGCAAATGTGCAATTGTAGGGATTGACTCTCCCTGCTGAACGGACATTGCCGACATAAGCGCACCTGTGGCAATAAACAGAATTCGTTTCAATGCCCCACGTTGAAGCATTGGCAGAAAATATCCGCATAAAACGCTGGCGGAACAGCCGCAGCCTGAGCCGCCGCAATGGGTATCCTGTTCATCGCTGTTGAAAATCATTTCGCCGCAATCCTTATGAACAGCAGATATATCATACCCCTGCTTTTCCATAAGTTCAATGAGAAGCTTGCTGCCGAGAATTCCTAAATCTCCCGTTACAATATGGTCAAAATCCGTGGGAGAGGAATTTGTAGCCTTGAAATAGCGGCAGAGAGTTTCCATAGCCGCAGGTGCCATTGCCGCCCCCATATTTGTAATATCCGTTATATCCATATCCGCAATTTTTCCCACACAGCAGCCATAAACCGCAATATCGCCCTTGTCTGCGGTTACGGTAACTGCTCCCGATGCGGTACAGGTCCATTGTGCCGTGGGAGTTCGCTGTCCGCCATAGGAAAGAGGTGTGCGGAATTGCCGTTCAGCTGTGGAAAAATGGGAAGATGTCACAGCGGCGGTGCGTTCAGCTGCTCCGCTGTCAACAAGCAGAGATGCGGCAATCAGACTTTCCGCCATGGTGGAGCAAGCCCCGTACATTCCCATAAATGGAATTTCAAGCTGCCGCAAGCCGTATGACGAGCCTGTGCATTGGTTTATCAAATCCCCTGCACAGATAATGTCAATATCCTCTTTGGTGAGATTTGCTTTCCGAACCGCAATAGATACGGCTTCAAGCTGAAATTTGCTTTCCGCCTGTTCCCATGTTTTCTGCCCGAAATGGCTGTCAGTTACTACCTTGTCGAAGAAATCGCCCAACGGTCCTTGCCCCTCTTTTTCCCCTGCAACTGCGGCAAAGCTTTCAATTTTCGGCGGAGTGTCAAACAAAAATACTCCCCGTGTTATATATCGTGGCATAAAATCACTTCCTTTGTGGGTATTATCTGCGGATTTTCGGGGAATATTCATTTTTTCATTGCACTAAACTTATTTTTATGATATAATTATTAAAAAAAGCAGGAAAGGCGATGCATATGAACTGCACCATACGAAAAATCCGAGAGGACGAATCTTGCGGAACTGAAAAATCGTGGTTACGAGAGAACTTCCCTTGCAGTTCAAAAAGCCAATTATGCTGTGAAAATGTATAAAAATGTGGGATTTTACATAATTGACGAAAACGACGAGGAGTATATTATGGTGTGCGACCTCAATGCTGAAATAGTCCCTTATGATGTATTTATGGTATTGAACCTCTAAAACGATTTATCGGGCTGGCGATTTCGGCTATTTGCACAAAACACGCTGATGTAAAACGGAAATATTTGTGTTGACAAATGTGAATTTATGTGATATACTATTATTAACGAAAATACTTTAGAACATAAAAGCTTAAAAGCATAAAAGCTTTAAAGCACGAAAGGAAAGTGTATTGATATGAAAGAAGTATCTAAACTTATGGACTACAGAGCAGATATAAAGGTTCTCGACGCAACCCTCCGTGACGGCGGTCTTGTAAATGAGTTCCGTTTCTCCGATGAATTTGTAAAGGCTCTCTATCTCGCTAATATCCGTGCAGGCGTTGATTATATGGAATTCGGCTACAAGGGCGACAAGTCAATGTTTGACGTTGAAAAATTCGGCCCTCTCAAATTCTGTGACGATGATTACATCCGTTCAATTGTAGGTGAAAACAACACCGACCTCAAAATCGGCATTATGGCTGATGTCGGCAGATGCAACTACAAAGAGGATATTCACGACGCTTCCGAAAGCCCTGTTGACCTTATCCGTGTGGCAACTTACCTCCACCAGATTCCTACTGCTGTTAGTATGATTGAGGACGCTAAAAATAAGGGTTATGAGGTAAGCTGTAATATTATGGCTATTTCAAATGCCCGTGAATCCGATATTGAAGCGGCTCTCGATATTCTCGGCAAATCCCCTGTTGACGTTCTCTACATCGTTGACAGTTTCGGTTCACTTTACCCCGAACAGATTGTCCGCACAATCAATATTTACAAGGAATACGCTGAAAAGTACAATAAAAAGCTTGGTATTCACGCACACAACAATCAGCAGCTTGCTTTTGCAAATACAATTGAGGCTGTTGGTGACGGTGTAGACTGGCTTGATGCCACATATGCCGCTATGGGCAGAGGTGCCGGAAACTGCGCTATGGAGCTTCTTCTCGGATTCCTCAAAAATCCAAAATACAACGTATACCCTGCAATTCAGTTCATTGAGAAGTATATGCCTGCTATCCGTGAGGCTGGTGCTGTATGGGGTTATGACTTTCAGTACATGATGACAGGTCTGCTCAATCAGCACCCACGTACTGCTATTGAGTTCACTAAGGAAGGCAGATCAGATTACTCTGAATTCTACAAGGAAATCCTTGCACAGGAATAATTTTAAAGGGAGCGAAATCGCTCCCTTTTATTTGTGTGTTTATTCTGCTATCCCAACGAGTTTTTTCTGAATTGCAATAGCGTCTGAAACGGTTATTCCGTTATTGTTGCCCTCACATTCAGCGTTGAATGTGCCTTTTACGGAAAGGGGATATTTATCACTGTTGCAGATAGACTGCAATACAGCAGCGGCATCAGCGATTGAAAGGATATCGTCGCAATTTGCGTCACCGTCTACTGTGTTGAGAATATCTATGGTTAAACCGTCTACGGAACGACTTCCCATGACATCCCTACCACCTATCAAACCATAAAATATCGGGATTTCCTGATTTATTCTATACATCAGGTCAATATGATTTTCAAGTGTATTTTCATATGGCACAGCTGCAAAGCAGTTCATATCTTCAAGCAGTTTTTCATCTACATTTGCGGCATTTTCAGGTGTTATCGGAACCAGACCAAAGGCGTCGGGGGAAAACAAAGCATCATAATCTAATTTATCCATTTCGCCATAGTCAAGATATTCCACACCATCAGGAATTCTGCTTTTTGCTATAAGCATTCCAAAATGGCAGTCAACAGTTCCCTTAGCTCTCCATTCGAGAATATCCTGATTTGTAATTCTTTCATCTTCGGGTATTGTAGTAATGTCTTCTGTAGAATATATGCCTGATACTGCACCGAAATACTCATTGAACATAATTGAACCACTCGAGCTTCCATATACAAGTTCAGCTGAAGCAATCAGATTATTATCATATAAGTCCTGAACAAGCGCTTTTATATTAATTTTATCAATTACCTTTTCTTCTTCGTCTGTTGTCATGTATGATTTTAAAGGTATACATTCGCTGGTAACACGCAAATTATAATCCGCATAATTTGTTTGTATATATTCATTTAAATCATCATACGTTTTTCCCTCGGATAATTCATAATTTATTTTAACATCATACGGGTCGATTTTCATAGGCCATAATCTTGCATAATTAATATCATCAGACTGATGGAAATAAACCTTTATAGGTAAATTGTTATTGCTGAAACCCAGCAGTGTTCTATTTCCTCTGTGTAAAAAGATATCGACATATTTATCATTAAGTTCATCGTCAAGTCTTGCATATCTTGAACCCTGTGCCATTTTCGCATCAGTATTTTTAAGTATAATTTCATATATTTCATCGTATATCGGCGAATCCTTATAGGAATAGGTTTCTTCCGCAGATATAGCAAATGGGCAGGCGGTTACTGCTGAAATCGCTGTAATTGCAGATAATACAAGTGAAGTTATACGTTTTTTCATAGTGATTCCTCCTTAATAAAGTCGTTGCAGATTGCCTGCGTGTATACTATCTCTTATACTCATTATACCTCCCGTATACTTATTTGTCAATATGTATAATAGCCAAAATTAACCGTAAATTATCGGCATATTGCAAAATAATCGACCTATTAACAATATTGTTGTGTGGCTGTTTCCCTTTCACCTATTAGACAACACTTAACCGCCAAATCTCGCAGTAAAATTGAAAAAAATTTCAAGAGTTGTAAGTATATGCTAACTACGTCAGCCTTTAGCACAAACCAACGTAAGCGTTGACTAAAAAATCGACAAAAATAATTGCCAAGACAAAAAAACTCTTGACTATATCAGCGTTATATGATAGAATATATAATGGAGAGTCACGGGTATTTCCGTGAAATATGTTTCCAAGGAGAAAAATTATGGGCAAATATTTCGGTACTGACGGTTTCAGAGGAACCGCAAATGAAAACCTTACAGCTGACCATGCCTTTAAAGTAGGAAGATTTATCGGCTGGTATTACAATGAACTCAAAAAGCAGAAGGGCGACAATACCCCTGCAAGAATAGTAATAGGCAAGGACACACGCCGTTCAAGCTATATGTTTGAATATTCTCTCGTTGGCGGAATTACTGCATCAGGTGCTGACGCATACCTCCTCCACGTTACAACAACTCCTTCCGTAGCCTATATTTCAAGAGTTGACGGTTTCGATTGTGCTGTTATGATTTCCGCAAGCCACAATCCCTACCACGATAACGGCTTGAAGCTTATCAACGGCAATGGCGAAAAAATGGAAGATGAAGTAATTGACCTCATTGAAGCATATCTCGATGACGAACTTGAAGTTTTCGGTCAGAAGTGGGAAAAACTCCCCTATGCAACCAATGAAAAAATCGGACGTTCAATCGACTATATTTCAGGCAGAAACCGCTATATCGGCTATCTTATCTCATTGGGCGTATATTCTTTCAGAGGAAAGAAAATCGGTCTTGACTGTGCAAATGGTGCGGCATGGTCAATTGCAAAGGCTGTTTTTGATGCTCTCGGAGCAGAAACATATGTTATTAATGCTAAGCCTGACGGAGTTAATATCAACGATAACGCAGGCTCTACACATATTGAAGTTCTCCAGAAATACGTAGTTGAAAACGGTCTTGATGCAGGTTTTGCATATGACGGTGATGCTGACCGCTGCCTTTGCGTTGATGAAAAGGGAAATGTTGTAACAGGCGACCATATCCTTTACATTTACGGAAAGTATATGAAGGACCGTGAAAAGCTTGTAAATAACACAGTTGTTGCAACTATTATGTCAAACCTCGGACTTTTCAAGGCTCTCGAAGCAGCAGGAATTGACTATGCAAAAACCGCTGTTGGCGATAAGTACGTTTATGAATATATGAAGGAAAATGAGTGCTGTCTTGGCGGTGAGCAGAGTGGTCACATTATTTTCTCCAAGTATGCGTCAACAGGTGACGGTATTCTCACAAGCTTGAAGATTATGCAGGCTGTAATGTCAAAGCGTGCAAAGCTTAGTGAGCTTGCTGAGGAAATGCCTGTATATCCACAGGTTCTTGTAAATGTAAAGGTAAGCGATAAGGCTGCTGCACAGAATGACGCTGACGTTAAGGCTGCTGTTGCAAAGGCTGAGGCTGAACTGGGCGATACAGGAAGAATTCTCGTGCGTGAAAGCGGTACTGAGCCGCTTATCAGAGTTATGGCTGAGGCTGAAAACGAGGAAATCTGCCGTAAGTATGTTGACAGCGTTGTTGACATCATCAAGGCTAAGGGATACGCTGTATAATTGATTTTTACAAATGCCGCAGGGTAATTCCTGCGGCATTTTTGATTTTTATTGATAAAGGCCGATTATTTCGCAATATGACGATATTTTGCTGTGAAATTTTGGTTATTATACATATTGACAAATAATTATATGGGGGGTATAATTAATGAAAGAGATAATATACTTGTGGTGTATATGTTGTTCAATAGGAGGTGTAATTCCAATGGCATAATCATATTCAAAGTGATAAGACACGTACATAGCTAATAACTGTTATTAAGGAGGATTATTATGAAATTCAAAAACGTAGTTTCCATTCTTGCTTCTGCTGCTCTTGCAGTATCAGCAATTCCGACAATCTCATTTGCTGCCGAAACAGAGGATAACTCGCTTAACTCGAAGTTTTCAAGCGGAGAACTGCCGACTGACGCTAATATGGACGGAAAGTTCGATTTAAACGATGCTCGCAGTATACTTTTGTACTATGCAACAGTTATGGCATCACCCGACCAGTCATATACAAATTCCGATGATATTTCAGAAGAAGTTTTCAATAATATCCGTGACAATTTCGATTACGATAACAACGGCACAGTAAATTCAAATGACGCTTCAATTCTGGTAAAATATTATTACAGCAATTCAATTGCAGGCGACGTTGATATGAACAGTTCAGTCAATTCTATCGATGCTACCTTGATACTAAGATATTACGCTGATGCTCTTACAGAAACAGAAGTTCCATACGAAACTGAAATGAATATGAAATATCTTGGAGATTTAAATAACGACGGCAAGATTAATTCGATTGACGCTTCTTTGGTACTTTACGGTTATGCTGAATCAATGGTAAAATAATTCATATAAAATAAGGGAGCGAAAAATCGCTCCCTTGTTTGTTATCTTTAGAGATGCCCTTTAATTATTCCTCAGGCATATGAATTTCGCCTACGATTGGCAGGGGGTCAATTCCCTGTCTTGTGTAGTAGTCGGAAAGTGCAGAACGAACAGCCTGCTCAGCAAGAACAGAACAATGCACCTTAACAGCAGGAAGTCCGTCAAGAGCCTCTACAACTGCATCATTTGTAAGCTTTAAAGCCTCGTCAATTGTCTTGCCCTTGATAAGCTCTGTAGCCATTGAAGATGTTGCAATTGCCGCACCGCAGCCGAATGTCTTGAATTTTGCATCTGTAATTGTGCCGTTGTCAATTTTCAGATACATCTTCATAATATCGCCGCACTTAGCGTTGCCGATTTCACCGATACCGTCAGCATTCTCGATTTCGCCGACATTTCTTGGATTTGAAAAATGGTCCATAACCTTTTCGCTGTACATCATAATTTATCTTCTCCTTAATAATTATTCGTAGGATTCGCCCTTCATCATCTTTTCCCAAACAGGTGACATTGCACGGAGTCTTTCCGCAACAACGGGAACTGTTTCAATGATGTAATCAACGTCCTCATCTGTGAGATTTTCTTCAATTGAAAGACGGAGTGAACCGTGGGCAATTTCGTGCTTCAATCCGATTGAAAGCAGCACGTGTGAGGGATCAAGTGAGCCTGATGTGCAGGCTGAACCCGATGAAGCACAAATGCCGAACATATCAAGCATAAGCAGCAGGGATTCGCCCTCAATTCCCTCAAAGGAAATATTAAGATTGCCCGGCAGACGCTTTTCTCTGTCGCCGTTAAGACGTGTATATGGAATTGTAAGAAGTCCGTCAATAATTCTGTTTCTCTTAGCTGTTACGATTTCAGCCTTTTCCTTGATGTTAGAGCAGGCGATTTCCATAGCAGCTCCAAGACCTACGATAGCAGGAACATTTTCAGTACCTGCACGCTTTCTGCGTTCCTGTCCGCCGCCGTGGATAAGATTTGGAAGAACAACTCCCTTTCTTACGTATAATGCACCGATTCCCTTTTGTGCGTGGATTTTATGACCTGAAAGGGAAAGCATATCAATTCCCTGCTTGTGAACGTCAATTTCAACGTGGCCAACAGCCTGTACTGCATCTGTATGGAAAAGCACCTTTTTCTCCTTGCAGATTGCGGCAATTTCATCAATAGGCTGAATTGTGCCGATTTCGTTGTTTGCATACATAATTGTTACAAGTGCTGTATCCTCACGGATAGCATTGCGGACATCTTCGGCATTGATAAGTCCCTTATCGTCAACGGGGATATATGTTACCTCAAAGCCCTGTTTTTCAAGATATTCCGTAGTATGAAGAACTGCATGATGTTCAATTACGGAAGTAATAATGTGCTTTTTGCCCTTTTTAGCCATTTGCTCAGCAGTTCCCTTGATTGCCCAGTTGTCGGACTCTGAACCGCAGCTTGTGAAAATAATTTCAATTGGGTCGGCACCGATTGCCTTTGCCACCTTTTCACGGGCAAGCTCAATATCACGCTGTGCATTTCTGCCAAGTTCATAAATGCTTGACGCATTTCCGAATGCTGTCTGGAAGTGGGGCATCATAGCCTGTAAAACTTCATCAGAAACAGCTGTAGTTGCCGCATTATCGGCATAAATAAATCTTCTTTCCATATTTACCTCTTTTAAGAATGTATATCTCTCTGTGCCACAGCAAGGCGGTCACAGCGTTCATTTTCGGGATGTCCTGCGTGTCCCTTTACCCAGTTGAAAGTTACGTCGTGTCGTGCAAGAAGGGGCAATAACTGCTCCCACAAGTCAACATTGAGGGCAGGTTTGCCGTCAGCTTTTTTCCAGCCTTTTTTCTGCCAGCTGTAAACCCAGCCTTTTGTGATGCTGTCACATACGTATTTACTGTCGGTGGTGAGAGTTACCTTGCACGGCTCTTTCAATGCGGAAAGACCTGCGATAACGCCCATAAGTTCCATTCGGTTATTAGTGGTATGACTTTCGCCGCCCGAAAGTTCTTTTTCAACTGTGCCAAATCGGAGAATTGTGCCATATCCTCCCGGTCCGGGATTGCCGCTGCAAGCACCGTCGGAGAATATTTCAACCGTTTTCATACAGCACCCCCATTGTTATTTTTATCACAATATTATTATATCAGATATTTTTGAAAATAGTGGAATTGTTTACTTGCGGAAACTTTTTTATTGTTAGTTTATGCTTACAGGTGCGTGTAGAGGCGGATATTATCCGCCACAGCCTGTAGGGACACAGCACGCTGTGTCCCTACAGAAAATCACGGTTTCTGATGAAATTACCGCACCCATTGGCTAACAGCTAACGGCTTTATTATAAAAATGGACGGCAATCGTTAAGACTGCCGCCCATTAATTACGCATTATTCAACTGTAAATCCGCAAAGCCAATGTCCGTTTATAGGAAGCGGCTGTTCTGCCTTTGCACCGCCTGTAAACTGGCTTATTTCAAGTTTATAGTCGCCTTTTTCAAGATTGTCCGTAGGAATTACAAACTCAGTCTTACCTTCTGAAATCGCTGTCATAGCTGTTTTGCCGTCCTTTATGAGAACATTTCCCTCTGTATCGGAAATTGTATAATCAGTTATGCCAAATTCGCTGATAAAGCCATAGGGTGCTGCTTTAGGATTTAAAAATTCAGCAGTTACAGTAATTCCAGCCCCACTGCTT
This sequence comes from Ruminococcus sp., assembly GCA_045539715.1. Classification (GTDB taxonomy): domain Bacteria; phylum Bacillota; class Clostridia; order Oscillospirales; family Ruminococcaceae; genus Ruminococcus. The sequence goes on along the minus strand of JAZQFV010000105.1, from coordinate 28,112 downwards.
GTGACGCTTACATTTATTTCATCCGTTGCCTGCTCATAAGTTGTACCGACAACAGCACCGTCCCAACGGGTTTTATCCTTGAAAAATCCCTGCAAATGTCCTGTAGCTGCCAATGCAGTTACCCCTGTAATACAGCCGCAAACCGCAAGGGATACAGCTACAGCCATAGGCTTTCTCATCTTTCTTTCTGTTGACTTTTTATTCATTTCTCTTTCCTCCATTGCTCTATAACAATTTCTTATAATACGCTCCTGCATATCATCGGGCATTTCTATTTTTTTCATATCAGACAAAATGTCGTTTATATCCATTACAAATACTCCTTTCGATATACATCTGCCAGCATTTTTCGCCCTTTACGGAGCCTCATTTTTACCGCCGACGCAGTTCGCCCGATTATTTTCGCAATTTCCTCCGTTGTGTATTCCTCCGCATAATAAAGCAGAAGTACGGTTCTATATTTATCGGGCAAGGTCATAAGAGCGTCAAAAATGCCGCTGTTTTCGCCTTTTACAGCAATTTCCCCTATTTCGTCAATATCCTCTGTCTGATGTCTTTTCCTGTATCTGATAATATCCCTGCATTTATTTGTTGCAACCCTTATCAGCCATGCCTTTTCGTGTTCTTCATCGGTAAACTTTGGCGATTTATACAGATATTTCATCATTGTTTCCTGTACTGCGTCCTCTGCATCGCTTTCATTCCCTGTTTTTGAAAGGCACAGGCGAAACAGCATATTTCCGTAAGTTTTTACAACTCTTTCAATACTGTCAGTCGGCCGCACTGAAGTATCATTCATCTGTATCAACCCCTTTCACTTATAACACGCTTCAAATTTCAAATCGGTCAATTTTTTCTGAAAAATAAAAAAGAGAGAATTGACATCCTCCCTATTCAGCCTGTAGAAAAAAGGTGTTTTGCATAACGGTCACAGCACGCTGTGTCCCTACAGAAAATCACGGTTTCTGATGAAATTACCGCACCCATTGGCTAACAGCTAACGGCTAAAAGCTTTTTTTAATTTGACAACCCTTTACATATATGTTATAATAAAAAACAGGCGGATAAATCCGCCTGTGACAGTTAATATCTGAGTTCCCATTAATAACCACGGTCGGACTCGGTTTCCGTTGCGTGGTATTTCGCACGGGTTCTTGCAATACTTTCCTCGCTGCGTTTGATGAGATTGAGGAGAGATGAGGAATACTGGGCGTAATCCTTCTGCAATGTAGAAGTTGTAATATACAGCGTGTCAAAGTTGTTTACGCAGTCATTTCCGTCAACGGCAATACCGCTTGATGCCGCCTTGATGTCGGCTTCACTCATTGAAATAATGGCATTTGAGCTGTCATTTGCGATAACCTTTGGAATACGGAAAAGCTTCTGGTCATTGTGTGGGTTCGCATTATATACGATACGGAAAAGCTTGTACACGGACAGCATAAGATAAGAGGAAACCTCTTTAATAAGTGTAATACTTCCTGCTTTCTGTGCAAGGCTGAAAAGCAAGCTGATTGAGTTATTGATAATTCTTCTGTTGAAGTTGATGATTTCGGGTGAGGGCATTTTTAATGTGTTATTTCCGTCATCATCGGGAATATCCTCAATAGTAATGATTTTTCCCTCCGGTTCGGGAGTTCTGCCGAGAAGATAGTCGCAGGAAACATTGTAATAATCCGCAATTCTTACAAGGAAATTAAGGCCGCATTCACGGATTCCCTTTTCATAGTGGGAGAGGAGCGCCTGAGAAATGCCTAAATCTGCGGCAGCCTGCTTCTGACTTATATGCCGTTCTTTTCTCTGTAAAGTGATAATACGTGCGAAATCTGAGTTCATGGGGAAAATCCTCCTGTATAAAAAATATTAATAGATACATAATGTATAATAATCACTATTAATATTATAATACATTGCGTATAATAAGTAAATAGGGAAATTGTATAAATTTTTCGGAATTTTTTTGTATATTTTTACAATACCCCTTATAAGGAAAGGAAATGTGACTATGAAAGGCTACAGAATAAGCATAATCCGCCACGGTTTGACCTATGCCAACGAAAACGGCATATATATCGGCTCTACCGATTTATCCCTTTCCGATAAGGGATGTGCGGAACTTGCCGCTAAAATGGACGAATTTGAATACCCGAAAGTACACAGGGTTTATTCTTCTCCCCTGAAACGCTGCACGGAAACGGCTGAAATCCTTTTCCCCGACAGGGAACTTGTGATTTCCGAGGGTATGCGTGAACTGAATTTCGGCGAATTTGAGGGAAAATCCGTTGATGAACTTGTAAATCGTGAGGATTACAAGGCATGGCTCGGCGGCGGCAGAGATGCAAGACCTCCCAAGGGCGAAAGCCTTGAGGAAATGACAGCTCGAATTTACGCTTCATTCCACAACATTATCATTGATATGATGAATAACGGGCTTACTCATTGTGCATTGATTACCCACGGCGGAATTATTTCAAATCTGCTGACAGGTTTCGGATTGCCAAAATATGACCCGAAATATCTCAATGCCCCCTGCGGCGAGGGATTTGACCTTATGGTAACTGCACAGATGTGGCTCAACTCACAGGCATTTGAAATCCTCGGTTATTGCCCTTATAATAAAAGCATTTAACCTTTAGCTTTTAGCTAACAGCTAATTGTTAATTGCTAACGGCTAACAGCTAATAACCTCCGTATAATCTGCGAATAAATGCCAATAATATCACTAAAGAAAGGGTGATATTATTATGCGAATTCGGGAGCTTTCGGGATATACGGAAAATATGATAAAGGGAAAGCGGTGGGAACTGCTTCTCCTTTGCCTGCTGCCAATCGGCGGAGAATTGCTCCTCCGTTCAGCAGAAGCGGCACTATACAGCCTTATGCTCTACTTCGGCACTATCCGCCCCATTGACCTTTTCACAGGCATAAACACGGAACAAACAGTTTTATCGGCAATTTTCATTCTGCTGAGATTTCTCATAATGCCGCCTTTGTGGTGCGGTCTTGGTGCAAGGCTCATGCTATTTGCTGAGGGCAAAAAAGAGCCGAAACGCCTTTCACGTTATCTTTCAAGCGGAAAATTCATTCTCCGTTCAATTTCCGCCAACTTTTTTATATGCCTGATTTCAGCACTTTTTCTTCTCCCCATAGTGGCAGCCTTTGCCCTTGGAATTTATCTGCTGTATGACGGTGCAGCAGAGGCGGAATTATTCGTGGCGGTCAATCTCATTGCGTTAGGGATTTTTCTCGGTATACGGTGGATTTACCTCCGTTTCGGACTTACGGCAGTTCCCTTTCTTCTGCTGAAAAAAGGTGAACTTTCAGCTTTCCGTGTTGTGCTGTTTACTCTTAAATTTATGCGGCACAGAGGGAAATTCCCGTTGAAACTGATATTGACATATCTGCTCCCTGTGTTGATTATTCCACCCTATTTCATACCGAAAATTGCGGTATCATATGCTGTCGGCATATCCATTTTCTTCAAGGAGGACGAAAACGCCCATGAGCAGACTTGTATTCACCGTAGTTTCGGAAAATCCACAGCAGCTTAAAAATTATCTCCGTGACAGCTGCGGAGTTTCCGCAGGGCTTATCAGAAAGCTTAAAAATCAAAAGGGAATTGCTGTAAACGGCAAATTCGCAAGAACTGTTGACATGGTGAAAAAAGGCGATATAATCACTCTTGAACAGACTGACAACAGCGAAATTGAGCCTAATCCCCTGCTCCAAGTCCCCATAATTTTTGAAAATGAGGATTTAGTCGTATTCAACAAGCCGTCGGGTATGCCTGTTCACCCCTCAATCCGCCACAGAACTGATACTTTAGGGAATTTTTTTGCGGCAAGATACGGAAAACTTGCCTTTCGCCCCGTAAATCGCCTTGATAAGGATACTTCGGGATTGTGTCTTGTGGCAAAAAATTCTCATAGTGCGAATATTTTACAAGGCACGGCACATAAGATATACTATGCGGCAGTTCAGGGCATTACAGAACCGCAGGGAACTATTGACGCTCCCATAGCAAGAGAAAACGAAAGCATTATAATCCGCTGTGTCCGTGAGGACGGCAAAAGAGCCGTTACACACTACAAGAAAATCAGAGAGGGCAACGGTTTTTCCCTCCTTGAAATTGACCTTGAAACAGGAAGAACTCATCAGATTCGAGTTCATTTCAGCCATTTCGGCTATCCACTTGCAGGTGATGACCTTTACGGGGGAAGCCTTGAAAAAATCACAAGACAAGCTCTCCATTGCGGAAAAATGAGCTTTAAACTGCCAATGACAAATGAAGAAATTACCGTGGAGGCTCCAATTCCGCAGGATATTGAGGAGCTTTTCACAAAGAAAGGAAATATTATGGAAAAAATAGCAAGCTTTCAGGTTGACCACACTAAATTCGGTGTAGGTATGTACATATCAAAAATTGACGGTGATATTATCACATACGATGTGCGTATGGTCAAGCCCAACGGCGGCACTTATATCTCAAATCCGTCACTTCACACAATTGAGCATCTCTTTGCCACATACGCACGAAACAGCCAATACAGCGACAGCATAATCTATGTAGGACCTATGGGCTGCCGCACAGGTTTTTATCTGCTGACAAGAGATAATATGACAGGCGAACAGGCGATTTCTCTCGTAAAATCCGCATATGCGTTTATTGCGGAATTTGACGGCGTTATCCCCGGTCTTTCCGAAATTGAGTGCGGAAATTATTTAGAGCATGACCTGAATTCCGCAAAAAAAGATGTTCTTCCGCTTTTAGAGCGTCTTGAAAATTATACCGAGGAAATGCTGAACTACGAATATCATTTCTAAAAAGCTTTTAGCTATTAGCCTTTAGCCTATAGCTAATAACTAACGGCTAACAGCTAACAGCTAATGGCTAACAGCTAACGGCTTATTAAAATTTCAATAAGGAAGTGTTATTTTGAATTTTCTGCGAAAAACAGGAAGATTTATAACAGGACTATTTGTAAGAAGCGGTCTTTGCACATTTAAATTTATTGCGGCTGTACTCCTTGGAATTATCGGTTTTTTCCGCTTTATATGGGAGGAATTCTGCGGTCTGCTCCAATTTGCAAAACGTGGATTTATGCTGATTTTCCGCAGTTCCACAGAGTCATTCCGCAAACGTGTGCAGCACTCAAACGAACTTACAAAAAATATCCGCCGTGCCAAAAAAGAGGGCGGAAAAGTTTATGCTGAGGCTGTTCTGCAATTTATCGGCTCATTCTTTTTCGGAGAATACGGGGTTATGTATACCGCTTTCAACTACATTCTCCCCGTGTTGTGCATTGTCTTTACCGTAGGAATTATTACAAGCGGTTCATCTCAGAGATACGGAATTGCGGTGGATTTCAACGGCAAACGCCTTGGAATAATCTCTGCCGAAGCCGATTACAATATGGCTGAACGTGATTTTCAGCAGCGAATTTCCTATTCCGAAAATGACGAATTAATCGACTTATCCACTCAGCTTTCGGTATGTGCAATTTCAGCAAGCGACAGCATAATGACTCCCTCAGAACTTGCTAATCAGATGCTTGAAGCCTCAAATGAGGAACTTATCGAAGCTTACGGAATTTACATTGACGGAAAATTTGCGTGTGCGGTAAACAACAGGGAAAAAGTACAGACTGCTCTTGATATGGCACTTCTTGACTATAAGCCCGACGGCAAAGTTAAAGAAGTTTCCTATGCAAATAAAATTGAATATACAAAGGGAATTTATCTTATGAGTTCCCTTAAAACCGAACAGGACGCAATAAATCAGCTTACCTCCACAAAGGAGCGTAAAAAGGTTTATGTGGTTCAGAAAGACGAAACTATTCTTGATATTGTCAAAAAGTTCGGAATGAAGCTTGAAGATTTCAATACTCTCAACCCCTATGCTGCTGACGGTTTAACCAACGGACAAATCGTCAATGTTACGGAAACGGAGCGTTTTCTCCCAATTCAGTATATCTGCGAACATGAAATTGTAACTTTCCTCGACTATGAAACAGTTGAAGTTGAAACAAGCTCCCTCAATGTGGGTGTACGTGCAGTTCTTACAAAGGGTGAACGTGGCGAAAAAATGAGCAAATACGAAGTTACCTATGTTGACGGAATTGAGCAGTCAAGAAATGTTATAAGCAATACGATTGTAAAATCCCCTGTGGTGGAAACTATCGGTATCGGCACATATACAGCTATGCCCGATGACCCGCAGACAGTTTATTTCGGTGCTCCTATGACAGGTACAGGACAAATGGGCTGGCCTCTTGACGGCGGCTGGGTAAGCGACAGCTTTATCAGCGACAGAAATCACAAGGGACTTGATATTGCTGCTCCCGAGGGTACGGAAATTTACGCTGCCGAGGAAGGCTTGGTTGTAAGTTCAGGCTGGAACTGGGGCGGCTACGGCAATGTGGTTATGATTGAGCATCCCGACGGTTATGCTACGGTTTATGCCCATATGATTATGACCTATGTCGCTGAGGGACAGTATGTGACAAAGGGACAGCTTATCGGATTTGTTGGAAATACCGGTAATTCCTTTGGTAATCATCTCCACTTTGAGGTGCGTTATCAGGGTATCTGCCTTGACCCCGCAGGATTCCTCAACACAACTACTATGACGGCTGATATGAGAAAAAAGGACGATAAAGAATAATGTAATACCAATCCCTAAAATGTTAGTAGACAAAGATGATGAGCAGAAATGCTGTATGTCAAGGCGGACAACGAAAGCATACTGTCGTATGGTGAGGAAGTCCAACGATGACAGGCAGCATTTATGCCATTAGATTTGTCTACTGTTGTTTTAGGGATTGGTATAAGAAAGACGGTGGGAAATTTTCCTGCCGTCTTTTCTTATGCCGATATTGGGCGAACAAAAAGCGGCAGAACTCAATCTGCCGCTTTAAATATTGGGGTTCTCTATTACTTATTGTTTTTCATTGTCTTTTTAATAAGTTTTCGCAGTCTGTCAGAGGTTTCTTCGGGGAATGTAGTCACAAATGTAAGTGCTTGATTATGTGCGTCCTCGTGACTCAATCGCAGAAAACGACGGAAGAAAATATATGTTTCATTGAAATTTCTGAAAATCTCCCTTACCGCTTCCGTTCCCTCTTTAGTAAGTACAACGCTTATGGCATAATCCTCACAGACAAGTCCCGAAGCTGCAAGACAACGGAGGGTTTTGCTGACGCTGGAGCGTGAAACCCCTAAATGACGGGCAATATCAACGCTTTTCACTTCCTCGGATTCCGCAGAAAGCTCCTGTATCGCTGTGAGATATTTCACCTGTGCGGCACAATATTTCATATCATTCCCTCCTATTTGTCAGAGTCGATAAGATGCCAGTAGCCTTTCAGATAAACTGCTCCCGAAATTACCGTCAATGCGGTGGAAATCCAGATAAGAGCAGGTATTACATAGCAGTCAACAGCTGTCACAATGCCCTGTGGTATGCCGAAATTGAAATCATAGCAGATACTGAGCCACAGCAGAGCCGCAATAATTGCCACCATAGTGAACGCAGTTTTCAGCTTTCCCCATATGCCTGCCGCAACGACAATACCGCTGTCGGCTGCAAGAAGTCGAAGTCCCGATACCATAAATTCTCTTGCACTTATGATAATCAGCGGAATTGCACCCATATGAATTTCGTCAAGCTCCACAAATACTGTGAGAGCAGAAAGAACGAGGATTTTATCAGCAAGGGGGTCAAGGAATTTTCCGAAATTCGTTACAAGATTTCTCGCTCTTGCAATTTTTCCGTCAAGGGCATCGGTAATTGATGCCGCCGCAAAAATCACCAAGGCAATGAGATAATTAAAAGGCATATCCAGATATATGAACAACAGGAAAAATGGAATGAGAATAACTCTCAATAGGGTTAATTTATTTGGCAGATTCATTCAATCACTTCTCCTATCAGGTCATAATCAAGGGTATCTGTAATTTTGATTTTAACGTAATCGCCTATTTTAAGGGGCTTTTCCGAGGTGAAAAATACCTTACCGTCAATGTCGGGAGCATCAAGGGCAGTACGTCCGAAGAAACATTCGCCGAATCTGTCGTAACCCTCAACTACGGCTTCAAGTTCGGAATCCATAAGCTTTTTATTGTTGTCATAGCTTCTTTCAAGCTGCTGTTCCATAATAATATCAGCACGGTGAGCCGCAACATCTTCGTCAATCTGGTTTTCAAATGATGCCGCCTTTGTACCCTCCTCGGGGGAATATGGGAAACAGCCAAGGCGGTCAAATCCCACACGGTCAACGAATTCCGCAAGTGCGTTGAACTGCTCCTCGCTTTCATCGGGGAACCCTGTTATAAGAGTTGTGCGGAGGATAACATTTGGAATTTTACTGCGGATTTTCGCAAAAAGTGCCTCCAGTTTTTCCTCATCGCCCCATCTGTTCATAGCGGAAAGGATTTTTCCGTCACAATGCTGAATTGGAATTTCCAGATACTTCACAAGTTTTTCTTCTTCGGCTATTGTATCCAGTAACTCGTCAGTTATACGCTCGGGGTAGCAATAAAGAGTACGAATCCACTTCAAGCCCTCGATTTTGCAAAGTTCTTTCAAAAGCTGTGGAAGTCTTGATTCGCCGTATAAATCCTCGCCGTAACGTGATGTATCCTGTGCAATAAGCACAAGTTCCGTTATGCCGTTTTCAGCAAGCTTTTTAGCCTCCGCAAGTACATCTTCCATGGGAACACTTCTGTATTTTCCACGAATCATAGGGATTGCACAGTATGTACAGCAGTTTGAGCAGCCCTCGGCAATTTTCAGATATGTGAAGAATGGCAGAGTAGAAATAATTCTGTCCCCTGTCATTTCAGCGTCAAGCTTTGAGTCGAATTTTACAACTCTCTCCCCTTGCATAACCTCATCAAGAATATCAACAATATCCTTGTTATTTCCTATTCCGATAACTGCATCAGCTTCGGGGAAAAGTTCAGCGGCTTCCTCCCTGTAACGCTCGGAAAGACAGCCTGTGATAACGATTTTTTTAAGTGTACCGTCAGCCTTTAATGCCGCCAGTTCCAGTATAGTTTCGATAGCCTCCTCTTTTGCCGCCTTTATAAAGCCGCAGGTGTTGACTACCGCAATATCAGCCAATCCGGGTTCGGTTACAAGTTCGTAACCCTTTTGTTTCAGTTTATAGAGCATTCTTTCGGAATCCACAAGATTCTTTGAGCAGCCCAATGAAACCATTCCAACTTTTATTGCCATGGCTCTGCACCTCTCGTTCATTCAAAATATTCCGCAATTCCACGATTTATTTCATCGTAGCTGTATCCGTATCGGACAAGGGAATTTTTCACCTTTTCCACGGACTTTTTATCTGTAATATCCGCAAGATAACGGCTGTATTTTCCTCGCAGAAGTTCCGAGAGATTTTCCCCGAAAGCTTCATTATACTGCTCCAATGCAGTTTCAACCGTTTCTTCCGTCAAACCTTTCTGCATCATTTCACGCTTTGCACGGTGAAATCCGTATTTTTTCGATTCCACAAGCTTACGTGCAAGCTTTTCACCGTACCGTTCATCATTGATTATACCTGCCTTTGCAAGCTTTTTCACAACTTCAAGGCATAAACTCTCCTTTTTATAGGTTTCAAGGAGTTTTTCGTACATCTCAACAGCTGAATAATCCCTGTAATCAAGGCGATACAGGGCATATTCATAGGCACGGCGGAAATTCGACGCATAGACAATTTTTTTTAGTTCATCAGGCTCAATCTCGCAGTCACGGCAAATTCCGAAATCCGTCAGAATGTCGATGTGGAGATAGAGCCTTTTTTTATTGTCAAATTCAACCTCAAAGGTTTTCCCTTTGTAGTGGTCAAGGGCTGTGACTTTCATCAGTCAGCAGGTGTGAATTCATCAAATTCGTCGTCAATTGAATCGAGGATTTTCATTTCCTCGTCGTCCTCGTTAGCGGCTGCCTTTACAACTTCTGCAATTGCGGCTGCGGCTGTATTCTTGGAATTTTTCTTCTTATCCTTGTCCATAAGTTCGTCCTTGCGTGCAAGAATCTGCTCCTCAATTTCAGCCATAAGTTCGGGGTCTGTTTTAAGGAGTTCCTTGACGTTATCACGGCCCTGTCCAAGCTTTCTGTCGCCGTAGCTGAACCATGAACCGCCCTTTTTGATGATTTCAAGTTCTGTGGCAATATCAAGAACTTCGCCTGTACGGGAAATTCCCTCACCGTACATCATATCAAATTCAGCCTCTTTAAATGGAGGAGCAACCTTATTTTTAACTACCTTACATCTTGTGCTTGCACCGATTATCTGACCGCCCTCCTTGATAACTTCGCCCTTGCGGACTTCGATACGGACAGAGGCATAGAACTTCAATGCACGGCCGCCGGGGGTAGTTTCGGGATTTCCGTACATAACACCGATTTTCTCACGAATCTGGTTAATGAAAATGGCAACGCAGTTTGACTTTGAAATAGCGGCTGTAAGCTTTCTCATAGCCTGTGACATAAGTCTTGCCAGCTGACCTACGTGGAGGTCACCCATTTCGCCGTCAATTTCAGCACGGGTAGTCATAGCTGCAATTGAGTCGAGAACGATAACATCAATTGCACCTGAACGGATAAGAGCCTCTGCAATTTCAAGTGCCTGCTCACCGCTGTCGGGCTGTGATACAAGGAGATTGTCGATGTTTACGCCGAGAGCCTTTGCGTAATTGGGGTCAAGAGCGTGTTCAACGTCAATGAATGCAACTTCGCCGTCAAGCTTCTGTGCCTGTGCGATAACGGAAAGGGCAACGGTAGTTTTACCTGAACTTTCAGGTCCGTAAATTTCCACAATACGTCCTCTCGGCACACCGCCTATACCGAGTGCCATATCAAGAGTCATTGAGCCTGTGGGAATTGCGTCCACGTTAAGCACTTTTGTTTCGCCAAGACGCATAACTGCACCTGCACCGTATCTCTTTTCAAGCTGTTTGAGAGCGCTTGCAAGAGCCTCTTTTTTATCTTCCTTTGCAGCTACTTTTACAACTGCGGGTTTTGTTTTAAGTTCCTTTTTTGCCATATTATACCTCCGTTTTCTTTGCGGTGACTGTGCGGATTATACCGCCGCCGTCACGGCTGAATTTTATATCGGTGAATCTGTTTTCTATCATTATTTTTTCTATATCTTTTTCCTGTCCCATACCGAATTCATAGCAGAGATAACCGCCTGTTTTAAGGGATTTTCTCCATATGGGAGTCATTGCACGGTAGAAGTCAAGACCGTCATTTCCGCCGAAAAGAGCAGTTTCGGGTTCTTTCTGCACTTCAACCTGCAATTCGTCCATATCCTGTGCTGTGAGGTATGGGGGATTGCTTACGATTATGTCAAGCTCTGTGAGATTTTCTGCTGTTGCTGCGGAAAGCACATCGCCGTGAATTACAGTAATATCGGCTTTATTCAGTTCCACATTTTCTTTGAGATAGGCAAGCGCCTTTTCCGAAAGTTCCACGGCATACACATCAGCCGAGGGAATTTCGCTTTTCAATGCAAGGGCAATACATCCGCTGCCGCTGCATAAATCGGCTATTTTCGGGGAAGTCATACCGCTTTTTTCCGCAATTTTCAGTATATCCTCAATGAGAGTTTCCGTGTCGGGACGGGGTATCAGCACACCCTCCCCCACTTTTATGGGCAGTCCCCAGAATTCCCATTCACCAAAAATATACTGCAAGGGAATTCCGCTTATACGTTTGTCAACCATTTCAAGAATAGCCGCCTCTTTGTCTGCATCCACCGTCATAAAGGGCAGCATCATAGGCAGTTTATCTTTCAGCACATCCTGAAAAATGCACATGGTATCAAAATCGCTGTCGGGAATATCTGCGGATTCCATAAGGGCTGTGCAATGCCTGTACAAATCCTGCCTTACCATACATCCTCCGATTTATCCTGCGGAATACATGGAGTCATTGCGGCAATTGCAATTTCTATCATACTGTCATCAGGCTCACGGGTTGTAATTCTCTGCATTGCAAGTCCCGGAGCTGAAAGAATTTTTGTGAAAAGGTTGTCGTGATTTCCTGCAATGCGGATACATTCATAAGAAATGCCAACCACAAGGGGAAGTGTAGCAAGGCTTAAAAGTGAACGCTGCCACCAGATAAGTCCCTTGGGAACAAAGCACATCACGAATATTCCGATAATGAGGACGATAAAAATGAAACTTGTGCCGCAGCGTTTGTGGAAACGTGACTGCTTGCGGACATTTTCAACTGTAAGGGGCAATTCAGCTTCGTGGCAGGCAATAGTCTTATGCTCTGCACCGTGATACATATACTGTCTTTTTATGTCGTTCATAAGGCTTACCGCCCACATATAGAGGACAAACAGGGCAATTTTCACCACGCCCTCTGCAACTGAACGGAGAATACCCGAATTTTCGATATTTGGGATAAGTCCAACGAGGAATTTCGGCATAAAGAAGAAAAGTCCCATAGCAATTGCGATACCGATAACCGTACCGATTACCATAACAATATCGAAAGCCTCAGAGGACAGCTTTTCATCGTCACCCTCAACTTCTTTGCCTGCCTTTTTAGCGGCTTTTCTTGCTTCCTCAGCCTTTTCGTCCTCGGTCATCTGCTTTTCAGCTGATTTCATTGTGTACTTGTAACCCTTTTTGAGGGAGCTTACAAAGTTGAAACAGCCACGGATAAAGGGAGTTTTTCTGTACCACGGGGCATTTTTGCCGTTATTTTCGTCCCATACCTCCAAATCAATTGTACCGTCGGGAAGTCGGCAAGCCATTGCACCCTTTTCGGGGCCAAGCATCATAATTCCCTCAATGAGTGCCTGCCCGCCGATTTTGGATTTGAATTTTTCACCGCTTGGTGAATTGTTGTTTTTACTCATTTTTTTGCTCCTATTTTTAAGCCGTTAGCTATTAGCCTTTAGCCATTAGCTTTATACCATAATTTTTGTATGGGAGGATATTATCCGCCCGCAATTTTGGAACGAAATTCAGTTTTTTTGCCAATCTCCACAATAGCTAAAGGCTATAGGCTAATGGATCAGGATTTTGCCGGCAATGTTATAGTTACCTTAGTTCCTTTGCCCTCGCCTGCACTGTAGATTTCCAGTTTTCCGCCGTGCATTGCTATAATTTCATCGGCAACCGCAAGTCCTATTCCCGAACCACGTCTTGTATGATTTGCCTTGTAGAACTTCGTCTTGACCTTTGCCAAATCGGTTTCTTTAATTCCACAGCCTGTATCCTTTACGGAAACCCGCACTCTGCCGTCCTTTACATCGGCTTTTATAGTGACAGTATCTCCCGAATTTGAATATTTCAGGGCATTGTCAATAACATTGATAAATACCTGTCGTATGCGGTTTTTATCGCCGTATACAATGGGGAGCATTTCAGGCTCGTCATATATAATTTCAATCTGCTCACGTCTTGCCTTGTCGGAATACATCAGCACAGCGTCGCCAAGTTCCGCAAGAATGTCCATATTGCTGTTCTGCAAAGTGAAGTGACCATTCTGCATACGTGAGAAGTCGAGGAGTTCCTCAACCATTTGCTGTAATCGCTCTGTTTCGTTAACGATAACGCCTACGCCTTTTTTCATTGTGTCGGGATTTTCTCCGCCGTCAACCATAAGAGTTTCCGCCCAGCCTTTTATAGCTGTAAGAGGAGTTCTCAATTCGTGGGAAACCGATGAAATAAACTCGTTTTTCATCGCCTCAGCCGAGGATAATTCGTCCGCCATATGGTTGATTGAGGAGCATAATTCTCCGATTTCATCATCGGTATTGCTCTGAATTCTCACGGAGAAATCGCCCATAGCGAATTTACGTGTAATTCCGCTTATCTGCCGTATGGGTTTAACGATAGAACCTGCGAAATAAAGTCCCGTAACAACGATAATGAGAATGATTATGGAGCAAATAGCCGTTACAAAAATAATATACCCTTTGATTGTATTGTCAATTTCCGTCAAAGATGTTACCATTCGCACCGAACTGTATTCGCCGTTGAAAGAGGAAAGGGGAACTGATACCGCCAGCACCTTTTCACCCTCAGAGGAAAGCCTGCCGATATAACTTCCCTCCCCCAGTTCCATAGCGTCCTCATAGTCGGGCATTACATAGTCCTCATCGGGAGAAAATCCCGATGAAGTCAGCACAACTCGTCCCTTTGAGTTAATCGCCATAAGCTCAATTTTATCCTTTTCGTTAAAGGTTTCAAGCATATTGCGGACTTCGGCGGAAAAGTTGGCGGAACTGTCCTGTGAATGGATACTCAGCACACTTGTTACCGCATTTATCTTTGATACAAGATACTGTTTTGCGGAACTGTAATAATAGCTTTGAATGGCATAAATTACAACAAGTTCAATAACAATCAGCGCAAGAATGATAACTCCGAGGTTGTTGACAATCCAACGCTTTGTAATACTTTTTCTTGCCATTACTGAACGTCATTCCACTTGTAGCCGTAACCCCAGATAGTAATGATATACTTAGGGCTTGAGGGTTCTTCTTCAATTTTCATACGAATTCTTCTTATATTTACGTCAACGATTTTATCATCGCCGTAATAGCTTTCGCCCCAGATGTGATTGAGAATACTTGCACGGTCAAGGGCAGTATTCTTGTTATTCATAAAGTATTCCAGTATCTGATATTCAACCTGTGTAAGTTCAATAGGCTCGCCGTTTTTCGTAACTGTACGGCTTTTCAGATTAAGCACGAATGGGCCGCTTTCAATAAGGCTCTGCTTTTCGTTCTTGATAAAGCTCATACATACACGGCGGTAAATTGCGTCAACTCTTGCTGTAAGCTCCGAGGGAGAAAATGGCTTTGTGATGTAGTCGTCAGCACCAATCATAAGACCGCTTACCTTGTCCATTTCCTGAGTTCTTGCTGTGAGCATAATAATACCGATAGTGGAGCTTTTTTCTCTGATTTTCTTGCATACGGTGAAGCCGTCAATTCCGGGCATCATAATATCAAGAAGAACAATGTCAAAATTGCCGTGTTCCTGTTCAAATGTTTTAAGTGCCGCCTCGCCGCAGTTTACATCTACAACGTCATAGCCTGCACGTTTGAGGTTGATGACAACAAATTCTCTTATGGTGTCCTCGTCCTCGCAAATCAAAATACGTTTCATAAATTTTCCCCCTTTTGGGAACCTCTAAAAACCTCCCTCACAGCTTGAATCCTGCTCGTGTTCCGGTTTTTAGAGAACCCCTTAGTTGAACTTAAATCCTATAGCCGCCTCTGCCTCGTTAATTGACAGAGATGTGTTTTTGTCGTTTTGCGGAAGCTGTGCCAGATATGCGGAATCGCCCTTTGTGCGTAAAAGAAGATAGTCCGATGCCATTCTGTCCTCCCGTGAGGCGATATCCTCTGCACAGTAAATTCTCATAAGCTCTGTGCCGATTTCACTGTTTTCATAGGCACAGATTACAAGTTCATCATTTATTGCGTCACGTTTAAGCGTGACCTTGTTATGCCATTTCGCAGGAAACAGGAAAATATATCCGTCACCTACGCTGTAATATGACTCATATTTAAGACGTGTCTTGCCGTCCTTGCCCACAGAAAGCCAGTCAGTAAGCCACATAAGCTCACCTTCGGGAGCGTTGCTGTAGCCTGCCGCCACTCTCTGAACGGGAATTTCAAGAGTTCCGTCACCGTCAATATCAAAGGAGCGGCAACCCAGCGGACGTTGAGTTACCGCCGATTGTGCAGGATTATCAAAGGCTTTTTGCAGCCCTCTGTCGTCCATATATACAATATCAGTCTGAATAAGTCCGTTTCCAGAAACAGCGTCAATATACAGGGCAGTTTCGCCGCTTTCAAGGCTGCCGTAATTGACAGCGTCAAATTCAGTAAATCCGCCGCTTAAATCCTCGCTGTAGGTGTGATAAAATCCGTCAGCGTCAAGCTTGTATGCCACCACCGCCGCAGGAGAATCATTTGTTGTGCCTTTCAGCAGTAAAAACTCCTTTTCGCCGTCATTGTCCAAGTCAGTTACATCAATGAATGAATATGACTTTGCAAAGGTATTTTCAAGAACTCCGTTGCTGTAGCTGTAAATTGCCACGGATTTTTCTGAACGGTTAATAAGGCTGCTGCCGATGATTAAATTCACACGGTCATTTTCACCAAGCCGTGAAATCATAACACGCTCAATTTCCGAACCCTCCGCAGGGGTATCGTAAACAGAATGCCATTTTCCGTCATCGCCGCTGTCAAGAACATTTATTCTCAGAGTATTTTCAGGGGCGGCAAGACCTGTTTTTTCATAGAAAACCACAGCTTCATTTCCGCCGTCACCGTCAATATCCTCCACGATAAAGGCTGACAGATATTTTCCTGCTTTAGGGTATTTCAGACTTATGGAATCACCTGTTGCATTTGTAAGGGCGGTATAAATTTTCTCCTGTTCAATGCTGAGTTTCGGCGGAGCAAGGAGATTGTCGATGCTCGTGCCGAATGTACAGCCTGTGAGAGTTACCGCCATAACCGCAGATGCGGTCAGGATTTTTTTAAGCTTAATCATTTTTTCTGTCAGCAATCTTTATATATTCATGCTCTTTTGCAATAGCCTTGTATGCAGGGCGGATTATACGGTTTCCTGTAAGTACTTCCTCCATACGGTGTGCAGACCAGCCTGCCATTCTTGCAACTGCAAAGAGAGGTGTGAATAAATCTTCGGGAATTCCAAGCATACGGTAAACAAGTCCCGAATACATATCAACATTTGCACACATTGTCTTTCCGCTGCCCTTGACTTCCTTGAAAATTTCGGGAGTAAGACGCTCAATTGTTTCAAGAAGCTTGAATTCAGCCTCAATTTCTCTGCCACGTGCAAGCTCAAAGGCTTTCTTTTTGAGGATAACTGCACGGGGGTCGGAAATTGTGTAAACAGCGTGGCCCATACCATAGATAAGTCCTGAATTATCGTTAGTTTCTTTTCTGATAGTACGACGCATATAGTCAGCTACTTCGCCCTCGTCCTCCCAGTTTTTGATATTAGCCTTGAAGTTGTCGAGCATATTGATAACCTGAATATTAGCACCGCCGTGACGTGGACCTTTAAGGGAGCAGATTGCACCTGAATATGCGGAATATGGGTCAGTTCCCGATGATGTAAGCACACGGCAGGTAAATGTGGAGTTGTTTCCGCCGCCGTGTTCAGCCTGTAACATAAGCAGACGGTCAAGAAGCTGTGCCTCATCCTCTGTATATTCTCTGTCTGGGCGGAGAAGTGAGAGGATTGTCTGTGCTGTATTTTCCTCGTATCTGACAGGATGCATAATCATACTCTGATTGTCGAATACACGACGTTTTACCTGATATGCCGCTGTCATAATAACGGGGAGCTTTGCAATAAGGCTTACAGCTGTTTTCATTTCATTTTCAAGGGATTTCACTTCGCAGTCCTCGTCATAGGAATAAAGGGCAAGAACTGAACGTGAAAGCTTGTTCATAATATTTTTTGAAGGTGCTTTGAGAATCATATCTTCAACAAAGCCGTTGGGTAAATCTCTGGAAATCGCAAGGAGAGTTGTGAAGTCCTTTAATTCATTTTCATCGGGAAGTCTGCCGAAAAGAAGAAGATATACAGTTTCTTCAAAACCATAGCGGTTTTCTTCCTCAACATTGTTTACAAGGTCGTTTATATTGTAGCCACGATAGATAAGCTGTCCGGGGATAGCTTCAACTTCGCCCTCGTTGAGGACATAGCCGTGTACGTTGCATATCTTTGTAATACCTGCAACTACGCCTGTTCCGTCGCTTTTACGCAGACCTCTTTTAACGTGATACTTCTGATAGAGTGCAGGGTCGATAATGGTATTATCAATCAGTTCCTTGCATAAATTTTTAATATTGGATTTCTTGTCTGAAATTTTCAATAAAATCACTCCTTAAAAAACTTTCCATACTTATTATACATCATTTAAAATGGCGTGTCAATCGTATTTCTGTGATGAATGTGAAAGTTATGTGATAATAGGGTGAAATCGTAACTGAAAGGACTTGCCTATGAAAAGAGTTATAGCCTATGCGATGTTTCTTGTATCCGCCGCAGTCATACCTGCTATACCTGCCATATCCGCCAATTCGGAGAATTATCCACCAAAAGCGGAAACCCTTTCGCAGGAGGAAAAAGTTTCGGAATTGACAGAAACTGCTGAAACTGCCGAAAATACCGCCGTGTCATATGAGCCATATCGTGTGCTGAATTGCTCCACAGGGGAAATACAAGAGGTCAGCGTAAGGGATTATGTAATCGGTGCGGTGGCGGCTGAAATGCCTGCAAGCTTTGCAGAGGAGGCATTGAAAGCACAGGCGGTTGCCGCCCATACATATGCGGAACGACAGCGGAATATGCAAAAAAAATATCCCGATAAAGCATTGGGGAACGCTGATTTTTCAGATGACCCGAATAAATATCAGGGATTTTACACCGATGAAAAAATCCGCTATTATTTCGGGGACAACTACGATTTGCACTATAATAAGATAGCAGAGGCAGTTGATGAAGTTCTGCCGTATATAATGATGTATGAGGACGAACCGATTATAGCCGCATTTCACTCTATGTCCTCGGGAAAGACGGAAAGTGCGGAAAATATGTGGGGTACGGCTGTTGATTATCTTGTACCTGTGAACAGCAAATCCGACAAGGACGCTCCCGATTATGCTGACGAATGTGAAATATCGGCAGAATTTGTCAGAGCAAGGCTTGAAAAGGTGATTGAAGGTATTCAGTTGGAGGATAATCCCGAAAACTGGATTAAAACAGGTGAGAAATCGCCCTCGGGAACGGTTTTAGAGGTGACAGTTGGCGATAAAAAGGTGACGGGCAATGATATTCGGCAGGCATTCGGACTTCGTTCAGCTGATTTTTCCGTGGAATTTGATGGAGAGAATTTCATATTCCGCACCTGCGGCTATGGTCACGGTGTCGGTATGTCGCAGTATGGGGCGAACTATATGGCGGAAAAAGGCAGTAAATGGCGTGAAATCCTCGAACATTATTACTGTGATGTGGAGATTGATAAAGTTGATTTTAGCGATTAGCCTTTCATTAATGCGTAATTCGTAATGCGAAGTGCCTAATTATTTGAAAAGGCTGTTAGCTGTTAGCCTTTAGCTTTTTTAGGACGGTGGAATTTGTTTCTACCGTCCATTTTTTGTATGCTGATATTATTTCTAACCTTTAATTTCTAATAACTAAAAGGGAGCGATTTCGCTCCCTTTTATGTTTATGTTTCTATTCTGTTATTCCCGCAAGCTTCTTCTGAATTCTCACAGCATCGTCAACTGTAAGTCCGTCACCTTTGCTGTCAGCGTTGAATTTTCCCTGTTCTGATAATTGGTACTTATCGGGGTTTGCAAGTGATTGAAAAATAGCGGCGGCATCGGCGATTGTTGTAATTTTATCACGGTTAGCGTCACCGTCAACGTAGCTGATTTCATCGGAAAATTCAACTGAAATAGGCTCTAAAGCTGATGTTTGGCGATACTCATGTATTTTAGCATCATATTTCTCAGCAAAATAACTGAAACAGCCTAACTTTTCTTCCTGTGTGTAATCGTCGGGGAATTCAATTTTACGTGTTTCCGGATTATAAACTGCTCTGAAATTTTCTTTTATATAATCGTGATTAATGGAATCATAAAATTCTTTAAATTCCTGTTCTGTCATTTTGTACAGTTGTACGCCATTTATTATATCACCATATACTGTTGTCAAACAGCTTTGCAGGCTTACGTGATAGATATGTTTTACAGCGTTTATTCGAACACTTTTCTTTTTTAATGGATATTTTTCTCGTGCTGTTGAAAATGCTTTTTCTGCAATCATATAATTTATCTTATGATTATCGCTATTAAATATAATTCCGACTTTAGCACTATCGGCAGTATTATAACATTCGATACTGTAATAGCTTTTATATCCTAGAACATCAGCTAATTCAGAGCCGATTAATTCGCTGTCCTCAGTAGGTAATTCAAAGGTCAATGTAACTATGTCATCTAATGCGACTTCAAATGTATAATCATCAAATTGTGCATATGGAAAGCTGTCATTTGTTTGTTTATTATGAAGCCATACTTTAGTTACGTTATTCTCCGAAATTATATTATCAAAATATTCTGTTTCTTTTTCTGTAAGCAGATAGTAATTTTCGTAGTCTTTAATTCTTTCCTGATATTCCTCTGAATTTCCTATCATAGGGTCAATAGCTAAAGCATTTGAGGTGAGTGCTGTTACTGTTGAAATAACCGTTGCCATTGATAATATGGCTGAAATTATACGTTTTTTCATAATGATTCCTCCTTTGTTCATTTTATTCCTGCAAGCTTCTTCTGAATTCTCACAGCATCGTCAACTGTAATTCCGTTGCCCTCGCTGTCAGCGTTGAATTCGCCCTGTTCTGATAATTGGTACTTATCGGGGTTTGCAAGTGATTGGAAAATAGCGGCGGCATCGGCGATTGTTGTTGTTTTGTCATGGTTAGCGTCACCGTCAACGTAGCTGAGTTCTGTATCAAAGTCGGAAATTGCGATAATTGGCATCATCGCTAACGCATTAGAATAAGAATGAATAGATGTTTTGTGATTTTCAACGAAATAGCTGAAACAGCCAAGCTTTTCTTCCTGCGTATAATCATCGGGAAATTCAACTCTATGTGTTTCTGGATTATATGTTGCTCTGAAATTCTCAGCAATATAATCATGGTCTATAGATTTGTAGAACTCATCATAAAACTCACCACGACAATTATCGCAATATTCCTCATAAGGGTCGATACCGTTCATTTTTGTGAAACAACTCTGTAAGCGTATATGTGGGATATGATTTACTGCGTCAATCCGTAATGTTTTTTCACTTATGGGATACTTTTCACTCAATATTGCCATGGTTTTTTCTGCAATCATATAATTCATTTCGTGATTATCAGTATTAAAACTTATTGAAATTCCGGCACAATTTCCGCCTGTGTTCGTACCATAACTTTTGATTTTAAAATAGCTGTCATATCCCAACGCATCGGATAATTCAGAAGAAATTGCCTCGCCGTCTTCTATAGGCAAATCAAATTCAACATTAAAATAATCCTTTAATGAATATTCAAAAAAGTACGTGTCAAAACGAGAATATGGAACAGTTGTATTGTCTTTGGATTTATTGAAAACCCAAACCTTAGTTATATTATTTTTCTCGCCAATGCACTCAAAAAGGTTTGCTACAACATTATAAAAATATTCTGTTTCCTGTTCTGTCAGCTGATAATGATCTTCATATGATTTAATTCTCTTTTGATATTCCTCTGAATCATTTATTGTCGGAAAGTAAGCATTACTGTCTATTGCCGCAATTGATGAAATTGTCATAACTGCGGCTAAAGCCGAGGTGAATAATCTTTTGTAATTTTTCATTGTAATACCTCCTTAAATATATGGATTTTGTTTATAGAAATGAAGTATAATTGGAGTAATTCCATACCCCACGAATAAAAGTCAAGCCATTGGTATCACCTTTCCTGCAAATGGATAAACATTTCCTTGTATGCATTATATCTTACAGCGTACATATTTTTATCAATGTGAATAATAGCCAAAATCAACCATAAAATATCGGCATATTAACAATATCGCTGCAAGTTTTTCCCTTTCACCTATTAGACAACACTTAACCGCCAAATCTCGCAGTAAAATTGAAAAAATTTTTCAAAAGTTGTAAGTATATACTAACTTGTAGTTTTTAGCCGTTAGCTCTTAGCTTTTGTATGCTGATATAATTTGTAGGGACACAGCACGCTGTGTCCCTACAAATGGCTATTTTATGTCATTTTGTGTAGGGGCGGATATTATCCGCCCGTGAGATTATCAGAAAATCTCAATTTCTGATGAAATTGCCGTCCCAATTAGCTAATAGCTAAAGGCTAATTACTAATTGCTAACGAAATTTTCGCTATAAATACATCTCCGTCAATTTCTACCTTGAATTCGCCGCCGCAAGCCTCTGTGAAACTCTTTGCAATTGACAATCCAAGACCATTGCCCTCGGTGCTTCTTGACTCGTCACCTCTTGTAAATCGCTCTGTAATTTCATCGGGGCTGAATGTCATTTCATAGCTTGCAATATTCTTAACCACAATTTCACATCTGCCCATTTCTCTTTTAAGGGTGAGATATACTCTTGTTCCCTCCATTGAATATTTCAGGGCATTGTCAATGACATTCTGGAATACTCGGTACATCTTCTTTCCGTCAGCGTATATAGGTGCTGTTTCTGCCTGTATATCGCACTTTAACTGTCGTCCCGACGCTTCAATTTTATCCGCTAAATCTCCCAATACCTGTCTTGTGAGAACAACTGCGTCAATCTCCTCTGACTGCACATCTGTGCGGCTTGTTGCCTTTGCAAGGTCAAATAAATCCGCAACCATTGTTTTTAATCGCTGTGATTTTTCCTCGATAATCGTCACATAATCCCTTGCCGCAGGAGGCAGTTCCTCATCAGATAAAAGGTCAATATAGCTTATAATTGATGTAAGGGGAGTTTTTAAATCGTGGGAAACATTTGTTACAAGTTCAATTTTCATTCGCTCGGATTTCACCTGTTTTTCAACAGTTTCCTGTATTCCTGTTGAAATCTCGTTAATTCTCTCCGTTGCCGCATAAATAGGTGAGCCGACTTCTTCCTTTCGTGGAGTGTAATCCCCCGATTTTACTGCGGAAATATGCTCGTTCATTCGCTTTAATGCCTTGAAATCACCAAGGCTGAGATAGATGTAGCCTGCAAGAATAATAACCCAGCATATAATTGTAATCATCAGATCGTTAGCACTTGTTCCAATAATAAATACTATCAGACCAAGTGCCAATGCAATTCCTGTCCTTAAAAGAAAATTTCTTGTGAATTTGTCGTTTCTAAGCATTTCACGGGTTGCCATATTTTTAAGGAAATCAGCCTTGACAGCCGACAGATTTTTATATGTTTTTACTGCGTATTTTTTCAGGACTTTCCACAGCTTTTTTGCCATTTCCCAAAGCAACATTAAAATTCTGCCTGTTATTGATGTTTTAATCAGAGTGCGGCATTTCAGACGAATTACAAGGGTATTGAGTGCAAGGAGAATTATTCCGAATACCACAGCAACAACTGCTCCCACCAAAATACAGAATACATACGGTGGATAATATTTATTGAAAAATTCCGCAAGATATTCGATACTGTCAAACCAGTATATTCCTCCGATAGCTGCCGCAATACCTGCTCCAATGTAAAGTTCTGCAAATACTCTGTCTGCCGCTGTGGGAACGAATTTCTTTTCTTTCTTGCTGTAGCCTCCTGCAATAATCACATACAATCCAAGGACAACTGCAATTGCTCCGTATGGGATAAGGTCTACAAGTCCTCTTGCAACATATTCATCTGCCTCCTGCTCCAATTGGTCAGCCTTTTCAAAATCAGCTATAATACTGTCGCTGGGGCAAATTGTAATCATAATATCCGCCTCGGACATCTGCGTTTTTGTGAATGATTCATTATCCACATTGGGCAGAGTTGGCATTTCCGTCAGCGGCTCTGTTTCCGAAAAAATTATACTTTCTATTGGAGGCTCTGTTGCCGCCTGAAGAAATTCTGTCACAGTTTCTCTTTCGGTATTTTCTGTAACTTCCTCATTATTGGCATTTGTCACAGTTTCCGCAACTTCTTCCACAACAGCAGGAGTTTCATCTCCCGATTCCCCTGCTGTAACTGTTACCGATACGGCATTATCGGAAATACCATTTTCAACAGTTGGACTTTCTGCATCTTCCGCAGAAATTGCTGTGTGTTCTGTTTCAGCTATATCA
This sequence comes from Ruminococcus sp., assembly GCA_045539715.1. Taxonomy (GTDB): domain Bacteria; phylum Bacillota; class Clostridia; order Oscillospirales; family Ruminococcaceae; genus Ruminococcus. Next base: position 4,242 of record JAZQFV010000105.1, on the reverse strand, counting down.
GTAACTTCAACAATTGTATCTTCATAATTTTCAATATCGTTTTCGTCAAATGAATATATCTGCTCGTCATCAACAACCATATATTTGCTGAGGTCAACATAGTCGTAAGGAAGCGGCGTTGTGCCGTCAAGCTTATAATATATAGTCGCTCCAAGTTCGTCAACGTAGCTGTCACAACCCTCTGTGTCAAAGTCAAATATAGCATAACCCACACCGCTAATATAATAGTATGTCATTCCATAATCCGTAGTGAACCAGTTTACCATGTCATAAATGTAATTGTTAGGTGCATACTTGTTATATATCAAACAGCCATCTCGGTGGAACAGGGAATATTTACTTGAAAGTTCCTCGTGAGATTTATCCGTATTGGAAAATTCACCGTCCCCATAGCTTACACGGTATTCAAAATCTCCTCCGTCAATGTCAAGTTCTCCCATTGCATTCATCAAACCAAGCTTTTTAAGTATCTCAACGGTCTGTTTCTCTGCATATTCCGTGCCTTTGTAATTGCCGTTTTCGTCAAGGTGATTGACATACATATAACCTGCCATTAAAAGCTTGTGATGAAGCTCGCCCATCTCCGAGCCTTTGTTATACGCTGCCAACTCCTCTATTTCATCATAAAGCTTTTCGCTTTCAATACAGGTATTTGCCAGCTTTGCACCGCATACGAATACCATTCCGCAGGCGATAGCACCTGCTATAATTCGTGTTGCTTTACTTCTAAGCATATTTCTCCCTCTTTCTATTCACGGCTGATTTTATAGCCGATTCCCCATACCACTTTCAGATAGCGTGGCTCTGCGGGGTTGATTTCAATTTTTTCACGTATGTGTCGGATATGCACCATAACTGTATTTTCCACAGAATAGGAATCCTCGTTCCACACTCTGCTGTAAATTTCCTCCGCAGAAAATACTCTGCCTGCGTTTTCCATAAGAAGTTCCGTGATTTTAAATTCCGTAGCTGTCAATTTTACAGGCTCTCCGTCAATGTAAATCTGCTTTTCATCACGGTCAAGGGATAATCCCCCGATACGCAGGACGGAGCTTTTCCTGACGCTGTCTGCTGCCCCTAAGCTAAGGTAGCGGCGGAGATTTGACTGAACTCGTGCCACAAGCTCCATAGGATTATAAGGCTTTGTTATGTAATCGTCAGCACCCATTGACAAACCGAGAATTTTATCGCTGTCCTCGGATTTCGCCGAAAGTACAATTATGGGAATATTCTTCATTGCGCGAATTTTCATCATTGCTGATAATCCGTCCATTTTCGGCATCATTATATCAATGAGAATAAGCTGTATATCCTCACGCATTAGTGCATCAACAGCTTCAAGTCCGTTGTATGCCTTGCGGATTGAGTATCCCTCACGCTCCAGAAGTGCCGAAATCGCATTTACTATGTCGTGGTCATCATCAACCACAAGTATTACTGAATTTTCAATATTATTCATATTTACCACCTGTTGCCTTTATTAGATATATTTCATATACATTCTATTTTACCTCTCTTTCCCCGTCTATGTCAATATTATAAAGCCAATTTCTTATAATTTTATTGTGCCAAATCTTATGATTTTCTTAATAATTTTCAGATTTGCATAAAAATAACCAATCCGCAAACTAAAAACACTCTGCGAACTAGTTAATATGCCAAAATTGAATTTTTTCTCGAAAACCCCTTGACTTTTCTGCAAATATGGTGTATAATAATTAAGTCGTAAGTCGAAACGACGTTTAATCGTGGCGGCATAGCTCAGTTGGCTAGAGTACTCGGTTCATACCCGATTGGTCGTTGGTTCGAATCCTACTGCCGCTACCATATACGGCCCGTTGGTCAAGAGGTTAAGACATCGCCCTTTCACGGCGGAATCATGGGTTCAATTCCCGTACGGGTCACCATTGCACAGGCTCTCAAATGACGATATACCGCCATTTGAGAGTTTTTTATTTTACCGTAAAATCTCGTTTGTTCTTTACTTGTTCTTTATTTTCAGAAAATGCAATAATACTAAGATTTTTATGCCGATTCCTCATCAGGAGTCGGCTTTTTGCTGTTAAAGTTAAGGGCATTTGATACAGCATCGGAAACCTTCGTCTGTGCATCTTCAATCATATGACAATAAACGTTAGTAGTCGTTGAAACCGTCGAGTGTCCTAATGCTCCCGATACCGTTACAATATCTACACCGTTGTTTACAAGAAGCGATGCAAATAAGTGTCTGAAACTATGCAGACCATAAAATGGCAAATCGTGCTTTTCACAGAATTCACCAAGCCAGAAATAAGGTGTGCCGTTTTGCATCGGTTCACCGTTCCATTTCGTATAGAGCCTGTCTGTTTCTACCCACTTATCACCGTATTTAAGAGCTTGCTCGTCCTGTTCAGCCTTGTATTCTTTCAGCATATCCATTATTTCCTGCGGAAATTTCAGCGTTCTCTGCGACTTTCTCGTTTTAGTAGTATCCGTATAAACGCCTTGCTGTGCAGTATAATTGGAAGTTCTGCGTATTTTGATGATATTATTTTCAAAATCAACATCTTTCCATTCAAGTCCGAGAAGCTCACCTCTGCGAAATCCACTGTATATTGCAAGGTTGAAAAATGTACGGTACTTCAAAGGCTCATCATTCAACAGCATAAGGAATTTTTCAATTTCTTCCAATGTATAAATTTTCTTTTCTGTCGGCTCTCCTTTGGGAATTGTCACCTTTGAACAGGGATTTTCCGACACAACACCCATTTTCACCGCATAAGTGAAGATATCAGAAATCAAGCTAAGGTTGTGGCGGATAGTCTTGGGAGCAAGCGGCTTTCCTGTTCGCTCATTTGCTCCGTCCTTGGACAACGTGTTCACAAATGCCTGTATCTGTCTTGGTGTTATCTTATCCATACGCATATGCCCAATGGCTGCGTATACTCTTTTGCGGAGCTGTAAAAGTCTTTCATATGTAGTGTTTCGAAGATTTGGTCTTGCATATTCCTCAAACCACTCCTCTGCAAACTCCTCGAATTTGACAGCCCTGCTCTGATAACCGTGCATACAAGCTTCCTCAAACATAACCGCCTGTCGATTCAGTTCCTTTTCAATCTGTTTCGGTGTCATTTTTGCATCGGGTTTCCACGTCATTGATTGGATTACCTGTTTGCCCTTTGTGTTATAGCCACAGCTCACTCTGATTGAGTAGCTGTCACCACGTTTCTGAATAGTTGCCATAAAAATACCTCCTTGGTAAATTCACAGCGTATCTCTCGAACTCAATTTTAGCGCACTTCTGGTGCTTTGTCAAGTACTTTTTTGATACGCTTTTACTCTATCTCTGTATTTCTTAATTTATTGTATGTAAATCTCTTAAATTCCTCACTAAGTCCGTAAGCATCAATAAAAGCAGTAGCCTTGCGTAATTTCGACTTCAAATTCTCCGTTTCGGATATACGCTTGGATTCTTTACTCATATTTTCACGTGAGAAAGTCGCAGGCTGTCTGTATTTTTCAAGTTCAGCATTTTGCTTTTCTGCAAGCTTTCTCAATTCTGCATTTTCTTTGCGAAGTTCAGCATTTTCGGATTTCAGCTTTTTTGTTTGTTTTGTACTTGTAACGTGCTTTTTCGCCAAGTCAGAAAGAGTTTCATAATCCTCTTTTGAAACAGTAACCTTGCCGCCGAAAACAGACTTTTTTGTTTCAACGCTGTCAATATCAATCAGCTTAACTTGTTTTTTCTCTACAGCATCAAGTTCTTCATTGATTTCCAAAAGTTTATCAGCTTTTTCATCCATTTCTGATTCAAGATATGCAACAGCTAACCTCTTTTCTTTTTCAATAAAAGCAAGTTCATCAACCTTTTTCATTTGTTCCTTGTACTCAGCTACTTCAAGGCTTCCTCTGGACTTTTCAGGCGTCAGCGGTTCAATTCCATGTTCAAGGCATATCTTATTCAGCACTTCAACCTCAGCAGCTCTCCAACGGGCAATAGCTTGTTTACCCGTACCGTATCCCATTTCTTCCAAAGCCTTTGCAATACCATTCTGGATATCCTGCCCACGTTTGTGGTGTGCTATGGGGATATAGTCAATGTGCAAATGCGGAGTTGCTTCATCCATATGCAGAACTGCATTGAAAACATAAAAGTTTGGATTTCTTGATTGAAAATCTTTCATATATTCTTTCAGACATTCTGCAACAAGTTCAGCATCCTCTGTACCGACTCCCGAATCATCCATTTTACCGATTTGTACA
>JAZQFV010000104.1:0-8955 GCA_045539715.1 Ruminococcus sp. | reverse complement strand
TTTGATTAAAGAAAAAACAGATAGGTATGACAGCTGCAAGGAAACCTTCCGAAGGCGTGCTGTCGCACTCCAAGGGAGGTTGACGAAGCAGATGACGTGCATAGCTGTTTTTTCTCAAAAGGGGTTTTTAGAGATGCCCTTGAGATACTCGCTTGCAAGGTATAACGAACCGCACACAAGAACAACGGTATTAAGCTCTACAGCAAGTTTTTTCGCCTTTTCCACAGCCTCAGAAAGACTTCTGCAAGCCTCGGAATTAGTGTATTTTCCTGCCGTTTCTGCCAATTTTTCCGCTGATATACAGTTGTACGCAAAGCCGTCAACAGTAAAAATCTTATCGCAGTAACGTGCAACACGATGAACGGAATTTTCATAATCCTTTGAATCCACCATACCCATAACGGCTATAGCTGGATTTACGCCCTCAATATAAGATAAAACGTTATTCACACCGTCGGGATTATGTCCACCGTCAACTATTACAGGGGGATTTCCCTCAATGTACTGTGCCCTCGCTCTTACACGGGTGTTTTCAAGGGATTTTGAGATATTTTCCTCGGATATATCAAAGCCGCAGTTTCGCATATATCGGCAAACTTCAACTGCGGTGACTGCATTAACGCATTGCCACTCACCAATCATTGCAAGGGTGTATTCCTTGTCACGATAGCGGAATTTACTTCCTTTTTCCGAAAGAGATAAGGGCATAAAAGCCATTTCCCCTGGAAGAATAAACAGGCTGTTATACTCTTTTGCCTTGTCCCTTACAATTTTTATTACGCTTTTCTTGTTGTACATAGACAGCACAACTACGGAATTTTCCTTGATAATCCCTGCTTTCTGAGCTGCGATTTTTTCAACGGTATCCCCTAAAATCGCCGTATGGTCAAGGGAAATTGACGTAATAACGGCAACCAAAGGCGGCGGTATTACATTTGTGCAGTCAAGAAGTCCGCCAATTCCAGCTTCAAGCACAACAATATCGCATTTTTCACGGACATACCACAGCAAGGCAATCGCCATAGTGATTTCAAACTGGGAATACTCCGCATCTGCAACGGAATTTTTCACCTTTTCCGTAATTTCGCAGAGGGATTTTTCATCAATTTCTTCACCGTTTATGCGGATTCTGTCGGCATAATGGGTAATATAAGGGGAAGTGAACTGCCCCGTCTTATACCCCGAATAAATCAAAGCATTTGAGATATATTCAACTGTCGAACCTTTGCCGTTTGTACCTGCAACATGTACGAATTTCAGCTGTTTTTCGGGATTTCCTATACGCTTCATCAGCTCCCTTGCACGGGAAAGGTCAGTAACTGCCTTTCCCGATTTGCTGTAGGAGTTCATGAAGCTCATCGCTTCATTGTAGTTCATAGATTAATATGGAGATGCCTGAGATTCAGCCTTTGCAACAGCATCTTCAAGGCTCATTCCTGAAAATTCCTGAGCAGAGAAGATACGTCCCGATTTCTTATCGTCCACAAATGCACCAACGAGAACACCCGGGAGTGCGCTTTCGGGAGAATTAGGAGCGTTAGGGCCGCCAAGTTCAGTTCTGCACCAGCCAGGGTCAGCAAGGTTGAGAACAATATCGCTGTTCTGATACTTTGAGCCGAGGTCAATTGTTACCTTGTTGAGAGCAGCTTTTGCAGCTGAGTAACCTGCCTGTTCGGGTTCAAGAGCAATACCGCTTGTTGTGTTGACAATTCTGCCGAATCCTCTCTCCTGCATACCTGGTAAGAAGTGGTAGCAAATCATCATTGGAGCAGTTGTGTTTACCTTGAAGCTGATGTCATAGTCGGACACGGGAGTTGTGAGATACTCTGTGCGGTATGCAATCTGCAAGCCTGCATTGTTGAGAATAATGTCAATCTGAGTTCCCTTTGCGTCAATTTCTTTCAGCATTTTCTCCACGGAATCAAGGTCTGAAAGTTCAGCCTCAACCACGTAAGCCTCAACTCCAAGAGCCTTTACCTCGGCAAGCACCTTATCGCAATGCTCTGCATTTCTGCTGTGGAGTACGAGATTACAGCCCTGTTTTGCCATAAAAATAGCCGAAAGATAGCCGATTCCTCTGCTAGCACCTGTGAGAAGTGCCCATTTTCCTTTTACGTTTGTCATTGTTTTTTCCCTCCGTTTTCTGCCGTCAGTGCCAACGGCGAAATAATTTATAATAATATATTTCTATATATTATTTCCCTTAAAATTCATAGTCAATGCAAGCACGTTCTGTCTTTACTGTGCCTATAAATTTAGCAAACTCAACGTGTGCAGGGTGTACCTGATATGCGTTAAGTCCCTCTATATCGTCAAAATCACAGATAAGAGCAATTGTGTAATTGCTTTCGGGAGCGTCAGCGGAGTTAATAACAAGTTCACCCTTTTTAAGCTCCTCAACCTTTGCAATTACATCCTCGAAACGCCTTTTCGCTTCAAGTGCGTTGTCGTATTCGCTCATTCCCTCTGTGGCTTTGAGTTTGAACATTACTATATGCTTAATCATTTACCTTGTCCTCCAGTTCGTAAATCTTAGAAATAAAGGTTTTCTTTCCGTCATAGCTCTGATATTCGCCGTTGCCAGTAAAATGAAGTCCGCATTTTTCCATAACTCTTGCTGAACCGATATTTTCAACGGCACATTCTGCTATAAAACGGTGTGCATTGTGCTTTTCACGGACGTAGTTCATCATTGCAAGTGTTGCTTCGGTAGTATAACCCATATTCCAGCAGTCATACCGCATATTATAGCCGAAACTCCACTTTTTTTCATCGGTACGGTATCTCATGCTTCCTGCTCCGATAAGCTTATTATCAGACTTGCGGACAAATCCCCATTCGTACAATTCGGGACTGACATTTATTGCATTAAGCCATTCTTTCGTTGTTTCAATGCTTTCATGAGTTGAGTATATCATATACTTTGCAACTCGTTCATCACCTGTCCACTCTAAAGCGGCTTGTGCATCGTCAATAGTCAGCGGACGGAGAATAAGTCTTTCTGTTTCAATTGTTGGTACTGTGAATTCCATTTCGTCACCTCATTTTACAAGTTCATAGCTTTCGTCAATTACGCCGCAGATTTCAGCAAATGATATTTCTCCGTCAAGGGGAATACTTATCCACAGCCGCTTATTCATATGATAGGCAGGAATCGCCTTGCCCTCGCCTATGAGAATTTCACGGACAAGAGGAGATGCTTTCACATTGAGAATGTCCACATTCCCCTCCCCTTTTTCGTCAATAACGCTTCTGCGGACGTTCATCACAAGTCCGTACCACTTTTTATTGCTCTTGCGGAGAACGGCTGATAAAACATCCCTCTCCCAAGGGTAATCGGGAGAGGTGTTGTATTTTTCCTTGACATAGCGGAAGATTTCTTCCCTGTCGATTTTCATTTTATGCCTTGAATGCAGCGATTGACTGCTCAATCTTAGCCATTTTTTCCTCTGCAACTGCAAGCTTAGCCTTTTCAGCTTCAATAAGCTTTTCGGGAGCCTTAGCAATAAAGCCCTGATTATTCAGCTTTCCGCTGAGGAAGTCAATGTCCTTCTGAACCTTTGCCTTTTCCTTTTCAAGACGTGCAATTTCCTTTTCCTTGTCAACCAGCTCGTCCATAGGAATGAAAATTCTTGCGGAATCTGTAACTGCATTTGCACAGTTTTCATGCTCCACAGCTGCACCTGCCTCAACAGATGATGCAGATGCAAGCTTCTCAAAGAATGCCGCACATGATGTGTACAGTTCAGGCTCGTCAGTTTCAATGATAAGCTTTGCCTTTACCGAGGGCGGTACGTTCATTTCTGTACGTGTATTTCTTACAGCCTTGATAGCTGAAATAATCTTCTCAAATGCCTTTTCCTCTGCGGAATAGTCAATTGTGCTGTCGTAAGTGGGATATGTTTCAAGAATAATCATTGACTTCTCATTTGTGAGAACCTGCCAGATTTCCTCTGTGATGAATGGCATAAAGGGGTGGAGAAGTTTCAGCATACCCTGCATTGCCCATACGAGGACAGCCTGTGCCTTTGCCATTGTTTCGCCGCCAGCCTGAATTCTTGGCTTTGTGATTTCAATGTACCAGTCACAGTAAACGTCCCAGATAAAGTCATAAATCTTCTGTGAAGCAACGCCAAGCTCGAATTTATCGAGGTTTTCGCCAACTTCCTTAGCAAGCTTATTGAACTTGTTAACAAGCCACTTATCCTCTGTTTCAAGGTCAGCAGGAAGTCCTGTGAACTCAAAATCATCGGGGAGATTCATCATAATGAAACGTGAAGCGTTCCAAAGCTTATTAGCGAAGTTACGTGCTGCCTTAACCTTGTCGTCAATATAACGCATATCGTTTCCGGGTGAGTTACCTGTAGCAAGCATAAAGCGGAGAGCGTCTGCACCGTATTCGTTGATAACTTCAAGAGGGTCAATGCCGTTACCGAGGGATTTGGACATTTTGCGTCCCTGTGCGTCACGTACAAGACCGTGAATGAGAACTGTATCGAAAGGAACTTTACCCATATTTTCAAGACCGCTGAACATCATTCTGATTACCCAGAAGAAAATAATGTCGTAGCCTGTAACAAGTGTATTTGTGGGGTAGAAGTAGTTCAAATCCTCTGTATTCTCAGGCCAGCCAAGTGTGGAGAATGGCCAGAGAGCAGAGCTGAACCATGTATCAAGAGTATCGGGGTCCTGACGCATAGGCTTGCCGCACTTAGGACAAACTGCACTATCTTCCTTTGTTACTACCATTTCACCGCAGCAGTCGCAGTAGAATGCAGGAATCTGATGTCCCCACCAGATCTGACGGGAGATACACCAGTCACGGATATTGTCAAGCCAATGGAAATAAATCTTGTCAAATCTTTCGGGAACGAACTTTGTATCGCCGTTCTTTACAGCATCAATTGCAGGCTGTGCAAGGGGCTTCATCTTTACGAACCACTGTGTTGAAACCTTTGGCTCAACTGTTGTACCGCAACGGTAGCAAGTACCAACATTATGGCTGTAATCCTCGATTTTAACCAATGCACCCTCAGCTTCAAGGTCAGCTACGATAGCCTTTCTTGCCTCAAATCTGTCCATACCTGCATACTTTGGATAATCGTCAACAATAGTTGCATCGTCGTTCATTACGTTGATTACAGGGAGATTGTGACGGAGTCCAACCTCGAAGTCGTTAGGGTCATGAGCAGGTGTGATCTTAACTACGCCTGTTCCGAAGTCCATTTCAACGTAATCATCGGCAACGATTGGGATTTCACGGTGAACGATAGGGAGAATAACTGTCTTGCCTACTAAATCCTTGTAACGCTCATCGTTGGGGTTAACAGCTACAGCTGTATCGCCAAGGAGTGTTTCGGGACGGGTTGTAGCAAGTTCAAGATAACCGTCAGCGTCCTTAATCTTATAGCGGAGATGCCAGAAATGACCTGCCTGATCCTCATATGTAACCTCAGCATCGGAAAGAGATGTCTTACATTTTGGACACCAGTTGATTATACGCTCACCACGGTAGATAAGGCCTTTTTCATAGTACTTTACGAAAACTTCCTTAACAGCCTTTGAACAGCCCTCGTCCATTGTGAAACGCTCTCTTGACCAGTCACATGATGAACCAAGCTTTTTCAGCTGCTCGCAGATTCTGCCGCCGTACTGCTTTTTCCATTCCCATGCACGCTCCATAAAGCCGTCACGTCCCAAATCTTCCTTTGTAACGCCCTCTTTACGCATAGCCTCAACGATTTTTGCCTCAGTTGCAATTGCAGCATGGTCAGTACCGGGGAGCCAAAGTGCGGAATAACCGCTCATACGCTTCCAACGAATGAGAATATCCTGCAATGTTTCATCAAGAGCGTGTCCCATGTGGAGCTGTCCTGTAATGTTCGGAGGGGGAATTACAATTGTATAGGGTGTTTTCTTTTCGTCAACCTCTGCACGGAAACATCCCTTATCATTCCATGCAGCGTAAATTCTGTCCTCAAAATCCTTGGGATTGTAGGATTTAGCAAGTTCCTTTGCCATTTTAAATTTCTCCTTTTATCAATATTGATTCGGGTAAAAAAACACGCCCCGAACCGAAAATAGGTTCAGGGCGAACATAGTCCGTGTTACCACCTGAATTCGGGAAAAAATCCCGCACTCTGCGAAGTCATTCAACCTCTTTCCCTGTAACGTGAGAAGCACGTTATGAACTACACAATAAAAATCTTCGCCCATACAGCTCCGAAGCTACTTCATCATACCTCTCATACTGTTTCGCACCATACAACAGCTCTCTGAAAATCGAAAATATGACTACTACTCTTCATCATAGCCTTTATGCTACTATTATACATTATAAATTTCGTTTTGTCAAGCATTATTTTTGCAAAATGCGTACCTTGACAAAATCTGCCCTCCGTGATATAATGATTTCAGATTTGAGTCAGAAAAAGGATGATAAAATGATAATTGAAAAGAATTGTTGTGAAATTCTGACAGCCCTTGAAAATGCAGGATTTTCCGCATATCTCGTTGGCGGATGCGTCCGTGATGCTCTTATGGGACTGCCCTTTCATGACTACGATATAACCACAAATGCCCTGCCACAGCAGATTATAGAGGTTTTTGCGGATTACAGGGTAATTCCCACAGGCATTAAGCACGGAACTGTAACTGTTCTCTGCAATGACGAACCCTTTGAAATAACCACTTTCCGAATTGACGGGGAATACAACGACAGCCGACACCCCGAAAATGTCACATTTACCGCAAATCTCCGTGACGACCTTGCTCGCCGTGATTTCACCGTAAACGCAATTGCTATGGATTTACGTGGGGAAATTTTCGACCCCTTTGAGGGCGAATCCGATATTAAAAAGGGAATTATCCGCTGTGTGGGCAATCCCGTGGAGCGTTTCACCGAAGATGCTCTGCGAATTCTCCGTGGTGTGAGATTTGCGTCAGTTCTTGGATTTAAACTTGAAGCCGATACCGCAAATGCCATTCATCAGCTGAAAAACAGGCTTGACAATATCTCTGCGGAGCGTATTTCCGTTGAACTTATGAAACTTATCTGCGGTAAAAATTGTGTTCCTGTTCTGCTTGAATACCGTGATATAATCGGGCAGATTATCCCCGAATTAATCCCTGCTTTTGACCATGAACAGCACTCGCCATATCACAAATATGATGTCTATGAGCATATTGTGCGTGCTGTGAATTCTGTTCCCCTGAATCATTCAAAAGCTGATTTGCTCCGATTGACAATGCTTCTCCACGATGTTTCAAAGCCTGACTGCTATATCCTTGACGAAAACGGCAGAGGTCATTTCAAAGGTCATGCACAAGTGGGGGCGGGGTCTACAAGGGATATTCTGAAACGGCTGAAATTCGACAACAAAACCATTGATACCGTCTATGAATTAATCTACCTCCACAGCGATAAAATTTCAACTGAAAAGCAGATTAAACGGCTTGTTGGAAAAATCGGTCTTGAACATTTTCTCCTGCTTATGGAAGTGAAAAAAGCCGATAACAGTGCAAAACACTCCTTCGTGCTAAAGGAACTGAAAGAGTACGACAAATTAGCTGAAACTGCCCGCCGTCTTGCTGAGGAGCAGGCTTGTATGTCAGTTTCCGACCTTGCCATAAATGGCAGGGATTTGCTTGAAATCGGCTTAAATGGCAGAGAAATCGGCAATTGCCTCAATGAAATGCTGGAGCGTGTAATTGATGAACAGCTTGAAAACAGCCGTGAAAAGCTTCTTGCATTTGCACAGGAGATGAAAAAATGACAGGATATATTCACTCAACGGACAGTTTCGGCACAGTTGACGGTCCCGGAATTCGCTATATAGTATTCTTTCAGGGCTGTCCTCTGCGTTGCGTTTACTGTCATAACCCCGACACATGGGAATTCCGCAATGGCAGGGAGGTTACTGTCAGCGAACTGCTGAAAGAGTACGACTCCTGCAAAGAATTCCTCAAAAATGGCGGTATTACGGCAACAGGCGGCGAACCACTTTCACAGCCCGATTTCCTCCTTGAACTTTTCAAATCCGCAAAGGCAAAGGGAATTCACACCTGCCTTGACACATCGGGAGGAACTTTCAACCCCGAAAATACCGAGAAAATAGACGAAATTCTTAGCTATACCGACCTTGTAATGCTTGACATAAAGCATATGGATTCAGAATTGCACAAAAATCTCACAGGAGTGGGAAACGACAATATACTGCGGTTTGCGGAACATTTACGGGATTTGAAAATACCTGTGTGGATTCGCCGTGTAGTTGTGCCGAACCTCACAGATGACAAGGACGAACTTTTCAGACTTGGGGAATTTCTTGCAACTCTTTCAAATCTGAAAGCCCTTGATGTACTGCCCTATCACGATATGGCACGAAAAAAATATGCGGAACTGGGAATGGAATATCCCCTGCCCCATACTCCGCCCATGTCAAAAGAGGACGCAATAAAGGCAAGGGATATAATAATGTCAGGCATAAAATCTGGGCTTAAAACTTTATAAAGAGGAATACTGCAAGGGCAATTTGCCATATCAAGCCGATTATGTTGACTGCCCAGAAATACCAATGTTTGGTTTTGTGGCGGAAGATTTTCATTCCAAGCAATGCACCCATTGCTCCGCCGAAAAAACCGAATCCAAGCAATGTTGCCTCTTTAATTCGCCATTTGTTTTTCTGAGCCTTTTTCTTGTCGGCGAAATAAAGCACAAATGCAATTACGCTGATGAGGGCATAAACGCCCAGTATAATTAATGCAGGCATATATTTTCTCCTTTTTTACTTATATTCTTAAAGGGGACGCTCTCTCTGAATTGACCCCAAAAAGTTAGACAAAGATTTAAAAGAAAATTTATGCAAAGCGACAAAGCGACAAGCTTGGTCGCTTTGTTGCGTTATGCAGCTTTGGCGAGACGGTACTCAACAGGTGACATTCCATCGAGTTTCA
>JAZQFV010000103.1:0-2853 GCA_045539715.1 Ruminococcus sp. | reverse complement strand
ACACAGCTTGAATCTGCTGATGTAAACAACGACAATGTTGTTGACTCATCTGACGCATCAAAGATACTCGATTACTATGCAATGGTGTCTACAGGTAAAAAGCCTACATGGGATTAATTCCATGACTCTGATTATTTTCACAAACTTTTACAGAAATTTGTTAAACCTAAAAGATAGTTGATAAAGGCAAGTATTACATATGCCCATATATATATACAAATGTTAGGAATTTCGACGTTATAAACGAAAAATTTTCGTATTTTGTTGAAAATAGATAAAAATATGGTATAATTCATTTATGGAATTTTTTATTTTGGGAAATAATTTTTAGGAGTGACTTTTATGAATTTATCAAAGCGAATTTATTCAGCCGTACTGTCTTTAGTGGTTGCAGGAAGTCAGCTTGCTGCTGTTAATGGGCAGAGTCAGCGAATTTCAGCTAATGCAGCAGAGCGGGTGCTTGCATTTCCGGGAGCAGAAGGTGTAGGAAAATATGCTACAGGCGGCAGAGGAGGAGGGGTTTATCATGTTACAAATCTCAACGACAGCGGAGAAGGCTCTTTCCGTGATGCCGTAAGCAAGCCCAACAGAATTGTTGTATTTGATGTAAGCGGAACAATTGAACTTAAAGGAAATATAATCTGTCAGGGGAATATTACAATTGCAGGACAGACAGCCCCCGGAGGTTCAGGAATTACGCTGAAAAATTACAAAATGGGTATGGGCGGAGATAATATTATCTGTCGATTTATAAGTTCCCGTCCCGGTCCTTATGCCTCTACAAGCAGCGGAAATGATGCATGGGGAGGAGCAAAAGGCTCTAATTCCATTATCGACCATTGTTCAATGGGCTGGACAACCGATGAACAATGGGGATTATATTCAGCAAACAAATATACAACAGTTCAATATTCAGTTATTGGCCCTGCTGATTCCTGGGGCGGTCATGATAAGCGTGTACACGGTTTCGGAATTATGATGCCGGGTACATCAACCTTTGACCATAACCTTATTGTTCACAATGTATCAAGAAATTTCCGTGGAAAAATAGGCGGTACTGAAACTTGTGACTTTACAAATAACGTCATATACAACTGGGCTTATCAGACAGCCTATGGTACAATTGGACATCTGAATTATGTGAATAATACTCTTAAAATGGGAAAGGGAACAGTCAGCGGAAAGCATTATGTCAATGTGGACAGCAGCACAAATCCTCAGAATTTTTCAATATATTGCAGCGGAAACCGTATGCTCAACAAGGATAACACGGTATATGCCGAAGTTACAAATGACAACTGGAATGGTATCAAAGTTAAGGACGGATTAGGTATTACAAGAGATTCGATTAAAAGCAATACACCATTTCCAACCTATGGCAGCAAGGAAAATCTCTCTACTGTGACAAATTGCGAAAGTGCAGAAAAATCCTATGAAAATGTGCTGTCCTTTGCAGGAAACGGAATTTCATCCGAACAGAGAACAGCTATAGATAAGCAATGTGCAGAGGAATGCCGCACAGGTACAGGAACTCTCAGCGGAACAGCTGCTTATGCTGATGCATCTTCATCTGATAAAGAAAAAATTGATAAATACAGTATTGCCTGCGGAGTTGAATATACATATCCTAAAGCTGTTTTAGAGAAAACTATAGTTGATAAGGATAACGATGGTATGGCTGATGATTGGGAACTTGCAAGAGGACTCAATCCAAACGATTCGTCAGATACAAACGGAGATTACTGCGGTCAGGGATATACAAATATCGAGTATTATATTAATGACCTTACAGTAAATGCTTTTCCCGAAGGTGTTGTGATATTATCTCCCGAAAATGTGCAGAATATTGAGCCTGTAATCGGAAAATTCATATCAGAGCTTAATGTAGATGACAAAACTAATGCAAAGACATGGTCAATCGGAGAAAATCTTGACAACGGCTCTTTAATATTTGGCGACAGAGATTTCACATATACCAATGTTCCCGCACAGCTTGCAGGTGCAGAATATATCCTTACAGCCTGTGATTCTAAATTCTATGAAGATAATCTTGCATCTTTTACCGCAATGGACGACATAACAGTATATGTTGCCTTTGATAATCGTGTAGAAACACTTCCTGCATGGATTACAGACTGGAAAGAAACAGGATTAACAATTACAAGTTCAAATGATGTTGTATTTGACATATATTCAAAGGATTATTCAAAAGATGAAAAAGTTATACTTGGAACTAACGGACAATCCACATATTGCGTAAATTACACCGTTTTTGCTGCTGAAAAATCAGAAATTATCGCTGTAGCAGGTGATGTGAATAAAGACGGTATATTCTCAATTGCTGATGCAGTTTCTTTACAGAATTATCTTCTTGGCAAATCTGATTCAGTTCTTGCTGACTGGAAAGCCGCTGATTTATATGCAGACAACAGACTTGATGTGTATGATTTTATTGCAATGAGAGAAATGTTAGTCTGATGTGTTATCATCAAATATATCAATATTTGTGGTCACCTCTAAAAACTTCATAAAAATCAATGGACATAGATAAAACAAGAGCCGCTAAATCAGATGAAAAGCTGAGTTAGCGGCATATATGTATGGTTATTCGATGCATTATTGCCGTATTATCGGCAAAAGGGGATTGCTATTCCGTATTAAACGAAGTGCTGTTTTTGAAATAATTAATTTTTTGATTAATCCCAACTTGGAGTTTTACCTGTTGAAGAATCAGCGTAATATGCAAGGATTTTTGAAGCATCGGAGGAATCAATTGTGTAATCCTTATTAACGTCAGCGGAAATCTTTTGAATTTCTGTAAATGTAGGTTCAGCACCTGTCTGAATCAAGGCA
>JAZQFV010000102.1:0-10165 GCA_045539715.1 Ruminococcus sp. | reverse complement strand
AAAAGAATTCAGAGGTACTGCATCAGAGCTGTGTGAATTACTCAGACAGAAATATTCGAAATATGAATTTAAAAACAACTGGATATATCGTGACTTACTTCAGCACGATGATGAAATTCGTTCTCTCGGTATTGATTACGGAAAAACGAAAAGTAATGGTGTTCGAAGTATCTATGTCAGCTACAATGAGCAAAGGGACACCAGTGGCGGTATAATTCTATGTGCAGAAGTTGTTGCCTCTGCTGTCTCTGATGAGTGTGCAAACAACGATATATCTTCGAATACTGTTGATGTTGATGAAAGTGACATCACGACTTTTGCTGTCCCTGCAAATGGAAATGATTTCATTGCAATGATGGCTGAGAATTTAAGAAATCAGCTTGCATCACAAGGAATTCATGTTAAGCCGTTCAATGCAACAGAATAAGGCGAAATTCGCCCTTGTATTTATTATAGGGTAATTACCCCACAAAATCAGTTGAGGGCGAAATAAGCCCCGAATTTGCAGATTGTGAGCGATACAAATCAAAGATTGGATATGTATTCATATAACGGAACAAAGTTGATAAAATGGGCGAAAATCAGGTCAATTTCAAAGGAAAGATAGTTTGCAGGTTAAAAGAAAGGCGTCTGAAGCCGCCTTTCAGCTCACCTCGACGAGCAAAGCTCGCCGATTCTTCGGCATTTTAAGCACATTCAATTAAAGGCGTCTGTTATCGAATTTTCGGAAACTGTGGGTGTCTTGAAATAGAGTTTCAGCCATTATTTACCGAATTTGCGTGATTTCAGGCAGGTGTCAAGAATTAGAGTCCTCTTCAGAGGGCAAGCATAGCGTGTGGCTATCCGCCCACGCAAAACACGGGAGAACCCGAACCCCTTTTCGGACTTACAATCGGTGCATAACGAATCGGTTTGTAGTGAATGTATTTTTTGCTTGTAGTCCAAAAGTACAATTTTAAAAATATTCTCCCAATAAAAAATAATAAGCGAAAGCTTATGAAATAAAAAATCAAAGAACGGAGTGATCTAAAAATGTTCAGACGTAAAGTGAAATTCTACCCGAAGATATTCGGAGATACGGAGGAATATGCCGAAAGAAGAAAAAAGAGAAAATACAAATACCTTTGCTGAAGAGAGCAACTATATCACAACACACTGTAAGACGATCGGTGGGATTGTCTACCACATCAATTCTGTGTTTGATATGAAATCCAAGTCTACAGCAGAGGATAAACTGAAATTTCTACTCAGGAGTGCAGCAGAAAAAATATTGTAAATAGCTGGACTTTTCAAACCGATTGTGATATATTGTATGTGATCTCAATCGGTTTGGACGGCGAGCCGCCGCTTCCAGTTGTGCCGACATAAAGTAAATCAAATTTTTAGGTTTACATTGTCGGCACGTTAAATGTGGGTGCGTAACGGCAGCGGAACAGGAGGATTGATGAATGAATAACACACCGAACCGAAATAAGATAACAGCTTTATACTGCAGACTCAGTCATGAAGATGAGCTTGCAGGAGAGAGCAACAGCATTTCAAATCAGAAGGATATTTTGAAAAAGTATGCAGACGAGCACGGATTCTTCAATACACAGTACTATATTGATGATGGATATTCAGGAGTTGATTTTGAACGTCCCGACTTCAAGCGTATGATTGATGATGTGGATAACGGTAAAATAGAAACCATTATCACAAAGGATTTATCGCGTCTTGGAAGAAATCATTTACACGTCGGACTGTACACGGAAGAATACTTCCCCAAGAACAACGTAAGGTATATTGCAATCAATGACAATGTCGATACTGCAAATCCGAACTCATCAGGCACAGATATGGCAGCGTTCTACAATATTTTCAACGAGTTTCATGTAAAGGAAACGAGTAAGAAAATCAGAGCTACCTGGAGAATCAAGGCTCAGCGTGGTGAAAGAGTAGCTTCACGTCCAGCTTATGGATATATGAAGAATCCTGATAATCCTAAGCAGATTATTCCTAATCCTGAAACAGCTCCCGTAGTAAAAAGAATATTTCAGATGTGTGCAGAGGGAATGGGACCGAGCTATATAGCACGTGTTCTTGAAAATGATAAGATTTATACTCCGACAATGTATGAATACAAAAGAACAGGAACCAGACTTACAGGACTTAATGAGGAACTGCCATATTCATGGAGTGTACGGACGATTACAGATATGTTTGAGAATGTAATCTATCTTGGACATACTCTGAATCTGAAAACTGAGAATATATCCTACAAAGACCACCGAAAGCGAATCAGACCAAAGGAACAGCAGGTTATGATTGAGAATACTCATGAAGCTATTGTAAGTCAGGAAACATGGGATATTGTTCATAAGTTACGAGATGGAAAACGCAGACGTACCAAATCGGGTTACAAGAGTATCTTTGCAGGAATTTTGTTCTGTGCTGACTGCAAAAGCAAGCTGTACTTTGTATCGGGAGACAGCATAAAGACTGATCAATTTCATTTCATCTGTGGTAAGTATCGTAAGAAAGGCAAAGATAAATGTTCAATCCATTCGATATACGAGAAAGTGCTTCATGAAATTGTGCTTGAAGAAATCCGCAGAGTTACAGCCTTTGCAAGAGAGCGAACAGAGGAATTTGCTGAGTATATCAACAAGAATTCTGAAACACAATTGAAGAAAGAGCTTAAGGATAAACAGAAGCTCTTGGACAAGCATAGGAAAAGACTGACAGAGGTTAGTACGATATTCCGAAAGCTTTATGAGGATAATGCTCTTGGCAGAATAACAGAAGAACAGTTTCAGATGCTGTCACAGGGCTATGTCGAAGAAAAAAAACAGCTTGAGACGGATATATCTGAACTTGAAATAGTAGTAGCGGATATGAAGTCTAAATCAGGAAGCTCTAAAACATTCATTGAACTTGCCAAGAGGTTCACAGATATTCAGGAGCTTACTCCAGAAATCCTGCATACTTTTATTTCCAAAATTGAAATCCACGAAAAAGTCAAGGATGAAACTACGGGCAAGAAAACACAAGATATCGACATCTTCTTTACCCATGTAGGTAAGATGTCATAAACAAAAAGAAATACGGAGAGCTGAAAAACTCTCCGTATTACATAACTTTTTATTGTTCCCTATGGGTGACGGCATAATATCCGCCCCTACACAGATTGACAGTATATTGCAATATTTACCGCACCTATCAGCTAATGGCTAATGACTTAAAATTCAGCTTTGTTCGCTGAGCATTATTGAAACCCTGTTCTGTATGATTTCCGCACATTCCTCGGCTGTATATTCGCCGTTAATATATAGGAGAAATTCTTCATTGCAGATACTGCTTATTTGCTCGCTGCTGAATATTTTTGCAGTGCATCTGCTTACCACATTGCGGATTAATTCAGCCTCATCCTCGGTGATGTACAGGTTGTAAGGGACGATATATCCGTCAAATCCAAGCTCACCCACAGGATTTTCCTGCCCTTCCGCAAGAGTATTTTCCGCAAGCGATTTTTCAAAGGCACTTTTCAAGGTAAAAAGCCTGCCGCTGTCATTTTCCGAGGATTGATATTCCTCACTCATTATATAGGAAATGAACTCCCACGCACCCTCTTTGCAGTCGGAATTTTCAGTTATAGAATAAAAATCCTGAAATCCCACAGTTCCGCCCGAATTGGTATCGGGGAATGAGAGATAACTAAGACCGTCAATGCCAAGCTGATATGTATTGAGCATTTGAAAATCCCGTATATAGTTCATTCCCTCGGCAAAACCTATCATAGCCGTTCTGTTTTTCAGAGATGCTGCTACTTCCGCCGCCGAAGCGTCTGACGATGCAGTTTCGGCATTGCGGCAGAATTCAAGAAAACGGATAAACTCCTCGGAATTGAAACGGCATTTATCACCGTCAATCCAAGCTGCAAGATTATCGAAATATCCACCTGCACAAAATCTGCCGAAAACATTTTCGGGGGAACGTGTGTAATAGTCGTAACTCAGCTTCATTCCCGCAGGGCGGCTTTCGTAAAGGGTGAAAAATTCGTCAAAACTCCAGTCTGTGTATTCCTCACCGATAAAATTTTTATCGGCAATAATGCAGTTGATGAAAAATGTGGGACTAATCCCATAAAGGCTGTCTCTGTACTCCAGAGCTTCAACTACATTTTGGAGAATATCGGCTTTTTCAACTCCGTCATACTGCTCCATAAGCTGATACATATCGGTAATTCCGCCTAAATTCACAAGATTTTCCATAATTGTAACATCATTGTATTTTATAATATCAGGGGCATTGCCTGTGAGAATTTCCATTTTTATATCGTCAAACTCTGCTGACTCTCTTATTTCAAGGAAATATTTGTCGGAGCGCTTATTGAAATCATTGGCAAGAACCATATAATCCTCATTGTTATAGGTGCAGGCAAGAGTTATTTTTTCCCTGTCAAGGGAGTAGTTGTCGGAACGTGGGAAAATCCTCGAAATAAAGGGCAGCCCCTTATTCGTACCGTAGATGAAAAAGTCATTGCCGCCCTTTTCCACCGTGTAAATATCGCCTACAGGGAGGTATGATGCGGAATAATCCACAACAAGTTCAACTTCGCGATTTTCCGTCACGCCATAAATTCCGTCAACGCACGAAATATAGAGCAGAAATTCACCGTCACCTGCAAATACATTTCCGTCAGCTACAGCATTATTCAGCGAAATATCCTCAGAAAACCGATAATTTTCATCAATGAAATTCACCGTCTGATATTCGGCAACAGCAATTTTTCCCTCAGCATAAACACCTGCATGCACAATCATGGAAGTATTGGGAATTTCCGTGATTTCTCCGCTTTTTTCCATAATCATAAGACCGTTATTCGTTGTGACGAGAAACGACTCATCGTTAAATTTTTCAATGGAAATCGGCTCTGTGCCTTTAGTGTTGTAGTAGTAATCCATATCCGCAATTTCATTTGAGTAAATTTCCTGCTGATTTTCGTCAAACTCCTTTAGGGTATAGAAATATCCCGAATGTTTGAAATGGTCCTCGGCATTGTCGGAAACTCCACTTGATTTTCTTTCGGAAATGAGAACCGTGATTTTTCCTGTTTCGTCAATGTCCGATATATACCTCAGTCCTCCACCGTTTTCGATAACGATTTTCTCCGAATAATCGGCAAAATCCGAGGAATAGACGCACAGTTTCAGATTAAAATCCATATCATTATAAAGGACATAAAAACTGTCCTTTTCGGCGATATACTTCATATTCTGAAAATTCCAGAAATCCTTTAGCAATGCAATCTTTTTTT
Organism: Ruminococcus sp.; assembly: GCA_045539715.1. Taxonomy (GTDB): domain Bacteria; phylum Bacillota; class Clostridia; order Oscillospirales; family Ruminococcaceae; genus Ruminococcus. The sequence goes on along the minus strand of JAZQFV010000102.1, from coordinate 4,866 downwards.
CTCCGTAAATTGTCTGTCTGAAATTTTCGTCAATTTCGGCAGTTTCCCCTGTATTTTCGCTGACGGCTGCGGAGTCGCTGTATTCGGCTTTACTTGATTCGGGTTTGCTTTCGGCAGCAGGCTTTTTCCCCTCGCAGGAAACCACGGAACAAAGGGAAATAAAGGCAGTTAAAAATGATAAAATTTTCTTCATAAAATTCCTCCTTTGGGTAATTCACGGGCGGATAATATCCGCCCTACACAGATTGACGGTATACCGCAATATTTACCGCCCCAATGGCTAATAGCTAAAGGCTAAAAGCTAATAGCTTTAATATGGCTAATGGCTTAAAATTCAGCTTTGTTCGCTGAGCATTATGGAAACTCTGTTCTGTATGATTTCCGCACATTCTTCGGCAGAGCAAGCACCTGCGAAATATCGGGAAATTTCCTCATTGACAATGCTGTTGATACTGCTATCGTAATTCCCCGAAATTGCACTTGTGATACTGCGGACAAATGCTTCGTATTTCTCCTGTTCAGCCTTGGTCATAGGGGTAACTTCCACCTGTGAACCCGTGTCAAAATCATAGCCTGTTTCTTTCATAGGTACTTTCTGTTTGCTCGTTCCGTCGATGTAATACGGCGGTTCGAGGGCTTCTTCCATTGCAATTTCAAAGCCATTTTCTGTTACGGGAATACCACGGATATTTCCGTAATATCTGTCATCTCTGAAAAATGTGCGGATAAAACTCCACGCACCGTCCTTTGCATGGGAATTTTCCATAATTGCAAACTGGTTTGAAAGCGTCATAACAGAGCCGTTTCCGCTTTCTGAGGGGAATCCCACAAAGGCTATATCATCGCCGAAAATCGCCTGTTCCTGTGCATTTATATCCCTGAAAGATTCGATATACAAGGTTGAAATCAATGCTGTATCGTTACGGCAGGAGGTTGTTTCCCACGAATATTCCTCAACACTTGGGAATTCAGCGGAAAATTCAAGTATATCCATAAAATCCTGCGAATTAAATGAACAAGTGTGAGTGCCGTAATCAACAAAATCGTTACAGTCATCGGATAAAAAACCGAAAACAGCATCTCTATTGTTTGCCGATTCAAACAGCGTCATTTCGGGAGAATTCGCCTCATAGACCGCTTTGAATTCTTCAAAAGTCCAGTTCTGAATGTCAGTATGCTTGGATTTTGCGGCAATAGTCTTTATTGTAAATACGGGAGCTATTGAAAAAAGCTGACCGTCAGTTTCAGCTGCCGCAAGATAATTCGGCAGAAAAGCATCACGGCTGTACCTGCTGTCGCTGTCCATAAATCCATATAAATCGGCAAATGCACCCTTTGAGGAAAGCTTTTCAATTTCGTTTGTGTCAAGGTATACCATATCAGGTATTTTTCCCGATATAATGTCCATTTCAAGGTCATTCACAGCGTTTTCAACTCCCTCGGCACTATATTCATAGCTGTCAAGGTAATTTTTTAAATCAATCTGATACAAATTGCTCTCTGCGTTGAAATCCGCAATCATAGACTGAATTTCGTCAATTTTAGATGCTGCCGCAAGGGTAATCGTCTGCATTTGGCTATATTCCGCAATATCACGCTCCGAAAGCCTGTACAGTTTCCCCTCGGACAGACAGGCGAATTCTCCCTTTGCTATCGGAGAAATTGCACTGATTCCGCTTAATCCCGAATCAGTGAAATCAATCAGTTTTTCCGTTGTTTTGTCCGATTTCAAGCCATAATATCCGCTATTTTCGACATAAAGGCGGATATAGCCGTTTGCGGATTCCATATAATTATCGGCTGATTCTTCGGTAAGCTTTTCAATTACATTTCCCTCTGTATCAACGAGAAGAAAAGTGCCGTCAATGTCTAAAATCAGCCTGTTTTCCCCTGCATAACTCAAATCTCTGACGCCCTTGTAAAGGCAATCCGAAAGCAGGCTGTCATCAATGACAAAATCGCATACAGAACGCACATTTCCGCTTGTATCGAAGATTTTCAGCTTGTAGGTGTATGAAATTTCTTCATTTTCTTCCCCTTGTTCGGCAGTCGAAATGAAAGCAAAAATATTATTTTCCGAAACCGCAAAAGCAATGTTTTCATCTTTAGAATAATCAATTTTCAGTTTCAGGTCAGCGTAACTGTACATTGAAAAATCGCTGTCGGTTATGCAGACTTTGAGATTTCCCTCGGAATCGTTGCCGATTATGTGGAGAATTCCTGATTTTTCGCTGTAGAAAATGCTGCTTATTCCCTGTAATTTATCGGGGAATGGCATTTCCGTTTTCTTGTAAGGCTTGGAGATGTCCACAATCTGCACTTCGCCCTTGTTGATAACGGGCGGATTATTTTTCGCAGGCTTGTCTGAATCGCAGGAAACCACGGAACAAAGGGAAATAAAGGCAGTTAAAAATGATATAGTTTTCTTCATAAGAAGTCCTCCTTGTGATGTTTTTTCAGAGTATTTTTCAACGTCCTGTAACATAGTGTATTTAGAGGGCAAAAAAGTCAAAGTTTTTTGAAATTTCAGCGAAATGACCTGTTAGCATTTGCTAAATTTGTGCATTTTGTTTAATCGAGCCGTTAGCTTTTATACAAAAACGGACGGCAGAAAAAATTCCACCGTCCATAATTCTTAATTCTTAATTCTGAATTCTTAATTCACTATCTGTGACCGCCGCCACCGCCGTGACCGCCGCCGCCACCTCCGCCTCCTCTGCTGCCGCCTGAGGAGCTTTCAATCTTTGTCTTTGTGGTGTATGTGCGGATAAATCTATCCTCACGGTGAATAAATTTCGTATTCTCCGAGGAAACATACACGCTTGGATTAGCCGAGGATTTGAACTTATACCTGTGCTTAGTCACAAAGAAATAAATAATACCTGCAATCAAGCCGATTGGAAGTGCAAAAATAAACGCTTTAAGTCTTGCACGGAGAGGCTTGCTTCTGCTTACTTCAAGTTCACCGTTTTTGCCGTATGTAAAGTAATAATCGCTGTCGGGGTCGTAGTAATATGACGGACCGTCCTGTTTGCTTTCAAGCAGGTCAAGGAAACAGTAAATGCCCTCCGCTATATCATCAGTATAAAGAGATGCGTCCAAATCAGACGAGGGGAGAAAGCGGTAAATCGCATTTATCATACTGCTGTTGTCAAGGTCGTCCTGATAGAAAAGCACCGCCTTGCCGCTTGTGGATATATAGTCATATGCAGGCTTTTTGCCTGTGAAATCCATAAAGAAGAATACGCCGTCTGTATTGTTTCCGAATGTGTTGTCATAGCTGTCGTCACAGAAATCCTCTGTGGCTGAATCTGACATATAATAGTTGCTGCCGGCTGCAAGAACAAGAATATTCATTTCAAGTTCCTGTGCAGTTTCCTGAATTTTTTCGTTGATTTCCTGTTCTTCTGAATCGGAGAAATAATCAACATCATCAACAAATTTACTCTGTGAAGCGTCACCGCTCCAGCCGTTGTAGTCGCTTTCCTTAGCAGATGCGGAAACAGGAACAACAGGGAGCGTTAAAATTGTCATAAGCAGCGTAAATGCCGCAGTTACAAATTTTTTCATACAAAAAACTGCCCTCCCAAGAATGTTACTAAAGCAACTCCAAGACCGAATAAAACCGATGCAAGTGCAAGTTTTCCCTTGTCGAGAGGCGGTGTACCTGCCAGCTTTCCTGTCTGTCCGTTTATAGCAAATTCGTAGATTTTGTCCTGATAGCGGTATGTCATAAACCACACGGGCAGCATTATATACTGCCAGTCTGTACGCTCAATATCGTACTTCTGATGCTCTGTAACTGTAGTTGAATAGCCTGTTACGCTCTGATTGATGACATTTCTGCAAGCCGTTTCAACTCTTTCCTTTATTCGTGGGAATACAGCCTGTTTGTCAACATCATATTTATCAGCGAAAAATCCGCTGAAATAGGACATATCGAAAGGTTTGAGAGCGGAATAATCAAAGGGTTCGATTGACTCCATAAGCAAATCCTCAATTTTACTTTCACCGTCGGCAGGAATACCCTTTGTGGTAATATTCGCCTTACGGATTACGTCATATTCCTTTGTTTCCGTGTATCTGTAGCTGCCCGATGTCCAGCTCCTTGTCTTTTTTCCAAGTGCGTGAAAATCCGCATATACCTTACAATCAGTTACCCAGAAAGGCACATAAAGACCTGTCATTTTCTCCAGCTGCTGCTGTGATTTGAAGTCGGAGGGAATGAATTTCTTCTTTCCGCACCACTCCTTGAACATCTGCTCTGCCTCGTCACGTTTAATGTGAAATCCGATAATCTTGCTGGGCTTATAATCCCCTTTCAGCCTTCCTGCAAGAATAACAGGATTGTGGCAATAATAGCAGAAAGTTGCCGTTGTATCGTCCTCCGCCATAATCTCCGCACCGCAGCTTTTGCATTGGTAGAGATTGGTGTGGGACTCAAAACTCTCCTGCTGTTGAGTTTCTTCCTCAGTCTGAGGAGCTACGTCAGCGTAAATTTCCTTGATTTTTTCAAGGGTGAACATACTGCGGCAGAATTCACAGCTAAGCTGTTGAGTTGCAGGGTCAAAAACAAGTTCTGCGTCGCAGTTAGGACATTTGTACTGTGCAGCGTTCAATGTAATCATCTCCTATATCAATTTTATGGATTAAACACCATACTATCATTTTATCACAAATTTGATTTTTTTGCAATAGTGTTGTGAAAATTTGTCTGTCTTTTTTTGTTCAGTTGTCAATGATAGTTGACACTTACCCTCAAAAAATATAGTGTTAAGTGATATACTGCAAATTTTCATTTTGTAGGAGCCGTAGGCGACGGAAAAATGAAAATTTGCAATCGGCTCACATTACCGCAAGGTAATC
>JAZQFV010000101.1:0-7390 GCA_045539715.1 Ruminococcus sp. | reverse complement strand
GGGGGGTGGTACCTTCTTATCAATTTTATTTTCCCACATGTGCGGTCAGGATTCAAGGAAATTCAGCGAGAAAATAAATAAATATTTCCGGGATCTGTGGTCTTGAATTGGTCGGCTGTATGTGACTTGATATATTGGAGTAGGGGAACGCGGCGCGGCTGATAAATTTTTATTAACTGGCTTGTATTTTTAATAATGCGGTGATATAATAATTCACGGGAATTAATAACCATTGTTAGAAATGTTTCACGTGAAACAATTTGAAAGGAGCTTGAACATGAAGAACGATCATCCCGAAATTAAGACTTTACCCTATAAAATTGACGATGGTGATATTATAGAATATCCGATAGCATGCACCGAAACAAAATTACTTTTGACGATTTTATATGAGGCTGATTCTTGGGATTATGACTTTATAGCGCCTATTCTGTCTGAACTTTGCGAACGCTACGGCCTTGACTTGGCGGAATATGAGACGTGCGGCGGTTGCTACAATGCTATTATGGCGCGCTGGATAGCGGAAGATGTGGAGGAGGCTTTAAAATGAAATATTATCCGACGGAATATAAAACTCTGACCAATGACGGGCATTCGACATTTATTGAAACACGGGCGGCGGATTTAACGCCTGATACCGCGTTAAAGTTCGGCAATGAACTTTGCAATTATCTTCTGTTACTGCGGGACGATACAAACGGCAACCTGTATTTTGTAGAAAGCTATAACAGTTGGAATAGCTTGGAAGATTTTTACCGTGTCATCTATCGGGGCAGGCCCTATAAATTCAATTGCACACTCTGGCGGCGTGTAGAGCTTAAAGAGGGCGCGGAATTTTACGAACTGCATTAATTTAAAAGGAGTGAGTTAAATGAAATTTATCTATCGCTTTTTCTGTTTTGACGGCGAAGATATGTTCGCCTATACTATTCCTGCTGAAAACATTAAACGCGCAGAGCGTTATATGCGGGATATTATGTACAGTGATTTTCCAGAGTATGATATTATTGATATTGAATGCCTTAATTCAGCGGCTACGTTTTCCGGTGAACTGTATACCGCCGAATATATCGACAATTTAGACATTCGTGAATTTAGCGCTATGTATAACGAGCTTTACGGCGGGGAGGCCTGAACATGGACAACCGTTACAGTGTACGTATTAGAAATTGGGGGCTAGACCTTGAAAATATCAATCACGTTTACCAGTGCCAGAAGCTGAGATTTCCGAATAACAGCGGTTTCAAGTATCATTTCACAATTGATCTGGAAACTCATTTGGTGTACGTGTCAGAGGTGCATGAAAACGATATTTTCATAGGTGAATTTGATACACTGTTTTTCGATCAAGGCGGGATGAGGAAAAGGGATTTAGTGGACACGATTCACGGCTATATGCAGAAAAGAGGTATAAAATGAGAAATCCGAATATGAGAATTGTATCAATCCATATGAGCAAAGACGCGCTTGAAAAAATCGACCGCATAGCGTACAGTACAGACAGAAGCCGCTCTATGGTTGTTGATGCTGTCTTAAAAACGCTGTCTGATTACACACTTACCAGATGCGTGAAGCACGTCGTAAAAGAGAAGGGGACCTTAAATGAAAAAGCTGATAGTTAATTGTCAGGTCCATTTGACCGATGTATACAATGATGAATGGTGCACCGATCCATCATATAAGCGCGTAATTGACACGCTTAATTATACCCTTCGCCGTTGTATGTCTGATAAAGGGACAGTTGATTTATTTGGTGTTATAGTTTCGTATGAGGTGATAAACAATGCCGACAATTGAGGAATATAGGCACCTTCGCCGCATGGCACAGCAAAGGGAGCGCCGCATGGAACAGGCCGGGATTAAGACCCCCGGCCCTTCTTTCCCGAAACCGTCAGAGGTTAAAAACCTCAATAAGGAAATGCGCCGCTTGGAACGCTGGATGGACAACCCTAAAAATACCGTAAAGGGAGCCAGAGCCGCGCAAGCTCGGGCTGAGCAAGCCAGAGCCGCACAGGAAGCGGAGAAAGAAGCCCGCCGGGAAGCGGCCCGTTTGCGGAAGAATGAACGGGAACGGGAGCGGTACCGGAAACAGCAAGAAGCCAAGGGCAAGACAGTTACACCCCGTCAGAAGCTGACCGAGGAAGAGCGCCGGGAGCGCCGCCGGGAATCTGCGAGAAAGTACCGGGAAAAGGTTAAAGAAGAGGAACGTAAGAGCGTTGAATCCTTGGAAACTCTACTGGATGAAATGACGAAATCCAGTAGCCCGCGTATTGCTAAGCAAGGCGAACGGCTCCAAGACATGTATGAACAACTTCGGGAGAAGGGCATCAAGGTTAAAAATTTTGAGGAACTCAAAAAATGGGAAGCGTATTTCAACGAGCGGAACAGGGATCAAGACCGAAAGATATATAAATACGCGAATTGGATCGAGGAGTTGGAAGCTAAAGTAGGCAAAACAGCGAGTAAGGTTACAGGGGAAGACGTGGACCGGGTAATGAAAGATTTCGAGGAATGGAAAGCATCAGATGCCGCCCTAGCGCAAGAGTTCGCGCGGGAGCGGCAACCCAACGAATACACACCGGACATGATGGGAAATCTATTTGATTTGTTTATGAATATCCTATAGTTTTGCGAGGGGTACAGATGAACGAGGGGTATATAACAATTGAAGAATTTGAACAAATCGAATTCTATAAATCGCTTAAACTCGTTCCACACGAAAAGGGGACCAGAAAGAAAAATCGGGCGGCATTGTTTGATGTTACATGTGCTTTTGATATTGAGACTAGCACAGTATATATTGATTCAACGCTAGAATCCGGTGAAGTTCTGCGCAAGCCGCATTCATTCATGTATGTATGGCAATTTCAATTCGGAGAAGATTATACCGTTCTGGGGCGTAAGTGGGGCGAGTTTAAGCGGCTTATGCAACACCTTGAAAACCAGAAAATTAAATGGATGAAAATGCGGCACGTAAAAGAGACTAACCCGTTATATGTCGTGTACGTGCATAATCTTGCTTATGAGTGGCAGTGGCTCCAAGGTATTTATAAGTTTGAAAATGAAGATTGTTTTTTCCGCGATGTACGCAAACCGATCTATTGCCGCCTGTATAAGCTGTTAGAATTCCGGTGTAGTTATCTTCATAGTAATATGAGCTTGGCGAAATTCGGGGAAAACATGGGGGCAACCATCCGGAAGTTGGACGGCGCAACATTCGACTATTCGAAAGTTCGCTACCCTTGGACACCTCTTACAGAATATGAGATACAATACTGTATTAACGACGTTAAAACTTTGGTCGAGTCGCTCAATATAGAAATGCGCCGCGATGGGGACACGCTCCAGACGTTACCCCTGACCTCTACCGGATACGTTCGGCGCGATCTGAAAGCGGCGGTTAAACCTTTATACTGGGAGCTTCGCCACATGATGCCTGATTTAGAGTGTTATAATCTTCTGCGGCGATGTTTCCGGGGCGGGGATACACACGCGAACCGCTACCGAGTCGGCACCATTCAGGGGCCGGGCGGCTCCCTAGATATTGAAAGTAGTTACCCTTATGTTTTGGCTACTGAACTATTTCCAATGGGGGAATTCTGGCGGCTGGACGATACAGACGATATGATGTCCCGCATTTTAACACTTATTCGGGCCGGGAATGCCGTTATTGCTGACTATCATTTTAAGGGCCTAAAGCTGAAAAATCATAAAGACCCGATGCCGTATTTACCGATCTCAAAAACGCACCCGCACGGGTATGTGGAAGACAACGGGCGAATTGTAGAATGTGATATGTGCGTTGCGGCGTTAACCGAAATTGATTTAATGATAGTACTAGAGCAGTATGACTATATATCTGTTTCCGCGTATAACGTCTATACGGCTGTCAAGGCACCATTGCCGCGGCAATATAGGAAAGTCGTTATTGACTATTATAAAACCAAAACACAGCTAAAGAAGGTCCCCGGCAAAGAGTACGAGTACATGAAGAGCAAGAACAAATTGAATTCTACTTTCGGTTGCGCCGCTCAACAGTCAGTGCATCCGGTTATTGTATACAATAATGAGCATTTGAAGAATGAACCGTATGAAATGATACAACCGAGTGATGAAGCCGCAGAAAATGAACTGTTTAAGGCTCCCTTCCCTTATCAGTGGGGCGTATATACGACAGCATACGCAAGGCGTAATTTGCGGCAGGGTATGAAACTAATACCAGTGGATGAAAGCGGTATCAGCCGCATTATTTACTGCGACACGGACAGCATCAAGTACACCGGGCCGGACCCCGATTTTAGCGAACTCAACGCCAAGATAGAACTAAATGCGAGGCGCGTGGGGGCTACCGCGTACAACCAGAAGCACGAATTTCATTTTATGGGCAAATGGGACGATGACGGGCATTTTAAGCGATTTATCACACAGGGGGCGAAACGTTACGCTTATATTGATATGGATGAAAAAATGCATGTCACAGTTTCCGGAGTCACTGACCGCCCTATCAGGCAAGCCGATCTTTCCGCACATCCGGAACTGTCAGAATCTGACATAGGGAAAGCATGGAAAGAGGTTGAACTTGAATGCCTTGACAACTTTAAGGAAGGGATGACATGGAAGGAAGCGGGCGGGACGGCGGCGGTTTACAATGATACTGATGAGTTTTATTACACCGATCCCGACACCGGACGAAAAGTACGGATCAGCCCGAACGTCAGTATTGTAGACACAACCTACACGATGACCATTGAACCAAAGTATAAAGATATACTTGAAAATGTTGCATTATTTCTTAGATTTCAAGAGCAAACCGGGAGGCTTGTAAAATGAGCAGAAATATTAGAATCCATGTTTCGCATTTCGTCTGGGACAAGCGCGGAGTGATGACCAGAGGAAAAGAAACGATTGTATATGAAATGACGGATGAACTGAAGAACTTGACCAATTATAAGCTATTGCCAAGTCATGGCACCATTAACGAAATTCTGATTGACGATGAATTAAATTGTTGGTTTGCGGTTAATGGCTACGATGCCAGAAGCGGCGGCCTTTATCTGAAGGAGTGGAACGGTAAAAATGTCAAAAATATATTCTGATTCAGGCTATATCAATTGGGATTATTTGTATCCCGAATGCCGTTTTATTATGGCAATTACTGGCTCCCGTGGGACGGGCAAAACATACGGACTTTTAAAATACGTATTGGACCATGATATAACATTCCTCTACCTTCGCCGCTTGAAATCCCAATTAGATGAATGCGTTGCAGATGCCAAGTCAAATCCGTTCGCTAAAATCAATCAGGACACCGGAACAGATATCCGAGTGGAGCGCCGGAGCGGTAAAGTTCGTTTTACCGCTCCCGTTCCCCATGCCCCGTCTGACGACGGGCCACCAGTTACCGGCACCCGCCGCGTTATCGGCTACGGTGCGGCGCTGTCCACAATGGCAACTATACGCGGCGCTGACTTTTCGGCGGTGAACTGCATTGTATTTGACGAATATATAGCGATGAAGGGAGAAAGACCGATACAGGCAGAAGCCAGAGCATTCAAAAACCTGATTGAAACTGTCAACCGTAATAGGGAATTAGAAGGACAACCCCCGGTTAAAGTCTTTATGTTGGGCAACGCCAACAAATTAATGAACCCCTATTATTTGGATTGGCATTTCATGAAAACAGCGTTGCGGATGATACGCGGCGGTCAGATGGTTTATAGAACCGCTAATAGCAATAGAATAATGATCATGCTTTTAAATTCCCCTATTTCCGAGCGGAAGAAGGGAACCGCATTATATCAGGATTCAGATAGTTCATTCTTCGGAATGGCGATAGAAAACGCATTTGAAACGGACCAAACAGCAATTAAAACATACAAATTAAAAGATTGTAGGCACATTGTTTCAATCGGTTCTATTGGTATTTATCAGACTAAATCAGATGGAAAACATTACATCTCAGAAACCACAAACAAAACGAATTATTTCGCAGAAAATGAGATTAATTTAAAACTTTTTCAAGTCCGTTATGCAGGACTGAAAACGCTTTATATGTACGGTTATTGCGTGTTTGAAAATTACGATTGCGAATTACTTTTCAGGGAATATATAGGCTTGTAAAATTCCGTTTCATCTGCTACAATATGAGCGGTGATTGACCGCCCCTAATCAATCACTGTATTCATAAAAATCCATGTCGCACATTACCCATCGACCAAAAGAAAGAGAGATTAAAAATGGAAATTAACAAAGAACTCCTTGAGCGGTTTAAAATGAAGCAGACCGCAGAAGCCGCGAACCTCAAAACGCACATCGGCGAGGTTCTTCAGATTGAAAAGTGGGAAACGTCCGAGTATGTAGATGCTGATGGTGTTCCTCACAGCGTTCTGTCCCTGTCCATCTACGGGACCGGGGATATTTACAGAACGGAAGTAAGAGCATTCATTGAGAAATTCCGTACATATATCGATGTATTCGGTGAATGTGAGATTAATGAACGTCCGTTCATTAAGATTACGGGCAAGACGTCGAAAAAGCGGAACGAATATATTTCGTTTGAAATTGTTGATCAGAGCGGCAATCCGTTTTAATCATACCAAGGCCGACTGTACACGGCCTAACGTCCCCGTGAGTGAACTCGTTTGATGTACTCCTTTCAAAAAAGAACCGCACCCCCTACGGCGGTTCTTTTTCTATTTGACAAATGTTATCATATATGATAAAACAATTATAGGTCTGGGCGGTGGGCGCACGCAGTCCCCTGAAGGGATAGCCCGGATATGGCGATATCATGAGCCGCTCAGACCTCTAGTTTAAAAATGAAATGAGGTGACAACATGGACCTGATAAAGACAATCACGGACTTTATTCAGCAGTTAGGTTTTCCGATTGCTTGCGTGTGTTACCTCTTTTATAGCCAGAGCAAGGAACGAGAAGCACACGCCGCAGAATCCAAAGCGTGGACGGATGCCCTTCATAATAACACGCTCGCGATTCAGAAGCTGACCGATATTATATCAGAAAGGTTTAATTTCGATGGAAAATAAAAAATTCTGCGAAAACGTTCTTTCCCTAATCGGTCAACCGTACAGTCAGACGGATTGTATCGGAGTCGTTCGAAAGGCTGCGGGGATCAGATGCCAAGGGACTAATTGGTTATGGCGCTCATATGATACCCGCGGGAAATACCAGTATCTCATCCAGCGCATGGATCGACCGCCGCGCCTGAACGAGATTAAAAACGGGATGCTTGTATTCCGCATTAAGTGGGATCAGATACCCAAGGGATACAACGACCGCCCGAATTGCCACCATGTCGGCGTAATTGTGGACGGCAATGTTATCCAGTCCAACGAGTCAACCGGAGTAAACCGAAAACCGTATAACGTGA
>JAZQFV010000100.1:0-1868 GCA_045539715.1 Ruminococcus sp. | reverse complement strand
TTCCATCACACCGGCAGGTGAGTGTCATTTGTCAGCTTGATTATTATAGCGCAAACTTTCCGCTTTGTCAACAAGACGTTCCTGCCGTCAATCCATCAAATTGTATTTTTGCAGCAGCGGGTACATATCGTTGAAAAACTTTCCGCACTTTTCAAGCTCACTCATCACAGTAAGAAAGCTTTCCCGAGTCCTGTACCAGTTTTCCCTGCTGATCCCCTGAGAAACGGTTGGCGTCACACAGAAATCCGATTCAGGAAAATATCTTTCAAAGGTCATAAATGCCCGTCTGGCGTGAAACGCTTTACAGCAAAGCATGATACTTTTACATGGAATTCCCTTTTCTTTCAGCAATTTTTCGCTGAAACTGGCGTTTTCAAAAGTATTTTGAGACCTTTCTTCGCAAATAATCGCTTCATCCGGAACGCCGTTCTGCATCAGGATATAGCGGAAATATTCAGCTTCTGTTTCATATTGTCCTGCATAGTGAGAATCCGTAATCTCTTCGGACTTGAAACGATGGTCATTATACGAATATCTCCCGCATGGCACAACATATTTCGCAAAGCCCTCGCAATACATTCTCGCAGCCGTCTCTACATGTTCCCATTGCAGACAACCCGGAATAATAATTACATCGCAAACCTTTGCACAGTCTTCCATAAAGATATATTCCGTTATATCTCTGATGGTCCTTTTCATTCTATCACCGCTTCAGTTTTGTTTTGCCAAGCTTTCTCTTTTGCAGTTTGATAATTGAAAAGAAAATCCAACTATATACTGCAGCAATCAACAGAAAATGGTATTCATGAGTGCGCCCCAGACCATGCGCCAGGCAAACCATCATGAAATAACTGCTGAGCATAATCATGATCACATTGATAACTTCGCAGATAAATCGCCAGAAAATATTGAAAGTGAAAAACTGAGCCGCAAAGCCTCTCATGGCTCTTGCAAACTTGCCTTCCATCATCTGTCACCTCTTTCTATTCATCCTTTCTATTATACCACTAATATTCTTCAATGTAAATTGATTTCCAAATTTCACATTATGTCATCGTATTAATTTGATTTATTTATGTATTCGGTTTTTAGTTAATTTCAATTATGTTACGCAACTTTCAGAATTGTCATAATCACAAAGTACATTATTCGAAGTTCACTGTAGCATTTCATGTTTTGTGATTCTTCGGCTGAAATATAACAATGCTAACAAAAAAGAGAGACATTCTTACGAATGTCTCTCAATTGGAATCCGGCGGCGACCTATCCTCCCGGGCCGTGTCCAGCCAAGTACTTTCGGCGCTGAAGGGCTTAACTTCTGTGTTCGGTATGGGAACAGGTGGGACCCCTTCGCCATTACCACCGGAAATTCTTCTCTTTTCTTCCCGCTTTCCAGCACCCTGACAACTGCACAGTGGAGATTATTTTCTGTCTCTGACCTTTTCGTTAGTCTCAGTCTTGAAATCAAGCCCTCGATCTATTAGTATCAACAACCTGCATGTGTTACCACACTTCCAGCGTTGACCTATCTCCTGGTAGTCTTCCAGGGATCTTACTTCCTTATAGGAATGGGAAACCTTATCTTGAGGTGAGTTTCACGCTTAGATGCTTTCAGCGTTTATCTCGTCCGCACTTCGCTTCCCTGCTGTGCCCTTGGCAGAACAACAGTTGCACCAGTGGTGCGTCCACTCCGGTCCTCTCGTACTAGGAGCAGCGCCTCTCATGTTTCCTACGCCCACGATGGATAGGGACCGAACTGTCTCACGACGTTCTGAACCCAGCTCGCGTGCCACTTTAATCGGCGAACAGCCGAACCCTTGGGACCTGCTTCAGCCCCAGGATGTGACGAGCCGACATCGAGGTGCCAA
>JAZQFV010000099.1:0-7149 GCA_045539715.1 Ruminococcus sp. | reverse complement strand
TTTTGAGAAAAAACAGCTATGCACGTCATCTGCTTCGTCAACCTCCCTTGGAGTGCGACAGCACGCCTTCGGAAGGTTTCCTTGCAGTTGCCGCACCTATCTGTTTTTTCTTTAATCAAACGGGTTTTTAGAGATGCCCTTATGAGATACCTTTAGCAAGGAGATGTTACAATGACGGAAAAAAAGAGAAAAGTGATTTTTACCCTCGGATTTATAGCAATGGTGATAGGCATTACTGTGCTTGGAATTTTCGGCTGGAAACGTATCAGCAGGGAAATTGAAAAACATAGGCTTCTTAAAGAATGTGTAGTATTTGAAATACCCGACTTGGATATAAAAGCTCCCGTTATGGACGGAACAGAGCATGAAGTTCTGTCGAAAGCAGCAGGTCATTTCCCGAATACAGGCAGAGTCGGCGGCGGAAATTACTGCATTGCAGGTCATAACAGTACAATTTATGCTGAAATTTTCAACGAACTGAAAAATATTGAGCTTGGAATGGAAATGAAATTAATTGACAATGACGAGCAAAGAACCGAATATATATATACTGCAACGGAGAATTTTATCGTAAATCCCGATGAAACATGGATTCTTAAAGATTTTGGAGATGACCGCATTACAGTTGTTACCTGCACAGATGACGGCACACAGCGGCAGATTGTTGTGGGAACGCTGAAAAAGTAGTGCTTTCCGTAATTTGTACATATTATACATTGAATTTTTCACGGGCTTATGATATATAGCAAAGGACAAAATCTTTTGGCGTTTGCTATTTGCCGATCCGCACGGAGCAAACTTTAGTTTGCGGATGTGCGAGGCACCTTAAATCGTTAGACTACAGCTTGATAAACAGGGGTGAGGAAATGAAAGGTATGCGTAAAATGTTGACTATTATTGCGGCAGCGGCAGTATGTGCAGGAGCTTCTGAAATTCCCCTGCCTTTTTTGGAAAGCGGAAATTACCTCTCTGCAGGCTGTGTTATTGGCGATGTCAATTGTGATGAAAGGGTAAATTCAAGTGATGCCTCGCTGATTTTATCGGAATATTCGGTGATTTCTACGAAAACCGAAAGCGAATTGACTGAAAATCAGAAAAAGGCTGCCGATGTGAATAATGACGGCAAAATTGATTCCATTGACGCTTCAATTGTGCTGGCATATTACGGCTATATTTCAACTCACGATTATATTTCGGTGGAGGAGTATCTGAAAAAGCAAGATTAATTAAGAATTATGGGCGGCAGTTTTAACGATTGCCGCCCATTTCAAACATAGCAATTACACATAAGAAAAGACGGCAGAAAAAATCCACCGTCCTTACAAATTCTTAATTCTCTATATTTACTTTATTTTGTTTTCGTTAATCATTCTTGCAGCAGGTGTCTGATTTCTCTCTTTGAGAGAGGGAGAATTTTTCAGAGTATGCTGAATCTTCTCCTTTGTACGCTTGATGTCAAGCAATGATTTCTGGTGGCAAGCCTCTGCATCATTGAGCATCTGTGCAACTGAAAGTGCAGCAGCCTTCTGAACAGCAGCAGCCTGATCCTTTGCATCACTAATGATTTCAAGAGCCTTTTTGTTAGCCTCAGCAATTACAGCTTCCTTGGAAACAAGCAGAGTAGCACGTTCCTCAGCCTTGCGGATAGTACCCTCGGCGTTGATTTTAGCCTCGTTAAGTATTCTCTGACAGTCGAATTCAATCTTCTTAGCCTCTTTCAGTTCGTGAGGGAGATTAAGACGAATGTCGTTGATAAGCTCTCTCAGACGCTCACCGTCAACGAATTTCTTATGGGGCATAAGGGGAAATGAGCCTGACTTATCAAGAAGCTCGTCCATTTCCTCAAGAATCTCATCAATATTCATAATTTTTCCTCCTTGGCAGAAACTCTGCCCAATCTTATATTTTAATTAGTTTTCACAAGTCTGCGTGTGATGTCGTCGTGGATTGCCGCAGGTACAAAATGGCTTATATCGCCGCCGAAGTAGGCAATCTGCTTGACAACGCTGGAGCTTAAATACATATTTTCCGCCGCTGTGGTAAGGAAAACCGTTTCCGCCCCTGCATACAATTTCTTATTGGCAAGTGCCATCTGGAATTCATACTCAAAATCGCTTACGGCTCTCAAACCCTTTACAATAGCCACAGCGTTGACAGTTCTTACATAATCCGCAAGAAGTCCGTCAAGTATGTCGATTACCACGTTATCCAGATCACGTGTTACAGCCTCAATCATCAGCATACGCTCCGTAGCGGTGAAGCTGGGCTGACTTTTTCCGACATTTCGGGAAATAAGTACAATAACCTTATCAAACAGCTTTGACGCTCTTGTGATAATATCGAGATGACCGAGAGTTACGGGGTCGAAACTTCCGGGACAAACTGCAATTCTTCTCATTACTCGTCCTCCTCTGAGGGTTTTCTGAAAACTGCCACATTAATTTTGCCATAGGTGTATACTTTTTTCAGCGTCATACCCTCGGGCGCTGTAATATCCTCTGAGTCCTTTTCGTACTCGCAGATAATGCTTCCGCCCTGTCGCAGTTTTGCGGCTGCAAGGGGGAGCAGCTTGTGGATATGACCGTATCTGTATGGCGGATCGAGGAAAATAATGTCGAAAGTCTGGGCAGTAAGACGAATATAGTCATAGCTGTCACGGTTGATGACTTCGCCAAGTCGTGTGAGCTTTGTATTGCGGAGATTTTCGTTTATACAGCGGAGTGAACGTGTGGAGTTGTCCACAAATACGGCATGAGCCGCACCTCTGCTGAGGGCTTCAATGCCAAGCTGTCCGCTGCCTGCAAACAGGTCAAGAACCTGCGCTCCCTCAAGCTCAAACTGAATTGAGGAGAAAACCCCCTCTTTAACTTTTTCGCCTGTAGGTCTAACATCTGTACCCTCGGGGGTAACAAGCTTACAGCCTCTTGCGGTTCCTGTTATAACTCTCATAAACGCTCCGTTTTCTGCGGAAATAAAATCCGCCGTCCGCATTGAACGGTTGCGGATACCGTAATACATCACAGACGAAGCCGAAAAAACGGTCGTTGCCTATACTATTTTATTATAACCGATTTTTTTCATTTTGTCTATACGATTTTCAAAAGATAGGCTATTTTGCACAAAAAAATCTTTTCTGTATGGTTGAAATTTAGCCGTTAGCTGTTAGCTTTTAGCCGTTAGCCAATGGGTGCGGTGAATATTGCGATATACTGTCAATCTGTGTAGGGGCGGATATTATCTTTTTTTAGCTTTTAGCTGTCAGCCGTTAGCCATTAGCTAATTTGACGGCACACATAAGAAAAGACGGCAGAAATAATTCCACCGTCCTTTAATTCTTAATTCTTAATTTTATTAAATTCGTTATATGCCTTGACAATCAAATCTGCACAGAGTTCATCGCCTAACTCGCTGTTGAGGCACATGCAGTAAATGTCCTTATCAAGCCAATTCTTGCCTGTATTCACATTGAAGAAAGTTTCACGGCGTTTGTCGGTTTTCTTCATAAAGCTTTCAGCCTTATTCTCCTTGATGCCGTATTTTTCAATGGCACGTTTTATGCGGTATTCCTGCGGAGCGTAGATAAATACGCTGAAACAGCCCTTTTCTTCAAGAATATAGCTGCCGCATCTGCCGACGAGAACGAAGCTGTCCTCTTTTTCCGCAAGCTCATTTATAATTTTGCTTTCCATAATGAAAACCTTGTCCGATAAGGGGAGGTTATCCTCCATAGAACGGCTTGGATTTGCTGTCATAAGAAGCGAATACAAAAAGCTTGTGGGAACTGTTTCTTCAGCACTTTCAATCTGTTCCTTGTCAAATCCGCATCTGTCTGCTGTCATTTCAAGAATTTGTCTGTTATAGCAGTTAACTCCAAGTTTTTCCGCAACTATTCTGCCAATTTCGCTTCCGCCGCTGCCGTATGTGCGTTCGATTGTTATAATAGGTTTTTTCAATTTCTATTCCTCGCTTCCTTTATTATTGTATAATGTAAAGAATTCCTATGGTGAAAATATTATACCACGAAATTGGAAACTATTCAACATTAAAATATTAAAATGAAGAAAAATCTATTTTATATACAACAAATGTTTATATAATATATGCAATTTGACTAACACTTTGAAAAATTGGTGATGTGTTACAAAAATATCAATTTTGATATTGACAGGTTGACAAAAATAAGATATAATAGTAAATGAGGGTACGAGTATATTTTGCAGAAACGAGTATTTCAAGCAGATACAAGTATTTCGGACGGCTATGAATAGTTCGGACAGATACGAGTATTTCGGACTGATACAAGTATGATATGCAGATATGCCGATACTCACTCTGATAAGAGATTATTTTTAGGAGGTATAATACAATGGCACTTACTACAAATGCAAATGTTCTCAAGTGGGTTGACGAGATGATCGCTCTCTGTAAGCCTGACAAGGTAGTATGGATCGACGGTTCACAGGAGCAGCTCGACGAGCTTACTAAGGAGGTTACTTCACTTCCCGACGGTGACCCCAACAAGATGTACTGGCTCAATCAGGAAAAGCTTCCCGGCTGTCTTTACCACAGAACAGCTGAAAACGACGTTGCTCGTGTAGAGGACAGAACATTTATCTGTACAAAGACAAAAGAGGGTGCAGGCCCTACAAATAACTGGATGGATCCACAGGAAATGTACGCTAAGCTTACACCTATGTATGACGGCGTAATGAAGGGACAGACAATGTACATCATTCCCTATTCAATGGGACCTGTTGCTTCACCTATTTCCAAAATCGGTGTTGAAATCACAGATTCTATCTACGTTGTTCTTAATATGAACATCATGACAAGAATGGGTAAGGCTGCTTTCGATAGACTTGGTGATTCCAACGACTTCGTAAGATGCCTCCACTCCAAGGCTGACGTTGATCCCGAAAAGAGATACATCGTTCAGTTCCCAGAGGATAACACAATCTGGTCAATCAACTCTGCATACGGCGGAAACGTAATTCTTTCCAAGAAGTGCTTCGCTCTCCGTATCGCTTCATTCCAGGGTAAGAACGAAGGCTGGATGGCTGAGCATATGCTTATCCTCGGCGTTCAGAAGCCTGATGGTGAAACAAAGTATGTTTGTGCTGCTTTCCCATCTGCTTGCGGAAAGACAAACCTTGCTATGCTTATTCCACCCGAGGGATACCTCAAGGACGGTTACAAGGTATTCACAGTAGGTGACGATATTGCTTGGCTCAAGCCCGGCGAGGACGGCAGACTCTACGCTATCAACCCTGAGAACGGTTTCTTCGGTGTTGCTCCGGGAACAAATGCTAAGTCCAACTACAACGCACTTGCTTCTACAATGAAGAACGCTATCTTCACAAACGTAGCTCTCAACAATGCTGATAACACAGTATGGTGGGAAGGTCTTGACAAGAATCCTCCTGAGGACGCTACAGAGTGGACAGGAATCAAGACAAACGGCAAGGAGTGGACAGCTGAGGGCAAGAAGCTTGCTCATCCAAACTCACGTTTCACAGCTCCTGCTGCTAACTGCCCATGCATTTCACCTGAGTTCGACAGCGCTGCAGGCGTTCCAATTTCTGCTATCGTATTCGGCGGTCGTCGTGCATCTACAACTCCTCTCGTATATCAGTCATTCGACTGGACACACGGTACATACGTTGGTTCTGCTGTATCTTCTGAAACAACAGCAGCAGCTGCAGGTGCAGTAGGCGTACTCCGTCACGATCCTATGGCTATGAAGCCATTCATCGGCTACAACGTAGGCGATTACTGGGCACACTGGCTCGAAATGGGCGAGAAGCTCGGCGATAAGGCTCCTAAGATTTTCAATGTTAACTGGTTCAAGAAGGACGAGGAGGGCAACTTCCTCTGGCCCGGATTTGGCGACAATATGCGTGTTCTCGACTGGATCATCAAGAGATGTGACGGCGAGGTTGAGGCTGACGAAACAGCTATCGGATACCTCCCCAAGAAGGGCGATATCAATGTAACAGGCATTGAGGACGAGGTTACATCTGAAGTTATGGATAAGCTTCTTGCAGTTGATACAGACCTCTGGAAGGCTGAAATCGCTGAAATGAGAAGATACTACAACGATGATATTGCAGCTAAGGGCGGCAACATTCCTGCTGACCTCTACGCAGTACTTGACAAGATTGAGGCTAACCTCAACAAGTAATCGTTGAAAACTGAATAATATAACTGCCACCGGGTAGTTCATGAGCATTCGTTTGCACATCGTTAGGTCTTTGAAGATGTGCAGGCGGATGCTTTTTTAATTAAGAATTAAGAATTGTGGGCGGCAGTCAGCTTGAAAGGATAAATATGAAAAACTATTTTACAAAATCCGAACTTATGTTATGGCTTGGTTCGGTGGCGGCAATAATAACCACCTTTCTGATATTCGACAGAAAAAGCTATATGACGCTTATCGCCTCCCTTATTGGAGTCACTTCCCTTATTTTTAACGCCAAAGGTAACCCATTCGGTCAGCTGCTTATGGTAATTTTTAGCTTGCTTTATGGCATAATCTCCTATAAATTCGCCTATTATGGCGAAATGGTGACATATTTAGGAATGACTATGCCTATGGCGGTGGTTGCCCTTATTTCGTGGCTGAAAAATCCCTATGAGAACAACAAAGCCGAAGTTGCGGTAAATCGGCTTAAAATGGGGGAATACATCTTTTCTGCACTTCTCACGGCTGCGGTAACTTTTATTTTTTACTTCATTTTGAAATTCTTCGGCACGGCAAATATGTTTTTCAGCACACTTTCCGTTGCTACAAGTTTTATTGCCGTTTATCTCACATTCCGCCGCAGTCCGTTTTATGCCATAGGCTATTCCGCAAATGATATTGTGCTTATAATTATGTGGATTATGGCGGCAAAAGGCGATAAATCGGGAATTTCCGTTGCTGTATGTTTCGGGGCGTTTCTGCTCAATGACATCTACGGCTTTATCAGTTGGAGAAAAATGGAAAAAAGACAGACAAATTTTCACAACTGTTATGATACAATAGATAGTTGACAGAAAGAATAGAAAAACAACTCCAAATATGATATAATGTTAAGTACCACCAAAACAAAGTATCAAAAAGGAGTTGTTTCAATGAATAGTATAGCACAAGAAGCACGGTTTCGTCAA
>JAZQFV010000098.1:0-61640 GCA_045539715.1 Ruminococcus sp. | reverse complement strand
AATGCGGAAGTATTCGTCCATGAGCATACGTAATCTGTTTTGCGAAATGGGTTTGACCAGAAAATCAAAAGGACGATTCTGAAAAAGCTGCATGGCATATTCTTCTTTTGCAGATACATAGACGATTTGCACATCGGAATGCTGTGAATGCCGCAATATCTGCCCCACATCCACACCGTTCATTCCGGTCAGTTCAATATCAAGAAATACAAGTGCGATTTGTTCATGCTGCATTGCTTGACACAGTTCCTCTCCGGATGCAAAAATATGCAGCTGTGCCTCAAGATTTGCATTTTGCAGATATACCTGTACCATTTTACACAATGTTTGGCAAAAATTTTCATCATCGTCACAAATTGCAATGTTCATCAGCTCACCTCTCTTTCGTCTTTTTTTATTATAACATAAACAGACACAGGATGCAAGGTGTACTGAAAAATCCTGACAAGATGAGAGCTATTGTCATCGGGGTGGAAGTGCGGTAACAGCATCACCAACCAGAAGGCAATCCTCAAAAAGTACGCTGACGATAATGGCTTTGGCAATACGGTTTATTATGTCGATGACGGAGTTTCGGGAACTACTTTTGAGCGTGAGGGCTTTAAGTGTATGATGACAGATGTCGAAGCAGGAAAGGTCGGAACAGTCATCACAAAAGACCTTTCAAGGCTTGGTCGTGACTATCTGAAAACAGGCGAACTGATTGAAATGACTTTTCCCGATTATGATGTTCGCTATATTGCTATTAATGACGGCGTGGATACATTAAAATCCGAAAATGAGTTAATGGCATTCAAAAATATTTTTAATGACTGGTATGCTCGTGACACTTCAAAGAAGATAAGAGCTGTTTTAAAAGCAAAAGGACAGTCAGGAAAGCATCTTTCCAATCCGATTTACGGCTATAAGCACTCAAAAACGGATAAGAATTTGTGGGTGATTGACGATGAAGCCGCAGAGGTAGTTTGTAAAATTTTTCGCCTTTGCATTGGCGGATATGGTCCGACACAGATCGCTCGTATTCTCACAGAGCAAGGTATTCTCACACCGACAGCTTACGCTCTTTCTCAGGGTAGAGATAACGGTCACAGAAATGCTAAGCTGCACCGCTGGGATAATAAAACTATTGCCCAAATTCTTGAAAAGGCTGAATACTGCGGTCACACGGTCAACTTCCGTACTCATGTGAAGTCCTACAAGAATAAGAAGCGTGTAAATAACCCAAAAGATGAGTGGCTGATTTTTGAGAATACCCATGAGCCTATTGTCACTCAGCAGGAGTTTGATTTGGTGCAGGAACTTCGCAGAAATAAACGACGCCCCACTAAGCACGAAGAAATCAATCCATTTTCGGGTATCTGCTGCTGTGCTGACTGCGGAAAGAAAATGTATTTGTGTCGTGCGACTAGCCTTACTGACGAACAGGAGCATTTGAAATGTTCAACCTATTCTTCTGATAAGAACGCTTGCTCAGCTCACTATATCAGAACAATCGTGCTGAAAGAAATCGTCCTTGGTGAACTTAACAAAATAGTTTCCTTTGTCAAAGAGAATGAGGACGAGTTTGTACGGGTTGCAATGGATAATTCAGTTCAGAAGCAGTCCTTAGAGCTTGTCAAGTCCAAGAAAAAGCAGAAAGAAGCTGAGAAGCGTATCGCTGAACTGGACAGACTGTTCATAAGGCTCTATGAGGATAACGTTTCAGGTAAGATATCCGATGAGCGTTTTTCGGTGATGTCGGCAGGATATGAGGACGAGCAGAAGAAGCTGAGAGTAAGTGTTGGTGAACTGACTGCCTTCATCGAAACAGCAGAGCAGAAGTCTGCTGATGTAACTGCATTTATTCAGGTGGTTCAGAAATATGAGCATATCACGGAGCTTACTCCTGAGATTATGCACGAACTTATTGAGAAGATTGTCATTCACGCTCCTGACAAGAGCAGTGGACATCGCACTCAGCAAATCGAGATTCACTATCGCTTCAATGTTGCAGTAACGACTGCTGTCGCTGACAGTATGAAGTACGACAAAAAAAGAAAGGCTGCGTAACCATTGAGGTTACACAACCTTATCTTCAAAACTCTAAAACTTCTTTATTAGTAGCTGACTTTAACGTGACCGCCTTAATATTTTTATCAGAGATTTTTAACCAGTTCCTTGAAAGCGTCACCACGCTCCTCAAAGTTCTTGAAAATGCCGTAGCTTGCGGCAGCAGGGGAGAGTACACAGCTCATACCCTCGGGAGTTATTTCAGCTGCAAGCCTTACAGCGTCCTCGAGATGTTCAACAAGGTGAATACGTGATAAATCGGCATAATCCGCCTCTTGTATCATATCATAAACACGCTTGCCCGAAGCTTCCATACAGATTACATTTATATCGCAATCCTTGAAATAATCAACAAGAGTCGTATAATCAATACCTCTATCCATTCCGCCTATGAGAATTGTTTTAGCGTCGGGAACGCTTTTCACAGCCTCAATTGCAGTTGCACAGGCAGTTGAAATAGAATCGTCATACCAGCGGATACCCTTGACATTTTCCACAAATTCAAGGCGGTGGGCAAGGGGATTAAAGCTTGAAAGTGCCGTTTCAAATTCCTTGAAATTGACAAAGGGAGCTGTTATGAAGTGGGCAACAGCTATATTGTAGTGGTTGTGAATTCCTAAAAGCTTGATTTTTTCCGTGGGGATAATGTAGGTATCACCGCTGTTATTGTTGTCGATAATGCCGTTGCTGACGTAAATATCAGCCTTTGAATCCTCAGCAGAAATAGAGTAAACGTAGGCATTTGACAGACGGGGAGCAATTGTGCTTTCAATAAGCAGGCAGTCGCCGTCCTGCTGATGAATATAGATATTTTTCTTAGCTTTGCGGTAATTTTCCATAGTGCCGTAGTGGTCGAGATGCTCCTCAAAGAGATTGAGGAAAACCGCACAAGCAGGGGAAACTGTCATATATTCAAGCTGGTGGCAGGAAAGTTCGCACACAACGAGGGTATCCTCGGTCATTCCCTCTGCAATATCAAAAACGGGAATACCGATATTTCCTGCAAGTCGGCAGTCCTTGCCGCTTTCTTTCAGAATGTGATAAATAAGGGAAGTAACTGTGCTTTTTCCCTTTGTGCCTGTGATGCCGATAATCTGCTCACGGTAAACCTCAAAAAACACCTGTGTTTCGGAGGTTATAAGGCATTTCAGTTCCTTTGGCTGCTTATTGAGGACAATTCCGGGGCTTTTGAAAACCATATCGTAATCGTCAAGGCACTCCTGATAGCTTTCACCGCAGATAAGCTTTACATCATCGGGGAGATTATTCGCTTCACGGTCAACATTGTATAAATCGCAAATGGCGATTTCAGAGGGAGTGCAGTATTTTTTCAGAATGTTGTAAGTTGATTTTCCCTCTCTGCCAAAGCCGAGAATACAGACTGATTTGTTCGCTGTGTAATTCTGAATATATTCAATAAATTTATTTGTACTCAAAGAAGTCGCTCCATTTCTTTCTTTAAAATTGCGGAAAAATCATTGGGGAGAAGATTAATTTCGCTGTATTTTCCGCAGTATTTCTTATTTTTAACAGCTGTCAGCTCAGGCTGATATGCTCCCATATCCATATATTTCTTGAAAAGATATGGCATATTTTCGCCATTTTCAAGGATATTTCCAATTGCAAGAGATACGGCAAGATTAACTTCGTCAATACTTCCCACACATTCAAAAGGCTTATGCTCCGATTTTCCGATAAGTTCAATGAAATAATTCTCCATATTCACATCATTGAGCATATCCTTGCCGAATATTTCAGCCAATTCATCAACAGTAAGGAATGGCGAAAGGATAAGTGCCACAAACAGGCATTTCGGGCAATCGCCGCACCAAATATCAGGGGAAACCTTACTTCCGAGGTTGCAGCTTCTGAAAATGGGGAGATATTTTTTGTGGCTTACGAACATTTTCGCAATCTGAAATTCCGAAAGGGGACGGAGAAAGCTGAAATAGTAAATTCCCGTATTGAGATATTTTTCCTCATAATTGTGGAAATCCTGCTCAAATTCAAAGGATTTTGAATACTGGTGGTTTACAGCCTGCCCTGCAACGGTGCTTTCATTTGCACTGTCCTCGTTGGAGAGGACGATATATTTCAATCCGTTGAGATATGCCGTAATTTCCGCAGAAAATGCCACAACAGAAGAAAAAGGCGTGTGACCGTTGAGATAACCCTGCTTATTGAGTTCAACAAGTGAACGGTCAAAATTTCTCTTTGCAGTTATAAGTGCATTTTCTTCAAGACCAGCAGCACGGACAGTTTCTGATATGGATTTGCGGCTGTTTATAGCGTAACAGCGGCATTTCATACCTGCCTGTGTGAGAGTTTCAAGAGTGAGTGCGGAGTCTTTTCCGCCGCCGATAGGCACAAGACAGCCTGTGGGAGCAGTACGTTCTGCCGCAGATGCAGAGAGGAATTTTCCCGTTGGCTGAATGTCAACGAATGACTCCACATCGGCAGTTATGCCGTTGATATAGAAAAATTCTCCCAGTCCGAGGAAGTATAGCTTTTTCCACCATTTTACCTGCTCAGCTGAAAGTTCACCGCATTCTACACGAAAAACAGGGGAGCAAGCAGCTTTCCAGTAGCTTACCGCCTCAGCCATTCCAAGGGAAAATGCAAGACGCTCAAAGGTCAGGTCATTTTTTACGCTGAAATCCGCAGGCTTCGGGAATACCCAAGAAGGAGTGAATTCTGCAAGTCCGTCAATTGCGAATGTGTAGCCGATTTTTACTGTATCGGCAGTTTCTTCAACAGAATAATTCTTATAAGTAAATACAGGAAAATCCTGTCTGAATTTATTGTATTTATCCATTAATTCTCCTTATTTGCCGCTTTCGTCAATGAGTTTTTCGTAGTGTTTTTTCAGAAGTTCATATGTTTCCTGTGAAAGGTCGTGTTCGATTTTGCAGGCATCTTCAAGAGCCTGGTCCTTTTTAACACCGAGATATATAAAGAAAGAGGAAAGCAGATTATGACGCTCAAAAATACGTTCTGCAACGGCTCTGCCCTCATCTGTGAGGGTGATGTGGTTGTCGTCGTTTACATTAACCAGCTTTTCATCTTTCATTTTTTTAAGAATAATTGACACAGTAGGGCGTGAATAGCCGAGATAAGAGCAAATATCAATTGCGTGGACATCGGGCTGTGCCTTTGATAAAATAAGTATAGTTTCGAGATAGTTTTCAACAGCTTCTGTAATAGCCATTTCATTCTCTCCTTTCAAAAAACTTGTAAGTCTATTATAACACGATTTTCCAAAAATTACAAGTACATTTTATTCTTTATTTTTCATATAGTCGTAGAATACCTTGTAAATATCGGGATGTGCATTTTTTATGCGGACAGGTTTAAGGTTTTCATCGGTAAAACAATGGGATGAACTTCCTGTAACGCATATTTCTCTTGTATCGGAATTTCTTATAATATACGACACATAGAGAGAAACGCCGTTGAATTTTGTAATAGTCAGCTCAACTTCAAAAGGTTCCTCAAATCTCAGAGGGTGCTTATAGGAGCAATCCACGGAAAGCACAGGCATAAGCAAGCCTCTTGCTTCCATTTCGCTAAAGGGAAAGCCTGCCTGCTGTAAAAAGTGAACACGGGTTTCCTCAAAAATTCTTATGTAATTTGAGTGGTGCATAATTCCCATTTTATCTGTTTCATAATAGTATACTCTGCGGCTGTATGGTTTAATCATAATTTTACCTCTTTTTTATAATTCGTGATATTTTTTTCTGTATTCACCCGGGGTATCCCCTGTGACTTTGCGGAATGTTGAAATAAATGCACTCTGGGAGGAAAATCCCAGTGCAAAGGAGATTTCAAGAAATGTCAGGTCAGAGTTGGCAATCATATTTTTTGCGGTATTGACCTTAGCATTGATAATATATTTTCGGAAACTTGTTCCTGTTTCACGGTTAAAAAGCTTTGACAGATATGAGGGGTCAAGTTTCAGATATTTCGCTGCATCTACAATGGTGATTTTTTCAGCAAGGTGGTCGTAGATATAGTCGATACACTTTCGGATATGAATTGAAGTGGCGTTATTTTTGCGGATTTCCCTCATTCTGCTGCAAAAATCCAGAAACATATCGTATTGCAGTTCAAGAACATCATCGGGAACAGTTATTTTATCCATTTTTCTGATGTAAATATCTCCGAGAGTATATGCAATATCGTGGTTCATTCCATCAGTAATGCAGATTCTTGAAATTACAGCAAGGGATGTTATGAAGTGGTATCGGTAATTTGTCAGCGGATTATCGGAAAGGACTCCCTTTCCCTCTGCAAATTTATTTCGCACATTTTTCTCGTAGTAGTCTTTTACCGCCTCCACATTTCCCGAACTTATAAGGTGGTAAAAGGACATTTCTCTGTCAAATGAAGTTCGGTGGAACTTCTCCTCGTTCTGAATATACAGGCGATAATTAAGGTCACGGTTAGTATTCACATCAATCCCTCCTTTAGAGATGCCCTTTATTTTCTATTGCTTAACATTACTTTCTATTTTTGTTTCTTTTCCTCATCAATCCTTTTTCTTTCTGCCATAATTTGAGCATATATTTCATCTAATTCTTGTTCCTCAGTAATTCCAGCTTTTCTGCGTTCTTCACGTTCCATGTCATCTTGAATATCCTCAATCAATCCCTCGCATTCATTGAGCAGTTCAAACATTCTATCTTCAAAGTGCAACAAACTAATTCTGCCGTTATAGCAGGAATAAATCTGTCCATCTGTTTCTGAAAGTGCAATTCTTTCACCGTCACCGACTACTTCTCCGATAGTCAGATACCCTGTCGGAACCATATGGTCGGACGCACCTATCCAATTCAAGCCATAAATTGTTGCTGAATTTCCCATAATTTTTGCACCGTCCGAAAAACGGAGGAAATGTCTGTAACCTTGCGGCAGAGCAAATCCGAGTCGTTTTTCCATAGCTTGAATGCGTTCCTCTGTTGCAGGAGGATTAAAATGTGAGTAATCATCGGAATATTCATACTCATCATACAGCATCTCACAGCCTTTTTTCAGTCTTTCAAGGCATTCCTGCAAATTCTTTGGCTTTTCATCATTCATAAACATTCTAATCATCCTTTCAACTTGATATTGTTTGTTTGCACCATTTTTTATTCATTCATTTTTTTCTTTCTTCCAATGCCCACTCCTCTGGATGATCAAATTCTTCAACAAGGGTTTTGCATCCTTTTCTCAGCTTTTCAACACATTCCTCGATTTCTGTCATTCCTTTATTATTGTTCATACTAATCATCCTTTCAACTTGATATTGTGTATTTGCTGTACTATTATGTATGGTATTGCTTCATATTTGAAAAATTCTTGCTTGATTCATCTTCATTCTATTATACCATAGATTTGAAAAAAAAGCCATACTTTTGATATAATTTTTCAGATTAATTCTGTATAATTATGATTGTAAGGGATAGTTTGTTCGCCGACAGCTGCAATATCCCTAACCAACCAACATTTTTGCAGCTGTCGGATTACCCCCTGAATATTTTTGATAATCCAATTAATAGAAAGGAGAGTTTGTATGACAAAAACGTATGATTTAACAAAGGGAAATACAAAATCGGTTATTTTAAGATTTTTCTTCCCCATGCTGCTTACTAATATGTTACAGCAGATTTATACAATAGCAGATACAATGATAGTCGGCAAGGGTTTGGGTGATGACCCGCTTGCGGCGGTAGGAAATATGTCATCGCTCACTTTCTTTATCATAGGATTTTCCCTTGGACTTACAAACGGATTTTCCGTAAGTATCGCACAGGCATACGGTGCAAAGGACGAGGAAAAGCTGCGTAAAACAGTTGCCTCATCTGTATTGCTTTCCGCAGCCATTACAATCCTTTTAACGGCAGTCAGCGTTATTTTCCTCCGTTCAGTTCTTGTAATGTTACAGACCTCGGAAGTGATAATGTCTGACAGCCTTTTATACGGATACATCATTTTCGGCGGATTATTCAGCACAATCGCATATAATCTCTGTGCAAGCATTCTCCGTGCATTAGGCGACAGTAAAACACCATTTATAGCCATTGTATTCTCCACAATTTTCAATATTGTATTTAACTGGGTATCAATTTATGTGCTTCATATGGGCGTTGAGGGACCTGCAATTGTAACAATTGCTTCACAGGTAATTTCAGCTGTTATATGCTATGCAAAGCTCCGCAAAATCGAGGAAATCCGACTTGCAAAGGAATATTTCAAAGGCAATTTCCGTGTATATATAGATTTGCTGAAAAACGGCGTTCCTATGGCGATAATGAATTCAATTACAGCAGTTGGCTGTATGACCGTTCAGTATTTCGTAAATGGTATGGGAGTTGCCTATACATCGGCATATTCCGCTTGCAGTAAATACATAAACCTGTTTATGCAGCCTGCCTGCACAGCAGGAAATACAATGTCCTCATTCACAAGTCAGAACTACGGTGCAAAGGAATACCGCAGAATTTACGAGGGCTTCAAGGTATGTATGGCAATTGCGTTTATAACATATATTGTATTCGGTTCTGTTATGGTATTTTTCCCACGTTTCCTTGCATCTCTTATGCTTAACGGTGAACAGCAGATTGAACTTGCTATGATTTACCTTGTAAGAAGCGGAATTATGATATTTGCCGTTGATTTCCTTTTCGTAGTGAGAAACGGCTGTCAGGGTATGGGAAAGCCTTTATTCCCCATGATTTCGGGTATTATCGAAATGGTATTCCGAGTTGCTGTAATAGTGATATTTATTGATGATATTGGATTTGCCGCAACATCATACGCTGAAATTGCAGCATGGGTTGGTGCAGTTCTCATAAACGGTGCAGCATTCTATGTATATCTCAGAGGATACCTTAAAAAGGACAGCACAGGTAAAATTTTCTACAAAAGACGCTTGAAAAGGGCATAATTATAGTGAATGTCAAAAAATTTTGTTGTTTGCTATATTTATTCTGAAAACTTCAACTCCATTATATACAAAATATAAGAGGCACTCTGCGGAGTGCCTTTTATATTGCGGCAGAATTTTCCGCCGCAAAAATTTTTATTTTTCTGCTGTTATTTCAGGGATTGGCATTATTTCATTAACTCAGCCGCCGCCATAAGATACGGTGCAATTCCCTTAGCCTCGTTTTCAACAATTCTTTCGCTGAGGTAGTATTCAGCCGAACCGTCACGATTATTCGCTCCCCCTAATCCACCCATAAGGCAGATATTTCTCATCACAGGGGTATCACCGCTTCTGTCGGTATATTTTTCAGTAACCGTCAATAGTGCCTTTTCGCCAATAACCGCCGCAGCTTTATCAACAATTCCAAGATTATATCCCTTTAACGCTCCGTAGGCAAAAAGGAGAGTTCCGCTTGTTTCGGGATAATTCCCTGCAAGGTCAGTTCTTGTGGGCAGCTGCAACAGCATACCCTCATCGGTAACATATCGGATGAGGGCTGTTAAATGCTCTTTCAGCATTTCCCCGATTTCCTTATTTTCCGTAATTTCATACAATTCCGCAAGACCTGCACAGAGCCAGCCGTTTGACCTCAGCCAGAACTGTGATGAAAGTCCTGTTTTTTTATCAGCCCACAGCATACTTTTTGTTTCGTCATAGCCGTGATAGTATAGACCTGTTTCCCTGTCAAGCATAATATCACGAATATTCATCATCTGCAAAACAGCGTCAATTACTATACTTCTGTCGTTTTTTATTCTTCCGTACATCGCCATAAAGGGCAGCACCATAAATGCACCGTCAAGCCACATTTGATTGGGATAAATCGCCTTATGCCAGAAACTGCCGCATTTCAGCCGTGGGTGATTTTTCAGCTGTTCGTTATACAGCCACTCATAGGCAAGTCGATAACGCTCGTCCTTCGTTATCCTGTGGAGTTTTATAAGATTTACCCCTCCGCATATGTTGTCAAGGTTGTAATCCGTGACATTCATTGTGGGGATTTTTCCGTATTCGTCAACATAGCTGTCAGTAAATTTCACAGCATAGTCAATATACTCCTCCTTGCCGAACATCAGCAAAGAACGTATAATACAGCTGTCCATATAATTCCATTTCGACTGCTTGCGGAATATATAATTTTCCCTGTTCCATTTCGGACGCATGGGAGATGAGGTTAAAACAAGCTTATCAATATATTCACGGGCAGTCTGTTCAATCAGGGTTTTGTCCGTCATCCCGACAAACCTCCTGCGGTAATACCGCTTAAAAATTTTTTCTGTGCAAGTCCGAATACTGCAATTGAGGGTATAAGACCAATTACGGACATTGCCAGTATTTTGCATTGCTCATAGCCGTTTCCCGTACTGTCGGCGGATAGCCGCAGTATAAGAGAAAGGGGATATTTTTCAACAGAGCTTATCATAATAAGTGGAGTCAGAAAGTCGTTCATCGTCCATAAAAATGTAAATACGCAGACTGATACAATTACAGGGCGGATACATGGGATAAGAATATGCACAAGTATCTGCATTGAATTGCAGCCGTCAATTCGTGCCGCTTCGTCAAATTCTTTTGGAACACCCTTGAAAAACTGAATCATCATAAATACAAATGTACCCTCTGCCGCAAAAAGTGCAGGAATGGTCAGAGGAATATATGTATCAAGAACTCCGAGATTGCTCCACATAAGGTACATAGGCATAATTGTGACAATGGCAGGCATAAACATTGTACCCATAAAAAGTGCGTAAAACAGCCTTTTCAAGGGGAAATCAAAACGTGCAAAGCCGTATGCCGTAAGAACCGATGATACAACTGCAAAAACAGTTTTCGGCAGGATTATTGCAAAAGTGTTGAGGAAATAATGCCCCATAGTGTAATCCGTCACCGTCTGCCATGCCCTTTTGTAAATGGAAAAATCCAAGTGCTGCGGCATAAACCAAATTGTTGAAAATATTTCCTCATTTGATTTGAAGCTTGCCCCTACAAGCCACAAAAGAGGATAAAGCATAATAATTCCGCACAGGGTAAGGGGAATATAAATAATAGCCTTTTTCATATTTCCGCCCTGCCCCTCTTTGTCACCGCTGTCATAATTCCCACGATTAAGGCGATAATCACGAACATTACCCACGATATTGCGTTGGCATATCCCATATTGTGATAGCTGAACATTTCGTCGTAAATCAACATTCCGAGGGTGTATGTGCCTTTCAGCGGTCCGCCGCCTGTTATCATATAGGGAGCGTTGAATTCCTGCATTGCCGCAATAATCTGCAATATGAGATTAAGGAAAAACACATTTTTCAGCAATGGCAGGGTAATTGCAAAAAATCCACGTATTCTGCCGCAGCCGTCAACTCTTGCCGCTTCGTAGTATTCCTTTGGAATATCTCTTAATGCGTTGAGGAAAATTACCATTGTTGAGCCGAATTCCCACAGCCTTAACAGGATTATTATTCCCATTGCCGCAGCTGAATTGCCATACCAGCCTATGGGAGATAGTCCAACCGCTTCAAGAAGCTGATTTGCAAGACCGTCAGCGGTGAACAGAAATTGCCACATAATTACAACTGCAAGATTTGAACCGAGTATTGAGGGAATGTAGAAAATTGTGCGGTAAACGCCCATTCCCTTTATCTGCATATTCAGCACAATTGCCGCAAACAGCGAAAATATCAGTTTCAGCGGCACAAGTATTGCCGTGTATTTCAGCGTCACAGCGGCAGCATTTAGAAAGCCTTTGTCCGTCAGCATACGGCTGTAATTTTCGCCGCCGATAAATTCGGGGCTGCGTATGCCGTTGTAGTCCGTCAGTCCAAGGAGAAATGATGATATGAACGGGTATGCCGTAAACAGGATAAAACCTGCTATAAACGGCAGTATCAGCAGTAAACCCGTATAGCTTTTCACTCCAATGGGATTACGGTACTTTTTCTTCATTTTTTAATTCTCTCCAGATAGTCGTTGATTGAAAAATACATTTCACGGGCGGCTTCTTCCGTACTAACCGCATTAAACGAAATCTGCTCTATTGCGGAATTATAGAATGATTTCATCTGTGCAAGCTCCATATAAGGGCTTATTGTTACGGTATCAAGTTCATCAAGAAGCCTGTCATTTTCTTCTGCAAGCCCTGTAAGAAGTCCGTTTTCTTCAAGGCTTTTTTCAGCGGAATGTGATGCAGGAATACCTCTTGTAGTTCCAAGCACCTTAGCCGCTTCCCCGTCATTGAGTATAAAATTAAGAAATTCTGCTGCTTCATCGGGATAATCCGTATTTGCGGAAATAGTATACAGCAGCGACGGTTTAACCATCCAGCCGCCATTATTTCCATTTTCGTCCGACAGCAATGCACCTGCCTCTAAAACTCCCTCAGAAAGTGACATTTCATATTTTCCCACAGAGCTGCCCCATTCGAGAACTCCGCCAATTCGCCCCTTTATAAATTCGGGGGATTGATACAGTGCCGCAATTCCGTCCTCATCTGTGCGTATATCAACTGTGCGGATTACCTTATTATCTTCAAGAGTTTTGTAAAAATCAAGAGCCATTTTTATATCTTCTTCGGTAAATCCAAGTTCTCCGTCAAGGGAAATAAACTGCTTTCCTGTTTTCTGCTGAACGTAAACAACCGCAAGATACCAAGCAGTTCCCCCAGATTGAGCGTCAAGGTCAAGAGGATAAAGTCCGTGGCTGCTGAATTTTTCGCCAAGGGAAATAAGTTCCGTCCAGTTTGTGGGATATTCCGCACCTACACGCTTATAGGTTTCGGAATTGTAAAACAAGCCTCTGCCGCTTACAGAAACTGCAATGCCGTTAAGCTTGCCCTCAACCTGCCCGAATTGTAGAATTTCGCTGTCAAAATTATCAAGACCAATTCTGTCAGAAAGGAGATTAAGGTCATAGAAGCCGTTTCCGTCCTGTGAAAAAGATATGAGCCAGTCGTAGTTTATCTGAATTATGTCAGGCTCTGTGCCGCCGCTTAACTGTGCCGTAATCTTTTCCGTCCAGCCGTCCCAGCCGCCATATTCGGGAATTACAGTAATGTCGGGGTGCTGCTCATTCCACAGTTCAATGGCATCAAGGGTTGCCTTGTGACGGTCATCACCTCCCCACCACGAGAAACGGAGAGTACATTTATCCAGTTTCCCGTCAGGAGCAGTAATCTGAGATTTTCTGTTTCCACAGGCTGAAAGAGAGATAAGACAGCCCGATGCTGCTGTTATTAAAATTAATTTTTTCATACTCTCAATCCTTAAATATAATGATACTTTAATTATAACTTATATTTCCGCATAAATCAAGTAGGTTTTATTAATTTTCCATACAACTACCTAAAAAGTTAGCAGACAACGATGACATACACCATTTATGCCATTGAATTTTTAGGGGTTGGTATCGGATATAAAGCAAAAACCGAGGCTTTGAACCTCGGTTTTCACTAAAGAGTGTTTATTATTTAGCGGAGTCATTTTCAACAATGCCTTTAAGACCTGCTGCAAGTCCTGCGAGTCCCTGAATTTCACTTGGAATGATAATCTTAGTGGACTTACCGTCAGCAGCCTTTGTAAATGCTTCGAGGGATTTAAGCTGAATAACCTTTTCGGAAGGATTTGCATTAGAAAGCTTTACAAGGCTGTCTGCGAGAGCCTGCTGTACAAGCTCGATAGCCTGCGCTTCACCGGTAGCTTCCAGAACTTTCTGCTCACGTACAGCGTCAGCACGGAGAATCATAGCCTGCTTTTCAGCCTCAGCCTCAAGAATCTGTGCCTCTTTCTTAGCCTGTGCACGGAGAATCTGAGATTCCTTTTCACCTTCTGCAACGAGAATCTGTGACTTCTTGTCACCCTCAGCCTGAAGAATCTTTTCACGTCTTTCACGCTCAGCCTTCATCTGCTTTTCCATAGCGTCCTGAATTTCACGGGGAGGAAGAATGTTCTTCAACTCTACACGGTTAACCTTGATACCCCAACGGTCAGTAGCCTGGTCGAGAATAGCTGTAATTTTTGTGTTGATAACATCACGGGAAGTAAGTGTAGCATCGAGTTCAAGTTCACCGATGATGTTACGGAGTGTTGTAGCGGAAAGGTTCTCGATAGCTGCGAGAGGACGCTCAACACCATATGTGTACTGCTTAGCATCAGTAATCTGATAGAATACAACAGTATCAATCTGCATTGTTACGTTATCCTTAGTGATAACAGGCTGCGGTTTGAAGTCAACAACCTTTTCTTTAAGTGAAACACGGCTTGCAATTCTGTCGATGAAAGGCACAAGAACGTGGAAACCTGTTTCCCATTCAGTTTTGAATGAACCAAGACGCTCAATAACAAAAACGTGAGCCTGTGGTACGATTCTAAAGCATCTGATGAAAATAATGATTGCAAATACAATAATTGCAAGAATAATAATAGTACCTAAATTTCCCATAATAATAATCTCCTATACTTAAATTTTCTTTTCAACAATGAGTTTTGTGCTTTTGATTTCTTTGACAACAACAACGCTGTCCTTTGGAATAATTCCGTTATCAGCTGAAACAGCACCCCAGTCAACACCGTTAAGAGTTACACGCCCTGTTCCCTTATCTGTATTAATTTCCTCGATAACAGTAGCGTTTTTGCCGATTTCAAGCTCGGAATTTGTTGCAATGTGCTTTTTGTTGAGTCTTTTTTTGATTAGCGGCAGAGTTGTCGTCACAAGTATCGCAGATGTTATGACGAAAATTGCCAGCTGACCAATGAGAGAAAGACTGTCAAAGCAGAGTGAGCATATCAGCGTAATCAATGATGCAACAGCAAGCCAGATTGAAACAAGCTGAACAGTGCAGAATTCCACAATGACAAATACAACAATAAGTACCGCCCATAGGATTATGTCCATAGTATACCCCCTTTGAAATTTTTGCATACTTTTGGTATGCGGTAAAGTGATAAATCCCTACAATGATATTGTAGCATAAATCGACAGAAAATGCAATAGGTTGTGTGTGAAATTTTTGTAAAAAAAATTTCCCCGAAGTATTTTTCGGGGAAATATAATCATTAAGTATTATACATTAAATCTGAAAAGAACAATATCTCCGTCGTTCATAACGTATTCCTTACCTTCAAGGCGAACAAGACCTTTTTCCTTTGCAGCTGCCATTGTGCCGCATTCCATAAGGTCGTCAAAGGCAATAACCTCTGCACGGATAAAGCCCTTTTCAAAGTCGGTATGGATTTTACCTGCTGCCTGCGGAGCCTTTGTACCCTGCTTGATAGTCCATGCACGAACCTCAGGCTTACCTGCTGTAAGGTAGGAAATAAGTCCGAGAAGTGCATAGCCCTCCTTGATAATTCTGTTGAGTCCTGAAACTTCAAGTCCGAGTTCAGCAAGGAACATTGCCTTATCTTCCTCGTCCATTTCAGCGATTTCAGCCTCTGTCTGTGCACATATCGGGAGTACAGCGGAATTTTCTTCCTCTGCAAGCTTGCGAACCTTGCAGTAGTTCTCGTTATTTTCAATATTCCCAGCAAAATCAGCTTCACAGAGATTTGCAGCATAGATTACTGGTTTAGCGGAGAGCAGTGGAGTTGACTTTATCAGCTCACGCTCCTCATCGGTGAAATCAAATCCTCTTGCGGATTTACCGTTTTCAAGATGCTCTTTGAGTCTTTCAAGAAAATCAATTTCAATAAGATATTTCTTATCGCCCTTAGCCGCTTTTTTTGCACGGTCAATACGGCGGTCAATCATTTCAATATCGGAGAAAATAAGCTCTAAATTGATAGTTTCAATATCACGGAGAGGGTTGATATTTCCGTCAACGTGAACGATATTGTCATCCTCAAAGCAGCGAACAACGTGAACGATTGCGTCAACCTCACGAATATCGGCAAGGAATTTATTTCCCAGTCCCTCGCCCTTTGATGCACCCTTTACAAGACCTGCAATATCCACAAATTCAAGAGTTGCGGGAGTAAATTTGTCAGGCTCATACATTTCTGC
Organism: Ruminococcus sp.; assembly: GCA_045539715.1. Lineage (GTDB taxonomy): Bacteria > Bacillota > Clostridia > Oscillospirales > Ruminococcaceae > Ruminococcus. The sequence goes on along the minus strand of JAZQFV010000098.1, from coordinate 45,628 downwards.
AAGCTTATCAAGTCTTTCATCGGGAACTGAAACGATACCGATATTCTTCTCAATTGTGCAGAACGGGTAGTTTGCAGATTCAGCACCTGCATTTGTAAGAGCGTTAAAAAGTGTGCTTTTGCCGACATTAGGCAGTCCAACCATACCAAGTTTCATAATTTTTAAAATACCTTCCTTTTATGAATTGCGTATCAGTTGCTGTTGTGTTCGATACGCTTATTATTAACAAGAGAATTAATTGTTGAATTCTGAATCTGAACATCTCCGTCAGCGGAGCAGATATCACGGGGATTGCCGCAAGCCATTTTCAGATTGATTGAAGAATCCATAATAAAGATGTTTCCGCTTCCCTCGGAGTCACCGATACCAACGGCATAATCGCCCTCGGAGTCAATGTGAATATCGGCGTTCATAATCTTAGTGTTTACGCTGCCGCCGATAGCACCGATACAAGCCTGTTTAGCGGCATTCATCTTAGCGGTGATTTTGCCCTTGCGTACAAGAATGCTGCCCTCACCGTCCTCAATAACACCGATACCTACGGCTTCCGCACTGCTGCATGACATAGTGATGTCAGCAGATGTACCGATTGTGGAAATACCTGTAAAGCTTCCGATACCTGTAATTCTCTTACCTGCAAGAGCCATATTCAGCTTGCAGTTGTCGGAAATTTCAATATTTGCGTCGCCGTTGAAGCTTCCCACACCGATGCCGTTGTGAGTGTGCATATCAACCTTGATGTTGCCTGAAACAAGCTTAATATCTGAATCGTCATCATTGAAACCGCCGCCGATAGCCACAGTTTCTGTGCCGTTGCAGATAATTTCAAGGCTGCCGTCCATATCAATTGTAATGTCACCGTAGCTGTGTTCGTAGTCGTTGCCGATACCAATGCCGTATGTAGCATAGCAGTCAAGCATAAGAGTGCCTTTGCCTTTAAGTTCAAACTGAGAACCCATAGGCACGTAAATACCTGCATATGCAAGTTTATTTGTCTTTGAAACATTGAGTACAAGACGGGCATATTCGCCTACGGTAATAGTAGGTTTGCTGTTTCCGCTTACGATATTTACATTTTTAAGGTTAAGTTCACAGCTGTGGTTATCCATAATTGTGATATTCATTTTCACAGTCTTATCGGGATCACCCACAATAGTGAGTTTACTCTGATAAACGTGAATATCGGTATACTTTTCAAGGGCAAGTTTCAGCAGGTCAATTTCAGCGTCATTCTGAGCCGCATAGACTTTTTTGGAGCCATTGGGACGGGTTTCAAGATTTGTCTTGATGATTTCATCCTTGATGTCCTTGGAAATGCTGTCAAGGAAAACAGGCTTAGGTTTCGAGGTGTAGTAGCCCTGAATAAGGTCAATACCAAGGCGGATAACAGTTTTCATTTCCTGAGCAGTTTCAACGCCCTCTGCAAGAGTTTGCAGCTGATTGTCACGGCAGAAGTCAATAATCTGTGTAACAAGCTGCTGCTTCTTCATATCGTTGTGAATATCCGAAATAAGTGAACGGTCAATTTTAACGTAATCAGGGCGATATTTAAGGAGATTTGTGCTGTTTGAGTAACCTGTTCCGTAATCGTCAATGGCAAGCTGTGTATGGGCAAATGCAAGTCGTTTTTTGATAAGGTCAATTGCTTCGGGAGTAACTGTGCTGTCCTCCACGATTTCAATAACGCATTTTTCCATAAGTTCGCCGTATGTGAGGTATAACTCGTTGAAATCCTCGTCATTAAGGCTGTATTCGCACATTGAGTTGATAAACAGCTTTTTATTTTCAAATACGCTCTGATTTTCGCTGATAAGCTTCATTGTATTGAAGAATGTCAGCTTTTCAATTGCGTAAAGTGAATTCTGATTTGCGGCAATGGAGAGGATTTGTTTAGGCTCCATTTTAAGGTCTCCTGTACTACGCATAAGAGCCTCATATGCCACAATATTTCCCGTTGTGGTTTCAACAATAGGCTGAACGTGATATGTGAAAAGATTTTCCGTAATCATTCTGCCGAACAGCTGAGCGTTCTTGTATGCGTCCTTTTCACGGCTGTAATTGCTTTCGGAGAACCAGTTTATAACGTGTCTGCGGTCAGTACGTGCTTCATAGAGGGCAAATTCGGAGTAATTGACCAGCATATTGAAATCGGTTGCCTCGTTGGGATATGAGGAACAGCCGATGTAAAGGCTGAGTTTACTCTTGTCTGAAATATCAATAATTTCGCCGAAATCATCGGTAAGAATACAATTCTGCACCGCTTCGTCCATACTGTTGAGAATGTTATAGATAAACATTCTGTCGCAGTCCTTGAAAAATGCCAGCATTTCATATCCCGACTTTGTGCCGATGAGAACATTTTCCCCTGCAAAGCTGTTGAGGATTTCCGCAACTGACGCTATACAGCTGTTTGTGCTGTCAACGGGGAGAAATGAACCAAGCTTCTCAATTCCGTTGATATAAAGCGTAGCAAGGCAGCAATTCTGCACATCGGGGAGCAGCTTTTTAATCTGCTGTGAGAAGTAGGGATAAGAGGGGAGTCGTGTTACAGGGTCATATTCCACGAAATCATTTTCACGCATATTTGAAATCTGACGTGTATAATCCTGTACAAATCCAAGCCATTCGTCGCTTGACTCATAAATATTCATTTTGATGTATTTGGAAGTATTGTTATTTGTAAAATGGTATATATGTTTCTGACCTTCTACGGGCATTTTTGAGATTTTTTCAAGGAGATTGAAAAACTCAAACTCATTAAGTTTATTGCCGGAGCAGGAGAGCATATGGCAGGCAACATCGTCAAGGTATGCGGTTTTACTTTTTGCGATATATGTAAATGCGCCTATATTTCCCATAAACTGCTGAAAAACCTTCCAGTCGTGGCTTAATTCCGGAGGCTCTGTTGAAAGATTGAATATACTCATAGCAACTCCTGTATTCCGCTGTTGAACAGCCAACGGTAATAATTCACCGTCTTTTCGGGGCGTTCATATGCGGTGTTATCTTAATGGTGACAACTTACCATAATATATCATTTTTATTATACAATATTTCGTGAATAAAGTCAATATAATAATTGTTATTAAATTATAAATTTTGTCAGAAAAAAGGGCAGACATAAAGCCTGCCATGGTTATTGCTCCACCAATTATGCCTTGCCAAAAAGACGAGAGCAGAAAGGAAATTTATCAAGGAAGAAAAATGCAGGAATGCAGTCGCATTTCAAGTTTTTCTGACGCAGAGAAATTTTCTTTGTGCCGAGTATTTGACGGCAAGGTTTAGTTGGTGGAGCAATATGTATCTGCCGCAAATCATTCATCAAGGAAATCCTTGACCTTTTTGCTGCGGCTTGGGTGACGGAGTTTACGGAGTGCCTTTGCTTCAATCTGACGGATACGCTCACGGGTTACCTCAAAACGCTGTCCAACTTCTTCGAGAGTACGAGCCTTGCCGTCCTCAAGACCGAAACGGAGTTTTAATACCTTTGCCTCACGGTCTGTAAGTGTGTTGAGAACCTCGTTAAGCTGCTCTTTGAGGAGTGTATGTGATGCAGCTTCAGCGGGTGCGGGAGCGTCATCATCGGGGATAAAGTCACCGAGGTGGCTGTCCTCCTCCTCACCGATAGGAGTTTCAAGAGAAACAGGGTCCTGTGCCACACGCATAATCTCACGAACCTTATCAACAGGCATACTGAGCTTGTCAGCGATTTCCTCGGGACTTGGGTCGTGACCGTTTTCGTGTAGAAGCTGTGAAGAAACCTTTTTAACCTTTGTTATAGTTTCAACCATATGAACAGGAATACGGATAGTTCTTGCCTGGTCGGCAATTGCTCTTGTAATGGCCTGACGAATCCACCATGTAGCGTATGTGGAGAACTTAAATCCCTTTGTGTAGTCGAATTTCTCAACAGCCTTGATAAGACCGAGATTTCCCTCCTGAATGAGGTCGAGGAACTGCATACCTCTGCCCACGTACTTCTTAGCGATACTTACAACAAGACGGAGGTTAGCTTCACAAAGACGCTTTTTAGCATATCTATCGCCGGTATTCATACGCTGTGCAAGTTCGATTTCTTCCTCTGTTGCAAGAAGCGGAACTCTGCCGATTTCCTTGAGGTAAACCTTAACAGGGTCGTCAATGGCAATACCCTCTGTGGAGAGTGCCATTTCAAGGTCATCTGTCATAGCTGAGTCAAGGCCGATTTTCAGGTCAATATCAATATTCATATCCTCAACGATTTCGATATTGAGTGCCTCACAGCGGTCATAGAAGGTGTTAATCTGGTCAACGTCAAAGTCCAGTTCTTCAAGAGCGTCGGTAATTTCCTTTGTGGTAAGCTTACCGTTTGCCTGTCCTATTTCGATAAGAGCGTCAATAGTGTTTTTCTTTGAATCCATAATGATTCCTCCTTTTCTTTCTCGGGCAAAGCCCTTTCCTGTGGATGGTTATTGTCTTATGCACATCTCTAATTAATGGGAACCTCTAAATAATCCCTCACGACTTGATTCTGCTCGTGTTCCGGTTTTTAGAGAACCCCTGATGTTAATTATCCCTATGATTTTTTATCAGCGAACATTTTCAAAAGGTCGTCGTTGGACATATCCTCCGCTGATTTCTTTTCCTTGTGATTTTTCAGCACATTGACACAATCGGCAATAGAAGAAACCGAAATTTTCATTTCACGGTTTTTAGCCTGTATGCCGTATATTTTACCCATTTCATCAGCGGAAAATACCTCGTTGAGAGCCGACAGAGAAAAATTCTCCTGTGTTTCGGCAATTTCAAGAATTGCGGTGTAAACTTTCCTGTTGAAATCGGTGACAAATATTTCGGGAGGAGCTTGCTGACGAAGTTTTGAAGCTTCCTCGTGCTGATACATTAAGTAGCAGATGATAATTTCCTCCGCCTTTGCTTCCTTGCGGAAATCTTTAGCCTGCGGATTTATTTCATCTGTATGACGTGTAGTCTGATTTTTAATTTTCTGCCATTCGTCTTTTTTCTCGGAATAGCTGTTTTTCTTCACCATATCGTCAATGTGGGCTTTAAGCACATCAACGGGGAAGTCGTATTTCGCAGCTGTCCTTGAAATATAAACCTCACGCTCCAAGGGGGAGGGAATATCCGCAAGAACACGGGAAACACGTTTCAGCAATTCAACTTTTCCTGCTTCGGTGTCAATATCCAGATCGTTTTCGCATCGGTCAATGAGAAAATTATTAGCGTCATCGGATTTGTCAATTAGCATACGGAAACGCTGAACTCCGAATTTTTTTATATATTCATCGGGGTCTTTCGCACCCTCCATACGGAGAATACGGGTACGGAGTCCCACGTCTGAAAAGTGTGAAATAGCTTTACGGGCAGCAGTCTGACCTGCACCGTCGCTGTCGTAAGCGATTATTATTTCCTCGGCATAACGCTTGGCAAGCCGTGCCTGATCGGGAGTAATTGCAGTTCCCAGAGTAGCAACGGCATTGTCAAAACCTGCCTGATTTACAGCAATTACGTCCATATATCCCTCGCAGAGGATAAGCCGCTTGCTGTCGGAATTTTTCGCAAAATTCATAGCGAAAAGATTTGAACCCTTGTCAAAAACAAGAGTCTGACTTGTATTGAGGTATTTTGGCTTTGAGTCGTCAAGGACACGTCCGCCGAAACCTATGACATTTCCACGCATATCCACAATGGGGAACATGACACGCTTGCGGAACATATCGAAAAGCCTGCCGCTTTTCTGTGAACGTCCTGCCAGCCATGCATCCATAATTTCATACTCGGTGTAGCCGTTGGCAGTAAGCATTGTGCAAAGCTCATCCCACGAGTCAGAGGCATAACCAAGGCCGAATTTTTTGATAGTCTGGGGACTTAGCTGACGGCTGCGGAAATAGTCAAGACCTGATTTATCCCTGCCGCTTACAAGATTTTTATAGAAAAAATTGGCGGCAAGGCGGTTCATTTCGTAAATTCTTGTTCTCCTGCGACTGTTGTCGGGAGAACCGTTTTTTCTTTCGGGAACTGCCATGCCGCTTCTTTCGGCAATAAGTCTGACAGCCTCCATAAAGTCGAGATTTTCGGCTTTCATCACAAAGGTGAATATATCGCCTCCTGCACCGCAGCCGAAACAGTAAAAGCTTTGTGTATCGGGGAAAACCGTAAATGACGGCGTTTTTTCGGAGTGAAAAGGGCAGTTGCAGATTAAATTTCTGCCACGCTTTTTCAGTTGAACATATGAGCTGATAACACTATCAATGGGATTTGCACTTCTCAGTTCATTGGTAAAATCATCATTATATGCCACAGCTCACACCTCCGTTTATTTCCAGAATTTCGGAACAAAAAGTTCCGTATAAAGGTCAACCGCATATTCATCGCTCATACCGGAAATATAGTCGCAGACAGCACGGTCAATATCCGATTCCTCCGCAATATTCCGATAAAGAGTGGGAAGCAGAGATGAATTTTCCTTGTAATAGCTGTAAAGCTTGCGGATAAGCAATTCAGCCTTGTACTCCTCCTGTTTAGCGGCAGGATTTGTATAAACCGTCTTGAACATAAAGCTCCGTAAATCATCGTGAGCCTTGCGGATTTCGGGTTCAAAGTCGATAACTTCGCTGCCGTGGGCAATAACCGAGGCAATGAGAGAAGTGATACGCTTTGTTTTTGTATTGCCGAGGATTTCAACGCAGTCCGCAGGCAGCTGCTCTGCACGGAGAACATTTGCACGGATTGAATCCTCAATATCATGGTTTATGTATGCGATAGTGTCCGCCAGCCGCACTACGCAGCCCTCACGGGTAGCGGCAGTCATATTAGTATGACATTCAATGCCGTTGCGGACAGCCCATGTAAGATTAAGGCCTTTTCCCTCTTTTTCAAGCCTTTCCACAACTCTCACGCTCTGGAGATAGTGCTTGAAACCGTGGGGACAGATTTCGTTGAGAACAGCCTCACCGCAATGACCGAATGGGGAATGACCAAGGTCGTGTCCAAGGGCAATAGCCTCTGTGAGAGCCTCGTTTAGATTCATACAACGGGAAATTGTACGGGCAATCTGTGAAACCTCGAGGGTATGGGTGAGTCGTGTACGGTAGTGGTCACCGACGGGGGAGAGAAAAACCTGTGTTTTACGTTTAAGTCGTCGGAATGAGTTGCAATGGAGAATTCTGTCACGGTCACGCTGAAAATCGGTGCGGTAGGCACATTTTTCCTCATTGCGTTCACGCTTTGTCATTTCGTAATCGGTACTTGAACAGGCAAACTCGCTGTGTACCATAGCTTCTGCAAGCTCGATATTTTCACGTATGCTTTTTTCCATAATGAACTCCTTTCCTGTCGTTGACTAAAGGCTTTTACATACTTATACTGTCGAAAGGACAAATATACTTTATTTTTTTGAGGAAAAATCAAAAGTTTGTCATAACTGATGAAAAATCCTCGTATAATTCACCGAGGTCTGTAACTTCTGCTGAATCGTTAGTAACTTCCGTCAGCTCTTTGCGGAGAGCGTCAAGCTTTTCGGACATTACAAGGATTTCAAGAGTTACAGCATCGGCAAAGTCGGAGTTAACGGTAATAACATCGAAATTCGGCAGAATATAGTTGATTTTGCCGTATAAGTTGTAATCGGTTTTTATGGTAAGGCGGTGACAAAGCCGCATATCCATAATATGTGCGGCATCGCAGGCAATAGATGCGGCGTGGGAATATGCACGGAGCAGACCACCGCCGCCAAGGAGAATGCCGCCGAAATATCGTGTAACAACTACGCAAACGTCGGTAAGTCCACGTTTCTGGAGAACTTCAAGAACAGGCACACCTGCTGTTCCCTGTGGCTCGCCGTCGTCGGAATATCGGGAAATATTGTCCTCACGGAGAATATAAGCGTATACGTTATGCCTTGCCTTGCGGTGCATTGTTTTTATCTCATTAATAAAAGCGACAGCCTCATCGTTTGTTTTTACAGGGGCGATATATCCGATAAATTCGGATTTTTTCTCGATGAAGGAGTCGCTTGCAGCTTTTGAAATTGTGAAATAGTTCATAGTAAATCCTCAATCTGTGCAAATAAGCCGCTCATATTGAGCGGCTTATTAATGATTTTACTTATCGAGATTGAAACGCTTCTTGAATCTGTCAACACGTCCGCCTGTATCAACAAGCTTCTGCTTGCCTGTATAGAAAGGATGGCACTTTGAGCAGATTTCAACCTTGATGTTCTCCTTTGTAGACATTGTCTCCATTACGTTACCGCAGTGGCAAGTAATAGTTGTCTTCACAAAGTTAGGATGGATTCCCTCTTTCACGATTTTCACCTCATTTTATTAAATTTTCTGTAAATCGTGCAGCCCATCAGTTACCTTAGACAGTAGTGCAATCATACATCAGTTATATATTATATCACAGCTTATCCAATCTGTCAAGAGTTTTGAAAGATATTTTTATAATTTAACTTTATCTGACACATTTTGCGATGTAATACCCGTCAATTTTGCAGAATTCCACATCATTTCCGCAGTTTTCAGATGCAAGAATATAATCTTCCTCATTGTAGAAAACATATAAAGCATTCTTTTTTCCGCTGCCGTTTATGAGATTTTCATATTCTGCTTCAGAATATTCCCACAACTCGTTAAAATCAACACGTACTATATAAAAGGAACTCATGGTCAAATTCTTTTCAAGGCTGAAAAGTGCGAAATCGTAGTAAAGTTTAGTGTAGGCATTGTGGTCACGGGGCATTTTCAGGAAGATTATTTCGTTGACTCCCTCGGTGTATTTGTCCAATTTTTCGCCTGAAAGCCGTGGTTCATAGGTGACAGTTCTGTTGTATTTGTTGTGCTGGAATGTAATACGTTTATTCATGTCTGCGAATTGCAGGGGGATAGCTATAACGAGGATTACGGCTATAAATCGGCTTTTCATTTTTGAAATTATGCCGAGGAAAAGCGTTGTCAGCAGAAGTCCGCTAACCCATACAAATCTGCCCGATGAACGGAAAAGGTTGCAGACGGCTATAAGTTTACCAGGTACGAAATCGAGGTTTATAAGCACAACATCATTGAATGCAACGATATGACTTACTGCAAAAATAAAGCTTACAAGAAATACGGTTAAAAATGAATAGACTTCAATTTTGTGGATTTTCAGCCATTTTACAAGGTTTTCAGAGAATTTTCCCTCTTGAACCGCAATGTGAATTATGCAGTGAATTACAGAAATTATGCCGCATAGCAGCACTCCCGCACCAAGATAGCCGTAACCTTCGTATTGACCTTCACGGAGGGGCAGGGGAGGGATAAGGTCGGAATATTTATTGCTGTTGAAGAAAGTGTTGAGATTAGCGGAATACAGTCCGAAACCGCCGTCAGGCTTGCCGCCGTTGCCGTAAAATGCACCAATGAGCCACAACACAAGCAAGGTCAGAGCAACAGAGCTGAAAAATGTCACAATTGCCCTTTTTTTATTATTGTTGCGGAATATTTCAATCACAATCCACCCCAGCATAACAATATAAATCATAGGCAGGAAGTACATATGAATTGTGACGGAAACAGCACATAGCACCGACCATAGAATGACAGGCGTAAAGCGGTTTTTCCATTGAGTTTTGCTGTTTAACAGCAGAATAAATGCCGCAAGAATGAGCCAGATTGCAATCAGCGAATCGTGACCGAAAATTCGCTGCAAAGTGGGAGGATACATAATAAACAGCACCGAACAGGCAGCTGAAAATGCAATATTCGGCTTGATTTTATACATAAGAATTGCAGAAAATCCGCCGTTTAGCATATAGCAAAGGAATGCCCAAATTCCCATATACTGAAAAGTTTCGGGGAGTATTGGGGATAGCAGCTTGAAAAATATAGCTAAAATCGGGAGTGAATCGGTGTAAATGCAAGATATTGAACCTGCACTTGATAGCCCGTCCATAAGTCCCAAGGGGAAATGCCAAGGTGAGCGTCTGAAAAAAATCCAGCCTAAATGATGCTGTACGGAATCGCCGCCACGTTCAAAAATCCAGTCATCATAGGTGGGATTAAGGACGTAAATTCCGTATATCAGAATGAAAATCACAGCCCCGATTAAAGCTCCCGATAAAAATACAAAGGTCTTTTTTAAGTGTGAATTTTTGTTTGTCATCATATTCTCCATTTAATGATATTAATACAAAACCGCACAAAGCGTTCACTCTGTGCGGTTTTAGTTTTAGCAGAAATTTTTGGAAAATTCGTCGTGAAGCTTCTTTTCAAGCACCTCAGCCTCAGCCTTTGTAGGTTGTTTAGCTGTGAGATATGTCTTGATTTTAGGCTCTGTACCTGAGGGACGAACAATAACCTTTGAACCGCCCTCAAGGAAGAATGCAAGTACATTTGACTTAGGCAGAGTAAGCTCAGTTACCTCGCCGCTTGCAATATCCTTTGATGTGCTTGCCTTGTAGTCGTCAAACTTGACAACAGGAACACCTGCGATAGCTGTAGGAGGATTATTTCTAAGAGTTGTCATAATTTCGTCCATTTTATTCATACCGCTTTCACCCTCGAAAGTGAAGCTGTAAAGTGTCTGGTAGAACATACCGTACTTCTTATACATATTTTCTCTTGCTTCGAGGAGGGAAATTCCCTGTGTGCGGTAGTATGCAGCCATTTCGCAGATAAGCATTGAAGCATTTACAGCGTCTTTGTCACGTACATATGCACCTGAAAGGTAGCCGTAGCTCTCCTCAAATCCGAAGATATAGCGGTTTTCCTCGCCCTTTTCTTCAAGGAATCCAATCTGCTCACCGATAAACTTAAAGCCTGTGAGAACGTCAATAATTTCAACGCCGTATTCCTTACCGATAGAATTAACAATATCAGTTGTAACAATTGTCTTTACAGCAATTGGATTTTCGGGCATAATTCCCTTTTTGATGCTCTGGTCAGCGATATATTCGAGAAGCATTGCACCAACTTCATTACCGCTGAAAAGTGCATAGCCGTCACCGTCGGGAACAGCAATACCAACTCTGTCGCAGTCGGGATCAGTTGCAAGAAGAAGGTCAGGTTTAACTTCATTGCAGTAACGAAGACCAACTTCAAGAGCCTCACGGATTTCGGGGTTTGGATAAGGACAAGTTGTGAAGTTTCCGTCGGGATTTTCCTGTTCCTTAACTATAGTAACATCTGTGATGCCGATACGCTTTAAAATCTCACGAACAGGCTTGTTACCTGTACCGTTGAGGGGTGTGTATACAACTTTAAGACCGCTTGAAGCACAGAGGTCGGGATTTATAGATTCAGCAAGAACCTTTTCATAGTAAGCCTCAATTACATCGTTGCCAATATACTGAATATTTCCCTTTGCAACTTCTTCGTCAAAGTTTGCGGATTTAACATCATTGAAAATGTCGAGGGAATTGATTTTATCAAGGATAATTTCAGCACCACGGAGAGTAATCTGACAACCGTCATCGCCGTAAACCTTGTAACCGTTGTACTTAGCAGGGTTATGGCTTGCAGTTACCATAATACCGCCCTGACATTTAAGCTGACGTACAGCAAAAGAAAGGCAGGGAGTAGGCATAAGCTCTGTGTAGATATGTACCTTGATGCCGTTAGCAGCAAGAACCTCAGCAGCAGCCTTTGAGAAAACATCGCTCTTAATACGGCTGTCGTAGGATACAGCAACAGCAGGGTTGTCATATTCCTGATTGAGATAATCAGCAAATCCCTGTGTAGCACGTCTTACTGTGTAGATATTCATACGGTTTGTACCTGCACCGATAACACCACGCAGACCGCCTGTACCGAATTCAAGGTCACGATAAAATCTGTCGTTGATACCCTCGCTGTCATTTTTTATACTTTCAAGCTCTGTTACAAGGTCAGGGTCAGCCTTTGCATTTTCGCACCAGAGTGAATAGAGTTCCATTTCATTCATACATAATACCTCCAAAAAGATACATTGCATTTGATTACTGCATACTAAAGATTAATTATCCCATAAAAAACAGTATAACCACAAATACTCATATTATTATACCATATTTTTTCAGATTTGAAAATAGTTTGCTTATATAAATTGCATATGCGGCTATATAAAAATGGCGATACCATAAGTATCGCCATAATTTTTATTGTGCTGTCATAAGCTGGAGTACTTCAACAGCTTTGTTGTACTGCATATCTGCACCGTCATCTCCATTTTCAACGGGATAATCGGGAGTTATTCCGATACCATCATAACATTCAGAAACGGCTGTGCGATATTTTGCAACTGTGAGGACAACTGCTCCGCCTTCATCAAGCTCAACAATGTCCTGCATTACTCCTTTTCCGTATGTCTGCTCACCTACAACACACGCCTTGCCGAAGTCACGGAGAGATGCGGTAAATAGTTCCGCAGCACTTGCTGTGTGCTTGTCAACAATAACTGCCATAGGAATGTTGAGTTCAGATGCATCGGAATAAATGAGAGTTTCCGTGTGACCGTCCTTGTATTCCGAGGCTGCTATAATTCCCTCGGGAAGCAGGGGGTCAAGGCATTCTTCAAGTGCCGAAACAAGTCCTCCTGCATTTCCTCTTACATCGAAAATAATGGATTTTGCACCATTTGCGGTAAGTCGTTCAAGAGCATTAATAAACTGTTCCGGAGTATTGTCCTTGAAGCTGTTTATCTTGATATATCCGATTAAACTTCCAAGCATTTCACTTTCAACGCTGTTTACAACGATTGCACGGCGAGTAAATTTATACTCTGTATCTTTTCCGTTTCGGCGGATTGTAAGGGAAATTGATGAACCCTCAGTACCTTTCATATTATTGGCAGCCTCAGTAAATCCCATTTCCTTTACGTCAAGACCGTCAATTTTAATTATCAGGTCATTCTGAGCCAAACCGAGGTCAGCGGCAGGGGAACTGCTTAAAATATCGGCAATTCTTATATATCCGCTTTCATCTTCATCAAGGGTAAGTCCAAGACCTACAAGAGTACCCGAATTTTCGTTCTGCTCCGTGAGGTATTCTTCCTCAGTAAGGTAACGTGAATACTTGTCGTCAATACCTTGAACGTAGCCTTTAAGAATTCCTGCTTCCAGCGTATCCTCGTCAATTTCGCCTAAATAAGATTCCCTCACGATACTGTCAAGGCTTTGCAGGGCAGAATATTTCTTTGCCTTTGCGTTAACGTCAACAACTTTTGTATTGAAGCTCTGGAGTGAGAAAAAGGATGTCAAGATAAAAGTTACTGCAACTGATACTGCAATAAGACTAAGAGCAAGTCCTAAGCTGATTTTTTTATTCATATTTTCTCCTTTAGCAAGCAAACACCGCACAGACTAATGTGCGGTGTTATGTGGAATTTTATACTAATCCCTAAAATGTTTGTCTACTGTTGTTTTAGGGATTAGTATTATCAAGGACCTACATAGTTAAGAGGATTCTGTGCAACGCCGTTTACACGTATCTCAAAGTGGAGATGTGCACCTGTGGAATGGCCTGTACAGCCGATAGAGCCGATAGCATCTCCCTGATTGACATACTGACCTACAGAAACCCATGCAGATGTCATATGAGCGTAAATTGTTGAATATGTACCGTCATGGGAGATAAGTACATAGTTTCCGTAACCGCCGCCGCAGCCGCAGCTGTAATTCTTAGCAAAGTTGTGAGTACAGCAGTTTACAACGCCGATAACTGTACCGGACTGTGCTGCAACACAAGTTCCGCCCATGATTCCGCTGTCGCCAACGTCAATACCGTTGTGATTTCTACCCCAACGAGGACCGAAATAGCTTGAAATATAGCTGAATCCCGGTGCAGGCCATGCAAAACCGCTCTGTGAGGGAGTTACAGGGATATAAGTAGGGCGTGACGGTGCAGAAGGAACGCTTGCACTTCCGCCGCTGTTGTTATTCTGCTGCTGTTGCTGCTGTAAAAGCTGCTCTTGCTTGCGTCTTTGCTCCTCTTCCCAGAGTCGCTGAGCTTCTTCCTGCTGACGCTTGATTTCAGCGTACCATGCATCTTCCTCAGCCTGAAGCTGAAGCTGTTCAGCCTCAACCTCTGCCTTATCACGTTCAAGTTCAGCCTGTTCACGTGCAATACGGTCAATCTCAGTCTGTGTATACTGCATTTTCTCGTTGAGAACTTCAATTTCAGCAGCCTTTTCCTCTTTACGCTTATTCTGCTCCTCAAGCTTCATTGAAAGATTGAGTTTTTCCCTTTCCATGTCCTTTTTGGAAGTTTCAAGGGTTTCAATTTTAGTAACGATTTCGTCAATGAGTTTATCGTCATATTCCGCAATACGGTTAATCATATGAACTCTTGACATCATATCGTAAAAGCTTGAAGAACCAAGCACGATTGAAGCAGAAGTATCGTTGCCGCTTGTATACATCATACAAAGACGCTTTTTGAAAAGCTCAATACTCTCATCAATTGTTTTCTGCTGATTTTCAATATCAGTTTCAAGAGTTGCGATAGTCGTTTCAGTTGTACTGATATCAGTTTTAAGAGCCTCAAGCTCAGCGTTAAGAAGATTGATATTTTCCTGAATTATGTCAATCTGTTCCTCAAGATAAGCCTGCTGCTGTTTTTCATAATTTTTCTCGCCTTCAAGACCACCGATTTTTTCTTCAAGTTCCTGAATTTTCTTTGCATTGGCATTTCTTTGTTCCTGAATTTCGCCAATAGTTCTTGCCGCATTAGCTGTTTCTGAATTGTAGTTTTCAGAATAGGAAGTTGCAATTCCAAGTGTCAATGCAGAACAAGTCAGAAATGTAAGAGCCTTTCGGACGAATTTAAGCTTGTACATTGGTATTTACTCCTTTCGGCAGCATATATGCTGATTTATACATCAAGATGCTTACGTGTGCTGACTACGCTTCCGAAAGCTCCCACAAGAGAGCCGACAATGAGGTAAGCAAGTCCGCAATACAGACGAATATCTGCAAAGGGAACGATACTTCCTGCGCCGAAAGCATTTATAAGCATTCCTTGAGCCATAAGAATGTCATATACTGAACGATAAATTGCCCAGGTGATGAAATATGCACCTGCCCCGGAGAAAAATCCCGTAACAAGTCCCTCTACGAAGAAAGGGGTTCTGATAAATGTGTTTGTTGCACCAACATATTTCATAATCTGAATTTCCTCACGTCTTGCAAAAACGCTTGCTTTAGTCGTGTTGGAAATCATAATCATAGAAACTGCTGCAAGAGCGATAATAGCCGCACCTGCAATAAGAGTTACCACACGTCGGAGTTCACGGAGGAATTCCGCAACCTGTGGTGAAGAATCAGCACTCTGAACATCTTCGATGCGTGTAATTGCATCAACGGTAGCACGGAGCTTTTCGTTATCTGCAACTGTAATGCTGAATCCGTCGGGCATAAACTGGTAATCGTCGATATATTCAAAAATTTCCTTGCCCTGTGAAATCTGATTTTTCATACGCTCATAAGCTTCTTTTTTAGAAATATAAGTAACAGAATTTATATTTTCCATAACTTTAAGCTGTTCGCCGATTTCATCAACACGCTCCTGCGGCGTATCCGCTTCAATGTAAACGGCAACCTCATTCTGATTTCCCAGACCGAGAATCATAGAGTTCATATTGATGTAAAAGAGAACTGAGCAGCCTACAAGGAGGAGAGAAATAAGGAGAACGCAGAATGTAGCAAATGCCATCATTTTGTTTTTCCAGATATTCTCGATACCTTGATTGGCGAGATATTTAATACCGCTTATTTTCATTTGTCGGCACCTCCTTTTTGAGTTACGGTGCCTTGAATTGCGGCAATAACATCATCTACATATGGAGCATTTTCTTCCGCCGTATCAACGGGCATTGCATATTCATGACGGGGACGTGCGGCGTTTTCCATAGCCTGAGCAAGCTCAACCTCGGGGAGAATTTCCGAATTTGTACCTGTAACGATTTCGTCATATACAATTTCGCCGTTGGTGATGTTTATGATTCGTCCGCCGAAATGACGGACAAGGTCGTGTTCATGTGTAACCATAAGTATTGTTGTACCTTGGTCGTTGATACCCTTTAAAAGTTCCACTATTTCGTAAGAAAGTTCGGGGTCGATATTACCCGTAGGCTCGTCCGCAATTATAAGCTGGGGGTCATTTACCAGCGCTCTTGCAATGGCAACACGCTGTTTTTCACCGCCCGAAAGTTCATCGGGATATGAATTTGTCTTGGCGTGAAGTCCAACAAGGCTTATAACGTAAGGAACTCTTTTTCTTATGTATTTTAGTGGTGCGTCAAGTACACGGAGAACGAAAGCGATATTTTCGTAAACCGTCATTGAGGGAATCAGTCTGAAATCCTGAAAGACGAAACCGAGAGTACGTCTGAATTCAGGAATTTTACGTTTTTTGAGTTTGCTTAAATTGTAGCCGTTAACAGTTACAGTTCCGCTTGTAGCGTCAATTTCTTTAAGCAAAAGTTTAATCATGGTACTTTTTCCCGCACCCGATGAACCTACAACAAAAGCGAAGTCGCCGTCATTGATTTTCAGGCTGACGTTATTTAAAGCGTCAACACCGCCCGAATAGGTTACAGATACGTTCTGAAGCTCAACCATGGTGTCACCTGACCTTTCTGTTGTTGAACTGTCCGTGAGCTGTCCGTATCACCCTCTGTTTTCTTTATCTATTGAAGATCGACAGCTGACGGATATGGTTGTTTTAAATTTTAGGGAACCCCTTTAGAATTTAACAGGGTTAGCAGACAGATACTTCTTAACCATAAGTGCAATTTTGAAGATAATAGCGTGGTCGAATTCACGGAGGTCAAGACCTGTAAGCTTCTTGATTTTTTCAAGTCTGTACACCAGTGTATTTCTGTGTACAAAGAGTTTTCTTGATGTTTCGGATACGTTCAGGTTGTTCTCGAAGAACTTCTGGATTGTGAAAAGTGTTTCATGGTCAAGGCTGTCAATGCTTCCAACCTTGAATACCTCGTGGAGGAATGTTTCACAGAGAGTTGTGGGGAGGTGATAGATAAGACGAGCGATACCGAGGTTGTCATAGCTTACGATAACCTTATCTGTGTCGAATACCTTACCAACTTCGAGAGCCATCTGAGCTTCCTTAAAGGAACGTGCCAGATCCTTTACGCCGATAACAGATGTACCGATACCAACATTTACACGAGTATAGAACTCTGATGAAAGTGTATCAGCGATAGAACGAGCGAGCTTTTCGAGATCCTTTGAATCAACTGTGGATTTAAGCTCCTTAACAAGAACGATATCGGATTCTGTGATATTGAAAACGAAGTCCTTATTCTTGTCAGGGAAAAGGTTCTGGATAACGTCGTAAGCGGAAATGTCGTTAGCGGAAACGATTCTGATGAGGAATACCGCACGGCTGATTTCAGCGTTGAAGTGAAGCTCACGAGCCTTGATAACGATATCTCCGGGGAGTACGTTGTCGAGGATTACGTTCTTGATGAAATTGTTTCTGTCGTACTTTTCATCGTAGTACTGCTTGATATTTGAAAGTGTGATAGCGAGAATGCTTGCATACTTTGCAGCAGCGTCATCAACGCCCTCAACGAATACAGCATAATCGGGCTTTACACGTGAGCCGAAAGGCTTGTATGTATAACCGTCACGGATGAAGATATCATGTGAATCGCTGAGATCGAGAGAAACGAATTCATTAGTAGTACCTACCTTTGACAAATCGCTGCAAGCGATAATGGTAGCTGTTTCATCAACGACACCCATAGTAGTGTCGATTGTATCTCTCATCTGATGAACTAAACCCTGAAATAATCTGTTGGACATAAATAAGATTCCTTTCAAAAAATAGATTTTATCCGATTCATAATATATTACAAATTGTAACATATATTTATGAATTAATTATGAACAAACTGTTAATTTTCTGTGAAAAACTGATTTTTCACCAAATTCTCATACTTTGCTTTGTGATAAATTCACAACTGACGTCGAGTGATTGTAACCGAATAGTAACTTTTCCGAATGATTTTGTTACATTTTCTCGGGACAATCAATTTTGAGAATTGTAAGCACGTTCCTGAGTACCTGACGAACAGCCTGAGCAAGAACAATTCTTGAATTCATAAGCTCGGGAGTTTCAGCGTTCTTTACGCTGCATCCGTCGTAGAAACGGTGGAACAGAGTTGCTGTATCAACAGCATACTTTGTAAGCTTTGAGGGATCGTAATTCTTAGCCGCAAGTTCAACCTCACGGGGGAGTGAAGCGAGGTGGCGGATAAGCTCGATTTCTCTTGTGTCGCTGAGAAGTGTCAGGTCAGCATTTTCGGGAAGTGTAATGCCTTCGCCTGCAAGATTTGCCATAAGGCTGCATATTCTTGCGTGGGCATACTGAACGTAGAATACGGGATTCTGTGAAGATTTCTCAACTGCAAGGTCAAGGTCGAATTCAAACTGTGAATTAGCTTCACGGAGATTGAAATAGAATCTTGCAGCATCAATGGGGATTTCATCAAGAAGTG
Source organism: Ruminococcus sp. (assembly GCA_045539715.1). GTDB lineage: Bacteria > Bacillota > Clostridia > Oscillospirales > Ruminococcaceae > Ruminococcus. Next base: position 27,148 of record JAZQFV010000098.1, on the reverse strand, counting down.
TGACAAGAGTGATTGCCTTACCGCTTCTCTTTGAAAGCTTTACAGTTTCGCCGTTTCTTACAAGACGTACCATCTGCATAAGGATAACATCAAGCTTTGATGCGTCAACTCCGAGGGCTGTGAGAGCCGCTTTAAGACGAGGCACATAGCCGTGGTGGTCAGCACCGAGAATGTTGATAGCCTTATCGAAATTACGTGTTACAAGCTTGTCATAGTGATATGCAATATCGGGAACAATGTAGGTGTAAAGTCCGTTTGAACGGCGGAGAACAAAGTCCTTGTCCATGCCGTAATCGGTAGCCTTAAACCATACTGCACCGTCAAGCTCGTAGGCATTTCCGTTTTCAAGAAGCTTGTCCACAACAGTTTTTGTTTCATTTCTCTCGTGGATAACGCTTTCTTTGAACCAGTTATCGTAGATGATACGGTATTTTTTGAGGTCACGTTCAAGACCTGCAATATTAATGGGGAGAGCGTAGTCAACAAGTGCCTTTCTACGTTCCTCCACAGTAGACTCAGCATAGGAATTTCCGTTGATATTGAGGAAATTTAGAGCGTGTTCGATGATATCCATTCCGAGGTAAACGTCCTCAGGCATTTCAAATTCCATACCCTCGCCGCTTAAATCGTAGAGATGCTTGATAAGCTCCTCCTTGTCAGCGATTTTATCCATAGCTGCCTTGCCGTTTTCGGAGCAGAGCTGCATATAGCGGAGGTCAAGGGATTTGCCGAATTTTTCAATCTGATTACCTGCGTCGTTTACGTAGAATTCACGCTCAGCGGTGTAGCCTGCCCAGTTGAGAACACTTGCAAGACAGTCACCGATTGCACCGCCACGGGCATTACCGATGTGCATGGGACCTGTAGGGTTGGCAGAAACGAATTCCACAAGAACTCTTTTGCCCTTTCCAGCATCGGTTTTTCCGTAGTTATCATTTTCATCAAGAACGTTCTGAACAGCGTCAGCAAACCATTTCTTGTTGAGGAAGAAATTTATAAAACCGGGGCCTGCAATTTCAGCACGGTCAAAAACAGAGCCGTTGAGGTCGATTTTTTCACATAAAAGCTCAGCAATTTTTCTTGGTGGCATTTTAAATGCTCTTGCACAAACCATAGCGGTATTTGCAGCAAAATCGCCGTGAGTTTTGTCAGCAGGGATTTCAACTGTGAAATCGGGGATTGAATCAGCAGGGGCAACTCCCTCTGCAACGAGTTTTCCGAGAGCTTCCAGAATAAGACTGCGGAGTTCTGCGGAAGCGGATTTAATAAGATCAGCCATTTATTTATTCCTTTCAGTTAAAGGGATTCAGATATTCCCTTTATTTATAGTCATAATTATTTCGTTCTCCGAAAGCGGAGAGCCGTTGAGGTCGAGGGAGTATTTCAGATAAAGTCTGCCGTTTTCTGCAATGGTATTGTCAACATTGTGGGCATATACTCCAAGCCGCATACTGCCGTATGGAGTTTCGTACTGACAGAAATTCTTGCGTCCTTTTTCAAGGGCGAGAACGGAATTTGCAGTACCCTCTCTTGTGATATATGCGGATTTACCGTCAATTTTTATAGTTGTGACAGAGCCTTCAAAGCCTGTGGCTTCGGTATCGTCATAGGCGATAATGTCACAGCCGTTAAGCTGGGACTGGCGAGCCTTTGTAACAAGCTCAGTCTGAGTTTGTTCGCCGTCCTGCCATTGGATACTGGTCAGGGAAATTGTAACATTATTTTTCAAATCTTTCACCCTTAATAGCTCTTATCAGCGTTTTCAACAGCGGATTCAAGGAGCATATCAATAACCTCAGAAAGTTCCATTCCGAATTCATTCATAAGCTTTGGATAAACGCTGTTGCATCTCATCCCCGGAGCCGTTCCTATTTTATTAAGAAGGAGAGTTCCGTCATTTGCAAGGAAAAAGTCAATTCTTGCATATCCCTTGCAGTTCATAGCCTTGAATGCCTTTATTGCAGTTTCACGGACAGACTTTGCAGTTTCCTGCGGAATTGATGCAGGAATTACAAGGTCATCTCCCGAACTTTTTCTGACTTCGGTGGGGTCGTAGACTGCATCTGTGGAAATAATTTCGCCTACATCAGTAGCAGTTGGCGTATCATAGCCAAAAACTGCAACTTCAAGCTTTCGTCCGTCTATATATTTTTCAACCACAACTTTGTTATCGTTGGAGAATGCAAGCTTTACAGCAGCCACAAGTTCCTCGAAATTTTCCGCCTTGCTTGTACCTGCGCTGCATCCGCTGTTGGCAGGTTTCACCGCCATGGGGAAACCGATTGTATCGGCTATTTCAAGGCATTTTTCATCAATATTGTTTATGTCACGCTGAGTGAGAAGCTTCCATTGTGCCGTTGCAATGCCGTAGTCGTCCAAAACCATATGAGTATGGGATTTGTCCATACATGAAGCGGAGGACAGCAGAGAACAGCCAACATAGGGGATTCCCGACATATTGAGAAGTCCCTGAATTGTGCCGTCAGCACCCTTTTTGCCCTGTAACAGGGGAAAAACAACGTCAATTCGTCTGATTGAAGCCTCGCCGTTTTCCATAATGATGATACCTCTGTGGAGAGGGTCAGGGGAGAGAATTGCAGAAGTGCAGTCGGGGTTTAATTCCCATGAACCGTCTGCGATTTCGTCAACATCACCGGGGAAATAGAGCCAGCGACCTTTTTTAGTGATACCCACCGCAATTACCTCGTAGGTATCGGCAGGAATATTGCGGATAACCTCGGCAGCAGATGCTAAGGATAATTCGTGTTCCTGTGAAGTACCGCCAAAAATGACGGCTGCCTTGATTTTTGCCATAGATAACTCCTTAACTGAGAATAAAATAAAACATTTATCTTCTTTTTGTCGATTTATGTTTATATTGGATTATCAAAGCATAGCTATTGATAATAATTATCATATCTATTTTATCACATTTCACAAAAAACTGCAAGCTTTTTTTGCGAAAAATCTAAAAAACGGCAAATCAAGTGATTATTGAACAATTATAAACAGTAAACTTTGTGCAAATTAACGAAAAATCCCTGCCGTTTTGTACGACAGGGATAAGAGGATAGAAAGAAATGGGGATTTTTTAGGAATATTTTATCTTTTTCCTATTGAGGAATCTCCGTTTTGGAGTAAATCATACTTTAATATATAGTCATAAATTTCCTCAACAGTTGTATATGCGACACCAACATAGCTATCTGCACAGCCGTAGTAAAGAGCAATTCTGCCTGTTGCTGAATCGTGGAGCGTACAGCAGGGGAAGCAGACATTCGGCACAAATCCACGTTCCTCGTACCATTCTTCGGGAGTGAGAACGTAGCGTGAACAGCGGTGGAGAACCTTTGATGGCTGGTCAATGTCAAGAATTGCAGCACCAACGCTGTAAACGTAGCCGTTGCAGGTGTTGACAACGCCGTGATAGAAAATCAGCCAGCCTTTGTCAGTTTCGATTGGAGCAGCTCCGCCGCCGATTTTCAGGCTTTCCCACCAGTTATCGGATTTTCCCATAACATGGCGGTGTTTGCCCCAGTAAACCATATCGGGACTTTCACTTATGAAAATATCGCCGAATGCGGTGTGACCATTGTCGCATGGACGGGAGAGCATTACAAAATTGCCGTTCAATTTTCGTGGGAAAAGCACGGCATTTCGGTTATAGGGGAGGAATGGGTTTTCAATTCGTGTAAAAGTCTTGAAATCAGTAGTTTTTGCCATTCCGATTGCCGCACCGTACATATCCTGACACCAGATTGCGTAATAAGTATCTTCAACTTTAATTAATCTCGGGTCATATGCGTAAATCGGCTGAAACGGATTACCGTCCTCGTCGATAAACTTAATTTTTTCTTCACAGAAAGTCCAGTTAAGTGCGTCGTCGCTTGTTCCAAAATATACATGAGGCATTCCGTCACGCTGTTCGCCTCTGAAAACTCCAACAAATCCCTGTTCGTAGGGGATTACTGCACTATTGAAAATACGTGCTACATCAGGGAGGGGATTTCGTTCAATTATTGGATTATCGGGATTTCTCCACATTGGAGTCGTACAGCCTTGGGGCTTCTCGCACCATGGCATATTCGGCAGGGGAGGGGAAATGATTTTAATATCAGCCATAATATTTTACCTCCTGATTTAATTAAATTGTAGTGATTAATTATGGTTAATTCTCTATAATTTAAGTATACTATATTTTTTTCATAAAGTCAAGAGATAATATATACCCTTTGAAAAATTATACATATTAAACAAAATCAAACAGATACAAATATGCTTGTTTAACAAATAATTTTTGTAGTTTGAAAGTTAGATGAAAACCTATGGATTTTTATATTTAAAAGGTGTATAATTATAGTGAACGAAAAATTCTTTTACTATAAAGGGGGATAATTTATGACGATTTTTGAGATTATAAATAAGCTTTCAAACGGCGGTATGGATGGGCTGTTTTCGCAGATATACGGTAAATCTAAAGATGAATTACTGCGGCAGAGGGCGAGATTTCTGAACTGTACGGAAAATTTTTCTCGCTTGTATCCTCTCCGTGAAGATGTGCGGATTTTCAGCGTCCCTGCAAGTCTTATTTTAGGCGGAGAATTTGCACCATTTCAGCACAGCTGCTGCATTTCAGCGGCTGCAAGTGCTGATATACTGGGATTTGTGGCATATCATGATGAAGAAGTTGTGAGAATTTCATCTGACTATTTTGATGTAATTGAAATTGATTTAAGTGACTTATCAGATATTGCTGAAAAATATAAGGGATTTGCAGCAGTAGCAGCTGGAATTATTTCAGAATTTGCGAATATGGGAATTCCTTGTTGCGGATTTGATGCATATATATCCTCGGATATTTCCGAAATATCGGCATTTGACATTAATTCTGCATTAAATATCCTGATTTGTAATATTATCAATAATTCTGTTGAAAATAAGCTGTCTGAAATTGAAATCGCAAAAATTGGGCATAAATTTTCGGAAAATCATGCTGATTTTCTGCCATATTTTGGCTCTGCAATTGGCGGTGTCGCATTATTTGATATGAAAAATCCTCATGAACCGCAGGTACATAAGCTTAATTTTGATTTCTCACAATGGGGTTACAGCCTTTGTATGGTGGATTTTGGCGGTGAAAGTTCCTTTGAAAAAATCGACAAAGATTTAAAATCCGTTGCAGAAAGTATAGGTGCGGATTATCTCGGAAATATTGACGATGAAGCATTTTTTGACGATATATCGCAAATCCGCAAGAAATGCACCAGCCGTGAACTTGCTCATGCTCTATGGTTTGTTGAGGAAAACAATCGTTGCCGAATTGAAGCGGAATGCCTTGATAGCGGCAGATTTACGGATTTTCTTGAGATTTTTAATGAGTCGGGCAATGATACTGCGGTGATGTTCCTGAGCAGTTATTCCGCTGAAAATGAGGAGAAATTCAAAGCTGCATTTGCCGTTTCAATGAGTCGGAAATATCTCGGCGGAAGCGGTGCAATAAGGCTGTGCAATGGCTATTTACTGGCATTTGTGCCGAATTTTATGGCTAAGGGTTACGCAGAAACCATAGATGAAATTATGGGGGCAGGCTGTACAAAAATTATGGGATTGAGAAAGGAAGCAAACGGGGAACTTTATGTGTAAAAAAAAGATACCGAATGACGGTATATTGCGGTTAATTCCAAAGCAGAAAAAGGGCATTTTCAAGCTGATTTTCAGCCGATTATTTATGATTTTAGTGCTGATTACAATTCAGATTTTCATTATCGGTTCTTTGTATATTCGGATGAATGAGGCAACCCCATATTTCAAAGTTTTCTTCAACTTGTTGACCGCAGTGTCGATTATTTGGCTTTTCAATTGCGAAATGGATTCTACTGCAAAGCTGACATGGATGATAATTTTCTTTATTTTTCCTGTTCCCGGAACGATTCTTTTTGTGCTTACCCAGAGAGATTTCGGACATTATGCAATTAAAAAGCGTGTAGAGTCAATTATTTCGGAAACGAAAAATATACTCCCTCAGAATGAAACCGTTATGACTGACGTTCAGCTGACTTGTTCGGGAACTGACGATTTGTGCCGCTATGTAAATCGCACAGGCTGTTTTCCAATTTATACCAACACGGAAACAAGCTTTTTAGCAAGCGGCGAGGAGAAATTTGCGGCTGTTTTAGAGGAACTTGATAAGGCTGAAAAATTTATTTTTATGGAATATTTCATTATTGACGAGGGTTATATGTGGGGAAAAATCCTTGAAAAGCTCCGTGATAAGGCAGCACAGGGCGTTGAAGTTCGTGTGATGTACGACGGAATGTGTGAAATGTCTACATTAACTCACGATTACCCAAAGCGTATGGCTGAATTAGGCATAAAATGCAAGGCTTTTGCTCCTATTACGCCGTTTCTTTCAACTTACTACAACTACCGTGACCATAGAAAAATCCTCGTAATTGACGGTAAAACGGCATTTACAGGGGGAATTAATTTTGCGGATGAGTATATAAACCGCCGTGAGCGATTCGGGCATTGGAAGGATTCCGCAGTAATGCTGAAAGGGGAGGCTGTACGCAGTTTTACTCTGATGTTTTTGCAGATGTGGAATATTTCGGAAAAAGAGCCTGAGTGGGATAAATGGCTTGAACCCGTGAATTTGCCTGAATGCGGCGGATTTGTAATGCCCTATGCCGATTGTCCTCTTGATGACGACAAGGTGGGGGAGAATGTCTATATTGACATTCTGAATCGTGCCACAAGCTACGTTCACATTATGACTCCCTATCTGATAATTGACGGAGAACTGAAAAATGCTATAAAATATGCGGCACAGAGGGGAATTGACGTGAAAATAATTCTCCCCGGAATTCCCGATAAAAAAATGGCATTTGCCCTTGCAAAGACCCATTATAAGGAACTTACAAAGGCAGGTGTAAAGCTTTATGAGTATACACCCGGATTTGTCCATTCAAAGATTTTTGTCAGCGATGATGAAAAGGCTGTTGTGGGAACGATAAATCTCGATTATCGCAGCTTATACCACCATTTTGAGTGTGCGGCGTATATGTACAGGACATCCTGCATTTCTGAGATTGAAGCGGATTTTTCTGCAACTCTTGAAAAATGCCGTGAAGTGACGTCTGAAACTATCAAAAAAGAAAAGGTTTTCTATAAAATTTCGGGGCAGATTCTGAAATTTGTAGCACCGTTATTTTAGGAATTTTGTGGGGTGACTTATGTTCGGAGCAATTTTCGGCGATATTATCGGCTCATATTACGAAGTACATTGCACTAAGGATTACAATTTCCCCTTGCACAGGGAAAGCACTTTTACTGATGACAGCGTTATGACTGCGGCGGTATGCAAGGCGATACTGCTCAATGACGCTGATATTACAAAATGGCAGATTAAGCAGCGTGGGCAGGAGTATGCCGCACAGTACAGGCAGTATTACTCGTATTTTCCTCATGCAGGCTATGGGCAGATGTTTATTAAATGGGCGGCAGACCGTGGAAATACCGCTAAACAGCGAAGTTACGGCAATGGTGCGGCAATGCGTGCTGTGCCTATAGGTTATGCCTACGACAGCCTTGAACAAGTGGTTGTTCAGGCGAAAGCAAGCTGTCTGTATACTCACAATTGCCGTGAAGCTATCCGAGGAACTCAGGCGGTGGCAAGTGCGGTTTTTATGGCAAATCATGGCGAAACCAAAGATGCAATCCGTAATTATCTGAGCCGTAAATTCAGACTTGACCTTGATTATTCAATTGCGGATATTAAAGCGGGATACAGTTTTGACAGCAGTACAAATTATACCGTTCCACCTGCAATTGTGGCATTTCTTGATTCTGCGGATTATGAAAGTGCGGTTAGAAATGCAGTTTCTCTCGGCGGTGATGCTGATACAATGGCGTGTATTGCAGGGGGAATTGCCGAGGCTTTTTACGGTGAAATTCCCGAAGAATTGAAGAATTTCTGCTATAGCCGTCTTGATTATTCCATAAAAAGCGTAGCAATTGAATTTTGCCAAAAATACAAAATTTCGCTGTATAAATGATATTAAACCCTCCGATTTTCGGGGGGATTTTTATATAGAAAAAAGAGCTCCCGAAGGAACTCTCTTTTCCGTATATCATTATATTTAAGGAACGGGCAAATTTACTGCACAGATTCGGGAAGTTTGCTTAATAAACCTGCGTCAAATTTCTGAATAGCAATTGCGTCAGCAGCTGTAATTCCGTCACCCTTGTTTGATACGTCTGCATTTGCCATACCCTGCTTTGAAAGTGTATACTTGTCGCTGTTACTCATGTACTGGAAAATTGCAGCAGCGTCTGCAATTGTAACTTTACCGTCACAGTTTGCATCACCTGCAAGACCTGTTGAAGGAGTTACGGGAGTTGTTGTAGGAACAGTTGTGGGAACTGTTGTAGGTGCTGATGTAGGAGCAGTTGTAGGAGCAGTTGTGGGCTGTGTGCTTGTGGGAGGTGTAATAACAACACCTGATGAGATTTTCTCGTTATCCATACATCCACCGTCTGTGTTGAATGTTGCTGAAAGTGAATTAAAGAGTGTTTCGCCTGTTGCTTCTGTGAGGATATATTTGCCTGATGCAACATAGCTGATTGAAGAATCCATTTCAAAGCCTGCATATTTACAGCTTGAAGAAACCTTTTCTGTTCTGCTTGAAACAACATTTGCCTGCTGGTCGCCCTTTACGTTGATATAAGCGTCATTAAAGCTCTTTACAACACCGCCTGACTTAACTGTTACAGGGTCTTTACTGTCTTTCATTACGTTGTATTCAGAGAAAATATATGCGTTTGCTCTGGGGTTCTGACAGTAGCTTGTCTGTCCGTCAAATACGTTGTTGTACATATGAATGTCAGCCTGACGAGCAAGAGGTCCTCTTGATTCGCAGTTTTTCCAGTAGTTGTGGTGATATGTGAGATGATACTGATAGTTGGAGTCAGATGCACCTACAAGATTTGTCTTGTGGTAGCCCTCGTAGTAGCAGTAGCTGTTTGTGAAGTACTGTCCACGCTTGAAGTCACAAGCACCGTCGCCCTCTGCCTTATCGGATTCAGCAGGATTTGAAACGTGGGGAACGTAGAATTCGCAGTTGTGAATCCAGCATCTTTCAACGGGAGCTGTAAGAGCATCGCCCTCCTGAACACCCTCCATACCGATGCAGTCCTCGGGAACATTTCTGAAAGCAATATTTCTTACTTCAAAGGATTTACCGAACTGAGGGTCAGCTGATGTTGCCATAAAGTGAATTCCCCAGCCGTTAATTTCAGCGTCATTTCCGACACCTTCAATTGTTACGTCCTTACCGGCACTCATTCTTGCCATAAAGCCGTTATCGCCAACAGAACCGCCATAGTTTACAGAGTCATATTCAGTTACACCCTTGGGAGCAGATACGCTGCCGATAATACGTATTACAAGGGGAGTGCCGTCCTCAGCGAGCTTTTTGATAATACCGCTGTTGGAGTTAGCAGTACCGCCCTTGGAAGTCTTGCCGCCGCCGACATCCTGACCGCCTGAGTTGAGGATATTACCGATACCTGTTACAGATGTGCCGTCCTTGGAAGTAATTGTAACTGTGTCTTTATTGTCATCTGTGATGTACAGAATTTTTGCATTAGCCTTGATTGTACCGCCGTCTGTGTAAGCACCTACGCCCTCATCATAGTTGAAGTGAGCATAGCCTGAACGGTCCTGAGCACCTACAACGATACCGGGCTGTGAAACCTTGCCCTTTGATGTTTCTAGTGTGATTGTGTATTCGCCGGGAGTAAGTCCGAGGAGGTCTACACGTACACCCTCAGCTACATCTCTAACAAGATATTTGAAGTCGTCGCCCTCAAGAGTGCCGTTTGAAGCACCTGAGTATGATACACCTGTAACTGATGCGTCATTGAGTCCTGAGCATACAAGGTAAGCCATTTCATTCCAGCCGCCTGCATATTCTACCTTAATATCGCCTGAGGGAACGCTTGCATTTGGAACTGTTACAATTGTTGTAACAACAGGCTTTGTTGTATTCTGTGGAGCAGTTGTCTGAACAGGCTGTGAGGGACTTGCAGTTGTCGAGGATGAGCCTGCTGAACCGCCGAATACCATATAGAAAAGATTTGTTGAATCGCCCTTAGTAATTGTATGTTCACCTGCACTAAGGTCAACAGTTACAATACCATTGCTTGCACTATACTTTGTGCCGTCAACCTTGATTGCAGCAGATGCGTCACCAAGAACAAGTGTAAGCTTTCCTGCTGAACCTGCATTGAAAGAAATGCTTGTTGCGGTTTCCATTTTAAGACACTGTGTCAGAGTTTTTCCGTCATATGTAACTGTTCCCTTGCTTGAAGAAAGGTTACCTGAAATTGAGAAGAATGAGCTGTTAAGTCCGTTTGCTGTAAAGTCATGGACCTGACCGCCTGACACAGAGGGATTAGTGGGATTAGTCTGTGCAGGCGTGGTCTGAGAGGGAGCCTTCGTAGTTGTAGCGGAGGGTTTTGCTGTAGAAGGCGTTGTGGAAGGCGGATTAGTTGTGGGAGGTGTGAAGCTGTCCTCCTTGAAGCCTGAGCCAATAGCAACGATTGAATCCTTATAGGAGTCAAGTGCAGAATTAAGTCCTGAGATTACATCATAATTTCTGTCCTCTGAGGGGTCGCTGAAATCCCAGTCGAAGTCACCGCCGTCAACACGGCCTGCCTTTGCCATTACGATAGAGGGAACATCAGCGGCAGAATCAGCAGTATAGCTGTACATTGAGCTGCTTGTATCGAAGTTGGAGTAGCTTGTGCCGCCCTTCTTTGTCTTATAAGATGAGGGAACAGCCTCTGATGCTGCTGAAGCCTCGTAGCAGTCGAAATCTGTAGCAGAATCTGCATGAGTAATGGGCTTTTCTGTATTGTCATAGATATTGCCGTAGGATTTAATCATACCGCCTGCATCTGATGCAATTGGGTCACCGTCAGCAATATCTGTACCCTGCTGAGAAATGAGGATAGGAGAGTTTGTGTCCTTGAAGTAGTTGGATTCAGCAAATACGGAGCTGCCAAGTCTTGCAATCATACCGTATTTTGCAACGCCGTCATAGTAGTTGTTGTAGCAATGTACCGCAGATGATACACGTACAAGGGGATGACGGGAATCTGAATGGTCATACCAGTTGTGGTGGTATGTAATATAGTTGAGGGTTGTGTCGCCGTTTCCGTTGAGGTGAGTTTTTCCGCAATCCCAGAAGTGATTGTAGGAATGTGTTACATACTGGGATTTTTTAGTATCAAGAGCACCATCGCCCTTAACCTGATCGGCATCTGAACCAGGATCGCCATAGAAGAAATCGTTATTGTGAACCCATACGTGGTCATTATCCTGCTGGAGTCCGACTGCATCGCCCTCTGAGCTGTCGCAGTTCATAAGACCGAGGTTGCAGATTTCAACATCAGATGAGCCTTTAACTCTGATTCCGAAGCCGTTGAGAGTTGCATCTGAGCCGATACCCTGAATTGTAATACCGCACTTTGTCTTATCAATGAGGAGGTCGCCCTTATCAAGAGTTGAGGGGTCTGTTATGTTACCGATAACTCTGATACATACAGGAGCTGAACTGCTCTTTGCTGCTGCAATGATATTCTGGAAACCCTTAGCAGTTGTGCCGCCGATGTTAGCGGAAACTGAATCCTTTGTTGCATTTGTCACATAAACAACAACTGCACCTGATTTAAGAGTACCGTCACCGTTGTATGCACCCATTGACATGTCGCTGCCGAAAGCGAAACCGCTTCTGTCGTGAGCATATACATCAGCTTTAGCCTCAGCTGCCTTTGAAGTATCGGGAGTACCGCTGATAATCGGAACAACCTTGATTGTGTGGCTGCCTGCTTTAAGTCCTACAGCGTCAGCTCTCATATAGCCGCTGTACTGTCTGATAAGTTCGGAGTCAATCTGTGTGCCGTCAACGTATACATTGTAGCCGCTTGCACCTGAAACTGCACCCCATGTTGCGTACATACCCTCAGCGTAGCCTACAGCGGAACTGATTTTCACGCTTGCTTCGGCTGCTGTTGCTGTTGTCATTGTGTTTGCCATTGGAGCAACGAATCCGCCGATTGCACCTGTTGCAGATGAAACACTAACTAATGCGGATGCTGCGATTGCCATGATTCTTTTCTTCATCATTGAATTTCTCATAATAACTATCCCTCCGAGAATATTTTGCGAACCTGAGCCTAAGCAGGTTCAATTAGGTGGTTTTGCTCTTTAACCCTATACGAATCAAGGGAATTCAGAGCGTTAATGATATACTTTGTTTTTCCGGTTGTTGTTGAATTCAACTTGTCTTACCTTACAACCATATTATACCTCACTTTTCTATAGTTTTCAATGATAAATAATACTGATTAACTGATATTTTGTGCTTTTGTTATGCAAATATAAAAGATAATAGTTCATATGTGAGATATATGATAAAAAAATATGGGCATCTCTAAAAACCCGTTTGGTTAAAGGAAAAACAGATAGGTATGGCAGCTACAAGGAAACCTTCCGAAGGCGTGCTATCGCACTCCAAGGGAGGCTGACGATGTAGATGCTGTACAAAGCTGTTTTTCCTAAAAAGGGGTTTTTAGGGATGCCCATATAGTATCGAAAAATCGATACCATATTGAAATTAATCCACAGATTTAAGGGATTCAGCCATATTAATTTTTTCAAGCTTGATTTCCATAAAGAGATTTACGACAAAATTGAAAATAAGTGTAAGAACTGCACTGTAAATATAACTTTGGGGCAGAATTACAGTGCTGAAATCCACAATATCCACTTTAATCTGCGACATTACAAAGCTGTGGAGGGGAATTCCAATGGCAATTCCTGCAAGAATTCCCATAAATGTGAGAGCGATATTTTCACGCAGCACATATGCGGAAGTTTCACGGCGGAAAAATCCAAGCACTTTTATAGTGGCGATTTCACGCTGTCGCTCTGTTATGTTGATATTTGTGAGGTTGTATATAACTATAAATGCAAGAGCCGCCGCACAGGCGATTACAAGAATTACAATATAGTCAAGACTGCTCATCATTTCAGCCATTCTGTCACGGGTTTTTGCAAACTGCTCAACGGAAATAACTCCGCTGTTTTTGTTTATATCAGCCGCCTGTTTGCCGTGAGTTTCACCTGTCTTGAAGTTTATAAAAGCCTTATTCGGCGTAATATCTTCGTTCAGCTGCTTTTCAAGGGTTTCAAGAGTTGTATACACAAGGTTATATGTGTGATTTTCAAAAACTCCCGTAACTGTCAGATGAAGTTCTCGCATATCAGCGTCACGGAGGGTTATTTCATCTCCGATTTCCACATTATAACGGTCAGAAATGCTGTGGCTGATAATTGCCTCGTTTAAATCAGGGGTAGAAATGGAATGCTTTTCCAAATCACGGAATACCATAAATTCCGATATATTGCCGAAATCCTCAACTGCTTCAAGGTCAATGCTTTTAACTCTGTCCTCATAGAGCAAATCCCATGAGCCGTGATTCATCATAGCAAATCCGTTGGTTTCCTCAGTTAAAATCTCATTGATTTTTTCGTATTTTTCATCTAAGAATGAAACTGCGGCATCAGCTGTCTGAATTTCGCCGTATTGCGTATCTGCAAAACCTGCAATGGAATCCTTCAAGCCGAAACCTGTCAGCAGAAGTGCCATACAGCCGCCTATGCCTGTTACCATCATAAAGAACCTGCCCTTATAGCGGAAAATATTGCGGATTGAAACCTTATGCAGGAATTTCAGCCTGTTCCACAAAAAGGGGATATATTCGGGAAGTACACGTTTTCCCGCCTTTGGTGCTTTCGGACGCATAAGCGATGCGGCAGTTTCTTTAAGTTCCACACGACAGGCAATCCACGTTGTACCGGCAGAGCAGAGCATGGAAACAGCTGCCGCCGCTAAAGCTAAATTTTTATCGAAATAGTAAGGTATATCAATGGGAATGTACATAATTTTATATGTAACCCAGATAATAGCGGGGAAAAGCTTAGTTCCCACAGCAAATCCCAGTACACAGCCGATAAATGCTGCCGAGCAGGAGTAGAACATAAATTTCCCCATAATTGAGGATTCCGAATAGCCGATAGCTTTGAGTATGCCGATTTGTGTTCGCTGTTCCTCAACCATACGGCTCATAGTGGTCATACATACAAGAGCCGCCACAAGAATAAAGAATACAGGGAAAACTTTAGCCACCTGCTCCACGATTTCGGAATCATTTTCAAAGAGAGCGTAGCCGATATTTGTATTTCTGTTCAGCACATAAACGGAGGGAGCTTTCAGTTTTGCAATTTCCTTTTCGGCGTCGGCAATTTTCTGTCCGCCCTCCGCCGATTTTTCTTCAAATTCAGCAAGAGCGTCTTTGTATTCTTTTTCGCCCTTTTCAAGGTCTGCAACTCCCTTTTCATATTCAGCCACACCGTTGCTGTAATCGGTTTCAGCCTTTTGAACATCGGGAGAACTTGCCCCAAGATAGGCTTTGAGCATATCTATATCAGCCTTTGCAGCATCAAGATGTTTTTTCGTATCTTCAAGCGCTTTTTTACCGTCAGCCAATTCAGCCGCCGCCTTATCGAGTTCCTCCTGTCCCTCTTTAATGCCGTTTTCGTATTCTTCTTTTGCATCAGCCAATTCAGCTTCTGCATCGGCTAAAAGCTTATTGTGGTGCTTTAAAGCTGTTTCCTCGGATAATTCCTCCCATTTTTCTGTGCGGTCATCAATGAAATCATTGTATTCCTCGGAATACATAACATAATCGTTGTCAAGGCATACAAAAATTTCGCTGAAATATTCCGTATCAAAGGCTGATTTCGGCAGATATAAAAAGCTGTCAACAGTACCGTTGCCGATTTTAGTTGTACCCTTTTCACGATTTAAGTAATATGGGGAAATAACCAATGCCGTGACAGTAAATTCCCGTGATTTCACCATTTCAAGAACTTCGCTGTCATTGCTTTCATTAAGTCTGATTTTATCGCCGATTTTATACCCTTTTCCCTGTTCGGCGGCACATTCATCGGAATTTTCGGGGAATGTACCCTCAAACAATTTGATTGTATTGATTTTTTCGGGTAGCATATGGGTAATCAGCACCGTTTCGTCAATTGAACGGCTGGGAACATAATAGGACGCATCAAAGGAAATACTTCCCTCAGCCATAAAAACATCGGGTTGTTCAGCAAATTCCTCCACGCTTTCATCATTCCAGCCGCTTGTGGAGATAATTCTGAAATCGTAGAAATTATTCTCCTCAAGGAAGCCGTTCATCATATTGACCATAGCAGGGGTTGTATCACGGACTCCCGAAAAAAATCCCACACCAAGGGCGATAATGGCGAGAATAGCCATATATCTGCCGAAGGTGTGTTTGATTTCACGGAGAGTTGTTTTTCTCATAGAACGTGCCATAGCCGTCACCACTCTATATCTGCGGCATCGGCGATATTATCATTGAGCCGCATATCCGATACTTTTCCATTTTTGACGGTTATAATTCTGTCCGCCATAGCGGAAATGGCGGAGTTGTGAGTAATTACCACAACGGTCATACCTGTTTTACGGCAGGTATCCTGCAACAGTTTCAATACAGCCTTGCCCGTGTTGTAATCCAGTGCACCTGTAGGTTCATCACAGAGGAGCAGCTTCGGATTTTTCGCCAATGCACGTGCAATGGCAACTCTCTGCTGTTCGCCGCCCGAAAGCTGTGCAGGGAAATTCTTCATACGTTCTTCAAGTCCCACCTGTTTCAGCACATCTGCGGCATTTAAAGGTTCACGGCAAATCTGTGCCGCCAATTCCACATTTTCAAGGGCTGTCAGATTCTGCACCAGATTATAGAACTGGAAAACAAAGCCTATGTCATAGCGGCGGTATGAGGTCAGCTGTTTTTTTGACATTTTAGAAATATCAGTTCCGTCAAGGATAACATTACCGCTTGTAAGGGTATCCATTCCGCCGAGAATGTTGAGAATTGTGGTTTTTCCTGCACCCGATGCACCAACAATAACGCAGAACTCACCCTTATTTATCTCAAAATCAGCACCGTTAAGGGCGTGAATTTCGGTTTCACCCATTTTATATGTTTTCTTTACATCTTTAAATTCAACAAAAGCTGCCATAGAAGAATCCTTTCTGTGGGATTTTACTGCTGACCCAATAAACTTTGTGCGTTATTGAAGCCCTTGAGAGTTTCGGCAGTAACTGGGAGCATTTTCCAGCAATCATTTTCAGGCTTTACAAAACAAGCTGTTTCGCTGATTTCTTCGGAAGATTTTGAACCGCCGATTATGTATGTGTATGTTATCTCATATCCCTCGGCAATTGTAATCTGTGACTTATACGCACCATAACTTGCTTTGTAACATTCAAGTGCATCGTTAAGCTGTTCAGCCGTAAGAGGTGTGCTGTTAAGTTGTTCTTTGAGAACTATGGAAACATCATCGCCGTACTTTTCCTTGAATGAGTCAAGGGAATACTTAATCATAATATCCTGCGTTTGTGTAACAAGGGTATTATAAGTGCCGTTTGCTTTCATTTCATCCAGATATGCAGAAGGAGTTGTCAGATTAACAACAGTATCGGCATCGCTGCTGAAAAAAGCGTCAAAATAGTCCGAAAATGCCTGTATAGGTTCATCTGAAACTGAGTAAGAGCTTTTTTCGGATGTATTTTTATCGCTGTCGGAATTGTTGTTGCAGCTGCAAAGACTGATTGAAAATACAGCGGCAATGGCAATAAGATTTATAATTGTTTTTTTCATAAATTCTCCTTTAGTGATACGCTTTAAATGGCTGCGAAAGCCTGTTTCAGCGTTGATACAGGGATTATTTCAATATCATAATCCTTTTGGTTTATCTGTGAAGCGTTATGCTTCGGTATAATAACCTTTGTAAATCCCATTCTTTCAGCTTCACGAATTCTGTGAGGAACGTGGGAAACGGAGCGTATTTCTCCGCCAAGACCGATTTCTCCGAAAGAAATTACTTTTTCGTCAATGGGTTTATCCATAATTCCCGAATAAAGTGCCATAGCTACGGGTAAATCGGCTGCAGGCTCGTCAAGACGAAATCCGCCGACGATATTGAGATAAATATCAAGGCTTCCCATAAAAATTCCCAACCGCTTTTCAAGAACGGCAACAATTATGCTTAGACGGTTGAAGTCAAAGCCTGTGGTCATTCTTCTCGGTGCTGAATAGCTTGTCTTAGCGGCAAGTGCCTGAACTTCCGCAAGAATAGGGCGGCTGCCCTCCATTACACAGGCAACGCAAGTACCCGAAACATTGACAGGTCTGCCCGAAAGAAGCATCTGTGAGGGATTTCCCACCTCAGCAAGACCTTTGTCAAGCATTTCAAATACACCGATTTCATTTGTCGAACCGAAACGGTTTTTCACCGCACGGAGCAGGCGGTAACTCTGATGACGCTCGCCCTCAAAATAAAGAACAGCATCTACAATATGCTCCATAACCTTCGGACCTGCAATTGCACCGTCTTTGTTGACGTGACCTACGATAATTATGGGAATTTCCTGTTTTTTTGCGGTATGCATAAAGAGATTTGAACATTCACGAACCTGTGTAAGACTTCCGGGACTTGATGAAATGCGTCCTATACTCATAGTCTGAACGGAGTCGATAATGGCGATATCGGGGGAGCTTGAAGCAATTGTTTCCGCAACAGCTTCCGCATCTGTAGCTGTTAAAATGTACAGATTTTCCGAATCAACACCAAGACGGCTTGCACGGAGTTTCAACTGACGTGCTGATTCCTCTCCCGACACATAGAGTACCGAGTGATTTTCGCCGAGAAACTGGCAAATCTGCAAAAGCAGAGTACTTTTTCCGATACCCGGCTCACCGCCTAAAAGTACAAGTGAACCTTTTACAAGACCGCCGCCAAGAACTCTGTCAAGTTCGCCTATTCCCGTATTATAGCGGACATCGCTGTCCTCGCCTATATCCGCAAGTTCCATAATGCTGTCGGATAAATCGGGGACGGTATATGATGAGTTACCCTTTACAGTTTCAATTAATTCTTCTTCAAGGGTATTCCACGAACCGCAGGAGGGACAGCGGCCGTTCCATTTAGAGCTTTCGCTGCCGCATTTACTGCATATATAAACAACACGTGATTTAGCCATATCAGTCTAATACTGCGGAAATTCCGCTTTCGCTGAGAGGATATTTTCTTCCTGTTATGATAGTACTGTCGGATTCTGTGTATTCGTTTGCCTTGAATTCGGTATTGGCAATGCTCCAGTATTTTTTATCGGAGAAGAATACAAGGTTTTCAACGTCAAAGCCAAAAGTGCCGTTTATGCCGTATTCTCCCTCCATTTCCACAAGCTGACCTGCTGAGAAGTAGTACACCTTGCAGATGGATTCGGGAGCTGTATTTGAAGAAATAATCAGTTCGGGTACGTTATCGCCGTTGAGGTCGCAGAAATCAAAAGCACCGTTTCTTCCTTCTGCTGTGTCAAGGGCTGATTCTGCTGTAAGCTTATCCTTGCAGAGCTTTTTCTGATTAGATGTTAAGGTTTTTGCCCAGTTTTCGGAAATATAAATTCCGTAATTTACTGCCTTATCGCCCATTGTAAAGCGTCTGCCGATTTCGGTTGTATTGAGGGAGGAATATGGCTCTAAAGCCTTTTCGTAATCGCTCAATGATAGATTTTCGCCGTTTACTTCGTGGTAGATAGCAGCACCCATTGAAGCGGAAGCTGAATTGTCGCTGTATGTCATAACAGTTTTCAGCTGACCGCTTGTAAGGGAGTAGATTTTTCCCAGAACCATACCGCTTCCCACATATTCATCCTTGATTACCTTAGTATCGGGGCAGAATGAGAATGTGCCGTTATTGCCGAATTCGCCCAATTCGGAAATAACCTCGCCCTCAAGGGTGTATATAAGACATTTGGTAGTTGCATCTCCATTTGGGGAAATAATAAGCTCAGGTGAGCCGTCATCTGTCAGGTCATATAAATCAAAGCAGGAGTTATCGGAGTAATTGTCAGAACCCTTGAATTCCTTGATTTTGGCTTCATATGGAGCCTGCCAGCTATAAGTAATGCTGTCGGGAGTGACGTTCTTTTCGGGTTCAGATGTGGAAGAAGATACCTTATCTGAACAAGCTGTTAATGAAGCCGCAGCGGCTGTAACTAAAAATAATCTGTAAAATCTTTTCAATGTTAATCCCTCCGTGGTTTATTCGATATATACAATATGTCACTTTATATTGTACCATAT
Organism: Ruminococcus sp.; assembly: GCA_045539715.1. Lineage (GTDB taxonomy): Bacteria > Bacillota > Clostridia > Oscillospirales > Ruminococcaceae > Ruminococcus. The sequence goes on along the minus strand of JAZQFV010000098.1, from coordinate 7,843 downwards.
AATTATATGAGGTGTCAAGACAGCGTTTTGTAAGTAAATGGGCTGTCAATAAATGTTTTTTTTGTTCTAATTTCAGAGGATTTCACATACATTTCACAAGGGGAGCGTGAGAGTTATGATTGAAGCTGAAAATATGGAAATTGCGGAAAATCTTCCCGATGAGGATAATGCGGAATTACTTGTACATGAGGAAGAAATCTGCCGTAAAAAAGGAAAGGCGGAGGATATTCCCGCATTTCAGGGAATTATTTGCCTTTTGCTTGCTTTGGCATTGATATTGCTGAATTTACGTCTGCCGCAAATGGCAGAGGAATTTTACCTGCTCATAAAAAGCTATTCCTCTTCGGAGCAGGAACTTTTTGAAAATCCAATCTATGCTATAACGGAGTTTGCAGAGGGATTATGCCGAAAATAAAAGTAAAATTTTCATTTCTTCTTTTTAATGCCCTGATATTCATTTTCAGGGAAAGCAGCCTGATTATCGGCTTTTATGCCGCCTGTATCCTCCATGAGGCAGGTCATATTGCTGCGGTATATTTCACAGGCGGCTGTGTGAAGTCCATAGAATTCAGCTGGACGGGAATTAAAATGACAGCATCTGCATCAAGTTCAGCCAAATCGGCAATTTTAGTTCAGCTGTGCGGCCCTCTTGCAAATTTAGCTGCATTTTTTCTGTTGGCAGCGTTTGGGCGGAATGGCTATTTTGCCGTATTTTGTCTTGCTGAGGGGATACTTAATCTTTTGCCGTACAAATTTCTTGACGGCGGAGCTATCCTTGATATTTTAGCTAATTTATCAATTGAACAGCGAAAGTTTCGCATAATCAACGGAGTTTTAAAGGGCATAATATCAGTATTTATTGTTATTTTACTTGTTTTTTATCCCGATAAATTAAAGAATATCGCATTAACTCTGTTAATTAATTAGTCTTTTAAGTGTAAAATTTGCCATAAGTTATTGACAATTCTGTGAAAATATGCTACAATAAGTTTAGAGAAGTTATGTATTGCTACTCATATGTTGGCGGTTATTCCACTAACTGTGAATTTATGCAGTACATATTGGATTATAAAAATATGCCTTTGCTGAAAAGCTTGGGTGTAACCTCGTTTTTCTTTATTTTAGGATGATGTTTAATGATTTGGTTAATGATTAGCTTGCTGTTGGCAGGTACTGTTATTCTTACAGTATGCGTTGTCTATTGCATTGTCAAGCTAAAAAGTAATCCTCTGGAAACCTATGTAAGGCGGCTGTTATCCTGTGCTGTTGGCGTTACATTGTTCAATGTATCGGCGATGCTTATTTCCGTTGAAAAAATCTCGCTGATTTTATTTACGGTTTACAATATCTTTGAAACGCTGACGCTGATGACGCTTGTTTCCTTTACAAGGCATTACATTGGAAAATCCGACGGATTGGGAGTTCTGCGAATTCCGATTTTCATTGCTTCCGGTATTGATGCGGCTATGCTTCTGCTGAATCCTTTCCTGAAATTCCTTTTCTCCGTCGAACCTATTGCCGATGATTTCGGTAATAAATTATATCGCACTTACGATTATAGTGTTATCTATACATATCATACAGTGCTGATTGTATTTATGGCTTGTCTTGTTCTGGCTATGCTGCTTCAGAAAATGGTGATTTCGCCACGAGCCTACGTCATAAAATACAGCTCAATGTTTATATCAATCTGCGGTCTTGGAGTATTCAGCTTTTTCCACCTGTACCTTGATTTGCAGTTTGACTATTCAATTGCACTCTATGCAGTTGAGGGATTTCTGATTTTTTATTTCTCTCTCATTTATGTGCCGAGAGGACTTATGGACAGGCTGATGTTTTTCACCGTAGCCAATATGAAGGACGGTATCATCTGCGTTGATATTGACGGAAATGTTGTTCACGCAAATACCGCCGCTGTGGATTTCTGTGCAGCTGACGAGTCTATAAAAACTCTTGAGGAACAGCTCAGAGTCTGGAAACAGGATGAGATAAAGGATGAAACCTCAATTTATATCTGGGAAACTACACGCAGAATAGGCAAGGAAAAGCATTATTTCACTATAGAATACCGCAGTATTTACGACAGTATAATGAAAAGTCTTGGCTTTTTCTTCCTTATTCATGATAAGACTGAGGAATTTATCAAGTACGAAAATGAGAAATACCGTGCTACTCACGATCAGCTTACAGGGCTTTATAATAAGGAATATTTTTATGAAGTCGTTGAAAATATGCTTTTGGAAAATAAGAATGAGGACTACAATATTATTGTCACCGATGTGAAGAATTTCAAAATTGTCAATGACGTTTTCGGAGTAAGCGAAGGCGATGAACTGCTTAAAAAAATTGCCGATATTACGAGAAAATTCGGAGGCAGTTATTGCGTTTACGCACGACTTACAGGTGACAGATTTGCATTGTGTATTCCAAGAAGCCGATATTCCGAGGAAGCACTCCTTGCGTGTTACTCATCGGCTGACGCATTTATTGAAAATTCCTCTTTCAAAACCCATATACATATCGGAGTTTATCGTGTAACCGACAGAAACCTCAAAGTTTCGGTTATGTGTGACCATGCAATGCTGGCAATCCGTACAATTAAGGACAGTTTCAGAAGTCGTGTGGCTTATTACAAAACTGAACTTCGTGAGAGCTTTATCGGCGATCACCGTATTATAAGTGAGTTTGAAACTGCCATAAATAATCAACATTTCCTCCCGTATATTCAGCCGCAGATTTCAGCAAACGGCTGTATCAGAGGGGGAGAAGTGCTTGTACGTTGGATTCATCCCGTTGACGGAATGATTCGTCCCGATAAGTTCATCAAAATTCTTGAACAGACAGGTCTTATCAGCCGTCTTGACCGCTATATGTGGGAAGCTGCCTGTGCTCAATTGAAAAAATGGGGCGATATGGGCTATAAAAAGAGTTATCTTTCCGTAAATATATCGCAAAAGGATTTTTACCTCCTTGACGTGTACAATGTCATTACTTCCCTTATTTACAAGTACGGCATTGATCCTTCAAGACTTCATCTTGAAGTGACGGAAAGTGCGATTATGGACGATCCCGCAACTCATCTCCAGCTTATTGCAAGACTGCGTAAACGTGGATTTATCGTGGAAATTGACGACTTTGGAAGCGGCTATTCTTCTTTGAATATGCTGAAAGACATGGATGCTGATGTGCTTAAAATTGATATGGGATTTTTGCAGAATACAAAAAATCCCGCAAAGAGTACGACTATTCTTAAAATGATAATTGCCCTTGCAAAATCTCTGGATATGCAGATTATAACCGAGGGCGTGGAAAAACTTGAACAGGTTGAATTTCTCAGCAGATTCGGCTGTGATATTTTTCAGGGCTTTTACTTTGCAAAGCCTATGCCTGTTGAAGATTTTGAAACTCAATATCTCAACAAGAGATTTCGTATGAAGTAGCACTAATACCAATAAAATACCGCACAGTCGATGTGCGGTATTTTTGTGAATTCATACCAATCCCTAAAACAACAGTAGACAAATCTAATGGCATAAATACTGTATGTCGTCGTTGGACTTCCTCACCATACGACAGTATGCTTTCGTCGTCCGCCTTGACATACAGCATTTCTGCTCATCATCTTTGTCTACTAACATTTTAGGGATTGGTATCAAGAGGTGAAAAAATGGAAAAGTATACCGAAAATGAAATTAAAGCCATAAAGTTTTATACAGGAGATGTGTCGGGAGAGGATTCCTTTTATGGTGACGGAAAAGCCTATGTTACGCTGAATTCTCTGTTTTTTGAGGGAATTGCAACGGAAAAGATGAGGGCAGAGGAGGGGAAACGGCTTAACCCTGCTGTTATTAAAAATATACCACGGCTCCTTGAATTTTTCAACAGCTTATTTTCAGCTTTTGGAAAGTCAAAACTTGCCCGTCCCTGCAAAACATATCGTGTAGAGCGAATGGCAGATTTTGAAATGTGCCGCAGTCTTGGACGGACAATTTCGCTGACTTCTACATCATTGGCAGGATTTCTTGATGAATACCGTGACCGCCGAGGAATTGCATTAATGGAGTTCAATCTCAAAGAGGGGACTCATTGCATTGATGTGGCTGAGGTTCTTGACTGTTATGTTAAAGCTGAGGAAAGAGAAATTCTCCTGCCGCCATTTTTGTCAATTGATATTGTAGAAAAGGAATTGACAAAAGAAGAAAGTCGTATAACCGACTGTGACGGAAATCCGCCGTTTATTTCCGCAAGGGTAAATGTCAATGGAATCAGCGAAAATGTGGAAGATGTTGACATTCATATTTGCGATTGCGGCTCGGGAATTAGAGTTTACAACGCTCTGAATAATGGCGAAACGCCTACAGAAGCGGATATTGCCGAATATTCTCTTTGGAAAAAATATATGCAAAAACGGCTGTATTCCATAATTTCCCACTATTTATAAAGGGTATCTCTAAAAAGAACCGCCTCCGAATATTCAGAGGCGGTAATTTTTATGCTTCGGGAGTTCCTCCGCTGTCAGCAGGAGGTGTATCAACTACAGGCGGCGGTGTATCCGACGGAGTTTCGGGGGGAGTTACAGGTGTATCCGCAGGAGGTGGTGTTACAGTACCGCCGTTGGGGTCGGGATTGATAGGTTCAGACGGTACATCTGTAACCTGTGGCGGTGTAGTTGGAACAGTTCCCTGTGGAATATCTGTTCCGCCTGTTACTCCTGGGTCAGCTGTTGGTGCTTGTGTAGGGTCTACGGGAGTTGTAGGTGTATTTGGTGTAACGCCTGTGGGAATTCTGCCGTTCCACAAGAAGCCTGAACCGGAAGTTATGCGGATATTAACGGTTTTTGTGGTTGTTGAAACTGATGTAGTGGTGGTGGTAGTTTCAGTTTTGGTAGTAGTTGATTTTTCAGTTGAAACAGCCTGTTCAGCCGTTGTAGTTATTTGGTTTTCTCCATTGGAATTGGCTATATTTTCACGTCCTATGCTTGCTAAAACCTTTTCCGAGGGAGTGATGGGAAATAGTATAAAAACCACAAGGATTATACCTGTAAGGAGAATAAATCCGATGCACGAAGCAATTGTAATCTTTGTGGATTTATTCAGATTTGATATAAATCCTGATTTTTTACTCATATTATCACCTTTCTTTTTGTTTTTCTGACTTTTTTACACTTTTACTATTATATCTCATTTCAAGATAGATGTCAAGTAAAAATCGGTGATAATTGTAAGAAATTTTTTTCCAATTTTGCGGTTTTAATTGTAGCTGTAATCCATAAATGGCTATATGCTGTCTTTTATTCTTGCAATTGCACTTTTTTCGAGCCTTGAAACCTGTGCCTGTGAAATTCCGATTTCATTGGCAACCTCGACTTGTGTTTTACCCTGCAAAAACCGCATATAGATAATGTTTTTTTCACGTTCTCCGAGGGATTTCACAGCGTCACGGATTGCGATTGAACTCATAAGGCTGTCAATGTCGTTTTTGTCGCCTATCTGGTCCATAATATACATATTGTCGTCGGAGTCGGAATAAACAGGCTCATATAGGGAAATAGGGTCACTTATACTTTCAAGGGCAATGACTACATCAGCCCGTTTTTCACCGATTTCCTTAGCAATTTCCTCAATATTCGGTTCACGCTGATTTTGCAGCATGAGCTTTTCTTTTGCCTGAATAGCCTTGTAGGCAAGGTCACGGAGGGAACGGCTGACCTTTATCTGGCTGAAATCACGGAGATGCCGCCGTAATTCGCCCATAATCATAGGGACGCAGTATGTGGAAAATCGGACTTCCTTTGTCAAATCGAAGTTGTTGATAGCCTTAATAAGTCCCACAACGCCAATCTGAAAGAGGTCGTCAATATCTTCGCCACGTCCCGTAAATCGCTGTATTACGCTTAAAACAAGACGGAGATTTCCGTTTATAAGGGCATCTTTAGCCGCTTTGCTGCCTGTTTCCTTGTATTCTTTCAGCAGGCGGATTTTTTCTTCTTCCTTTAAGACTTTAAGCTCCGAGGTGTTTATTCCCGAAATTACAACTTTGTTAAATGCCATAATAATATCTCCTTAAAAATCAGGTTGATATTATTATTGACAGTATTTCCCGCTGTAATCATTAGGAAAAATTTTGAAATTCAGGTTTTAACACCTTGTTTTTTTAGATATTTCTTCATAATATTAATTTTTTGTTTTAAAGATTCAGTATCACTAATCATTTCTTTAGTCAAACCATATTGTTCAAGTTCTTCATATTCTTGATTTATAAGTTTTTTTCCGACTTCTATCATTTCATCATGATAAAAATAATCTAAATCGTCAATGCAAAGTTTCATAAGTATTGAATCACACAAAAATTCGGTTTTAACTTTTTCAGCTTCATCATTTGATAAATAGTCGTATGAATATCTAACCTCAACATTACGTACATCATAAAATTCATCAAATTTTTTTATCTTTATAATAAATTTACCCGGTAATTCATCTTTGTTAAAATCATCCAGACAATCAAAAACATAATAACATCTAATATATTGGTTATCGCATACAGAATAAAAATCTCCTTTATCGGAAAAATGATTAAGGTCTGTATGAAAAGACGAATTTTCGTCACTAATCTCATATAAATCCCAGAAATCACCACACGTAATACTGAATTTGTCACCGTATTTTGTTTTGATTTTTATTGTGTAAGTTGATACAATCAGGGAAATAACTATATACGGAATTAAAATTACCGATGTAACTACTATAGCGATAATATAATTCTTCTTCATTAATTCTACTCCTTTGTATAACCAATCAGCTTATCAAGGCATAATTCAAAGCAGCTGCCATACCATACCTCATCAGCACATGGCAGGGTAACTTCAATGCAGTCAGCGATATATTTTACCGTCATATCAAGAGCCTGCTGTAGGGATTTCCCAAGAGTAACAGCTCCTGTGAAAACACTTGCGAAAATATCCCCTGTGCCGTGAAGCTGTCGGTCAACGTGCTTGCCGAATGAGAAATAATATTCTCCTGTGGCAGAATCATAAGCTGCCGCACCCTCGTTATCTCCGAAACGCACACCCGTAAGAACAGGCACACGGCATCCAAGTCCTGACAGCTTTTTCAGCACATCTTTTACAAAAGCCTCGTTGCTTGCCTCTGTATACGGAATATCCAGCAGAAAGCTTGCCTCAGTCATATTGGGCATAATGTAGTCTGCTTTTCTGCACAGCTGACGCATCTGCACTACAAATTCATCATTGAAACCTGCATAGAGCCTGCCGTGGTCGCCTAAAACAGGGTCAACCACTATAAAATTATTCTCATTGCCGAAACTGTCGAAGAAATCCGATACAATCTGCACCTGAGATGCAGAGCCGAGATAGCCTGTATAGATAGCGTTGAATTGCAGTTTCAGAGATTTCCAATGGGCGGAAATATCGGCTATATCATCGGATAAATCGTGAAATGTATATCCCTCAAATCCACCTGTATGAGTTGACAGCACAGCAGTTGGAATAACTGCCGTTTCAATGCCCATTGCGGAAATAATGGGTAACGCAACGGTGAGGGAGCATTTGCCGAAACAGGAAATATCCTGTATGGTTACAACTTTTTTCATAAAAATCATTCTTTCTTTATATTTATGGGGTTCTTTAAAAAACGTAACACGTGCAATCAAGCCGTGAGGGAGTTTTTTAAAGGTTCCCTTATGTTATTGCTCCCCCAATTAACTCTTGAATTTTCTATTTTGCTTGGAGAGCAAAATTCTGCGTCAGAAAACCTCACAATACGGCAGTATTCTTTCGGCTTTCTTCCTTGCCTTTTGCTCCCCAAGCTTCATATAATTCTTCAAG
>JAZQFV010000097.1:0-28760 GCA_045539715.1 Ruminococcus sp. | reverse complement strand
AACTGGTTATTTCGCTGAAATTTCAAAAAACTTTGACTTTTTGAGCCTCTAAATACACTATGTTATAGAACGTTAAAAAACGTTAGGGCATCTCTAAAAACTCCTTTGGTTAAAGAAAAAACAGATAGGTATGACAGCTGCAAGGAAACCTTCCACAGGCGTGCTGTCGCACTCCAAGGGAGGTGGACGAAGCAGATGTCGTGCATAGCTGTTTTTTCCCAAAAGGGGTTTTTAGACATCTCCGTTATAACTTACCGCCAAAAAGGAGGAATTACTATGAAAAAGACATTATCATTTTTAACCGCCCTTATTGCCCTGTGTACCGCTGTTTCCTGCAATTCGGACAAGCCTGCGGAAACGTCACTTCCCATGAACGAAGCTGTATACAACGAGGAGGGCAAGCCTGTTATAACCGTAGGAACTATGGGGTATATCGACCCGCTTTTCAACGACCACCTCAACAAGCCAAAGGATTTTGATATAAAAGTGATAAACTATGCCCAAGGCATAGAATACACTACCGAAAAGGAATTTATAGAAGCCATTAACAATGAACTGTATATGGCGATGCTTACAGGCGAGTCCCCTGATATTCTCTGCCATAATGCCGCAGGTATGCTGAATATGGACAGAAATGGCTTGCTTGCTGACCTGTACTCCTTTATGGACGGTGAAAGCAAGCTGAAACGGGAGGATTTTCTCCCCTGTGCATTAGAGGGACTTGAAATAGAGGGCAGACTTCCTGCTGTTATGGAGGCATACTCTCTGCATACCGCCGTAGCAAAGACAAAATTCATTCCAAAGGAATATGAGCATTGGACATCTGCGGACGCAATGAAATTCTATGAAGAATACAAAGATAAAATGGACTTCTGCAAATATACTTCTGAGTCATCCCTTGCGGAATATATGCTTAAAATTGAGGGATTAGGCTCAATCGACCACCGAAAGGCAGTCTGCGATTTCGGCACTTCATTTAAAAATACTCTGCAATTCTGCCTTGACACGCCCATACAAGCAGAAGGTGAACCGAATTTCGCCCTTATGGATGACTACGACTTTAACGCATATCATAAAGATGAAGAAACACGTGGACTTAATGACACACAGCTTGTATTCCCCCTGAGAATAAATGGCTTTAATTCGGGACTTGGACAGCATACATACGGATTTTTCAACAAGGAGGATATAACCTTTGTGGGATACCCCTCTGAAAACAGCAGCGGTGCTTATGTACAGTCAACAAATATGGTTCTCTATGGAATTACAGAGCAATGCAGCAACAAGAAATCCGCCTGGGAGCTTATAACGCTTATTCTGAAACAACAGGAAAAACTTGAAAAATACGAAGTTACTGACGCACGAGGAATTCCCGTCTTAAAGGAGCAGTTACAGCGTGACTATGACCGCCCCTCAGATTATAATAACTCCATAAATAATGGTTATATGTGGAACTGGAACAATTACGGAGAGGAAGAATTTATCACTCAGGAATACAAGGATATGCTTTATGAGTACATTTTAAGCGTACCTGCCAACCCCTATTTTTACAACTGGGATTTACAAAATATCATTGATGAGGAAGTTGAATATGCCATAAACGGCGACAGAAGTGCCGATGATACCGCATATATCCTCAATGACCGCCTTGGAACGTATCTCAGCGAGAAATCTTAATTGAATATTAATTAATTAAGTGATATTTTATACAGATTAGCTAAAAATCAAGCTTAAAATTCTACAGCAATAAATACAAAAACCCTTGACCTTTTTATTGCAATGTGCTAAAATTAAAGTAGCGAAGCAGATTTCCTGCACTAAGTCTGTGCCGCTATGTGAAAAAATCATTTTGGGAGGAATTAAAAATGGTTATCAAAAAAACCAGAATCACACGCTTTGTAAGCAGTGCCGTTGCTGCGGCTTGTCTTGCAACAGGTCTTAACTTCGCACCATTTACAATGGAAATCGAAGCTGCTGACCAGCTTACTGCATTCGAGATTACAGAGGCAATGCAGATTGGCTGGAACTTAGGCAACACTCTTGACGCTTACCCTTCAAAGGGCGGTGTACCGCTCGAATCCTGCGGTCTTGAAGCTGAAACTTGCTGGGGCAACCCAAAGACTACACCTGAGCTTATCGCTGCTGTTAAGGCTAAGGGATTCAATACAATCCGTGTTCCTGTAACATGGTTCCAGCACGTTGACAAGAGCAACGGCTATAAGATTGATGAAGCATGGCTTGCACGTGTAAAGGAAATCGTTGACTACTGCTATGAGCAGGATATGTACGTTATCCTCAACCTCCACCACGAAGAACCATATGTAAACCGTTCTACTCTCGGTGCAGATTATGAGGAACTTACAGGGTATGTTTCTTCACTCTGGAAACAGATTGCAGAAACTTTCAAGGACTACGACCAGCGTCTTGTATTCGAAACTATGAACGAACCTCGTGCTAAGGGTACAGACCACGAATGGTGGGGTCCTACAAAGGAAGAAACAGACACAATCAACAAGATTAACGCTGACGCTCTTGAAGTTATCAGAGGTACAGGCGATGACAACAACGACACTCGTCTTGTTATGATGCCAGGCTACTGTGCTTCAAGCGACACTTCAATGATGTCAAAAATCGTTGTTCCCGATGATGAATATGTTGCTGTATCTGTACACGCATATTCACCCTACAACTTCACAATGAACGCTGAAGTTAAGGATCACAGCACATTTACAACTGCTTACGCTACAGAACTTACTTCTATCCTCGACGGTATCAGAAAGACTTTCGGCGATAAGGATATTCCTGTAGTTCTCGGCGAATTCAGTGCTTCCAACTTCGGAAACACAGAGGCTCGTGTAGAGTGGGCTAAGGCTTACATCTCACAGACTAAGGAAATGGGTATTCCCTGCGTTCTTTGGGATAACAACGTAGAAAAGAACAACGGCGGTGAATCTCACGGCTATATCAACAGAAGCAATCTCACATGGTATGAGGGTTCTGAAACTGTTGTTGATACTATGATGGATGTTCTCAAGGACGATTCAATCGTATGGGGCAGCGGAAGAAAATCTCCTACAATTGAGCATGATGATATTGATTCAGGCTTTATCGTAAGCGACGATACACATGAACTTGATGCTTCTGTAAAGGACGGCAACTGCACTCCGGGTCTTAACGCTACATGGAAAGAACTTGAGGGCGGCGATGTTGCTGTTCAGTACACAGGCGACCAGCCCGTTATCGCTGTAGTTGACGGTGATTGGCTCAACTGGACAGAAATCAAGGCTTATGACGACAAGGACGGTATTGCATACTACTCCGCTAAGCACATTGCTGCTGCTTGGGGCGAAGATAAGGTTGACGAAATTGCTCACCTCTTTGCACGTACAAACAGCACAACAACTGTAACTAAGATTGCTATTATCGGCGAGGGTAAGGGCGAAATCGAAGCTCCCCCCGAGGATAAGACAAAGAAGTATGAAGTTGATTTTGCTAACAGAGGCGATTCCAACACTCTCACATTCACAATCGAGGGTAAGGCTGGTTCTACAACTAACGGCTGCGTTGGCTACATGGGCGACGAGTGGACAAATATTGAATGGGACGGCAAAATCGGTGCTGACGGCAAGCTTAATGTTGAAGTTGATATTACAACAATTCCTGCTTCCGTTAAATCTGCACAGATTCAGATTTGGTGGTGCGATGACGAAAACGGCGAAATGACAGTTTACAACTTCAAGTCAGCTGACGTAGTAGAGCCTACAACTGTACCTACAACTGAGCCTACAGAAGCACCTACAACAGCTGCACCTCAGCCTACAGAGCCTACAGAAGTTCCTTCTGTTCCTGCAACATTGTACGGCGATTCAAATAATGACGGCAAAATCACAATCGCTGACGCTGCTGCTATTCTTCAGACTCTCAGCAACTCTGACAAGTATCCTCTTTCTGAGCAGGGTGCTGCAAACTCTGATGTAAACGGCGTAACAGGTATCACAGTTGATGACGCTATTGTTATTATGAAGATTGATGCAAAACTTCTTGAAGCTTCCGAGCTTCCTCTTAAAGCTTAATAATAAAAATTATGCGGTAGTCGAAAAACTACCGCATTTTTTATCAATCGCTAATATATAAAAACGGCGGAACACACGTTCCGCCGCCACAATTAATTGTTCAATTCCGTCTTATTCCTCAATAGGAAGTGATGTTATAAGCTTAGCATCATATCTCTGAATTGCAAGTGCATCATCAGCTGTAATACCGCCGCCTGGGTTGCAGCAGTCAGCATAAAAAGTACCCCTATCAGAAAGCGGATATTTATCCTGATTTGCAAGCATCTGATAAATTGACGCTGCATCAGCAATTGTTACAACTCCGTCGCAGTTAGCGTCACCGTATATAATCTTTACACCGGGAGTTGGATTTGTTGAAGGCTCTGTAGGAGCAGCTGTTGTTGGAGCTGTAGTAGGCTTTGTTGTAGGAGCTGTAGTGGGCTTAGTTGTAGGAGCTGTTGTTGGCTTAGTTGTAGTTGTTGTAGGCTTAGTTGTAGTTGTTGTAGTGGGCTTTGTAGTTGGTGCAGTTGTAGGCTTTTCTGTAGTCGTTGGAGGCTTGGGTGTTACAGGATTTCCGTCGTTGCCGCCCTTCTTGCCGCCGTCAAGGTTACTGCCCTCGCTGTTAGCGTAGTTAGCATAGAAATCGCCGAGAGAAATACCGTTTGCACCAAGAGCAACTTCGTGGTCAAGACCGATATACTTGCCGCTTGTCTGTGTCTGCCAGAGGGATTCCTCAAACATCTCATACTTAGGCTCGTTCCAGTCAATTGTTGTACCTGCACCCTGCTGGAATCCAAGGCTGTCCCAGAGTCCGCCTGTATCGCCTGAGTTTGTATTCAGACACCAGAATGTGTGGTTGATGTGATTTTTAATCATATAGTCACGGAGAAGAAGCATCCATTTAAGGTTGTCGCCTTCCATATGTCCGCCCCATTCACCGATAAGCTCAGGAGCAACGTCCTCTGCATTAATCCATGCCCATGTGTCATACCAGTAATCGTCAAGGAGAGTCTGCTCTGTAAAGTCCTTATCGAACCATGTCTGAGCATAAACTGACGGGCCGTAGTCGTGAGGAGAGTATACAATCTGGCTTGTACCCTGCTTGGGAACGATAGGATATTCTCTTGCACCACGGAAGTTACCGCCCCACCATGCACCTATGTAAGGTGAATTGTCACGTCTGTCGGGCATACCCCAGTAGTCGCCCTCCATAGCACCACTCATTGACTGCTCAACACCCTCAACGAAAATAAGCGCATTTGGGTTAACATCAAGGATAGCCTCTGCACATCTTGTAGCAGCGTATGCCCAGTTGTTCTCGTCCTTAGAGCCGTCCCACTTAGCAGCTTCATCGCCTTCCTGTCCCTTGCCGTGAGGCTCGTTCTTCAGGTCGTAACCGATAAGTGTATCATCATTCTTATACTTGTCAGCAAGCCATACAAGTGTTTCAATCCACACTTCAGTTGTAACGCCTGCCTTACCGTACCACAGGTTGTAGTTATGACCTGAGTTGTCGGAATGAGGGCTGTGAATATCGATAAATGCCTTGATACCGTATTTTTTACACTTCTGCATAATAATGTCGAAAATCTGCATTGAGTCTTTGAGAGTCTTACCGTCAGCCTCAACGAAGTCGGGGTTGATTGTAAATGCAGGGTCGGCATTTCCCGATACGCTTGATACGGGATTAGGAGTTCCATCCATCCATGAAACGAGAAGTTCTGTGGAAATGGGGAAACGGATTACGTTGATACCTCTGTCAGCAACCTCTTTGAGAACGTCGTCAACGTCAGCGCTCCAGAGATAGTGTACGCAGTTTTCTGAACAGTTGAAGCCGAACCAGTTTGCACCTGTGAGCCATACTTCATTACCGTTCATGTCGTAAAGACGGCTGCCCTCTGCGTGAAGCCAGTCATCATTGTTTGTGTCCGCAGCATTGGCAACAGCTAATTCGTTATAATCTGTAGGCATAACAGATGCAGTAGCTGTAAGAGCCATGGCTGCAGCGGATGCGAATGCCGCAATTGCCTTTGATAATTTCTTCATGATAGATTCCCTCTCTTTGGGGTGTGGATTTTTTGATTTACATTTCAAGGTAATTTGTTCCTTGAAACAATATACACCCTGTTAATTATATATTACCATTTTCTGTACCATTTGTCAATATATAAGCTGTGAATTTTTCAGTTAAAAATCAGAAAAATATCCCAAAAACAAGGAAAGGCGGCAGAAAAATTCCACCGTCCATAATTCTTAATTGCTAATGGCTAATGGCTAACGGCTAATAGCTAACGGCTTTTATACAAAAAATAACGGCAGAAATAATTCCACCGTTCTTTTTTTAATTCTTAATTCTTAATTCTGAATTACAATACGATGTCCTCGAATTTTCCTCTGATAGCCGCTGCAAGTTCGGCTGGAGAAAGACGAATCTGAACACCGATTTTTCCGCCGCTTATGTAGAAAAGTTCCATATTTTCAGCGGTGTTATGTATTACCGTCATAAACTGCTTTTTCATACCGATTGGAGTGCAGCCGCCACGGACATACCCGGTAATTTTTGTAATATCCTTAACAGCAATAAGCTCCACGGATTTTTCACCTACGCTTTTAGCCGCTTTTTTCAGGTCAAGTTCCTCCGCAACAGGCAGCTGAAAACAATAATATGCTCCCGATTTTCCGTGAGCAACGAGAGTTTTAAAGGTTTCCTCCAAGGGCTGACCAAGCTTTTCAGCGGTATGAATTCCGTCAATGAACTCGTCACACTCATAGGTCTGCACGGTGTAGCTTATCTTGCATTTTTCAAGAAAACGCATTGCATTTGTTTTCTGCTCCTTAGCCATTTTCCTTTGCCCTCCTGCTGTATACACAGCCGCAGTAATCCTGTCGGTATAGATTGTATTCCTTTGACAGCTGAATTGAATGTTTATAGCCGTCATGCTTTTTGAAATCGGAGAAAAGATAGGCTATGCCCATTTCCTCCCCAAGCTGACCGCCGTATTGGTTGATAAATTCGCAGTCCTTATGAGGACTTATTGTAAGGGTTGTGGTGAAGTAATCGCAGCCCAGCTTTTTCGCTGTTTCAGCGGTTTTACGCAAGCGATAGCCGATACATTTTCGGCATCGTTCACCTCTTTCGGGCAAATCTTCAAGCCCCTTTGCCAGTTCATAAAATGGCGAAGAATCGTAATCCTCGCTGATTATCTCCACATCAAGCCCAAGTTCCTTAACAAGTCGGATAAGCTCCTCTTTGCGGTATATGTACTCACTTTCGGGAGCAATATTGGGATTGAAAAAATACAGCGTTATGCGGAAATAATCGCAGAGAAAAAGCAGAGTGTGGCTGCTGCACGGTGCACAGCAGGCATGGAGAAGAAGTGCAGGTTTTTCCCCGGAAGCTTTAAGCTGTGCAAGCTTTTCATCAAGAATTCTGCCGTAGTTTACCTTTTGCATTACTTGTCCTCAAGGCTCTTTAAAGCACGGAGTTCCTCTTTGTTCAGCTTGATTTCCGCATCTTTGAGAAGTTTTACTTCACTTCTGTCAACAGTTA
Source organism: Ruminococcus sp. (assembly GCA_045539715.1). Taxonomy (GTDB): domain Bacteria; phylum Bacillota; class Clostridia; order Oscillospirales; family Ruminococcaceae; genus Ruminococcus. Next base: position 21,158 of record JAZQFV010000097.1, on the reverse strand, counting down.
CGGGAACTTCTGATTTTTCAGTTTTAACACGGAGTTTTCCTGTTATAAGGTTAGCGTCAATAACCTTGCCCTTATCGCCGTCGGGAGTAACTACTACCGCACCGATTTTAGGAGTAATTTTCAGCAAATCCTCATAGGCAGCCTGCTCATTTTTAAGACAGCACATAAGTCTGCCGCAAGTACCTGAAATCTTTGTGGGATTGAGGGAAAGTCCCTGTTCCTTTGCCATTTTGATTGACACAGGGTTGAAATCTCCCATATGTGCCTTACAGCAGAATTCTCTGCCGCATATGCCAAGACCGCCAAGCACCTTAGCTTCGTCACGCACACCGATTTGTCTTAACTCAATACGTGTGCGGAAAACAGCCGCCAAGTCCTTTACAAGTTCACGGAAGTCAATACGGGTTTCAGCTGTGAAGTAGAAAAGCAGCTTATTATTGTCAAATGTACATTCAACGTCAACGAGGTTCATTTTCAGACCTCTTGCCTCGATTTTTTCAACGCAGATTTTGAAAGCTTCCTGCTCTCTGATTTTATTCTTTTCAACGACTTTCAAATCGTTTTTGTCAGCCTTACGGATAATAGGCTTTAAGGGAGAAGATATGGCATTGTCGTCAAGTTCACGGTTTTCCAGCATAACTTCGCCGCACTCTATTCCTCTTACAGTTTCAACAATTGCACTATCGCCCTGTTCAAACTTAATTCCGTTTGGAGCGAAATAATATATTTTTCCTGCTTTTCTGAAGCGGATTCCTACGATTTCTTTCATATAAAGTACCTCTTTTTATAATATTTGCTATGCCATTATTTCCATAATTTCCGCACATACTCCCGCAAGGACGAGGGAGCTGTTCACGTTGGCGTCTATGGCACGGCAAGCCCTTTCAATTGCATTGTGGATATTGACAGCCTGATATGCCGTTATCATTGTGGAAAGGCAAACTGCCGCCTCTCTGTAACAGCCTATGACAGGAGCATTGGCATCACGGCTCAATACTGCCGCATCTCGTGCAAGCTTGTCAATCATGGAGAGTATGCTGTACATATCATTTCTGCCGCTTCCGATAGAAAAGAATGAGGCATTGAGTTCATACTCGTCCTTTCTTATTATACTATTTGCGATGCGTTTTGTCAAATCCACCTGATTTTTTAAATTTTCGTCAATGATATAACTTGTACATCTGCCTATATTTCCGTGGAAGCATTTTATAGCCTCCGCCGCTTCTTCCGCCTTATAGCCGCTTTCAATAAGGGAATGGCGAGCCTCCTCCTCGGTGCAGGGAGATACTCCAAAGCAGACGCAGCGTGAAATTATAGTGGGAAGAAATTCGCTTTTGCTCTCTGCTGTGAAGATAAAGCAGGCATATTCAGGCGGTTCTTCGATAAGTTTCAGCAGAGCATTCTGTGCCTGCACGTTCATATTTTTACAGTCACGGAAGATGTAAACTTTTTTTGCGGTGTTGTTATTTGGCTTAATGCAGACATCGCTGCTTACGGCTCTTGCGATTTTCACGGTATATCCCTCTAATTTGCCCTCGGTGGGAACATATGTCACATCGGGGTTGGAGTGGGAATTCACCGTTTTGCAGGCAGGACATTTTCCGCAGGGAGCATCACCGTCGGGAGCTTCACAGAGGAGCAGAGATGTATAATAATCCGCAAAAAGCTTTTTTCCGCTGCCCTTTTCGCCGTAGAAAATAACGGATTGGGCAAGGCGGTTATTTTTCCGCATATTATCAAGAGTACCCAGCAGGTACGTATTTCCATAAATTTTTTTCATAATATTTTCCTTATTATTAGCCATTAGCCTTTAGCTATTAGCCGTTAGCCTTTGTCAGTCCGTATTCATAGGTAAAGCAATCAGCGGTCAGAAATACCAAGGACAGCAGAAAATCTGCCGCACCATTAGCTAATGGCTAAAGGCTAACAGCTAAAAGCTCTACAACTATTTTACCACAATTACAGAAGAAATGCCATAGCTTTTGAAAATTTTTACGCAATTTTCATCAATTATTTCTCCGCTTGCAGCAATAGGCACAGCAGGAGGGCAAGGAACTTTTACCGCCGCACAAATTCGCCCTACCGCCTTTTCCACAGGTAATTCCACACATTCAGACAATGCCGCCTCTCTCACGCTCATAGCTTTCACAGGCAGAACAGGTGGAATTGAAATCGGCTGTATATCCCGATTTTCCGTCATTTCAAGGGATTTTTCAACTATATCCCCAAGCAGTTCATAATCAGCCTTTTTATTCAGCGGCGACATAAGCAGAATTACCGTATCTCTGTGGGAAAACTCACATTCCGCACCGTTTTTCCGCAGATTTTCCGCAAATTCTTCGCCGTCAAATCCGCTTTCAGCCGCCTTAATGGTAATATGAAAGGGGTCGCCCTCGGCAAAAATAATCCTGTGGGCAAAACGCTGACGGAAATCACGGATATACCGCAGATTATCCTCAATATCCCCTCGGATTTCCTCCGCCATATATCTGTTGCACAAATCAAGTGACATCATAATCAGATAGGAGGGACTTGTAGAAGTGAACATACTCATAGTCTGCTTTAAAATCGGCTTGTATGCCTTGTCTTTCACGTGGAGAAACGCTCCCCCAGTGAGGGCAGGGAGCATTTTATGGGCGGAATCGCAGCACATATCAGCTCCGAGGGCAATCGGGTGTATACTGTTGAGGAAAAAATGAAGATGCGCACCGTGGGCATTGTCCACCAAAAGCTTTGCATCGTATTCCCTGCAAATCGCCGATAATGCCGATATATCAGCAATTCTTCCCGTATAATCCGGAGATGTTACATAAAGACAGCTGTGGGGATTTTCTCGGAGAAGTTTTTCAACTTCCGAAAGATTTACAGTTCCCGACAAAATTCCGTCGGTGTAATCGGGCATAATCCACTCCACATCAAGTCCCAGCAGAACACAGCTGTTAAGGAATGCCCTATGCACATTGCGAACGGCTATAATTCGCCGATTTTCAAGACGCATTGCCCCAAGCATAGCCTGTATGCAGGAAGTTGAACCACCAGCGGAAAACAAAGCTGCACCGCTGCCGTAAATTGCCGCCGTGTTGTCCTCGCTTTCGCTTATGATTCCGTCAGCTTCAAAAAGGCTGTCAGCACCGCTTATTTCCGTAATGTCAAGGCGGTACAGTTCCGCCAATTCTTCTGAAATATGCTTTCCGTGATGACCTGGCATATGGCATCGCAGGGGATTTTTTTCGCTGTAATTCCGCAAAAAATCGTAAATTGGTGTATTCATAAAAACTCCTTGAAAGTGTATCGCAAATATCTGAAAATATTTTTTCTCGCCGTCGCCATAACCTTTGAAACCGCCTGCGGTGTAATTCCAAGCCTTTCCGCAATTTCCGTAACCGACATTTCTCTGAAATAGAAAAGGGTTATAATTTCAGCCTGTCTTGCAGTTAAATCGTTTTGGATTATGTTCAGCAAAGCTTTCTTTTTCCCCGAATTTTCGCTGTCTGAAAGAAAGTGACGAATATAGCTGTCTGCCTGTCCCGTTGATGAATCAATGTATACATTTCGTCTTGACAAAATACCACCTCTTTCAGTTGCGGACGACTCGTTCGTACTTTTCGAGGTTATCAATTATCTCACGCATATCAATGTATTCCGTGCATAACAGGCGAATTCGGCGGTCTAAATCCAGCTTTTCTATTTCCTGAACAGCATTTTTCTGACGGAGAGTATTCCTCTGCAAACGCAGTTCACCTATACGCTCCTTAGCCATATCACAGCTGATTTTATAATTTTTGATAAGCTCTTTCATAACTACTCCTTTCGCTGGTGTGTATAATTTTGTTCTACTAATATTGTAGAATAAAAATCAACGAAAGTCAATAGATTATTTTGAATTTGGATAAACTCACAAAAAACAGGTGTGATTTTCAGCAAAACTGCATAAATCTCTAAAAACTAACGGCTCTTCAAAATAATTACGCATTACGAATTAGTGAAGGTTTAGCTGTGAATTACCTCATAAAGCTCCTTTGCGGTTTCAAGGGAAACTCCTGCTGTTAGTGCCAATTCTTCAATGGTTGCCTTTTGGAGATTTTCTTTCGTCTTGTACTTTATAAGAAGTTTAGCCGCCTTTTTCTCGCCGATGCCCTTGACCGACAGCAATTCGGAGCTGTAGGTCTTTTTCTTATGCTTTGTGTGCATGAAGCTAACGGAGAAACGATGCACTTCGTCCTGAATTTTCGTCACGAGATTAAATGCCGCCTGTAGGTTGTTTATCTGAATTTCCCTGCCGCCTGTGGCAATGGCACGGGTGCGGTGCTTATCGTCCTTGACCATACCGAAAAGGGGAATGTCAAGTCCAAGTTCCCTCAAAAGCGGCTCAACAGCGTGAACGTGACCTGTTCCGCCGTCAAGGAGAATTAAATCGGGAGTTCGTGTGAAATACTCGTCGCCCTCTTGATTAACAATGTGGAGCAGCCGTCTTTTCAGCACTTCACGCATACTGCCGTAGTCGTTCTGATATTCCTGTTCCTTAACGGTGAATTTCTTGTATGCCTTTTTCTGCGGTCTGCCGCCTGCGAATACAACCATACCTGCAACCATTGACTCAGAGGAGAGATTTGATATATCGTAAGCCTCAATAATTTCTGGGGGATTTGCCAATCCAAGGCATTTTCCCAGCTGTTCAAGAGCAATAACGTCCTTGCCTGTGCGGCTGCTTTTCAATGCGGCATATTCTGCGGAATTATTTTTCGCAAGTTTTACAAGGTCAAGAAGCCTGCCCCTTTGAGGATGATAAAACTTAACTCCCCTGCCTGCCTGATTTTCAAGGAGCTGTTGGATAAGTTCGGATTCCACAGGCATATTTTCAACAGCAACAGTTCGTGGAATATCCTTTCTGCCGTGGTAGAACTGCACCATAAATGTGCTTAAAATATCCTCGTCGTCCTCATTTTTTTCAACATCAAATACAGCTTTGTCGTATAAGCGATTGTCACGATACATCAGCACGGAAATATAAACTCCGCCGCCATATTCTGCCAATCCCACCACATCAGCGGAATCCACACCGCTGTCAACCATTTTCTGCTTTTCAGATGCTTTTTTCACAGCGGCAATGCGGTCACGGAGCATAGCTGCCTTTTCAAATTCAAGATTTTCAGCGGCAATGTTCATTTCAGCTTCCATACGCTCCACCGATGCCGCACCGCCTGAACGGATAAATTCCTCAGCCTCTGCGATAATTCCCATATATTCATTGGCGGAAATCCTGCCCCGGCAAACGCCCATGCATTGCTTGATATGATAGTTCAGACAGGGACGTTCTTTGCGGAAATCACGGGGGAATTTCTTGTTGCAGGTGGGGAGCATAAATACACGGTTAGCCTCATTTACAGCCTCTTTTGTAATGTATGAGCTTGTATAAGGACCGAGATATTTTCCCTTTTCCGTAGTATTTTTCTCCGTGGTAATACGTGGGAATTCCTCGTCGGAAATGCGGATATAGGAATACCCCTTGTCGTCTTTCAGGAGAATATTATATTTCGGCTTATGCTGTTTGATAAGGCTGCATTCGAGAACGAGGGCTTCAAATTCGCTGTCGGTAACGATAAAATCGTAGTCCTGCACCTTTGACACCATAGCCGCAACTTTCGGGGTATGGTCGGGGTTTTCCCTGAAATAGCTTGTGACACGCTTTTTCAGATTTTTTGCCTTGCCGATATAAATTATACCGCCCTCACGATTTTTCATAATGTAAACGCCGGGAGATGCAGTAAGCTTTGAGGTTTTTTCCCTCAGATATGGTAAACGTGGATTCATTGGTTCTCCTTTGCAAGTTTATACAGTTATCGTAGTTTTGACATTGTCGAGATATACTTTTTCAAGTTTTGCATAATCACAGGCAAAAGGAATTATTATACCTGTCTGTTTTTGTCTGGTATATAGTTCGTTTGCTTTTTTCTCGATAGAATTCTCCAATGGCTTTAGGAATTTATATTCTTTTTGCAATAATGCACGATAATCCGTATCAGAAATCTGCGAAAAATTGATAGGTGTGTAATATTGCGAAGGAACGGGTATCATTTTCTTTATTTCAAGAACAGCTAAAAGATGTTTTATGCCGTTCTGATTTGTTGAGTATATCCAATTGGTAGGAATAGGAGTGAAATCCCGTGGGAGCATTTCGTATATGAGATAGTTTGTTTTAGTTACATTTGCCCATTTTATGTGTTTAGGCTTGGCAGATGAAAGAGGAATGAAATAAGGATAATTGCCGTTTTGTATGATAATTCCGATATATGGCTTTGTGTCGTAATTTACAGGTTCATAAAACACTTCGCTGTCAATCGTATGTAATTGTTTAACATAATTGTTATCTACCGTATAAAACCGCATATGTACACATCCTTAATTGGTATAAAATAAAAGGCGAGAAATAAATCTCGCCTGTCTTTAAAGTTTCGCACTTGGTCATCGGCGGCGAAACGCCATCTTTAACATTGTTTTTTTAACGGAAAAAACAAACCATCTTTAAAGTTTCGCACTTGGTCATCGGTGGCGAAACACCATCTTTAAGGATTTCTCCTTAATTATATTATACACTGAAATTTACAGTTTGTCAAGGTATTTCGGGAATTTTTCGACAACACTGCTATTTTCAGCTAATGGCTAACGGCTGAACCGCTATTGACGATTAAAATAGTCAATTCCTGCGCTGGGGCGGAAATATGTTCTGATATAGCCATCCTTTGACAGCACTACAAATTCATTCGTACCCTCAAGGTAATACACACCGTCACCGTCATCAGCCTCGGTTTTGTAAAGAGCATCGGGATTGTTTATAACATCACTTGCACCGATTTCGTAATCCTCAGCAGTTTCATAATCGAAATCGCCCTCGAACTCATAACCGTGCTTTTGGAAATGCTGTTCAAGCTGTTTTTCCGTGCGGAAGTAATATTCAATATAATTATTGTCAAAAGTTGCCTCGATATATTCCTCAGTTGCTTCAATTGTAATATCTTCAACAACTGTCACAGCCTCTGTTTTTTCCTCAGCAGCTGGAGCAGTTTCCTCAATCTTTGCCGTAGTTTCTTCCACAGGGGGAACTGTTTCCTCAACCTGTGCTGTAGTTTCCTCAACCGCAGGAGCAGCAGTTTCTTCTACAGTGGGAGTTTCCGTAACATCTGATTTATCCACAATATTTATGGAATAATCGTTAGTTGAGGAATCATATGTCATTTCCGAAACTGTACAGCCTGTGAGGGCAAAAAGTGCTGTTAAGGCAATTGCCGATTTAACAAAAATATTTTTCATTGTACATCACCCGATTACTTATTCAATGTGCCGTGTGAAAGGGATTTCAGATAAGCATTGATAAATCCGTCAATATCGCCGTCCATTACAGCTTGAATATTTCCGTTTTCAAAGCCTGTTCTGTGATCTTTTGCAAGAGTGTAGGGCATAAATACATAGGAGCGAATCTGGCTTCCCCAAGCAATCTGGTTCTGAACGCCCTTAATATCCTCGATTTTTTCAAGATGCTCACGCTCTTTGATTTCAATAAGCTTTGAACGGAGCATTTTCATTGCGTAATCCTTGTTCTGATACTGGCTTCGCTGTGTCTGACAGGATACAACAATACCTGTAGGCTTGTGGATAAGACGAACCGCAGAGCTGGTCTTGTTAACTTTCTGACCGCCTGCACCGCTTGAACGGTAAACTTCCATTTCAATATCTTCGGGGCGGATATCAACCTCGATAGAGTCGTCAATTTCGGGCATAACTTCAAGAGCCGCAAATGATGTGTGTCGTCTGCCTGATGAATCGAATGGGGAAATTCTTACAAGACGGTGAACTCCCGATTCAGATTTCATATAACCGTAGGCATTTTCGCCCTCAATAAGGATTGATGCAGATTTTACACCTGCGTCGTCGCCGTCCAGATAGTCCATAAGTGTAACTTTATAGTCGTGACGCTCAGCCCACATATTATACATACGGTAAAGCATTTCAGTCCAGTCCTGTGCCTCTGTACCGCCTGCACCTGCGTGGAAAGTGAGGATAGCATTTGAGTTGTCGTACTCACCTGTGAGAAGTGTGGAAAGCTTTTCTTCTTCAAGTTTCTTTTTGAAATCCTCAGCCTCAGCCTTGATTTCTTCAATTGAACTTTCGTCCTCCTCCTCGATTGAAAGCTCAATGAGGGTGATAACGTCCTCAAGCTGACCGTTCAGCTTGTTGAATTTCTCGATTTTACGCTCTAAAGACTTAGTTTCCTGTAAAACTTTCTGAGAATTTTCAAGGTCATCCCAGAAACCGTCCTTAGCAGTTTCAGCGTTGAGTTCCTCTATACGCTCCTTTGAAGCCTTTATGCTGAGAACATCGGCAAGCTCCTCCATTTCCTTGCGGCAGCCTACCAGTTCAAGTCTTAATTCGTCAAGAAGTATCATAAAATTTATCCTTTCCGTAAAAAAAGTATTCTTCGTGTTTGCATACGCATTTATTATATCATACACAATGGGCATTTGTCAATATTTTGCGAATTTTTTCATTGCAAAAGAATTTGACATCCCCTACAAATAATATCAGCACACAAAAAAGAACGGCAATCGTTAAGACTGCCGTCCTTATAATTACGCATTACACATTAATACTTAAACTCTCCCTTTCCGATAAATTCACGGATGAGGGCATCTCTCGGCACAAGTTCATTGTCCATAGGGGCAAGGGACGAAAGGATTTCAATAACATCCGAAAGCTCCTGCTTATTCTCCATAAGACGCAGGTCATCAAGGAGATTATAGCGGTAAACGCTCATTTCATACGCTAAAAATGTATCAATATCATAGTCGGAGCGTGTCTTGTAGGGCATAATATACTTATTCTCCCCTGCCTGAACGCTGTTGTACATACTCATAGTTTCATCAAGACTTCTCTTGCGGAAATTCCTGTCACGTATCATACGACGCATAAGACGTATTTTCGCAGGATTAAGTACAATACCCTCCTTTGTGATACGTGTGCGGACGCTGACATAAAGCTTGTAAAGCTTACTGTCGGGAACTGTTATAACATCGGGATTGAGAGCGTGAATACCCTCGAAAATTACCGCATCACCGTGCTTTCTCTCGAAAGGCTTTGTTTCATCTGAACGGGCGGATTTCGCAAAATCATACTTGGGAATTTCAATTGGCAGGCAATCCTCAATGGCTTCAATCTGCACATTGAGCAAATCCTTGTCAATTCTGTCGGGTGATTCAAGGTCAACCTTTCCATGTGACGCCAGCTCTCTTTCCTCATCAGACAGAGATTTGAAGTAGTTATCCATAGAAATCGTATGACAGCCGCAGCCCAGTTCGCCTAAAAGCTTTGTAAGCATAAATGCGGTTGTGGTTTTTCCCGAACCCGACGGACCTGCAAGAAGAATAACAGGTCTGTTTTCTATATTTGATGCGATTTTCTCTGCAATCTGCTTCAACTGATATAAAAATATTTCGTTTGTCTGTATTGCGTATTTTTCGGGATTGTCGCAAATCCCCTTATTTATTCTGTTAACCTCTATATTCATATAAATAGTACTCCTTAAATTTGGGTAAAATTAAAATTTGGATAAAGTTAAAATGCGGTGAGGGGAAATCTCACCGCATATTTTCAGTTTAGAGTTTTCGCCTTATCTCTGCTCACAGATAAGCTTCATAGCTGTTCTGTCTTCGCCGTCAATCTGGATATTAGCGAAAGCGGGAATGCAGATAAGATCAATTCCGATTGGAGCAAGGTAGCCTCTTGCAATAGCAATAGCCTTAACTGCCTGATTAGCAGCACCAGCACCAACAACCTGAACTTCTACTGACTTGTGTTCTCTTATGACTCCTGCAATAGCTCCTGCAACTGAGTTGGGTGATGATTTGGTTGAAACTTTTAAAATTTCCATAGTGTAGCCTCCTGTCTGGATTTTGGTTTAATAAATAATTTAATGTCAGAAAAAGCACCGAATTCAATCGGTACCTTTACCTTAATAATATTATACCACATAAATAATTATTTTTCAATATTCTAACTGTACCTTTTTTTGTGTGATTTTTTGTGCAACTTCAACAATAAAATACACACTTTTACAAAATAGAGCAAATTATTAGACATATGTCGTTTTATCGTATAATAATTCTTTCAATGCTTATTGCCTTGCCTTTTTTCTCATCAAATTCCACAACAACGCCGTTTAAGAAACATTCGCCCTTGGCTTCGTTGAATTTCGCAGGCATATGAAAACGGAATTTGTCAATAATTATACTTGAATCCACACCAAGACATGAATTTTCCACACCTGTCATTCCCACATCGGTGATATATGCCGTATGACCGCCTAAAACAGCCTCATCAGCTGTCTGCACGTGGGTATGTGTACCGAAAACTCCCGTAACTTTTCCCGCGAGATAATGCCCCATAGCCTTTTTCTCGGAGGTGGCTTCTGCGTGAAAATCAAGGAAGATGTTGGGAGTTGAAATATCGCTGAGAATTCCGTCAATTGCGGTAAATGGGTTGTCGAGCTGCTCCATAAAAGCCGTTCCCATAAGATTTACAACAGCCACGGAATAACTGCCCATATCGAGAAGGCATACGCCCTTTCCGCAAGCACCGCCATTGGGATAATTGGCAGGTCTGATTATATAATCCGCAGAATCCAGCAGGGAATAGACCTCTTTGCGGCGAAAAACGTGATTTCCCGTAGTTATAACATCAGCACCGGCATTTATGAGAGAATCGGCGGAATCGGGCGTAATACCGTTTCCCTGTGCGGAATTTTCGCCATTTACAATAGTTATGTCGATTTTATGCTTTTGCTTAATGCTGTGAAGTACGCTGCGGAGGAAGTCACAGCCTGAACGTCCCACAACATCGCCTATAAATAAAAGTTTTTTCAATACTTAATCTCCTTTTTTCTTATTCTTAATTAGTATATCATTTATTTTGAATTGTGTCAATACAGATTTTCAGCCTGCATAAATCAACAGCAAACGAATAAAACCACCGCCCGCAGTTGAATTACATAGGGGCAATAATAAAAGGCTGCCCGAAAGCAGCCTTCATATTACTTGTGAAGATATTCACGAACAAGTGACTGAAGCAGTTCATCACGGTCAATTTTGCGGATGAGGCTTCTTGCATTATTATAAGTCGTTATGTAGGTCGGATCCTCTGAAAGGATATAGCCCACAATCTGATTAATCGGATTATAGCCCTTTTCCACAAGAGCGTCATAAATCACGGTTAGATTTTTTCTGAGTTCAGCTTCCTTGTCCTCTGTTACCTTGAAAGTCATTGTCTGGTCGAACATATCAAATGCACCCTCCTGTAAAAAATTTATAAGATATTTTTTTCTTATTATATTATTATAACCGAAAATCAAAAAAAATGCAAGGGTATTGGAATTATTTTACAATTTGTTTATAATTTATCCCTTGAATATGTAATACCAATCCCTGTTTTCAAGGATTGGCAATCTGATTAACAGCAGCCTGTACGCTTTACAAAGCTGTTGCAGTCGGTACATTCGGGAACTGTAGGATTACTTTCGTGAGTTCCCACAGAAATACAGCCGAGGGAGCAGTAATTCTCCGTTACCATATTGTGCTTGCACTGTGAAACGGTACATTTGATGCAGTCGTTTTTCTGCTTGTTATCCATATTTGACATAATGAACAACTCCTTTTCATTTTTTTGCTGCGTGAGCAATTACATTATGCCTCCAAAAATAAAAGATATACACGAATAAAAAAAATATCCTGTGAAATAATAATAGGGAATCTCTAAAAACCACAAAGGAGCAAATATGTCGATTATTCTCATTCGTTCCCTTATTTTATACATTGTTGTTATATTCGTTGTCCGACTTATGGGCAAACGTCAGCTTGGTGAAATGCAGCCCTCGGAACTCGTTATAACTATTCTTATTTCAAATATTGCAACTCTGCCGCTGGAGGATACGGAAATTCCTCTGATTATCGGTGTAACGCCGATTTTAGCCCTTGTATGCTATGAAGTTTTCGTATCGTGGCTCATTATCCGCCTGCCTTTTTTCAGAAAAATTATGTACGGCAGCCCGAAAATTATTATTAGCAACGGTAAGATAAATCGCTCTGTACTGCGTGATTTGCGGCTTTCAGTTGACGATATTATGACGGCTATGAGAACTCAGCAGATATTCGACATATCCGAAGTGCAGTTCGCCATTGTTGAAACTACAGGCAGTATATCCGCTGTAAAAAAGCAGGTCAAGGATACTCCCGACAGGACTGATTTAAAAATCAAGGCTGAAAACAGCGATCCGCCGCAGATAGTTGTATCTGACGGAAAAATTCTCCCCACAGCACTCAATTCTATGGGATATAATGAGAAATTCGTGGAAAATCATGCTAAAAATGCAGGTCTTACCGTTGAGGAAATTTTCATAATGACAGCCGACGGCAAGGGAAATGTGTACATTGCTCCGAAAAACGACAATATTTCGCCATATACAGCCAAAAAGGAGGATTAATATGACACGGTTGAAAATCAGCTTATTTATCATAGCCGCCCTTATCGGCACAAGTATTTTTCAAGGGGTATGGGTTGGCAAAGAGTGCGTTTCACTTATGGAGCAGACGACACAGGCGGAGGAATTTTTCCGCAGCGGAAATACTGAAAAATCTATGGATATTACCGCTGAATTGCAGGAAAAATGGGAGGATTTCCGCAAAGGCGCATCGGTTTTCGTGCGAAATAACAAGCTGACGGAGCTTGACCGACTTGTTGCCCGTGTTCATCATCTTGCGGAAAATGAAAGCGAGGAACTGTCCTCGGAACTGACTGAACTTTATCATCTTCTTGAACTGCTGAAAAACAGCGAAATTCCCAAGTGGACAAGTGTTTTTTGAATGAAAAATTTCGGCGGATAACGTAATATAGCCGATTTGTACCATTACTTCAAACAATATCCCGTTGTATCAACAGAGGGCGGATAATATCCGCCCCTACACAAAATTCGGCTATTACTCAACCAATTAAACCTTGCCAAAAAGACGAAGGCAGAGCGGACTGCCAAAGGCAGCCCCTACAAATTATATCAGCACATAATAATTAACGGCATACAGAAAAATAACCGCACCCATTGGCTAATGGCTAACAGCTGATAGCTAACGGCTTTTATACAAAAAAAGAACGGCAGAAATTAATCCGCCGTCCATAATTCTTAATTCATAATTCTTAATTAATCTACCCTACTATTCCCGAGCGTTCAATTCCCTCAATAAAATGCTTTTGCAGGAACACATAAACTATCAGCAGAGGGGTAATGGAAATCAGACAGCCTGCCTCTTTCCACACTATCTGCTCTCTTGGGGAAATTTCAGCGGAAATCGTGCCGAAAAGCTTGCGTTTCAGCTCAGTGTCAAGGCTTCGGAGCATCAGAGAAATCGTTCGTGTATCGGTGAAAAATGTGGCACTTACATAGTAATCATTCCAGTACCACACAAGCGAAAACAGAAATACCGTAAGAAATGCCGCTGACGCATTTGGTATCATTACCTGTAAAAATGTTCTGAATGGTCCGCAGCCGTCAATATATGCCGCATCTTCAATTTCCCGTGGCAATCCCTTGAAAAACTGGCGGAATATCAGTATCATCAATCCTGCACGTATGCCGTTTGCCGTCAATGCAGGGAGATACATGGTAAGGGGCGTATCAATGAGATTTACGGTAAATTCCCCTATTCCGAAATATCTGAACTGGGAATACAAGGGCAAGGCAATAACCTGCGGCGGCACAAGAATCATCATTATAACTACCGCAAACAGCAGCTTTTGCCCCTTGAATTTAAATCTTGCAAAGCCGTAACCCGTCACCGCACAGGAGGCAACCTGCACCAAGGCACAGCCCACATTGAGAAACAGCGTTGTTATAAGCGTGTTGGGAAATCCCATAGCGTCAAGGGTTTCTTTCATTATGTCAAGGGTGAAATGACGTGGAATCCACATAATCGTGGGGTCGTTCATATCGCCTCTCTCACGGAATGCACAGCTTACCATATAAATAAGAGGGTACAGAATTACAAAGCCAAGCCCGAAAAGTATAATAAATCTGAAAATTGGAAAAACTGCTTCGGCAGCTTTTTTTCGCCGTATATAGCCGATTTCTTCCCTTGAAAGCTCTTTAGGGGAATTGTCTGCCATTTCTGCACCTCCTATTCCGTTTCATAGTAAATCATTTTATTTGCCCCGAAAGTGACAATGCCGATACCGGTAAGAATAATTCCGAAATACAGCCAAGCCATAGCGGAAATTTCTCCGAACTGCCAGTCATCACGCAAAGCGAGAATTCGCTTCATAACAGGGTTTGTGGGATTTGTAAAGGAGTCGATTACGGTGAAAATGAAATTCACCAGTATAAACGGACTCACGTAGGGGAATGTGATTTTCCAGAAATATTCCCAAGCCGTTGCCCCCTCAAGCTGTGCCGCTTCACGGGCGGATGTGGGAATTGTCTGCAATGCCGCAAGGAAAAGCAGAATTTGTATGCCGCTTGCCCATACGATACTGAAAATATTGTCGGAAACTGCTGAAATAACAGCCTCCATATTGTCGCTTAGACCGTAAATCCCCAGAAATTGGAGCAATTCTCCTACCATATTTGTGGAGAACATAGTGGAAAACTGTGCCGCACCTGTGTTGCCCGTTGAGTTTATATCACCGCTTATAATGGCATAAACAGGGCCTGTTGCAATAATTACAGGGAGGAAAAAAATCGCTCTTGCCACAGCTCTGCCCTTGAAATTCTGATTGAGAATAACCGCTATAAACAGGGAAAAAATCACTATCAGCGGAGTTTTCCACAAAGTTTCAAGCAATGCCGTTTTCAGGCAATCCGTATACTTCGGGTCAACTGTCAATGCGTCCTCGAAATTTTTCAGTCCTATCCATTTCAGATTGGTGTCACCTGTGTCAATGGTGACATCGCAGAATGACCATATAAAGGATTTCAGCAGAGGAATGAAGAAAAAGCACAGCGTTCCCACAAGCCATATGCTGATAAATCCATAGCCGTAGAGGGCTTTCCGCTTTTCATAGGAAATGCGGCGAGGTTTCTTTTCTTTTTTTGAACTGCTCATCAGTAGAAATAACCTCCTTTTTCAATGTTGTCAAGGTCAATTGTATTATCACCATAAGATATGGTATTCTCCGAAAAATCGGCTTTTACCACAGTTCCACCCGAATAGCTTACGGTAATATTTCCCTTTTCGTCAGCGGAATAGCCTGTGATGTACTTATCCGCAATTTCCTCATACAGCGGTTTCAATGCCCTGTATTCGGCAGCTGCTGAAATCACGTGATTTTCATAATTTGCGTAGAAATACACGTCAAATTCCGTATCTTTAAGTTCCGCAGCGTCCTCGTAAATCATATCATAATTGAGGTAACTGCCCGTAGCCGCCGCCGTGAGAATAAGCCTATCCCTGTCAGCGCTGCCATTTACAGCTGTTGAGGAATACGGCACAAGACCGTGCATAACCATTTGATAAAAGGGAATATCCTCGTTGAAAATATCAAATCTGCTTGAATTAAGGGGTACATTTATAATGTGGCTTGCGTAGGGTACGGCATAGGCATTGGCGGTATCCGCAAGTATGCCCTTTTCAAGTTTATCCGAAATAAGCTTAAATCCCTCAGCCGCAAGCTTTTTGGCATCACCTCGGGATAATTCACGCTTTCCGTAATCGCCGTAAAGGGAAGATGTGAGATTGCCCAAGGATACTCCCGAAATGCCTGCATCTGCGTAATTTTCCGCAATATCGCCAAAAACTTCGCCATAATAGGCAGGTGACAACAGGGACATATTATCCTTGAAGCCGTCGGGAATGTCATAGGCACGGTCATAACTTACAATTCGTGAATATGAACCCGAAATCCGCACACAAGTATTATTTATGGAATTATAGCCGTTTCCCGAATAAAAATCACGGTTATCGGAAACGGGATAAAGTTCATAGCCGTTGTCGGCAATAAAGTCGGAAAGTGCCGTAAATCCGTCTTTTCCGCCCAGTACAGACGAAGGCTTTGCAGTTGTATCAACCTTATTTTCAATGCCGTTATCCGTCCAGTTTTTATAGACAGCCACAATGTTGTCAACTCCGCTTTCCGTCAGGTCGTTGAGAATTTCCCTGCCCTGCATAAAATCAGTAACGGCAGTTTTTTTCGTTACAGGAATACCTAAAACAGGCTTTTTCTTCTCCATTCCGCCGTAAAGGGAAACATACACAGGTGGAATCTGCGGAATTGACTTCTTTTCAACTCCGCCGTTTTCTATGAGATACTGACGGTATTTTTCAGCAACGTCCGTATAATCGGCATTTTTCACCGCTATAGGATAATAGAGCAGTTCAATGTCCTCCGTTTTTATATCCCCTGTTTCAAATACGGTAAATTTGTCGTTGCTGCCCGACATATAAAAAGTATCTGTTCCTCTCAGCGTGAAATTGAAGCCGCAGAAATTGTAGCTGCTGTTGGACTGCTCCGACACGCTGACAGAAAGATTTGCGTTTGCATCGCCTTTTTCCGCAATTACCAGCATAGCATTATCCTCCTTGACAATGCCGTACATGGGGAAATAAAGCTGTTCCGTAACTGCTCCCTTATGGGTTGGGACAGCGGTAATATCCCTGCCATAGACAGGCTGGGAATATGCGTTAGTATCCATAGTTTTTCTGTTGTTGAAGCGAACTAACGCTCCGCAGCCGTCGGGAATTATGAAATAACCCTCCTCGGTCATATCCCCTGCCCCGAAGCTGTTCATTATGCTCATTTCCGTGATGATATTTTCATTGTCAGGCTCTTTCATATCGCTGATTTTCAGCCTTGCACGGATATGGTCATTTTCGAGAATATACTCCACAGGGATTTCAAATCCCTTTTCGTAGCGATATGTGACTTTTACGCCGTTTTCCACATCTTTTACAATGATTTCACATTCGTCATTGGCTGAACGAAGTATAGTTGTGGAATGTTTTGAGGGAATTCCATAGGTCAGCTTATTTGAAGAACGAAGCTCATTTATAAGCAGAGGTGTGGCATTTTTATCCCGTGAAGCCTCCAACGGCACAGACCACCATATATAGCCTGTTTTCTTATTTTCAAGGGCAATATTTCCAAGTCGGTCATCTATGAGAAGTCGGAAATCCTCGTTTTCACCGCATACTCTCGCCACCGCAATAACCTGCTTGCAGTCGGAAGAAAGCCACGCAAAACCTTTTTTGTCAGCGGTATAAAATACGGATTTTCCGTCCTCAATGCCGCTTTTTTTATAGGTGAAAAGGATATTTTTGAAATCCCTGTCCATAAGTTCAAGGGTTTCACCGTCAAGGGAACTGAAAAGGTGGGGATTATCAATTGTTGACACTACCTGTCTTATATTAAGCGGTTTCGTCATATCGTCGTTTAAGTAAAGCAGATACCGACCTCCGCTGCTTATGCAGACCTTTCCCCTGTCGCATTTCTGCCCTTTTTCAAATTCCGCAAGAGCCTTTTTTGCCTTTGCGTCAACGGCTACAAATTCCTCAAGCTTTTCGATTTCGTCTATTTTATCCGCAATTTTTTCCTGCTGAGGGGTATAATCGGACTTTTTAGCAGGCTTTCCGCCGTGTTTTTCCCATATTATATCATCAATTTTCTTATCCTTGAAATAGATGTCAATGCCCTCAACTGTACCGATTTTTTCCAGATATTCCGTAATATCGGCATAGGGAACAGCCACTTTTTCAACGCTTTCCGCAAGCTTTGAGGATACGGCAGATTTTCCCTCCCCCTGCTCCTCCACGGAATTATCGGGAGTGGGAAAACTCTCGTCAGCAAAGGAATTTCCCGTAACTACGGCAGTTGACACCGCAAGGAGGCAGAGCAGGAAGCTTTTAAATTTCTTCATATTCCACCGCCTTTCAGGATTTCACTCTGTAGGAAATTTCCGTAAACAGAGTCATAAAGAAAATTGCCACCTGCTGAATGAGAAACAGCAGGAGAATGAGCAGAAATAGCATAATCAGCATTGCCGCAATTGTGAGAATAATGGCGAAAACTGTCTTTACTGCCGAATACTGATGAACGGAGCGTATAGCGGAAAAGAGCAGAACTGCCGTCCAGCCTGTGCCGATTATAGCGATAATATTGAGGAAAACTGACTCATCACGTATGAGAAAATGTGAGAGAAAAGTGGTTATAAACAGCTGTGCCACGTAGGGAACGAGAGAATAAGCACTGTAAATGCATATATTTTTCATAGTTCCCTCGCCGTCAAGGAGTGTACAGACCGCCCAGTTGCCCACCGTCCACGCTCCGAATATTACGAAACTTTTGACGATATACGGCACAATGTTGAATATCTTGTCATAGGGAACATAGTGGTTGAAGCCGTAAAGCCGTTCTGCGGCAATACCGGCAAGGAACAGCATAAATACTATGAAAAAGGCTATTTTCACCGAGCCTGATTTTTTCCAGCGCATATCCTCAAAGCCCTCAACGGGGTGAGTTATGGCGTGAATTACCCATTGTACGGGGGTAAGTTCATACATACACTATTCCTCCTTTTCTTCAGATTTCTCCTTATTTTTTTCAGCAGCAAGGGCAGCCTTTTTGTCTTTGCGGATTTTCATAGTGCCTGCAATGGCGATTGCAGCGAAAATCAACGCAAGAAGTATGGGTTCGAAATTATTTCTGATAAATTCCATACGATAGCCCTCAAAAGCCTTATCGTAAATTTTGCCTGCATCTGCAAGCTTTGCGTATTTCATAGCCTCCTCATACTCACCAGAACGGAGCTTGGCGGCGGCAATTCCGAGATACGCACGGCGGTATGTGCCGTCATATTTCAGCACCTCCAGCCACGGATTGAGTGCCTCCTCGTAATATCCGCCGTTGTGGAGAGTTGACGCCTTGTGAACAACTTCGCCGAAATCGGTTTCCTTGAAAATTGTCACGGTATTTTTCATTGTATCCGTCACATACAGCCTGTCACCGCAGGATTCAAGTGCCGCCGCCTGACGGAATCCGCCAACCTGACTTGCATTTGTACCAACGATAAACAGCAGGTTGCAGTCCTCGTCATACTGGAAAATCCGCCCCATTGTAAGGTCAAGGCAGTTAATATTTCCGTCCTCCGCAATGTCAATATCCACAATTGCCGAGGCAAGGACTCTGTTCTGCGATGTGTCGTACATAGGGGAATAATCCCCGAAAATATTTTCATTGCCTGCAAATATATTTTTTCCTGCGGCATTGAGCTTTTTCACCGTGTCCGTTGTCTGAGTTGACGAGGAAGTGCAGGTATAAATGAAATCTCCCTCAATGTCAAAGCTTGTAATGCCTGTGGGAACATTTCGTGTGCGTCTTGCCCGTTTTTCCTCGGACATAAATATTCCCGAAACGTAATCCCCTATTATTTCAGCTGTGGGCTGAACTCTGTTTGCACCGTAAAATCCCATAAATTCGCCATTGGGTGAAAACATTGCCGCACCTGTGGTTATATTGTTCAGCACCACATATACATTGCCTGCCTTGTCGGCAATTACACGCTGAGGGTTGAATGTACGCTGACTGCCGTATATTTCTGTATCGGGTTTGGTGATTTCTCCCACCGCATTTCCCGTGAGATTTGTTATAAGTACTCTGGAATTTTCGGTATCCGCAATATACATAAGCTGATTTTCAGCGGAAACAAATACTCCCGAAGGCTTTTTCAGCGTAGTTTCCCTGCCGTCTGAAAATGTGAATTTGTCGTATACCTCAACAGCTTTGGAAAAATCCCCGTCAACGGCTACAATTCGGTTATTTCCTGTGTCTGTTATGTAAAAATTGCCGTCAAAGGCACAGAAAATATCCGAGGGCATATTAAACTCGCCCACCTCTAAATCATACCCCGATACGGCACGTTCAGCGGTATAGCCTGCCTGTGAGGGTATGGGTTCGCCCCAGCGGTCATAGTTATACACGTCATAAGGCTCTTTTGCAGATGCGGAAATTGCCGTATATCCGCATAAAATCACAGATAAAGCCGCTGTGACAGCTTTTTTGAAAAATTTCTTCATAGCTGCCACCTCAATCCTTAATGCCCGAATGTGCCATAGTTTCGATAACCTGACGCTGTGCAAGCACGAACACGATAACAGGGGGAATGAGCATAAATACAGCCGCCGCCATAGCAACGCCTGCTCTTGCAAGTCCCGATGATGCCGCCTGTGTCACAACGGTTGGCAGAGTTTTGTACTGCTCCTGAAAAATTACAGAGCCGCCCTGAATATTCCACGCACCCTGAAACGCAAAAATAATCAGCGTCATAAGGGCAGGTTTCTGATTTGGCATAACTATTTGCCAGCATATGCGGAAAAGTCCTGCACCGTCCACCTTTGCCGCTTCAATCATAGAATCGGGAATTTGCGAAATTGACTGACGCATAAGGAAAAGTCCCATAGGTGATGCCACGGCAGGGAAAATAAGTGCAAGAGGGGTATCAATTATGCCCATTTCCGACATAACCATATACTGCATAATATATATAACATTGCTCTGATACAGCAGGGCAACGACAATAACGCTGTTTATGAGTTTACTTCCCGGGAATTTGCACTTTGCAAGGACAAATGCCGCCATTGATGCGAAAAAGCTCTGCAATAACGTTACGGTAACGGTTACAAAAAGAGAATTGAATACATATCGTGAAAAAGGCACACGATTGCTTTTCAGCACATCAAACATATCCCTGAAATTGTCAAGAGTCGGGCGGAGGGTATAAAGCTTTGGCGGAAATACAAAAAGCTCCTCCACAGGTTTAAGGGACATAACCACAGTAAGATATATAGGCAAAAGCATAAAAAGTCCCGTGATAAAGAGCAGCACAAATACAGCCACAGTTCCGCCGTATTTTCGACCTGCCTGACGGCTTGTGCCTTTTAATTTATCCGTGTTTTTCATACTTTCACCAACTTTCAAAAATTTGAGCCTTTAGCTTTTATTGCTCCACCAACTAACTCTTGAAGAATTATATGAAGCTTGGGGAGCAAAAGGCAAGGAAGAAAGCCGAAAGAATACTGCCGTATTGTGAGGTTTTCTGACGCAGAATTTTGCTCTCCAAGCAAAATAGAAAATTCAAG
>JAZQFV010000096.1:0-44781 GCA_045539715.1 Ruminococcus sp. | reverse complement strand
AAAACCCCTTTTGAGAAAAAACAGCTATGCACGTCATCTGCTTCGTCAACCTCCCTTGGAGTGCGACAGCACGCCTTCGGAAGGTTTCCTTGCAGCTGTCATACCTATCTGTTTTTTCTTTAATCAAACGAGTTTTTAGAGCTGCCCTTAAGAATTAATTTTTTCAAAGTATCTTTCCGTATTTCTTCTCTCAGCTGTGTAAGTAGGCGGAAAAAGCAACTTTATCATCGGTTAACACAAAAGTAGTTAGTGATGTATAACGCTATTAGTTATATAACAAAGCACTATATATGTCTTCTATGCCTTCCTCTTCAAGCTTTTTCTTGCGGTAGGGATTTTCAACTGTTGCATCGAAACCGTCGGGGAGATATTCTATCGGCATAAAATCTTCATATTCAACATCCATAAAGTAATTGCAGAAAATAAGCTCGCAGTAGGTAATTGTATTTTCAGTGTCGGGTGTATTTATGGCATAGACAAAGCCGTGATATTCATCGGTATATACTGCAAGAGGCTCGCCGCCGTTGAAGCCTGTAACTCCGTAAATTCCCTTATATTTGGTGCTTTCGTATGCATTAAGACGCTGAATTTCCTTTTCATAATCCTCAGGGGAGTAGGTTACAGTCAGATAGCTTAAATACTGCTGGTCAAAGGGATTGTGATAGAGCATTTTGTAGTTCAATACTTCCATTTCCTCTGTCAGTTCAGCAGGGAATATGCTTTCGTCCATAGCCAGTTTATTGCGGTATTCTTTAAGAGCGTTTTCGCCCATATACAGGGAATAATTCTGTTTGTCCTCATCTAAGTTGAAATCAACGAATGGGTCATATTCTAAAAAGTGATAATTTTCGCTGGTTACTGGATTAAAAGAAAATGCTCCAACTAAAGCAAGTATTGCAACAACACTACCTATAAATATCAAAAATGTGACAATAGCAGCAATAATTATTACAGGGAGAATAGTTTTTTTCTTTGTTTTTTTCTGATAGTTTACAAACTGCTGTGCCGTGTCCATTCTCATTTGAACATTTGGTGCTGCAGCGGACATTTCCTTGAATTTTGCCGAACATTTGGGGCAGCCTGCAAGGTGGCAGTTTACCTCCTGTGCTGTGTAGGGGCTTACCATATTTTCCGTATAAAGCGGCAGTAAATCCTGTACAATCTCACATCTTAACATCTGAGTTTTCCTCCTTTAGTTTAGTTTGCAGCATAGCCTTTGCCCTATGGAACGTAACGCACGCCCAATGGTCGTTTTTTCCGAATAATTCAGCGATTTCCTTGAATGACAGTTCGCCGAAGATACGCAGGGTGAAAACCTCTTTATATGGGTCCTGCATATCGTGCAATAAGCGGTGAATCTGAAATGCTATTGATTTATCCGCAATCATATCCGTGAAGCTGTTGTCATCAGCTGTATCGTCGGGGATTTCATCGGGGGACAGGCGATTTTGTTTTCGGCAATGGGAATAGTAAAGATTTCGGGCAATTGAACACATCCATACACGAAGTTCCGATTCGCCACGATAGTTCTTGATTGACTTCATAGCACGGAAAAAGGTTTCCTGCGTCAGTTCTTCCGCAAGGGATTCGTTACCTGTCAGACCTCGGAGAAATCGGTACACATCGTCGAAATATTTACGGTATATTTCCTCAAAGCTTTCCATAAGCTGCCTCCTTTCAGTTAATGTTATGTAAACCGTTTACATATATAAGACGCACAGGGGGTTAAAATATCACAGGAATTTATAATTTTTTTCAATTTTTTTCAAAGTATCTT
Organism: Ruminococcus sp.; assembly: GCA_045539715.1. Classification (GTDB taxonomy): domain Bacteria; phylum Bacillota; class Clostridia; order Oscillospirales; family Ruminococcaceae; genus Ruminococcus. Next base: position 43,004 of record JAZQFV010000096.1, on the reverse strand, counting down.
TCCGTACTTCCTCTCTCAGCTGTGTGAGATAGTCGGAAAAAGCCACTTTATCATTGGCATAGGTCTTATTCAACTCAAATTCATTGTGCGACCAAGTGGACAAATCAGAGATATTATGCTGAATAAGTGCCTCTAAGCTGTCGATAGCCTTGAAAATTTTTGCCTCAGCGGTTTTACGCTCCGTCATTTCAGCGTAAAGGGATTTCATTTCGGCGGAATAGTTTTCGGGCAGGGTATCAAGCCAGTTATTCAGCAGATTTTCCTCAGTTTTCTCGTTTTCTTTTGTCTTTTCAAATGTGGGAATATCTCCTGTGAACGCTTCTCCTAAATCGTGGATTATACACATTTTTATGACTTTATCCATATTTGCATCGGGAAATTCATCTCTTATAAGAAATGCAAATAAAGTCATAAGCCAGCTATGTTCCGCAACGCTTTCGTGTCTGCCCTTAGCGGTATAGCAATGACGAGTTGTATCTTTCAGCCTTTCCGCAACGGTCAGAGCGTCAATAAGTTTTCTTGCATCCATAATTTCTCCTATAAACAAAATCGCCCTCGGAAAACCGAGAGCGATAATTTATGCGTTTAATCAAACACCGTACTTTGTTGTAGCAACAGGAACACCAGGGCCCATTGTGGAAGTTACTGTACAGCTCTTGAGGTAAGTACCCTTAGCTGCAGCAGGCTTAGCCTTAACGATAGCTTCCATAAGTGTGTTGAAGTTTTCCTCAAGCTTAGCAGAGCCGAAGGAAGCCTTACCAATTGGGCAGTGGATGATGTTTGTCTTGTCAAGACGGTACTCAATCTTACCAGCCTTAGCCTCTGTTACAGCCTTAGCTACGTCAGGAGTTACAGTACCAGCCTTTGGGTTTGGCATAAGTCCACGGGGACCGAGAACCTTACCAAGACGACCAACAAGACCCATCATATCAGGTGAAGCGATAACAACGTCGAAATCCATCCAGTTTTCCTTCTGAATCTTGTCAACGAGATCCATACCGCCAACGAACTCAGCACCTGCAGCCTGAGCAGCCTCGTACTTGTCTTCCTTACAGAAAACGAGAACCTTTACGTTCTTACCAGTACCGTTAGGGAGAACTACAGCACCTCTAACCTGCTGGTCAGCGTGACGTGAGTCAACACCAAGACGGATATGAGCTTCAACAGTTTCATCAAACTTTGCCTTTGCATTCTGGCAAACTAATTCAAGAGCCTCAACGGACTCATAAAGCTTTGCATAATCAACAGCCTTTGCGCTGTCAACATATTTCTTGCCGTGTTTCATTATATTTCCTCCTATTTAAGTGGTAATATCGGGATTATTTACACCCGATTAGCGGAATTTTCCTCCCACCAATAGAACTCTGAACGGGAAAACCCGTATCATCATTCAGTTAATAAAAATCAGTTAACAACTAAAACAATTAGTCAACAACTACAACGCCCATTGAACGAGCTGTACCTGCGATCATGCTCATAGCTGCTTCGAGAGAACCAGCGTTGAGATCGGGCATCTTCTGCTCAGCAATCTTCTGGATCTGCTCCTTAGTGATGTTAGCAACCTTAGTCTTATTGGGAACTCCCGAACCGCTGTTGATGTTGCAAGCCTTCTTGATAAGAACAGCTGCAGGGGGAGTCTTTGTGATGAATGAGAATGAACGGTCTGCGTAAACAGTGATAACAACAGGGATAATCATACCGATGTCGTTCTTTGTTCTCTCATTGAATTCCTTTGTGAATGCCATGATATTAACGCCGTGCTGACCGAGTGCAGGTCCAACAGGCGGTGCAGGAGTAGCCTTTCCTGCTGCGATCTGAAGCTTAATGTAGCCAACTACTTTCTGTGCCATGTTATTCGCACCTCCATAAATGTGGTAAATGGCGAGATTATATCGGATATCCGATTATTCTCTCCCACTGAAGTCAAAAGACTTCTTTCAAAAAATGATTAATCAACTTCGGCAACCTGACTTAAAGGCAGGGTAGCCATAGTTTCACGACCGAGCATTGATACGAGAATATCAACTGTGCGGTCCTCGATGTTGATGTTCTGAACGACACCTATAACGCCGTCCATAGCAGTACCTGTAATTCTGACATTGTCGCCTACCTTGAAGTTAACATCAACAATAGGAGTAGAAACATCTATTCCGAATGTTTTCTCAACTTCCTCCTCAGTAAGGGGAGTGGGAGCTGAAGCGGGGCCGACAAAGCCTGTACAACCTCTGGTATTTCTTACGATATACCATGTATCGTCTGTAACGATCATTTTGATAAGTACATAGCCGGGAAAGAGAAGATGTTCTCTCTGTTTTCCGCTTGCAATGTCATCTTCCAGCTGGGTAGGAACTCTGACCTCTTGGATTAGATCTTGAAGCTTACGGTTTTCAACAACCTTTTCAATATTCTGGGCAACTTTATTTTCGTAGCCTGAATATGTGTGTACTACGTACCACTTAGCTGCTTCTGACATAACTGATCCTCCTTCAGATTTCCGTTGGTCAATTCTGACCGTAGATAAGACTGAACAGTCCAAGGAATCCTGCGTCAAGCAAGCCTACGATAACAGCTGCACCGGCAACAACTGCAAGAACAATACCTGTATTGTTGATAACAGTTTTCTTTGATGGCCATACAACCTTCTTAAACTCGATTTTCAGTTCCTTAAACCACTTTGCAACCTTATTGGGCTGCTTCTTTTCGGATGTTTTATCCTTCTTTTCCTTTTTATCCTTTTTATCGGATAACTCGAGAGCAGTATTTTTTTCCTTATCCTTAGCCATAAAAATACTCCCTTCGATTACTTTGTTTCCTTATGAAGAGTATGCTTGCGGCAGAATTTGCAATGCTTTTTCATTTCGATTCTGTCGGGATCGTTCTTCTTATTCTTCTTGGAAACGTAATTACGCTGTTTGCACTCTGTGCATGCCAATGTAATTTTGACTCTCATATCGGCACCTCCTGAATAGATTACTTCCTCCGCATAAGCGGAGATAGGTTGTTTGCCTCCCTCGGTGGGGCAGGTATGTCCGAAATTCGGACATAAAAAATAACCCCAAATGAGGTAACTACATTATATCACATATTTTTCCCTTTGTCAAGGGCTTTTTTGAAATTTAATCATTTATTTTTGTTGGCGGTGTTTTGGGGGAATTCCAGCTTAACGGTGTCTTTTTTCAATATGTAGAAAAAAGGTGTTTTACACATGGACGTACAGGAATAGATTGTGCCGTCCGTTGTACAAAACACCTTATTCTATAGATTTTAGAAAACCATTTAATTTTTTATTCTTGTTTAGTACATTGTAATATCTTAAACTTTACTTTTTTCTAATTATAATAAATACAAAAGGGTGATTTATCACCAGAGAGGAACACCTACGGGGCAAAAGGGAGGGAAAAAGAAAACTGGCACAAAAGTCGTGCGGGGTACCCCCGCTGGTGATTTGGTCTACACAAAATTTTTCATTAGTACAAAATATTGTATCTAAAGTAATATAACATTAGAAAAAGATGTCAGCGGCGACTCGCCGCACTCCCTTTTTCCCCTACGGTTTTCCTCTCTGGGCTCTCCTTTCCCTTTCCCCTTTTTCCCTCCCATTGTCGACTTTTGATGAGGGGGATTTTTTGTATAAGAAAATTTCAAGTTTTTTCATTCGTGTCAATTAGTCTTTTCAAATGAGTTTCATTTAAGTCCTCTGCCATTTGCTTTTATAAAGTTTTAGTTGTTACAAAGTATTAGTAATCATTTAAAAATAAACATACATAACAGACCAATAAATGCCGCAATATATAATGCACCTAAAATACCGAGGAATATACACATTCCCTTTTTGCTTTTCTTTTTGTAGCCTAAAAATGCACGGATAATACCCACAATTGATATAAGCAGACCTAAAATAACGAGTATTTTTTCTAATACCATACCGTCTGCAAAGTCGTTGCACAATAAAATAGTATTTCCTGTGATAAGCTCGGTAGTACCGTCACTGATTTTTTTCTCTTTTTCCATAAAAAGCCTCCTATAATTTTTAATATGGACAATATGTCCTAAATATATTATAGGACATATTGTCCTATTTGTCAAGGCTTTTTTGAAATTTGATTTATAATATTTATGAGGTGAATTAACTATGTTTGTACGTATAAGAAATCTGCGTGAGGACAATGACCTCACACAGCGTGAAATTGCGGAATATCTTTTTTGTGACCAGTCGTTGTATTCAAAATACGAAAGAGGTCTGCGTGATGTACCCGTTGAAATAATTATACAGCTTGCGAAATTTTACAATACAAGTACAGACTATATTCTTGGTCTGACTGATTGTAAAAAGCCATATAAATGATAAAAACCATACAAAGCTAAAAAATGGCTGAGTATGGTTATTTTTTAGAGATGCCCATAACAAAAGGACAGCCGAAGCTGTCCTTTTAATATGTATTAGGTTTATGCTATAGGGAGTGCAGTAATAAGCTTTGCATCGTACTTCTGAATTGCAAGAGCATCAGAAGCTGTTAAGCCTTCATTGCCGTCAACATCGGCATTTTTTGTACCCTGTGCTGAAAGTGTGTACTTGTCGGGGTTTGCAAGATTCTGGAAAATAGCAGCTGCATCGGCAATTGATACAACATCGTCACAGTTTGCGTCACCTGCTATAGTTACGCTGTTACCGCCGGGATTATCGTTTGATGTGGGCTTAGTAGGTGCTGTTGTAGGATTAGAAGGAGCTGTTGTAGGCTTAGAAGGAGCTGTTGTAGGCTCTGTTGAAGGTTCTGTAGGATCTGTTGCTTCGGGAACTTCGGGGAGTGAACCGTCAGGCTCGATACCGCCAACGTGAACATCGCCGTCATAAATACAGATACCCTCAGCCTTTACCTCGTTGCCTGTGCCGAAGAATGCGTCGTCCTCTGTGAAGATTTTAAGACCTTCATAGCTTGTGTCGTTTGTAGGATCCCACTTGTCGCCGTAGTACATACCTACTGTGAACTGATACTTCTTAGCGGAGTTTGCAATTTTGTAATCGTCAAACTTGATTTCTACATAATATGTATCATCAAGCTTGTCATACTTATGAATACCTGTGATAACGCCGTCAGCAGGAGCAGCTTCAACTGCTGCCTGATCGTAAAGCTCGGAAGCCTTAACGCTGTCAACATTTGAAATTTCGGAAGCGTTGAAATAATATCTTACGGAAATGTCCTTTGAACCCTTTATGGAGTCAGTCATTACCATAAATGAAACCTTAGTAACACCGCAGCCGTCAGCATTGAGGTCGTCAATACCGCAAGCGTTGATCCAGTAGTTGTTTCCGCCGCCCTCGCCGGCGATGAACTTAGGATCGGGTGGGAAATTCTTTGTAGGAGCCATATCCTCTGTGCCGAAGAATTCGTAAAGACCTGCACAAGCACCAACAAATGCAGCGTTATAGTCGATTGTAACCTCGTTGTCGATCCAGTCTGATGTCATATCGTTATGCTCATCTGATGAACCTGGGCCGCCTGCGAGAGCACCGTAGAGAACGTATCTATGCTCATCGGGATCTTCACACTTTGTAAGACCTGAAGCAGCTCTGTGGTGTGGGAATTTAGCGGAATTTTCGTTGTAACCTACAATAAGGCTTCTGCTGCCGTGTGTAGGACCGCCTGTTGCAGCAGCTTCTTCAAATGTAAGGTCATTTTCGCCCATGAGATAGTGCATCTGCTTCTGAGCCCACTTGGAGAATTCGCCGGGCTGACCGTTATTTGTGTACTTGTCGTAAACAAGACCGATAAGCTGCATAGCTGTGTTGTAACGTGCAGAACCCCACTGATTGAGGAACGCATAACCCTGAGGAGTTTCAAGTCCCTGCCATGTAGGGAGGCACTTCTGAACCTGTTCCCAGATATTTTCGAATACATATTCGTTCTTGCCCTGTGCCTTTCTCAGCATATTGATAAGGTCAACTTCGGGGTATTCCTGATTGATGCGAGCCCAAACGCAAGCTGCACCGCTCCATACGTCATTCCAGCAGAAACACCAGCCGCTTGGAGCGTAGTAGTCATAGTAGGGAGCGCCTGCTTCGAGGTATGAAACGTCCTCGGTACAGAGGAAGAGCCAGCCTGCTGCCCAGCAGAAATCGTCAACCCATTTTTCTGAGCGGTAGTAACCCTTAGGGCCGTCAGCGTTATCGCTGAGAACAGCTTCTGCACCGTGCTTTTCAAGAGCGGTTACGCTGAAATCCCAGAGAGCCTTTGCGTAATCAAGGGATTTTTCAGCATATTCGGGGTCTGTATCCTTGAAGTTGAGATAGTTGAGGGCGAGAGAAGCGGCAGCAGATGTTGTATAGTCAATCTGCGGCTTATCCGGTGTAAGGAAGAAAGCAGGTCTGCCCATTTCGTCAATTTCAGGGGAATTCCAGTAAGCGTGGTCAATATCACCGTCACCTACCTGATAGCAATGAGCGATAACCGCACCGCTGTCGTCACGGAATGTACATTTCATAAGGTAATCGTTGAAATAACGAAGAATTGTTTCAATATGGTCGTCCTGACCTGTCTTTACGTAGGAATCACGGAATTCGTAATAACCCCAGCCGAGAGCTGCTGCGGAATAGTTTTCGGGCATACCGAACTGAACGTGGTCACCTGCGTCGTGGAAACCGCCTGCAACGTCAACGCAGCCGTCACCGTCGGGGTCGAGAACGTCCTTGTACTTATCAATGAATGACTGTGAAAGGTTAGTACCTACGAAGTCATCTGAAATACCTGCGACAAGCTCAACCTTTGCATCGTATGTATGGCAGTCGCCTCTCCACTTATAGCGGTTGTTTTCGTTTACTTCAGTTCCGCACATGTTAGCGTCGTAGAAGTAAATGGAATACTGCAATGCACGGGCATAGTCGATGTCAAGACCTGAATCGTTTGCGAGAGAATCTGCAATCTCCTCTGCGGCATTTACAGCGGGAGTAAGGGCTGTAAGCTGAGAAGCAGCAACAGCGGCACACATAGCTGCGGAAATGACTTTTTTAAATGTTTTCATTCTTAAAACCTCCGTTTTCTTTCTTTTAATCTCATTTAATTAATTTAATCTTATCCCTCTATAATTAAATGAGATTAATCAACATTTGGTATACTTATAATAACATACTTTTTCACAAAATGCAATAGCTTTGTTGCGATTTTTTTGAAAAAAAGTCATTTTTTGCGGTTGACCTGTTCAATTGTTGCTGTTTTGCCCTTTCTTAAAAGAAGTTTCACGGAGATTAACAGAAAGAAAATTCCTCCTGCAAAGAGGAAAACTGAGGGAATTGCAATTCGCTGACCGCTTACACGCTGAATTGCAAATGCCTGAACAAGGTTGTCGGCATTGTGAAAGGTGAGGTCGTTTTCCTCGGCATATCGTGAAGCGGCGGATTTTTTGCTGCCTAAAATTGTAAATTCCTCGATTTGAGATGCACCCGAATCCGTGGGAGTATAGCCGATTGAGCAGATGCCCAGCTGTTTCACCGTTTCGGGAATGTACAGGGATTTTATGCCGCACATATAAAAAGAGCAGTCGCCTACGGATTTAAGGGATTCCCCGAAAGAAACTGTTGAAAGGGAAGTGCAGCCGCTGAAACAAAAATCGCCGATTTCTGTGATGTTGTCGTCTATCTCAAAAGTGGTAAGGCTTGTACAGCTGCGGAAACAGGAGTCGGGAAGTCGTGTGAGATTGTCGGAAAGGCTGACGGCGGACAGCTTTTCGCATCCGTTGAAACAACCCATTCCAACCTCTTTCACAGAATCGGGGAGAGTTATGCTTTCAAGGGAAAAACAGGCGTAAAATGCGTGATGTCCGATTTTTTCAATGGTGTCGGGGAGGGTGATGTGTTTCAGACTTCCGCACTCATAGAAGGCATTGTCACGGATTTCCGTCACACGGCAGCCCTCCACGGTTTCGGGAATTTCGATATAAGTCGGCTCGCCCTCAAAGCCTGTGACGGTGGCTTCGTTGTTGATTATTGTGTAGACGTAACCCGATTTTGTATCGGCGGCACAGGCGGAAAATGGCGGCATGGCTGAAATGGCAAAAGTTGCGGCAATGGCGGATAATTGGCTTAAAACAGCGATTTTTTTCATATGTATCTCCTTTTGAATTTTTTTCTACGCTATTATTATAAAGTATAATCGGCAGGTGGGTAAAGCCAAAAATTCCCCGTTAAATCAGCTTGTTTCAACAGATTTTCGTCCGAATTTACGGAAAATCCGACTCTGCGGCATAATTTTTTGTCGTAAAACAGGGGAAAGTGAAGAAAATTTCTTGAATATTCATACGGTTTCCGCCAATTCTTTCTGTGAGGTGATTTTTATGAAAAAATCGGGCAATTTAATTCTCATTTTCGGATTGCTTTTTACAATACTTATTTCAGATTTATCGGGATTTATCCGTGACGGCAGGCGGCTTGAAAGCCTGCGGAAAAGCGTTCTGCGGCTTCATATTCTTGCGGATTCCGATGACGAATATGCCCAGTCTTTGAAGCTGAAAGTCCGTGACGGACTGCTTAAATCGGGGATTTTCGAAAGCTGCGATACCCTTGCTGAGGCGGAGTTGACAGCTTTGGAAAAACTTGATATAATAGAGGAAAAGGCGGAGAAAATTCTCCGTGAAAACGGCTGTAAACTCCCTGTTTCGGCTGAACTTGCGAACGTTGAATTTGATGAGCGTGTTTACGGCGATATAACAATGCCTGCGGGGGAATACCGTGCCTTGCGTGTGAAAATTGGCTCTGCACAGGGAAAAAACTGGTGGTGCGTTATGTATCCGCCGCTGTGTCTGCCTCCTGCCTGTGAGGATAAAGACGGGGAAAAAGATGCTGCGAAAGATGCGGAAAAGGTTGAGAAATCCCCAAATGCCGAGGAGTTTTTCACCGAGGAGGAACAGGATATTCTCCATTATCCCGAAAAATATGAAATTCGTTTTGCTGTGTGGGATAAAATCAAGGAACTTATTGACAGATATGTTGTGCAAAATGACGAAAATGAATTAAACCCTTGACAAATGGGGATAAATGGTGTATACTATTTGAGTAAGAAAGCAGAACACATCCGTTCTCACCGTAAGGCTAAGCTTAAACGGTCAATATGTAAATTTCTAATAGGATAATTGCGTATTGTGTGAGTGTGGATATTTCTGCACTCACTTATTTTATGTCCGGAGGTGCTTGTACATTAGCAAACAGGAACTGCAGATTAACGAAGATATTCGGGATAAAGAAATACTCGTTATCGACGATGAAGGAAAAAAGCTTGGCACAATGTCTGCCAAGGATGCCCAGAAATTAGCCTACGAAAAGGATCTCGATCTCGTAAAGATCGCCCCACAGGCAACCCCACCGGTATGTCGTATTATGGACTACGGCAAGTATTGCTTTGAACAGGCTAAGCGTGAAAAAGAAGCGAAGAAAAACCAGAAAATAGTAGCTATCAAGGAGATACGTATGTTCTCCACAATTGATACCCACGATTTCGAAACAAAGGTCAACCAGGCTGTCAAGTTCCTTCAGGGAGGCGACAAGCTCAAGGTTTCAGTAAGATTCCGCAAAAGAGCAATTGCTCACCCTGAACTCGGTGCAGAGCTGCTTGATCGCTTCAAGGAGGCTGTTTCCGCAGCAGGTTCTGTTGACAAGCCGGCTAAAATGGAGGGACGCAGCATGGTTATGTTTGTAAGTCCCAAAAAGAACTGATAAGTTCTAATTAAGGAGGAATATTCAATGGCAAAGGTTAAGGTTAAAACTCATTCCGGTGCAAAGAAGCGTTTTAAGATTACAGGAAACGGCAAGGTAAAGTACCAGCACACAAACAAAAGACACAGACTTACACAGAAGGATACAAAGCGTAAGAGAATCGCTCGTAACGCAGGTGTTGCAGGCAGCGCTAACGCTCCTACAATCAAGCAGCTCGTTCCTTATATGTAATCTATCGGGAAATATGAGGTTTCCCAAACACGTTTATTACTAAGAATTCCGGAGGTATAAGATTATGGCACGTATTAAAGGTGCAATGATGACTCGTAAGAGAAGAAACAAGACATTAAAGCTCGCTAAGGGCTACTGGGGCGCAAAGAGCAAGCACTTCAAGATGGCTAAACAGGCTGTTATGAAGTCAGGCAACTACGCTTACGTAGGAAGAAAACTCAAGAAGAGAACATTCAGACAGCTCTGGATCGCAAGAATTTCAGCTGCTGCTAAGATGAATGGTATGAACTATTCTACATTTATGAACGGCTGCAAGAAGGCTGGCATCACACTCAACAGAAAGATGCTCTCCGAAATTGCTATCAATGATGCTGCAGGTTTCGCTGCAATCGTTGAAAAGGCAAAGGCTGCTCTTTAATCACAACTGTACGACAACACGCTCCTATATATAAAGAGCGTGTTTTGTTGTACTTGGAAAAGACAATTTCTGTGGGGTGCTGTCTGCTGCATCTGCGGAATGTCACCTGAGAATTTTGCAGTCTTTATGCTTGTTTTTTGCAGCCTGCCAAATAATCTGAGGAGGCGGTTGAATATTGGAAAACATTATTACATCTAAAGATAATCCCGTTATCAAGCTGTATCAGAAGCTTTCTTCATCGAAAAAAGAAAGGCTTCAGTACGGCTTATTCGTGTTGGAGGGACTTCGTATAACCGAGGACGCACTCCGTGAAGAAAGCGGAATTACACATTTGATTATGACAAAAAATGCCTATGATAAATATGGCGAAAATCTATTACAGGCTGATTTGAGAAATACAAAAACGCTTGTTATTTCAAATGAACTTGGCAATAGAATTGCCGCCACGGATACAACACAGGGAGTTTTTGCAATATGCTCAATTCCCGTGGCTAAAAAGCCTGTTTTCGGGGACAATTGCAGATATGCCGTGCTTTACGGATTGCAGGACCCCGGCAATGTGGGTATGATTATCCGTACAGCTGATGCTCTTGGCATTGACGGAGTTATACTTTCGGGCAGCTGTGACCTATACAGCCCAAAGGTAATCCGTGCAACTATGGGTTCGGTTTTCCGTATGAATATTTTCATCGAAAATGACAGAGCCGCACTTTTTGAAATGCTTGAAAGCAACGGTGTATGCTCATCTGCCGCTGTTATTGACACCGATGCACAGAGAGTTACCGATATAAGCTTTGAGGGCAGACAGGCGGTTTTCATCGGCAATGAGGGCAGCGGACTTCCTGCTGACGTTGCGGCACAATGCACACGCAGAATTACAATTCCTATGAACGGCACTATAAATTCACTTAATGCGGCTATGGCTGCGGGAATTCTTATGTGGGAGTTGAGAAAATGAGCAGCAAGAAATATTGGGTATGGCTCAGTATGGTTTTCGGCGGCGGAACAAACCGACTATGGCAGTTGTTCAGCTATTATGAAAATGTCAGAGAATTTTGCAATGAACTTCTTTCTGTAAGCGACGGTTCACGACTTACAAAAAGGGATATGCAGAATATAAAATCATATAATTTTAAGGACGCCGAAACTCTTATCGGGGAATGTGAAAGAAAGGGCGTTTCAATCGTCAGCTATGATGATTCCGATTATCCCCGACATCTCAGATATATTTCGGACCCTCCGCCTGTGCTTTATTGTATGGGAAATACATCATGTCTTACGGGAACAAAGACCATAACAAGCGTAGGAACGAGAAGTGCATCGGATTACAGCATATCGGTTTGCAGAAAAATCTGCTCGGAGCTTGCAAAAAGGAATTTTGTTATTGCAAGCGGATTTGCTTTGGGTATTGATATTACATCACACCTTGCGGCTGCTGAATCAGGAAAGCCTACAATATGCGTTCTCGCAGGGGGTGTGGATGTTGATTATCCAAAGGAGAACTGCAAATTCAGAGATATAATTCTGCAATCGGGCGGTGTTTTTATCTCGGAATATCCTCCTGCAACAAAGCCCATACCAGCCAATTTTCCAAGGAGAAACAGAATACTTTCGGCTATTGGAAAGGCTGCAATGGTATTTGAAGCGTCTTTCAAATCAGGCTCACTTATTACGGCGAAACTTGCGGCTGAACAGGGACACGAGGTATTCGTTCTGCCTCCCGGTGACATTTTTTCACCGGCTTACGGCGGAAATATCGGACTTATAAAAGAGGGTGCAATTCCTCTTATGAGTGCAGATGATATAGATGCATTTTTCCACAATGACCTGTCGGTATCTGCTGAAATCAATAATGACGCTTTTGCATATGCGGCGGCAGAATTGCTTTCGGGAAGAAATAGGCCTTCAAGACACCATCTTGCTGTGGGCAGTATTTTCGGCTCTGAAAACAGCGGTACTGATGAATATGACGAGGAAAATGAAGTGGCTGCGGCGGAACTGATTTCCGTGAAAAATCTCAGCATAAAAACAGCTGAGGAAAAATTAGCAATGGTTAAGTCACTTTCAGCGGAAACTGTTGAAAATCCCGAAAAACCAGAAAAATCCTTTGAGGAATTCGAAGGGTTAAAGAGAGAAATTGTTGAAATTTTATATAAGCGTGGACGGCTTCACGCTGACATTATATGTGAAGAACTGTCGGCTGACTCCGCAGAAATTATGACGGAACTTACAGAACTTGAATTAATTGGAACTGTAAAAGTTTGCCCCGGCAGAATATACGAATTGACGGAATAATGATTATTTAAAGGGAAGGTATAAATGGCAAATTTAGTTATAGTAGAGTCGCCTGCAAAGGCGAAAACAATACAGAAATATCTCGGAAAAGGCTATGAGGTTATAGCTTCTATGGGACATATCAGGGATTTACCGAAATCCAAACTGGGCGTTGACGTAGAGGACGGATTCAAGCCACAGTATATTGATATGAAGGGCAAGGGCGATGTAATAAAGGATTTGAAAAAACGTGCCAAGAAGTGCGAAAAAATCTATCTCGCAACTGACCCTGACCGTGAGGGTGAGGCTATTTCATGGCATATTGCACAGATGCTCAAGCTTGACCTTGAGGACGATATCCGTGTGGCTTTTAACGAAATTACAAAATCGGGTGTTACAAATGGTATGAGTAATCCCCATAAAATAGACATTGACCTTGTAAATGCACAGCAGGCAAGACGTATTCTTGACCGTCTTGTGGGATATAAATTAAGTCCGTTTCTGTGGAAAAAGGTCAAGAGAGGTCTTTCGGCAGGACGAGTTCAGACAGTTGCTGTAAGCCTTGTAGTTGACAGGGAAAAGGAGATAAATGCCTTTGTTCCAAGGGAATACTGGTCAATTGATGCGAAATTTACTGCTCCCGGTTCACGAAAGGTATTCGATGCGTCACTTCTCACCATTGACGGAGAAAAGGTGGAACTTGCCAATCAGGAGCAGGCAGATGAACTGCTGAAACGACTTGAGGGTGCGGAATATGAAGTAACTGCCGTTAAAAAGCGTGTTACAAAGAAACAGCCTGCACCTCCGTTCATTACGTCAACTTTACAGCAGGAGGCTTCAAAAAAGCTTGGATTTACTTCAAAGCGTACAATGAAAGCCGCACAGGAACTTTACGAAGGTGTTGACATCGAGGGAATAGGTGCAGTTGGTCTTATCACATATATGAGAACCGACAGCCTGCGTATCTCCGATGAAGCAAAGGCTGCCGCTGCTGAATATATCGAAAATGTTTACGGCAAGGAGTATCTCCCCGATAAGCCGAGAGTATTCAAATCAAAGAATAACGCACAGGACGCCCACGAAGCTATTCGTCCGTCACTTCCTGAGCTTACTCCTGCCCGTGTAAAATCAAGCCTTACAAGCGACCAGAATAAGCTTTATGACCTTATATGGTCAAGATTTATTGCAAGCCAGATGGCAAATGCTCTCCTTGATACCGTTTCTGCGGATATATCGGCAAATGGCTGTGTATTCCGTGCGTCGGGATATTCTGTAAAGTTCAACGGCTTTACAGTTCTCTACGAGGAGGCAACTGAGGGAAAGGAAGCCGCTAAAAAGGAACTTCCGCCCCTTGCTGTAGGCGATAAGCCAAAGCTTAAATCAATTGGCGGAAATCAGCATTTCACACAGCCTCCTCCGAGATATACGGAAGCCTCACTTATCAAGGCTCTTGAAGAAAACGGAATTGGCAGACCGTCAACTTATGCCCCTACAATTTCCACAATTACTGCAAGACAGTATGTTGAACACGAGGGAAAACAGCTTAAACCCACCACTTTAGGCGAGGTTATAACCGAACTTATGAAAGAGCATTTTCAGGGCATTGTTGATGCGAAATTCACCGCCGATATGGAAAGCAACCTTGACGAAGTTGAAAAGGGCGAAAAGGACTGGGTAGCAACTTTAAGCGAATTCTACACAGGCTTTGCCGCTGACCTTGAAAAGGCTGAAACAGCTATGGAGGGCAAGCGTGTAAAAGTTCCCGATGAGGAAACAGATGTTATCTGCGAAAACTGCGGTAAAAATATGGTTATCAAGTACGGCAGATACGGAAAATTCCTTGCTTGTCCCGGTTTCCCCGAATGTAAAAACGCTAAACAGCTTGTTACTGAATCCGACGGCAGCTGTCCAAGATGCGGCAAAAAAATGCTGCTGAAAAAATCCAAGAGGGGCAGAAGTTTCTACGGCTGTGAGGGTTATCCCGAATGTGATTTTATGACATGGAATGTTCCAACCGCTGAAAAATGTCCCGAATGCGGAAAGACACTTTTCAACAAGGGCGGAAAATCAGGCAAGCTTATCTGTGAAAATGCGGGATGTACCTATGAAAGGGATATGAAGAAATGAGCGTAACGGTTAATGTTATCGGTGCAGGACTTGCAGGCTGTGAAGCCGCATGGGCATTGGCACGATATGGTATAAATGTAAGGCTTTATGAGATGAAGCCGCAGAAGTTCTCTCCTGCTCATAAGTACAAGGGATTTGCGGAGCTTGTATGCTCCAACTCCCTTAAAGCCGCAAGACTTGAATCTGCGGCAGGATTGCTTAAAACGGAAATGGAAATGCTGGGTTCTCTCACAGTTTCCTGTGCAAAGGAAAATTCCGTTGAAGCAGGTGGAGCATTGGCTGTTGACAGGGAAAAATTCTCTGATGCCGTTACTGAAAAAATCCGCACAAATCCCCTTATTGAGGTAATCGAGGGGGAAGTTACCGAACTTCCCGAGGGTATGACAATAATCGCCACAGGGCCGCTTACCAACGGTGCTATGGCGGAAATTATAAAAAATCTCTGCGGTGAGGGATTGAGTTTTTACGATGCCGCTGCTCCCATTGTGACATACGAAAGCCTTGACAAGGAAAAGGTATTTTTCGCATCACGTTACGACAGGGGCGATGCCGATTATATCAACTGCCCTATGAATAAAGAGGAATACCTTGCTTTTTATGAGGCTCTTATTTCGGCGGAGCGTGTACAGCTTAAAGATTTTGAAACTCACCCATTCAGCGTATACGAGGGTTGTATGCCAATTGAGGTGCTTGCCACAAGAGGTGTTGATACTATGCGTTTCGGACCTATGAAGCCTGTGGGAATTACCGATGTCCGCACAGGAAAACGCCCATATGCGGTGGTACAGCTCAGACGTGAAAACAAAGAAGCTACCCTTTTCAATCTTGTGGGATTTCAGACAAATCTGAAATTCGGGGAGCAGAAGCGTGTTTTCTCGATGATTCCGGGACTTGAAAACGCTGAATTTATGCGTTACGGCGTAATGCACAGAAATACATTCATAAACAGTCCCGAACTGCTCAACTGTGATTTTTCCATGAGAAGCAATGAAAATATCTACTTTGCAGGACAAATCACGGGAGTTGAGGGTTATATGGAATCTGCGGCAAGCGGTCTTATTGCAGGTACAGCCGCCGCAAGAAAAATCCTCGGACTTGAAAAAATCAATCTTCCCCGTGAAACAATGCTTGGAGCGCTGACCGCTTATATAAGCGATACTTTCAACAGCGGAAAATTCCAGCCAATGGGGGCAAATATGGGAATTCTTCCCGATATAGGCGAAAGAATACGTGACAAAAAGGAAAAATACGGCGTTTATGCCAACAGGGCAGTTGCCGCTTTAAGAGAGGAGCTGGATAGAATTGGCAAGGATAATTGTTGACGCTTTCGGAGGCGACAATGCACCTCTTGAAGTTATAAAAGGCTGCGAAATGGCTGTAAAAGAGTTCGGTGTGGAAATAATTCTCACAGGCAGTCAGGACAAAATAAAAAAATGTGCCGCTGATAACGGCATAAGCCTTGAGGGTATGGAAATTGTCCATACAGACGAGGTTTTTGATATACACGAAGAACCAAACCAGATTATAAAATCGGGAAAAAATACATCTATGGCAGTTGGTATGCAGCTTCTTGCCGAGGATAAGGGCGATGCTTTTGTATCCGCAGGAAGTACAGGTGCTCTCGTTATGGGTGCTACCTTTATTGTAAAGCGTATCAAGGGCATAAAGCGAGTTGCTCCCTCTCCTGTTTTGCCTGCTGATAAGGGCAGTTTTGTTCTCCTTGACGCAGGTGCAAATACGGAATGCCGCCCCGATATGCTGGTGCAGTTTGCGGTTATGGGAAGTGCTTATGCCGAAAAGGTAATGGGCAAGAAAAATCCTAAAGTGGGACTTCTCAACATCGGTGCAGAGGATACCAAGGGCAGAGAACTTGAAGTTGAAACATACAAGCTTTTGGAAAAATCGGGACTTAATTTCGGCGGAAACATAGAGGCTCGTGACCTCCCCAAGGGCGATTTTGATGTAGTCGTAACCGACGGATTTACAGGAAATATCGTGCTTAAACTTTACGAGGGAATGGGTTCATTCTTTGCTAAGAAAATGAAGTGGATTTTTTCGGGAGCAGGGGTTCTCGGTGCATTGTTTTCAATGGGCAAAATCAAAAGTTTCAAAAAGCAAATGGATTACCGTGAAACAGGCGGCTCAGTTCTTATGGGTGCAAAAAAGCCTGTTATCAAGGCTCACGGCAGTTCTGATGCAGCGGCATTTTTCAATGCCGTAAGACAGGCAAAACTATGCGTTGAGGGAAATGTCATAGGTGCAATTGAAGAATACGTTGCGGCAAATTCGCAGAGGGACAATAAAGATGAATGATATTGAAAATATTATAAATTTTGAAAAAGAAATACGCTATGAATTCAAGGACAGAAATCTGCTGTTTAATGCCCTTTCACATTCCTCCTATGCCAATGAGAAGAAAAATCCCAAGGGCAGCAATGAGCGACTTGAATTTCTCGGTGACAGCGTGCTTTCCGTTGTTGTATCGGATTATCTGTACAAAAATCTCACATCCGTTGCCGAGGGAGATTTGACTAAGCTCCGTGCATCACTTGTATGCGAAAAGAGCCTGCACGTTTTTGCAAAGCAGATTAATTTAGGCAGATATATATTTTTAGGCAAGGGCGAGGAAAATACAGGGGGCAGAGAGCGTCCCTCAATCCTTGCAGACGCATTTGAGGCGGTTATAGCTGCAATTTACCTTGACGGCGGAATGGAAGCGGCAAGAAAGCATATTTTACGCTTTATCCCCGAAATTCCCACAAACGGCACAAAAATGGCATTCGGTGATTTCAAGACGGTTTTGCAGGAAATTGTGCAGAAAAATCCCGAAGAAAAGGTTGAATATGTCCTTATCGGTGAGGAGGGCCCCGACCATAACAAGCGTTTTGTGGTGGAGGTTATGCTCAATTCACAGGTAATCGGCAAGGGCAAGGGAAGAAGCAAAAAAGATGCGGAACAGCTTGCCGCAAAGGAAGCATTGGAACTTATGGGATACAACACAGGAGTATGAAACATTCAAATATATCAATTTTTATTCCCCACATCGGCTGCCCTCACAGGTGCAGTTTCTGCGACCAGCGAACTATAAGCGGTGCGGAGAAAATTCCCCACGGTGACGATGTGCGGGAGATATGCGAAAAGGCTCTGGCAGAGGTGAAATCCCCTGAAAATACGGAAATTGCCTTTTTCGGCGGCAGTTTTACGGCAATTCCACGGGCATATATGACCGAACTTCTTGAAGCGGCATATTCCTTTGTGGGGGAGGGGAAATTCAAGGGTATCCGCCTTTCCACACGTCCCGACTGCATTGACAGGGAAGTGCTGACAATTCTCAAAAAGTACGGTGTTACGTCAATTGAACTGGGAGCACAGTCAATGAGCAATAAGGTGCTTAAAGCAAATCAACGTGGACATTCCGCTGATGATGTGGAAAAAGCGGCTAAGCTTATCCGTGAATTCGGCTTTGAGCTGGGTTTGCAGATGATGGTGGGACTTTATAACAGCACTCCGAAGCGTGAGCTTTATACAATGGACGAAATAATTAAAATTCGTCCCGATACAGTGAGGATATATCCTGTAGTTGTGCTTAAAGGAACAAGACTTGCAGAGCTTTATGAAAGCGGCGAGTACGCTATGATGTCTTTTGAAAAGATTATACAGCTTTGTTCAATTATGCTCCGTAAATTCAGCGATAACGGAATAGAGGTCATCAAATGCGGACTTCATGCCTCGGAATTTGTGGAACGGGATATGCTTGGCGGATTTTATCACCCTGCTTTCCGTGAATTGTGCGAGGCTGATATATATAAGATGGCTATTCATCGTGCCGTTGCTGATAAAGGAAGTGGAATTTTACAGATTTTAAAAAGAAAAGTCAAGGGAGTGAGTATAGCCGTTCATCCCTCATGTATAAGCAAGGCAATAGGTCAGAATAAAAGTAACATTAAATATTTTCAGGAGCTTGGACTGAATATAAAAATTATCGGTGATGAAAATATCCCGAAATATCAGGTTGAACTGAGGTGAGCAAGTGTATCTTAAATCTTTGGAAATTCAGGGCTTCAAGTCCTTTCCCGATAAAATCAGCCTTACCTTTGACAAAGGTCTTACTGCGGTTGTAGGTCCCAACGGCAGCGGAAAAAGTAATATCGGCGACTCTGTACGCTGGGTTCTCGGCGAGCAATCTACAAAAACTCTCCGAGGAAACAAAATGGAGGACGTTATTTTTTCCGGTACTGTTGCAAGAAAACCTATGGGCTTTGCCGCTGTTACCTTAAATATAGACAACTCCGACAATGTGCTTGCGGATATGGGCGATGAAATTGCCGTTACACGAAAGCTCTACCGAAGCGGAGAAAGCGAATATATGATAAACGGCAGGCAATGCCGACTTAAAGATATAAACGAACTTTTTATGGATACGGGACTTGGCAGAGATGGTTATTCCATTATCGGTCAGGGACGTATTGCGGAAATCGTCGGTGCGAAAAGTAATGAACGCCGTGACATTTTCGAGGAAGCGGCAGGTATTTCAAAATTCCGCTATAAAAAAGTTGAAGCGGAGCGAAAACTCACCGCCGCACAGGAGAATATTTTCCGCCTTTCCGATATTCTTTCGGAACTTGAAGGACGAGTTGAGCCTTTGAGAATTCAGTCGGAAAAGGCACAGAAATTTATAAAGCTTGCTGAGGAAAGAAAGCGTCTTGAACTGGCGGTATGGGTTACACGTCTTGACGAACTGAAAGTAAAGCTTGATAAATTGGAGGAAAATATCCTCATAAGCCGTGGCGAATATGAAAATACGGAAAATGACATTGCCCGTGAGGAGGAAAAGCTTCAGGAAAGCTACCGCCGTATGCAGGAATGTACAATGAAATCCGATGAACTGCGGCGGAAAATGCTGGAGGAGGAGCAGTCCTCATCACAGAAAAAGTCCGATATTGCGGTATTTGAGAATGATATAAGCCATTGCGTTGAGGCTATAAAAAAGGCTGAAAAGGCTATGGCGGACTCTGAGGAAACTAAGCGTGACCTTGAACTCCGCCGCAGGGAAACCGAAAAGAAAATCGCTGACCTTGAAGCTGAAAAAGAGGCTGTAATAGCGGAAATAAACGCTGTTTCGGCACAATCGGAAGCTGCCGAGGGGGAAAATTCCGAAATCGGCAAGTTAGTTGAAAAGGCGAATAACGAGATTAATTCTCTCAATATCAGACGGACGGAATTGAATTTTGCCGCTGAAACTGCACAAAAGCAGGCATACGACGAGGAAAAGCGGCTTGAAGAACTGATTGAAAGCCTTGGAGATACGGAATCGGCAGCTGAGGAATACAACAGGAAAATTGCCGATAATAAGGCGGAATTGCAGAAAATTGCAAATCAGAAATCGGAGATTGCAAATAAGCTGTCGGGCATTGAAAGGCTGTATAATTCCCGAAAGGAAAGCTTTGAAAATGCAAAATCCGAACTTGAAAAATCCCTCTATGAACTGAAAAGCCGTGAGCAGAGGAAAAAAATCCTCATTGACCTGGAAAATAGTATGGAGGGCTTTGCAGGCAGCGTAAAGCAGATTTTAAAGGCGGCAAAACAGGGCAGAATAAGCGGAATTTACGGCACAGTTGCACAGAATATCAGCGTTGACGGGCAGTATGCTTTAGCGGTTGAAACAGCTCTCGGCGGTGCTATGCAAAATCTCATCGTTGAAAATGAAGATGCCGCAAAACGTGGAATTCGTTTCCTCAAAGAAAATCACGGAGGACGTGCAACTTTCCTCCCTCTTACTTCTGTAAAGGGATATGAATTCCGTGAAAAAAGCTTGGAGGACTGCGACGGATTTGTTGCTATGGCTGATAAAATCGTAGGCTATGACAGCAAATTCAGCGGAATTATAGGCTCATTGCTGGGACGAATCGCCATTGCGGAGGATATTGATTCCGCAACGATTATAGCCAAAAAATACGGCTATAAATTCAGAATTGTAACCCTTGACGGTCAGGTAATCAATGCAGGCGGTTCATTTACAGGTGGTTCGGCACAGAAATCCGCAGGAATTTTCACCCGTAAAAATGAAATTGAAAAAATCGAAACCGAAATAAATCAGCTTTCCGCACAGCGTGGGGAGCTTGACAGAAAAATGGAGAAATACCGTGCTGAGGCGGAAAAACTCCGTTATGACCGTGAATCTCTCCGTTCAGAATCGGCGGAATGTAATTCAGCTGAAATCCGCATTAATGCGGAACTTTCAAGCCTTGAAGTTCTTGTTGAACAGCTTCGGGCAGCTGCGGAAAATTCCGACAGACAGCAGGAGGAATTCAAAAAGCGTATTGCACAGGCAAAACAGGCAGAAGAAGATGCACGAAAAGCCGCAGCAGCCCTTGATGATGAAATCAGGCTTGCTGAGGAAAAATTGGCGGCTGAACAGTCAAATCGTGAAAAACTCCGATTGGAACGTGCGGAATTGACGGAAAAGCTTTCGGGTATGAAAATACGTGAAATAGAGCTTTCAAAGGATATTCAGGCAGGTTCCGAGGAGATACAGCGAATTGATGCGGAAGCTGAAAACCTCAAAGGCGGCAACAGGCATTTTGAAAATGAAATTGAGATTAACAATCGGATTATTGCCGATAAAAAGCGTGATATTGAGCGACTTGAAAAAGAACTTGAAAGCGTGGGCAAAAATGCCGATAAATATACGGCTGAAATTCAGCGTTATCAGAATATCCACACGGAGCAGAACCGTCTTGTAACCGAAATTCAGAAGGGTATCCGACAGCTTAATGAGGCTAAGGAAAAGCTTTCGGGAGAGGTTACACGACTTGAAGAACGCCGTGATTCCGCAAATCGTGACACGGATAATATCAAGCGGCAGCTCCTTGATGTATATGAAATGACGTATTCCGAAGCAATTCAGACTGCGGAAAAAATTGAGGATATTGTGGCGGCACAGGCTGAACTCAACTCCGTCAAGAATAAACTCAAGGCGTTGGGCAATGTAAATGTGGAAGCTGTTGAGGAATACCGTGAGGTTTCAGAGCGTTATAAATTTATGTCGGAGCAAATGGCGGACGTTCAGAATTCCAAGAGGGAACTGGAGCGTATTATCGCAGACCTGACGCAGGATATGTGCAGAATTTTCAGCGAAAGCTTTGCGATTATCAACTCCAATTTCAAGGAAATATTTGTGGAACTTTTCGGCGGAGGTAAAGCGGAACTGATACTCACCGACTCCGAAAACGTCCTTGAATCGGGAATTGAAATAAGCGTTGCTCCTCCCGGAAAGGTTATCAAAAATCTTATTTCCCTTTCGGGCGGCGAGCAGTCATTTGTGGCGATTGCAATATATTTCGCAATTCTGCGGCTTCGTCCCGCACCGTTCTGTATTCTCGATGAAATTGATGCGGCTCTCGATGAAGTAAACGTAAGAAAATATGCCCAGTATCTGAAAAATTTCACCGATACTACTCAATTTGTCCTCGTAACCCACAGACGAAGCGCTATGGAGGAGGCAAATGTGCTTTACGGTGTAACTATGCAGGAGGACGGCATTTCCAAACTTCTGAAAATGGAACAGGTAGACTTTCAGGAGGACGTAGCAGATATTCAGTAACTAATTGATGTGTCAGCGAACTTTTGAATATTTCTGCTTGTTTAAAAGCCAAAATTTGTCGTCAGAAAAGTAACATAATAATTTATGGATTCCCTTATCAAATCATCATAAACGGAGGCTATTATGGGATTGTTTTCTAAAATTGCTGAAGGTCTTAAAAAGACGAAAGACAGCTTTCTCGGCGGACTTCAGCGTGTATTCAACTCATTTACAAAGATAGATGAGGAACTTTTTGAAGAACTTGAAGAACAGATGATTATGAGCGATATCGGCGTTGAAACATCTGTTGAAATATGCGAAAGAGTGCGTAAGCTTGTAAAGGAGAGAGGTATTACCGACCCCAACGACATTATGGAGCTTATTCACGAGGTTATTTCCGATATTATGGGAGATGATACGGGACTTGACTTGTCCGTTTCACCTGCTGTAATTATGGTTATCGGTGTAAATGGTGCAGGTAAAACTACAACTATAGGCAAGCTTTGTCACCAGTTCAAGCAGGAGGGCAAAAAAGTCGTAGTTGCGGCAGCTGATACATTCCGTGCGGCTGCTATTGACCAGTTACAGGTATGGACTGACCGTGCAGGAGTTGAAATTGTAAAGCATGCCGAGGGAAGTGACCCGGGAGCTGTTGTATATGACTCCCTCGATGCGGCTAAGGCTCGTAATTGCGATGTAGTTGTAATTGACACCGCAGGCAGACTCCATAACAAGAAAAATCTTATGGAGGAACTTAAAAAGATAAATCGTATCATCGACTCCAAGGCAGGGGATTGCTCCCGTGAAATCCTCCTTGTTCTCGATGCTACAACAGGTCAGAATGCCGTAAGTCAGGCTAAGCTTTTCAGCGAAACAGCACCAATTACAGGTATTGTTCTCACAAAGCTTGACGGTACTGCAAAGGGCGGTATTGTTATCTCAATCAAGAATGAATTGGGAATTCCTGTAAAGCTTATCGGTGTAGGCGAAAAAATTGACGATTTACAGCCATTTGACAGCCGTATGTTCGTTGACGCTCTCTTTGACCTTGACGAGGCTAAGCGTAAGGCTGCTGAAAGAGCAGAGGAAAATGAGGATATTTCCGAGGTTGAGGATATGTCCGAATTTGAAGATATAGCAGAGTTTGAAGAAACTCCCGAAATTGAGGAAGTTCCCGAAGTAGAGGAAGAATCCGAAGCTGAGGAAGAACCCGAAGTAGAGGAAGAACCCGAAGTAGAGGAAGTTCCCGAAGTAGAGGAAGTTTCCGAAGTTGAGGAAGAACCCGAAGTTGAGGAAGTTCCCGAAGTTGAGGAAGTTCCCGAAATTGAGGAAGAACCCGAAGTAGAGGAAGTTCCCGAAGTTGAGGAAGTTCTCGAAATTGAGGAAGTTCCCGAAATTGAGGAAGAGCACGAAGTTGAGGAAGAAACTGAAATTGAGGAAGAACCCGAAGTTGAGGAAGTTCCCGAAGTAGAAGAAGTTCCCGAAATTGAGGACGAATTCGAAATTGAGGAAATCACCGAGGCTGAGGAAGAAACTCAAATTGAGGAAGTTCCCGAAGTTGAAGAAGTTCCCGAAAAGAAGAAAAAGAAGGGCTTCTTTAGCAGACTTTTCGGCAGAAAGGGCGGAAACGATGAATAAAATTGTATTTGCTACAAATAACGCAAATAAGCTCCGTGAAGCGGCTGAAATCCTTGCTCCTCTCGGCATTGAGGTTATCTCCCAGCGTGAGGCAGGGGCGGATTGCGAGCCAGAGGAAAACGGTGTAACATTTGCGGAAAATGCAATGATAAAGGCAAAGGCTGTATTTGACATTGTGAAAATCCCTGTATTTGCCGATGACAGCGGACTTTGCGTAGATGCCCTTGACGGCAGACCGGGAGTTTATTCCGCAAGATATGCCCCTAAAGGTCAGGAATGTGCAAAGCTTCTTGATGAAATGAAAGATATTCCCGATGACAAGAGAAACGCTTCATTCCAATGCGTTATTGCATATGTGGACGAAAACAGCAGTTTTACGGTAAACGGAGCGTGTCTTGGAAAAATCGGCTATGAGGAAAAAGGCGAAAACGGCTTCGGCTATGACCCCGTTTTTGTATGCGGCGAAAAGACAATGGCTGAAATGACAGCCGAGGAAAAAAATGCTGTAAGCCACCGTGGTGCGGCTCTGACAGCACTTTATAAAATGTTAGCGAAAGGATAATTAAATATGCTTACAAGTAAACAGAGAGCGTATCTCCGCAGTATTGCGGCAGAATACGAAACTATATTCCAGATTGGCAAAGGCGGCGTTACCGAGGTTATGTGCAAGGAAATCGGTGAGGCACTCCGCAAGAGAGAACTTATAAAGCTTAAAGTTCTTGAAAATTCAGGCTGGACTGCAAGAGAAGCAGCTGACGCTGTAGCTGAGCAGACAGGGGCTGATGTTGTGCAGGTTATCGGCAATAAATTTGTGCTTTTCAAGCGTAATCCAAAAGAGCCTGTAATCGAAAATATCCCTAAGTCAAAATGAGAATAGGTATATACGGCGGCAGCTTTAACCCCGTTCACAACGGTCATATTCACCTTGCGGAAAGTGCAGCGGCTGTCCTTAATCTTGACAGGGTTTATCTCGTGCCGTCAAAAATTAGTCCCCACCGTTCAAGCGATGAATATGCGTCAGGGGAGGACAGACTGGAAATGCTGCGGCTTGCCTGCGAGGGCAATGAAAAGCTTTTTCCCTGCGATTATGAACTGATAAACGACAGGAAAAGCTACACCATTTATACAGTAAGGGAATTCCGCAGAAAATTCCCGAAAGATGAGCTTTTTCTCCTTATGGGAAGCGATATGCTGATGTGTTTTGAGCAATGGAACAGCTTTGAGGAAATCCTTGAAGAAGTCACTCTTGCTGTAGTTTCAAGAACTGACGGCGATTTTCATATGCTTGAAGAAAAGGCGGAAAAACTGCGGAAATACGGGAAAATTATTGTTTGTCCCGTTGAGCCGCTGGAAATGTCCTCATCTGAAATAAGAAAAAAAATAGCAGAAAATAAAAAAATCTCTTGCTATCTTAATGAAAATGTAGTACAATATATAGTATTGAGAAATTTGTATCGGGGTGAGAATTTTGTTCTATAATACCGATGATAAGAAAAAATATCTGAAAGGAATCCTTTCCTCAAAGCGTTATCAACATTCTCTGAATGTGGCTGCGGAGTGCAGAAAGCTTGCGGAAAAATACGGAGAGGACCCCGAAAAGGCGTACTTTGCGGGACTGCTTCACGATGTATGCAAGGAAATGTCCCCCGAAGAACAGCTCCGACTTATAGAGGAAAGCGGATTTGCCGTATGCCGTGAGGAAACGGAAACCCGTTCCCTTTGGCACGCCATTGCAGGAGCTTATTTTGTGAAAAGCTTCTGGGGTGTTCAGGATATTGATATCATAAATTCAATCCGCTTCCATACGGTGGGCAGAGCAGGAATGTCACGCTTAGAGGAAATAGTCTACCTCGGTGACTTGGTTTCAGCCGACAGAAATTACAAGGACGTTGATAAAATGCGTAAGCTTGTGTACAATAACCTTGACGAAGCTATGCTTGAAGCCTTTGTATTTTCCGTGAAATCCGTTGTGAAAAAGGGCGGACTTGTGCCTATGTGTACCATTGAGGGATACAATGCATATACAAGGCTTCTTAAATCAGAAAAAAAGCCGTAACCGAAAGTTATGGAAAATCCAATATTGACAGATTGAAAAGAGGATAAAAATGGATAATAACGAACTTCATTCGGGTGACATAAGACAAAATAAACCTGTGGGAAAACTTGTGAGGGTTGACCGCAGCAAGGCGAATTCTCCCTCACAGCAGTCCGCAAACAACAGCGGCAGGGCAGAGGAAAATTATAGTAAGCCTATAAAAAGAACTTCGCCTGTTCAGCAGAATTTCAGGGGAAATCCGCCGCATAACAGTTCCGTTGTGCGAAAGGGCAAATCAAAGAAACAGCTGAAACACGAAAAAGCGTGGAATATAGCCGTGAAAGCTATTTCAATTGTATCGGCATTGTTTATAATCGGCTTTATGGTTTTGAATATGCCCATACTTTCCGACACGAAAAACGGCGGAAATGTTTCTGTGTACAATTATATAAAGAATTATCAGCCTGTGGCAATGGAGGGCGAGCTGAACAAGGAAAATGTAAAGCTTGACCTTAAACCTGTGGAGGAAATCAAAGAGGCATTGCCTGAGCTGAATGACGGACTTGACCTGCCGCAGCTTGTGGAAGGTCAGTACAGCGTGCTTTTCCTCGGATTTGACGAGGAGGAGTTCAATACTGATGTTATGTGGGTAATCCAGTTTGACATTGGTCATGCGGCTATCCGTATACTGCAAATTCCCCGTGATACCTGTTTGCCCGATTATACAAGCAGTCCCGCACGAAAATTCAACAGCATATATTCAATGGGCGACCCTACAATTCAGCCGCCTATTCAGCGTACTGTAAATGCGGTGCAGGAGAATTTCGGTATTCCCATTGACGCATATATAACCACAGCCTGCTTTGATATTGTTGACATTGTTGACCTTATCGGCGGTATTCCGATTAATATTGAAAATGAAATTATCTACGAGCATGACAAGATAATTCCTGCGGGTGATGTTGTCCTTGACGGTAAACAGGCTGAATGGTTTATCCGTTTCCGCCGTGAGTGGATACAGGGTGACATCGGACGTATGCAGAATCAGCGTAAATTTATGGCGGCGGCAATGCAGAAGCTTTTCTCCATTGTTAAGGACGAGGGAAGATTGAAACTTTACGGCTATATCAAGGATATATACGAAAAGGAGCTGCTTTACACCGACCTTTCAATCGGCGACCTGAGCAAGATTGCGGATTTTGCCTCAACGGTTGATATGGAAAATGTCCGTGTTGATATGGTGCCCGGCGAAGATGCCACATTCTATGCCTCAGACGGAAACGAATATTCTGTATATTCCGTTCATAAGGACGCAACAATTGACCTGCTGAACAATTATTACCGTCCCTATCAGCGAATTATGACTTATGGCGATACTTCTCTGGTTGAGCTTGTACTCAATCATCAGTATGATTTATATGACGATACTGGAGCAACTCTTGAGGAAATTGAGGATTCAACAGAGCCTATGAGAGATCCAAGTAAAAAACCATGGTGGAAGGAAGATTAATTATGACAGATAAAGAAAAACTTGAACTTATAATAAAATCCCTCGACGCAAAGAGGGGTGAGGATATTCAGGCTATAAAAATCGGTGACCTGACAATTCTTGCGGATTATTTTGTAATTGTAAACGGTACAAGCAATACCCACACACGTACTCTTGCAGACGAAGTGGAATTTCAGCTTTCACAGAAAGGCATTGAGCCTATCAGACGTGAGGCTGACACAGGAAATACATGGATTATCCTTGATTACGGCGATATTATTATTCACGTATTCTACAAGGAAACACGTCATTTCTACAAATTAGAGGGCTTGTGGGCAGACGGTGAAAGACTTGAAATCGACTCACTTCTCACAAAGGAAAACAACGATTGATTGTTAAAATAAAAAAATATATAAAAGTACTGCGATAATTACGCTTTTGGATTGTTTAATTAATAGAGGGAATCTATGGGGGAAAATTTTTCCTATGGATAATTCCGATATTAGCAATCCAACAGCGGTTACTCGTGTAAAGCCGTAGTGCTTTGTCACGGAGGAGAATTATGAAAACCAATAATAAAGCAGGCAGAAATTACGTAATTACCATAGGCGTATATATGCTTGCGAAAACAATTCTTAATATGATTTTAGGCGGCGGATTTGCTGTTAACGACCTGATATTTGCCTTGGCTGCGACAGCTGTTATGTATACGGGCTTGCAGTTTGTAAATATCGCTGTTGCGGTGCTAATGGCAATTACCGTTGTCCGCCATTTGCCCTATAACATCTCTAATCTGCCCTCGACACTTATTTATCTTATTGAGGCTGTAATTGATATTGGGGCAATTATAGTGCTGCTGACAAATAGTGCTGTCAAGGCACATTTTACAAATAAGTGGAGCAAGTTATCGGAATTATTCGAAAAGTGATGAGAAATCAAAAAAGCGATTGGAGTTGAAGAAATGAAATCAAAAAAAATCACAAATGAAAATGTTCAGGTAATTCCCGAAACTGTTGAAGCGGTAAATGAGGCTGAAACAGCGTCAGATGAACTTGCGGCGGCACTTTCTGAAAATGCTGAAAATGCAGAGAGCGTTGAAAATGCCGAAAATCCACAGGAAGCGGCTGAAAAGAAAAAATCCGTCATCAGGAATATTATTGATGCAATAGGGAAATTCGACTATGCCGCATTGATTATGACGCTTCTCGGTGCATATCTCTCGGCTATGGCATATGTCGTTTCCGACCTGAAAAAGAAAGTCAACCCTGTTGAAAAATGGCAGGATTTTATGAAGGAAATGCCCATTAAAACCTTTGTGATAATATTTGTTTTAGTGGCAATTTCCGCATGGGTACTGCACCTATTGCTGCGGAAAAAGACGAATATAAGCGCAATTATAATGTTTGGCGGTGCAATGTCCCTGTCGTGGGTATACTTGTGGAAAATGGAGAATTACTATTACTGCATAGGCTTTATTCTCGTTTCCGCTTTAGCCGCATGGTTCTGTTATAGCTACGGCGGATTTAAGTTTATCGAGTATCTGCCCAAAAAGGGAACATATGCCTTTGTTGTATTGCTGACCTTGTGTATGGCGGCATTTATATCCGTTTTCTCAATTTTCAAGCACCTTGTATACTGGTCAGCTACATTTGACTTTGGTATTTTCTTGCAGATGTATCACTATATGGCTGAAACTTTTGAACCCCTTTCAACCTGCGAAAGAGATAAGCTTTTATCCCACTTTGCAGTTCACTTTTCACCCATATTCTACGTACTTCTGCCTGTATATTATATATTCCCCTCGGCAAAAACGCTGTTTATCTGTCAGGGAGTTCTTGCAGCAAGCGGTGCAATTCCTCTTATGCTTATCTGCAAAAATAAGAAGTTCGGTAATCTTGAAATTATTTCCTTTTCAATTGTATACCTTTTCAGCTGTGCAATTGTAGGACCTTGTTTCTATGATTTCCACGAAAATGCATTTCTGCCGCCCCTGCTTATGTGGTTCTTCTATGCCATTGAGAAGCGTAAAACTGTGCTTATGTACGTGTTTATGGTACTCTTGCTTATGGTAAAGGAAGATGCGGCTCTGTATGTTGCCCTTATCGGCTACTACTGCATATTTGCAATGGAAAAGAAACGTCACGGAGCAATTATTTTCTCCGTATCCGTTATATACTTTGTTGTTGTAACAGGTCTTATGTCGAAATTCGGCGAGGGAGTAATGACTTCACGAACATACGGAAATCTTATGGTTGACCACAGCGGCGGACTTGGCGAAGTTGTAAAGACAGTTATTCTCAATCCTGTATACTTTATTACTCAATGCATAAGCGAGGAAAGCTTCAAATTCTTCCTTATGATGCTGCTTCCTCTCGGTTTCCTGCCCCTTATTTCGAAAAAGCTTTCAAATTACTTCCTTGCAGCACCTTTCATTCTTACAAATCTTGCGTCGGGATACCACTATGCACAGGAAATCGGTTTCCAGTACGTATTCGGCACAGCAACCTGCCTTATCTACTGTGCACTTATCAACTACGATGACATTAAGGCGAAAAATAAGCAGTTTATTCCCGTATTTATGAGTGTTGCTACATTGTGTTCATTTGCATCTATGCAGAGCGGAAAAACAACTGCTATGGATGTTTATATGGGCGACCCGAAAAAATTCCAGCTTCGTGATGAGGTTCTTGCGGAAGTTCCCGAGAATGCATCAGTTGCCGTATTTGATTCATTTACCCTTACACGACTTGCACAGCGAAAAGAGGTTTATCTGCTTTCCGACGGCAATTTGAATAAGCCCCTTGATTATGATTTCATTGTTCTGAAAGACGGCTACAGCGACCACGAATGGCTCAATGAAATAAGGGCAAAGCTTCCCGAAAACGGCTATCTTGTTTACAGCGATGTAGAGGGCAGCGAAGTGACAATATATGTTAATTCAGATTATAAAGGAGAAGAATAATGGAAAAGAAAAACGACGTAATATCAATAATTGTTCCCTGTCATAACGAGCAGGAAGTACTTCCTTTCTTCCTTGAGGAGGTTGAAAAGGTTTACAATGAAATGCACAAGAAATACAACACTGAATTTGAGTACATCTTCATTGACGACGGTTCAAAGGATAAGACACTTGAACTTCTCAAAGGCTACGCCAAGGAAAACAGCAGAGTAAACTATATTTCATTTTCCAGAAATTTCGGCAAAGAGGCAGGAATGTATGCAGGTTTACAGCACGCTACAGGCGACTATGTGGTAATCATTGACGCTGACTTGCAGGACCCTCCTCATCTTATGGACGAGATGTATAAAACTCTCATTGAAACCGATTATGACTGCGTGGCTTCATGCCGTGTTGACAGAAAGGGCGAGTCGAAAATCCGTTCTGCTTTTGCCCATATGTTCTATAAGATTATAAGAAAAATTTCAAAGGTTGATATTGTTGACGGAGCAAGAGATTTCCGTATGATGACACGTCAGATGGTTGACGCAAT
This sequence comes from Ruminococcus sp., assembly GCA_045539715.1. Classification (GTDB taxonomy): domain Bacteria; phylum Bacillota; class Clostridia; order Oscillospirales; family Ruminococcaceae; genus Ruminococcus. Next base: position 12,019 of record JAZQFV010000096.1, on the reverse strand, counting down.
TGTTTCCCTCGAAGAATACAACAGATTTTCCAAGGGAATTTTCGCATGGGTAGGCTTTAAAACAAAGTGGATTCCCTTTGAGAATATCAACCGCAAGGCAGGTACTACAAAGTGGAGCTTCTGGGGACTTATGCTCTATGCAATTGACGGTATACTGGCATTTTCCACAGCACCCCTCGCCCTTTCCGCTATTCTCGGAATTGTGCTTTGCTGCGTTGCCATTATAATGATTTTCGTAATCATTGCAAAAACTCTTATTTTCGGCGACAAGGTTGCGGGCTGGCCGTCAACCGCCTGCATTATCTGTTTCACATCAGGTATGTCAATGTTCTGCAACGGAATTATCGGTCTTTACGTTTCAAAGACTTATTCCGAAGTTAAAAGACGTCCGCAGTATATCATAAAGACAAAGAAAGTCAATAAAAAGTAATTATAAAGGAATGATTGAAAATGGCAAAGTATGATTACAAATCGGTAGAAAAAAAGTGGCAGAAGTTCTGGGAGGAAAATGAAACTTTCAAGACAGATGTCTGGGATTTCAGCAAGCCCAAGTTCTATGCTCTTGATATGTTCCCTTATCCGTCAGGTGTAGGTCTTCACGCAGGTCACCCCGAGGGTTATACTGCAACTGATATCGTTTCACGTATGAAGCGTATGCAGGGTTACAATGTACTTCACCCAATGGGATATGACTCATTCGGACTTCCGGCTGAGCAGTATGCCGTTACAACAGGTAATCACCCCAACGGCTTTACACAGGAAAATATCAAGACTTTCTCCACACAGCTGAAAGAACTTGGCTTTGACTATGACTGGTCAAAGGTAATTGCTACATCTGACCCTGAGTTCTACAAGTGGACACAGTGGATTTTCAAGCAGCTTTACGAGGACGGCTATGCAAAATATATCGATATGCCCGTAAACTGGTGTGAGGAACTGGGAACAGTTCTCTCCAATGACGAGGTTATTGACGGTAAATCCGAAAGAGGCGGCTACCCTGTTGTTCGTAAGAATATGAAGCAGTGGGTTATTGACCAGCCTGCATTTGCTGAAAAGCTCCTTGAGGGACTTGAGGAAATCGACTGGCCTGAGTCAACAAAGGCAATTCAGCGTAACTGGATTGGCAAGTCAACAGGTGTTGAGGTTGAATTCGACATCGTAGGCGGCGGAAAGTTCTCCATTTTCACAACTTGTATTGAAACAATCTACGGTATCACATTTATGGTTCTTGCTCCCGACGGTGCAATTACAGAAAGCCTCCTTGACAGAGTTGAGAATATCGACGAAGTTAAGGCGTATATCGAGGAAACAAGAAAGAAAAACGATATGGACCGTACTGAGCTTAACAAGACTAAGTCAGGCTGTGAGCTTAAAGGCGTTACTTGTATAAACCCTGTAAACGGCAAGGAAGTAAGAATGTTTATCGGTGATTTCGTTCTTGCAAGCTATGGTACAGGTGCAGTTATGGCAGTTCCAAGCCACGACCAGCGTGACTTTGAATATGCAATTGCTCATAATATTGATATGATTCAGGTAATTGACGGCGATGAAAAGCTGGGCAAGGTCGATGTATCAGAGTGTGCATTTGAAAAGCAGAGCTATCTCGGAAAGGGCTATAAGCTTGTAAATTCCGAGGAATTCACAGGCCTTACAGTTGAGGAAGCTAAGGAAGCTATTACAAATAAGCTTGAAGGAATGGGCAGAGCAAAGCGTACAGTAAATTACCATTTCCGTGAATGGATTTTCGCACGTCAGCGTTACTGGGGCGAGCCTGTTCCCGTAGTCCACGGCGAGGACGGAAAAATTCACTCCCTTGATGACAGCGAACTTCCTCTCATTCTTCCCGAACTTGACGATTACAAGGGCAAAAACGGCAAGGCTCCCCTTGAAAATGCAGTTGAGTGGAAGCAGTACGACAACAACGGCATAAAGGGTATCCGTGAAACTTCCACAATGCCCGGAAGTGCAGGTTCAAGCTGGTACTTCTTCAGATATATTGACCCACACAATGACAAGGAATTTGCAAATCAGGAACTTCTGAAGCATTGGATGCCAGTTGACCTCTACATAGGCGGTCCTGAGCATGCAGTAGGTCACCTTATGTATTCACGTATCTGGAACAGATATCTCTATGATAAGGGCTTAGCACCTACAAAGGAGCCATTCAAGAAGCTTGTTCATCAGGGTATGATTCTCGGTGAAAACGGCATAAAAATGGGTAAGAGATTCCCCGAATTCGTTGTAAATCCCTCTGACATTATCAGAGATTACGGTGCTGATACACTCCGTCTTTACGAGATGTTCATGGGACCTCTCGAAGTGAGCAAGCCATGGAATCCAAAGGGCGTTGAGGGTGCAAGAAAGTTCATAAACAGAGTATGGAACTTCTTCACAGAGCCTGACAATCTCACAGCTGAAGATGACGGAAACCTTACAAAGGTTTACCACAAGACAGTTAAAAAGGTAACTGAGGACTACGAAAAGCTTGCGTTCAACACAGCTATCAGCCAGATGATGATTTTCGTCAACGAGGCATACAAGTTCGGCAAGTGTCCGAAGGTTTTTGCTGAGGGTATTATCAAGATGCTTTCATGTATCACACCTCATGTGGGTGAGGAAATCTGGAATATTCTCGGTCACGAGGATACAATCGCTTACGAGAGCTGGCCTGTATATGACGAGGAACTCTGCAAGGACGATACAATTGAAATCGTTGTGCAGATTAACGGAAAGGTTAAGGCAAAGCTTAACATTGCAGTTGACGAGGATAAGGACGTTGTAATGGAAATGGCAATGTCTGACGAGGCTGTAAAGGCTGCAATTGAGGGTAAAAATATCGTAAAACAGATATATGTACCAAATAAGCTTGTTAATATTGTTGCAAAATAACGAATTTTTGAAATAACTAAAAAATGCTTGACATACGGGGCAAAATGTGGTAAAATAATGTTATATTCGTTTATAGTATGAGGTATCGTTGACTGACATCCGCAAGGATGATTAGCATATAGCTCCGGGGTTTCCTGTGGGCAACCTCTGAACAAGGGAGGGAAAAGGTAAATGGCAGAAGTTCGTGTTGGTAAGAACGAGTCACTTGACACAGCTCTTAAGAGATTCAAGAGATCATGTGCTAAGGACGGCGTTATTGCTGAAGTACGTAAGAGAGAGCATTATGAGAAGCCTTCTGTAAAGCGTAAGAAGAAGTCTGAGGCAGCTCGTAAGCGTAAGTATTAATCTTACAGCATATGAAATTTAAGCGGGCGATTTTTCGTCCGCTTTTTCATTTAATGCCAATCCCTAAAATGTTAGTAGATAAAGATGATGACAGAAATGCTGTATGTCAAGGCGGACGACGAAAGCATACTGTCGTATGGTGAGGAAGTCCAACGACGACAGGCAGTATTTATGCCATTAGATTTGTCTACTGTTGTTTTAGGGATTGGTACAAAGGAGTAAATTATGATTAAGAAAATTTTAGTTATACATGGACCGAATTTAAATCTTCTGGGGGAGCGTGAACCCGGAGTTTACGGCAGCGCAGGAATTGATGTGCTGAACAGCAATATTATTGACCGTGCCAATGAACAGGGCTTGGAATGTGAGATTTTCCAGTCAAATCACGAGGGAGCAATCATTGATAAGCTTCACGCTGCACGTACAGCATTTGACGGTGTAATCATAAATGCAGGTGCGTATACCCATTACAGCTATGCTATCCGTGACGCTATTGCGGCTATAAAAATTCCTGTAATTGAGGTGCATATAAGCAATATTGACGCAAGAGAGGAATTCCGTGCAAATTCCGTAATCGCTCCCGTTTGCAAGGGAAGTATCTGCGGACTTGGCTTTATGAGTTATTATCTTGCAGTTCAGGCAATGGCGGAGCTTTGATATGGGACGTTTTGAAAGACTTTTTGAACTTCTCCCCGACAATGTGGAGAGCGTTCTCATTACATCTGACATAAACAGACGCTATTTCACGGGTATGAAATCCTCCGCAGGAACAGTTCTTGCGTTCAGAAATAAAGCGTATCTGCTCATTGATTTCCGCTATATCGAAAAGGCAAGGGAAACGGTAAAAACTGCCGAGGTTATTGAAACTAAGGAGCTTTACAAGGAAATTTCCGCACTTCTCCGACAGGAGGGTGTGAAAAATCTTGCTATTGAGGCTATGGATGTAACCGTAAGCAGACTCAATGTGATGAAAAAGCACCTGAAATGCGTTGATATAATTGAAACTGACGTTTTGAGCAACTCCATAAACAAGCTTCGTATGATAAAAGACGAGGAGGAAATGGAGTATATCCGCAAGGCACAGGAAATTGCAGAGTCGGCATTTGACGATATTCTCGGCTTTATCAAGGAGGGTGTGACGGAGCGTGAAATTGCCCTTGAACTTGACAGGCTTATGCTTGAAAAGGGTGCGGAGGGAATTTCCTTTGACACAATTGCTCTTGCAGGGGAAAATACATCAATGCCTCACGGTGTTCCCTCGGATAAAAAGGTGAAAAAGGGCGAATTCGTTCTTATGGATTTCGGTGCGGTCTATAACGGCTACCACAGCGATATGACGAGAACTGTTTGTGTTGGCACTCCCGATGAGGAAATGGAGAAGATTTACAACATCGTTCTGACTGCACAGGAAAAGGCAATTGCCGCCGCTAAGGCTGGCATAAGCGGAAAAGAACTTGACGGCATAGCAAGACGGCACATCTGTGACGCAAGTTATGGGGAATATTTCGGTCATTCCCTCGGTCACGGCGTAGGTCTTGAAATTCACGAGCAGCCCAATGCTGCCCCCTCATACGAGAAAAATCTCGAAAAGGGAACGGTTATAACCATTGAACCGGGCATATATATTGCAGGAAAATTCGGTGTGAGGATTGAAGATTTTGTCATTTTAACCGAAAATGGATGTATAAATCTGACAAAAAGTGCAAAAAATATAATATCTTTATAATAATTTGCGTAAGGTATTGCAAAATATACGGAAATATGGTATAATAGTACATATTAATGATTTGCGGTTGACAATGTGTATTGTTATTTGTATACCGAAAAATTTAATTTATTATCATTTAATATTCGGAGGTTTTTATTTATGATTTCAGCAGGCGATTTCAGAAACGGCGTAACTTTTGAGCTTGACGGACAGGTTGTTCAGGTTGTTGAGTTCCAGCACGTAAAGCCAGGTAAGGGTGCAGCTTTCGTTCGTACAAAGTACAAGAACGTAATCACAGGTTCAGTTGTTGAAACTTCTTTCAACCCTACAGCTAAGTTCCCTACAGCTTTCGTTGAGAGAAAGGATATGCAGTACAGCTACAATGACGGCGACCTTTACTACTTCATGGATATGGAAACTTATGAGCAGCTTCCTATCAGCGCATCAGTTCTCGGCGACAACTTCAAGTTTGTTAAGGAAGAAATGATCTGTAAGATTCTCTCATACAAGGGCAATGTTTTCGGTGTTGAGCCACCTAACTTCGTTGAACTCGTTGTAACACAGACAGATCCCGGATTCAAGGGCGATACAGCTACAAATGCTACAAAGCCTGCTACACTTGAAACAGGTGCAGAGATTAAGGTTCCTCTCTTTATCGACGAGGGCGAAAAGATTCAGGTTGATACTCGTACAGGCGAGTATATGTCAAGAGCATAAGGAAACTTCAAAAAAACTTATCTGCTTTTGCTATAAAATTTTGATTTAATGAAAGGGGGAGCTTGTTATGAAGCTTACTGAGAAAATGTCTTATTTACAGGGACTGCTTGACGGTCTTGACATCGACAATTCCACTAAGGAGGGCAAGGCTCTTATTCAGATGGCTGACGTTATGAATGAGTTGGTTGCTTATGTGGAGGATCTCCAGTCACAGGTAGACGAGCTTACTGAGCTTTGCGATATTCTTGATCAGGACCTTGGTCAGGTTGAGGATGATATCTATGACGAAGATGAGGACGATTACGATTTTGATGACGATTTAGACGATTGTGATGATTGTTTTGACGACGATGAGGACTTTGATTTCGATGATGATGAGCTTTATGAAATTACTTGTCCCTCTTGCGGTGATACAATTCTCATTGACGAGGGTATGATTGAGGAAGGCTCTATCAATTGCCCTAACTGCAATGAACTTCTTGAGTTTGACTGCGACGATCTTGTGATTGATGAAGCAGACAGCGATGAAGCTGAAACTGAGGAAGAAAAGAAAGACTGATAATTCACATAACGGGCGGCTATATGCCGCCTGTTTCGTTTTAGAGATACTTCCGAATGATTGGGTAAAAAATATAAATATATATGCACCTATTGACAAAATCCTAAAAATATGGTATAATATTAAAGCAATATGCGGATATGGCGGAATAGGCAGCTTTACGACTGAGCGCTGCCTGTGGCAGATAAAGCGATTAGAGTAAAGGCGTAGTGGTCGAAATTTTGTGAGCTAATGCGAACAGAAAATTTCGGGTACCACAAGAGTCAAGCTGGCTATAATGAATTTCGTCATCATTTCAGCAGTTGAGTGGAACAATTTTTTTAAAAATCCACCTCGGCAAAAGAGTCCAACCGAGTAAAAATGCGGATTCAAAAAATAAGCGGATATGGCGGAATAGGCAGACGCGCTGGCTTCGGGTAGCGTCACGCTATTGAATTTATTCATTTCGTCATCATTTCAGCAGTTGAGTGGAACAATTTCTTATGAAATCCACCTCGGTAAAAGAGTCCAACCGAGTAAAAATTACGGATTCATAAACAAGCGGATATGGCGGAATAGGCAGACGCGCTGGCTTCAGGTGCCAGTCGGGGCAACTCGGTGCAGGTTCAACTCCTGTTATCCGCACCATTTAACCTTTGATGTTCAAGCATCGAAGGTTTTATTTTTACTGTAGCTGATAGTAGAATGGAGATTATGATGATAATCAAAAATAAAGAGGTCAAGGATATTCTTATAAAATGTGGGTGGCAGGAAAGCAGAACAGCTAATATTTCACATTACCTTGATTGGTACAAGAAATATAATTTTAAACCATTTGATGCAGTTACTGATTTTCTGTCATGCTTTGGAGGATTAACCTTACGAATACCTTCTTACAGATATATGAAACGAATTTCATCGCCAAAGAATAATTCTGATTTGGAACTTGAAGTTATTGTTAACCCAGTATTCTTTATCACAGACGATTTTTCCAGTGAAGATATAATTGAATCAAAGCAATACGCCAAAGATATCGGCGATTTTCTTGGTATAGAAAATTTGATTCCTGTAGGTTCTTCTTCTGAATATGAAGAGTTTTTTATGGGTATAAACGGAGAATTTGTTTATGCATATGAAGGATGTTGCCTCTGCTTGGGTACGACCTTTGAGGAGGCATTGATTAGAATTATGACTGATGAAAATACTGATGCAAAATGTATATGGACAGATTAATAATCAAGGCTTCTCGAATAAAATCGGGAAGCCTTTTTCATATCTATCATCACGAACAAGCTATTTCTTCACTTTCAGGCTCAACATAAACTGCCACACCACCATTCCAGTTTCCGTTCATTCTGAATTTAATGTCAAGGGATTTGTCTTTGTTCTGGTGAACCTGTATCTGATTTACAAGCATTCGGAGATGTGTGTCGCTGATAATACCCTCATCAATTATCCCTTGAATAACCTGTGAGGCTTCTTTGTAATCCTTGTGCTTCTGCTTGCTGACCTTGTCGTATTCTCTGCATTCGTTGATTTTGTTTCGGTGTTCTTCAATTTGGGATTCTCGTTCAGCTATCATCCTGTTGTAAATTTCAGCGTGTTCACGGTCTGATATTCTCTCTATGATAAGCTCCTCAATTTGCTTGGTTAATCCGCTTATTGAGTTCTCATGGTTTTCAATTTGCTTATCATATAGCGGTTTCTTCTGATTCCAATCACGGACTATCTTATCGTATTTCTCACTCTCCGATAATATATATTCATGAAGCTGTCGTATCTCATCTACTACAAGTTCATCAAGTTGGCTTTCTCTGACTGTGTGCGGAGTACAATACTGTTTCCCATATCTGTGACAGCTGTTACAAGTGTATTCGGTATATTCATTACCTCTCCATTTACGTTTCCTTGCAATCATACTTGAACCGCAGTCAGCACATTTGATTATGCCTGTGTACCTGTGAAGCTTGTTTCCATTCTTGGAGCGTGGCTTTATTACAGCTCTCTGCGATAACAGGAACTGTGCCTGATTCCATACGCTTTCTTCTATAATTGGTTCGCAGAAATTCTCATGTCGATACTGTTTATCCTTTGGAACCTGTGTTTTTGTCTTTCTAATTTTATTGGTTACTGTCTTATGATTTACCATAACTCCGATATACAATTCATTCGTCAGTATTCGCTTTACAGATGTCTGTACCCATAAATATTTTTTTGATATTTCAGGTTTCCAATCTGCAAGCCTGCGTCGCTGATAGTATTCGGGAGATTTAATTCCCTTTGCATTCATCATCTTGGCTATGGTAGTAAGTCCATAGCCTTGTACATACAGATTGAACACCTCTCTGACAATTTCAGCAGCTTCTTCATCAATCATAATCTTATTCAGATTTTTGTCCTTGTAATATCCGAGCGGTAATGTTTCTACAAGACCTTTGTCCTTTTGCTTCTGACGAACACCTGCACGGACTTTTTTGCTTATGTCTTTAGCATAAAGGTCATTTACAATCTGTTTGAATCCAATGATAAGATCATCATTTTCATCAGCAGAGTTTATTCCCTCTGTAACAGATATTACGTTTACATTGTTTTCACTGAGGTAATCAATGAATATTGCTGTCTGTGTTCTGTGTCTGCCAAGTCTTGAAAGGTCTTTTACAAGTATTGTATCAACTAATCCACTTTCAACAGCATCTTCAATTTTACCTATACCCTCACGATTGAATGTCATTCCAGTGACGTTATCATCGAAGCTTTCTCCAACGATTTCATATCCATGCTGCTCTGCATAATCAATAAGTATCTGTCTTTGATTATGCAGACTATTCATTTCCTGATCTTCATCACGGGAAAGACGGTAGTATAACCAAGCTCTCATATTATCAGCCTCCTTAAAGTTGACAGGTACGTTATGGTGTGCCTGTGCTACAACAGACACTACCACATAACGACCTGCAAGTCCAGCGTTTAGGACGATTTTTCAGAATTTTCTACGTTATCAATAAAATCATCCTGTTCAGCTTTGGCAATACTACATGAATTCAAGAAGTCATTAATCATGGACTCCATAAAGAAATCAAATGCTTTTTCATTGCCATTGTATTGAACGATAACCTGATTGATTTTAGGAACTTCAATTTTCTTTGACAATATATCACTCTCCTGTTTGCGTCATAGTTCATTTTGCGTTTGAACATTTTAGATCACTCCTTTTTTCTTTCCGTTCACTACTATTTTCAGCGTGCCGACACAATAACTTTTTGTCCATAAAAACTTTATGGAGGCACAATTGGGAGCGGCGGCTCGCCGCAAGGGGTTCGGGTTCTCCCGTATTTTGCGTGGGGCGGATAGCCACACGCTATGCTTGCCCTCCACAGGAGGACTCTAATTCGTGACTCCAGCCTGAAATCTCACAGAATAAGGATATTATGCTTGAAATTGCATATTTTGATGTCATCACTCGATCGATTTTGTGGATTTGACGCCATTACTCGACCTGCATCTTATCGCCCACAAATCCCAAAGAATCGGCGAGCTTTGCTCGTCGAGGTGAGCTGAAAGGCGACTTTTGACGCCTTTCTTTTAACCTGCAAACCATATTTCCTCTGAAATCAACCTGATTTTTGCTGTTTTATCAACTTTGCTCCGTTATGTGAATTCATATCCAATCTTTAATTTGTATCGCTCACACTCTGCAAATTCGGGGCTTATTTCGCCCTCAACTGATTTTGTGGGGTAATTACTCTATGCGAGAATGCAGGGCAAATTTCGGCTGAATTGAGCGTGACGGTAACTTCAATCCGTGACGGTAACTTTGCATTGAAAATTCTACCGACACGCACCGCATTCAACGCTGTATAGACGTTTGTGACGTTTCAAGACACCTTTGCGTGACGGTAACTTTATCATCGTTTTTACCGTCACTACCGTCACGCTCTGAATAATAATCAAGGTGAATAATTCTTCCTGAATGAGTTCGCTTGTACTGAAATTCAATTCCGTACTTACTCAGTTCATATCCGTTCTGAACTAAATCTCTTGTTACTCTGTTGGGAAAGAATTCTTCATCGGTAATTGATTTTAATTCATCAATCAGTTCTGTTGCTGAACCAACGAAACGGAAACGCTCTCTGATGAACAGATAAACCGCAGAGAGAAAAATATTGTCGTGACTTTTCATTGGCGGTGGTTCATCTGATACAATCCATTTCATAACAGCTTCATCAAACTCAACTGCAATTTCAGCATTACCGATATCACGTCCGACACAGTATAGTGTACCTTTTCTGCTGCCACGAAATGTTTCAACGAGTACCATACTGCCGTCAGCACAACCACTGATACCTGTACTTCCTGAAATCATATTAAACGGGTCACTGTCTTTACACTTTCGTGTATGATGAATAAGCACAATTGCAATGCGAAGCTTATCCGCAAGCTCTTTCAGCATTGACATTTCTTTGTAGTCCTTACCGTATCCTGACTCTGTTTCGTTACGCACCTTTTGCAACGTGTCAATGATAATAACTTTCAAATCGGAATGATTATTATAGAAATCCTCAATCTGATTTTCAAGACCATTCCCGATTGTATCAGCCATTACAGCGAAGTGCATATTCTCTGTCGGCTCAGCTGATATACTGAACAGTCTGTCCTGTATGCGTACATAGTTATCTTCAAGACACAGATACAGAGAAGTTCCCTGAACAGTTTTTCTTTTCAGAACATCACTTCCTGTTGCAATGCTGTGACATATATCAAGCGCAAGCCACGATTTACCAACCTTTTGTGAACCAGCAAGGATATATAGTCCCTGTGCAAGAAGTCCGTCGATGAAATATTCAATGGGTTTGTATACCGTTGAGAGTATTTCTTCAGCGGTATTCGTTTGTAGTTTCTTTTGCATTTTATCACACTCCTTTTTTATTTATTGATTTGAACCTCCTTCCTCAATAATAAGCTCAACACAGCCAACAGCAAGAATAAAAATGAACATCACCTCGACTGGATTATTTGTGTCGGCTGTGTTGGAGAAAATAAATACGCACCACAGAAAAATCTGCGGTGCGTAATGCTTACATATATTTTATGTCCATATTTTTCAAAAATGTATAAAATATGGAGACATATATTTTTCGATGTTTACGACATTTGTGTTGACAAGTGAAAAATAAGTGGTATAATAAAATCATAAGATAAATTTTTGGAGGACAGCTATGCAAGGATACATTCACGTTTACATCAAGGAAAATCATATCGAAGTAATGGGACAGGAGTTTCTGCTCGGTGAGTTATCTTTATCTCTTATGAATATATCGCAGGAACAAATTAATAAAATCAGACCGCTTCACAGCAAAATTGAACAGCTTGCAGGATTAGAACGATTTGAGCATTTATTCTACAGACATATTATGCATACGGATAAACAGCGTAAGCTTGAACTTGCCGCAGACAGGTTAATTAAATTGCCGACATTTTCCGAATGGACTGAAATTCATAATGCAGTATGTGATATGGTTGATATGCTTCGTGAAATCAAAATCTTTGAGGTGCTGCTTAATCCCATTGATAAAAACTACATAGAACAGTATTCATCGCTTGAATACAATTCGGAGGAGTATAACTTTGCATGGCTCTGCTATCTTGAACTGGTAGATATTATTACAGGATATTTTGAGGACGCAGTTGCTTTTGCACGTACAATCACAAACTTTGCAGATGTAATTCTTGCAGGATTGAAAAGTCTCGACAGTCATAGCTTTTCACTTGCATACAGTATGTTTATGAATGAACCGCAGTTTAAAAATCTCATTGCAAGTCCT